>JAPLDR010000104.1:71565-79334 GCA_026391655.1 Bacteroidia bacterium | reverse complement strand
AAGTTCCCTTTCGATTTTCTTCCAAAGAAAAATGAAAAGCAAATCATTATTAATGGCCATTACGATTATACTGATTGCCCTAAGTTCAGTAGCTCAGGTCGAAGGTAAATTTACCGATTCGCGTGATGGTAAAATATATAAAACAGTCAAAATTGGGACACAAACCATGATGGCAGAAAACCTGGCCTACAAACCAGCCTCCGGAAAATATTGGGCCTTCAATAATGACCCGAAGTGTGTTTCGACAAACGGTTATTTATACGATTGGGAGACCGCAAAAAAAGTTTGCCCGGCTGGGTGGCATTTGCCGGGTAAAAAGGAATATGATATTTTATTAAAAAGTGCCGAAAGTAACAGCGAGGGTAAATTCGATTACCTAATTAAATATGGTGACAGCGGTTTCTCATCTTCTGAAAGTGGTTATCGCGATGCTGATGGCTCGTTCTTCGATTTTGACAGTAAGGCCTCCTATTGGTGCAGTACGCCCTACTCAAATGATCAAGCCTGGTATTTATTACTAAACCGGGATGACCTAACTGTTAAAATGAGCTATGCCAATAGTTCACTTGGATTTTCGGTTCGGTGCTTTAAAGATTGAGCATACGTTTCTTTCAACGTATTTCATTCTAAATGAATACATCACAGTAACATTTCGTGTGGATTCAAATCTAATCACCAGCACCAAACGTCGAATTACAACATCGGTTCTCCTTCCATCGGCAAAAGGCAAAGACAATTCATTGGAAGCAATTCAATAATTCTCAGCCATCTCTTCAAAATATCCTTTAGGGTGCTGGCAAGCCGGACAAACCTGCGGCGGCTCTGTACCTTCGTGAACATATCCGCATTTGCGGCATTCCCACCTGACCGGCTTTTCGCGATGAAAGATGGTGCCTTCTACAATGCCATTCAGGAGTTTTTTAAACCTTTTCTCGTGTTCGGCCTCCACTTTTGCGATCATTTTAAAGATAGCGGCAATCGCCGGAAACCCTTCCTCTTTCGCAATCTCTGAAAATTGAGGGTAGAGTATTGCCCGTTCATTATTTTCCTCGTTTATGGCAGTTTTCAGATTGTCAATTGTTTGGTCTGCTATTCCGGTTGCAAATGTCGTTTTTATCTCAAGTGCTCCACCTTCAAGGAATTTGAAAAACTGCTTCGCGTGCGACTGTTCCTGCAAAGCTGTTTTCCCGAAAATAGCTGCTAACTGTTCGTAACCTTCCTCTTTGGCTTTTTCAGCAAAAAATTCATACCTGTTTTTCGCCTGACTCTCACCGGCAAAAGCTTTTAACAGATTTTGTTCGGTAAGTGATCCTTTTATGCTCTTTCCCATATTATAGTATTTTAATTATTTCATACTCAGCAGGTGACTTTGAGTCACCTGCTGAGTAAATTCGAATAGACTCCAAGTCACCTGCTGAGTAAAATTACGAATAATCATTCACACGGTCAACCTCCTTCCAGGTAATTTTCCGGTAAACCATGATCCCGTTTACGTAATAGATCGCGCTACAATAAAGAGGTATCAGTATCAGATTTGCAAAATCGAACCATCTCAGTAATAAATAGTGCACAAACCCAACCACTCCGGCTAAAGCCATCAGCGCAAACACTTTCATTGCATTTGAACCACCCTGGACGGCTGTTTTCTCTAATGAAAACGGAAACCCAGGTTGCTGAAAATAATACAACAGCGATGTAATCAGATAGACTGACAAAAATGCTATAAAAACATCCGGCATGACCTTGATTCCCCAAAGGAAACATACCACCGTACCAACTGCGAGATAAAACGGAATAAAATACCTTGCGAAAGCTGCGTTTATAGCCCCTTTAAAGAAACTTGCAGGCGACTTTAGTGGCATTGATTTAAATACCCATGCCGAAGATTGATTATTTCCGATTAACAAAGCACTGCAAAGCGCAAATGAAACCATCATAAAGACATATAAAATAAAAAGATATTTGTAGCCAGATGTGAAATCACTGAAACTTCCATGTTTGCCTACATTTGGCAGGATCATCATGATGATTACATATCCAAATGTAGGAAGCAATGTTTGTTTAAACTGCCGTTCGCGACCTGTCATCTTCCACATCATTTTAAAAGCCGCCTTTTCCTCTGTTGTATGAACAAATAGTGACGACAGCATTCTGTACCAAAGACTTTTGTGGGCAGTTTCAATTTTTATTTTCGTAACGCGGTCGCCCTGTTCCAGTTCCATTAATTTCCGGTTAAATACTGGCGTGAGGTATTTGCCTGTAAAATAGATCGCAACCGGAGGCACAACCAATGCTTCTGCAATAAACAGGAGGTGCGACTGATCAAAATTCAACGTAGTGAGTGCTTCAATTAACCCAGAAAAGAAAGCGGGTGGCAACAAGTAAGTAAACCAGTGAACAGGCAAAACCATTTCCTGAATAGCAGTTTTGTCAACCATTCTGAGACCAATCTGATAAGCTGCCATAAAAAAGATAGCAATAGCGATCTGAAAATACATAAGCAGGTTTTTAAGCCGCTCTCCGCTGACCAGACGCATAATGCCGAGGTACAGGATATTGGCAAAAAACAAGGTGAACAATACATTCAGAAAAATGGTGAATACAAAAATCAATCCCGAGAGGCTTCCAAACTTATAGATTGCGATAATGATCGTTACCACCGAAAGACAGAATGCCATCATGGCGAGGTAGATAAAAACATGAGCATTGCGGGCCAGACTGATGGTATTCCCCTTAATTGGCAGCGGCTGAATAATCACATTTTCGGAGGTGTCGAACAAAATGGTGGAGAATTCAGAGATGATCATCATGGCCATCATAGCCATCAAAAATGTATGTGCGATGTAAAAGAAGGTAAAGGGCGTCTTAATCATGATCAGAAACATTGCAAAGAAGACCCCCATAAATATTTGAAAAAATGATTGCTTGATCAGTGTTTTTTCCTGTGCGTTTTTCGATTTTTTGGAGTATTTATTAGCCCGTCGGTCATCGAGGGTGAGCTTCAATTTTAAAATCCGGATAAACTGATCGTAATCTGCACCCATCTTCTCAATAAACCAGCGGAAAGGGATAAAAAGCTTAAGAATAAGGTTAATCATAGTTGTTACTTTTCGAATGCGTTGATAAATGCTTCCGCTTTTTCGCCATGATCGGTATTTCCAGTGAGCCGGGTGAACATCTTTTCGAGGTTTTCGTCGTTGGAGAGCTTGTTCAGTTCGTCGAATGATCCGTCGGCAATCACTTTTCCCTGATCAATCAGAATAATCCGATCCGAAATTTTTTCAACCACATCCATCAGGTGCGAACTGTAGAAAATTGTCTTCCCATCGTGTGCCAGGTGAATCAGCATCTCCTTAACCATGATTACCGAATTGGCATCAAGACCTGAGAGTGGCTCATCCATAAAAATAAGATCGGGATTGTGCAGTAATGCTGAGCAAATCAGCACTTTCTGTCGCATTCCCTTCGAGAATGTCGCTATCCGCTGATTTAGGTTCTGTTTCATTTCGAAAATATTCATGAGTTTTTCAGCCTTGTCTCGGGTTTGTTCTGTACCGAGGCCACGCATTTCGCCGACGAACTCCATAAATTCCAATGGAGTAAGCGATTCATATAGTACTGCATTTTCGGGAATATAACCGACTTGCCTTTTGATCTCAAGGGTATCCTTGCGAAGATCTTTCCCGAAGATAGTGATGTCTCCATAGAAGTCAGTGATTAAACCGCATAGAATCTTTACGGTTGTCGATTTCCCGGCACCGTTCGGTCCGATATAACCAATAATCTGGCCTGAAGTGATCTCCAGATCAATACCCTGAAGCACCTGCTTCGGGCCGTAATTTTTTCGAAGATTGCGGATTTCAACAATGATTTGATTGGTCATCGGGTTATAGGATTTAATGGTTATTTGACCGACAAATGTAATTTATTTATGAATCTTATGATGCTTGTTTTATTAGTTGAAGATTAATGTTATTCAGCTATTGGCAACTGGCGGCTTGCGGCTGGCAGTCCTTCGTGAACAGATTAATAATCCAGATAAACCACTGTTTAAGTTTATTTTTGAAAAAATCAAAAAACTGATTGCCACCAGGTCACAAAGACACAAAGTTGCACAAAGTGTTGATATTTTGACTTCCAGATCTTGGTGAAACCTTTGTGTCTTAGAGCCTTCGTGGCAGAAAAATACTTTTCAAGCAGTTAATTTTTCATTTCTTCATTTTGTGGTCAATGTAAATTAATTGGATAACTTTGAGGTACACAAAATAATTAAGGTCATGCAGATAATTCGTTTATTGCTGATATTTAGTGTCTTATTTGTTTGTAACTGTACAAAAACCAGTAGCCAGATGATTGATCAAACAACTGTTAAAGAGCTCGACCTGAATCGTTACCTCGGAAAGTGGTACGAGATTGCCCGTTTCCCACATTCGTTCGAAAAGAATCTTGTAGGTGTAACCGCAACCTACAAGATTAAGGATAATGGGATGATTGAAGTGCTTAACGAAGGATTCAAAAACACTTTGGAAGGAGAACGGTCGAAAGCCATAGGGAAAGCTAAAATTCCAAATAAACTCGAACCCGGCAAATTAAAAGTCTCCTTTTTCTGGATCTTTTATGCCGATTACTATGTGCTTGAGTTGGATGCTGAAAACTACCAATACGCCATGATCGGCAGTTCGTCCGATAAATACTTCTGGATTCTGTGTCGTACTCCGCAAATGGACGATGCCGTTTATACTATGCTTCTTAACAAAGCCCGGAAGCGTGGATACAATCTGGAGAAGCTTTACAAAGTGCCGCAACCTGTGGAATAATTTTCTGATAGGTTTTTTTGAACTATTCTTGTTTGATAAAAAGGTGAAGATTTATTGGCGATATTTTCAATAATAAACTTTATTAATATAATAATTTCTCAATTATTGATTAATTTTATGCCACATATTCAATTCTATGAAAAACGCATTTCTTTTAAAACCAATTTTAATTGTTGGAATTTGTTTAGTGTTTTTATCTTGTAAACATGCCAATAATGATCGGTTGCCTGATCCCAAAATACAAGCAGGAATAGCTAAGGTGGCTGGTAAACTTACTAATTTTCACCTGAAAAAAGGTGAAGAAACACCGATTCTTACTTTGTATGTTCCAAATCCGGTTACAGTAGAAACTGGAAAATTCAAAACTCACTTGAATGAAGATGGTAGTTTTCATTTCGAAGTTCCGGTTGAGTGTACCACAACGATTGGCATCATTGGCTCAGATATATTCAATAATAATGCGTTCTGCGTCGGTTTGATACCCGGTGAAGTAACAAAATTAGAAATCTCTTATGATGCGACCGGTAAGATTAAGGCAAATATGGTAAGCAGTCTTGGATTAACTTCAGATGATATAATAAATTACGAAAAAATGTACGGTAAGTTCCTGGATGTCCATGATACCGCACGCTCTTATAACATGACGCCCGAAGATTTCAGTCATTTTGCCATCGAAAAGTTGTTGGTAGAACGATTGAAGAAATCAATAAATGATTCTATACTATCTGAAAAAGCAAAGTACTACATTACAAATGAATGCAAATTAGAATATCTTAAAGGATGCCTTCTCACTTATCGAGACTATATAGCTCGGAACTATCGGAATTTTAAACCTAAAACAGCACCCGATAATTTCACGCCCCAGGAACCAAACAGGTCATATTATGCGTTTCTTAAAGATTTTAAACTGAGCGATCCTCAGAATTTATACAATTACTCTTACTACGAGGTTTTGCAAACTATACTTTCCAATAAAATACTGAATATTCCCACGATCAAAGATACACCGATAAATGACTGGCTTAAAGAAGTAAAAACGACGATGTCTGATTTGATTGGTTCGGATACCGGTTTGTTCTATGATATGCTTGCAGCCAATGCCTATGCCCGGCAGTTCAATGATGAGCTAAAACCTTTGTCGGATAAACAGAAAGAAAATATCAGGAGCTATTTTAAGAATGAAGCGTTCACAAAGATTCTTTTAAAAAGGAATGATGCGGTCATAAAATTAGAAAAAGAAAAAAACTATTTCAAAACAGTCGTTAATAAAACACCGGAAGTTCCCAAAGAAGCATTGATGAATGCTATTATATCCAAATATAAAGGGAAAGTAGTTTTAGTCGATTTTTGGGCTACCTGGTGCGGGCCATGTATGGCTGCAATGAAAGAAACCAGGGAAGTCAAAAATGAAATGCATGGAAAAGACATCGTTTTTGTCTACATAACTGATGTCTCTTCTCCTGTGAAATTATGGGAAGAGAACATCAAAATAATCGGGGGAGAACATTATTATCTGACTAAGGAAGAATGGGGATATGCAATGGATAGTTTTGGCTTTGAGGGTATACCGAGTTATCTGTTTTATGACACAAATGGTGTAATGAAAAATAAACTTACCGGATATCCCGGATCCGAAAAAATGCTGAAAATGATCAAAGAATTGTTGCCGTAAAGATTAAAACCTAGTTTTCCGCTCACAAAGATGCAAAGTTTCACAAAGCATTGATTATCTCATTTATAAGTCTTAATGAACCTTGGAGACTTATTGCGATGTTTCTTTTTAACGCATTATTTGTGCTGGTTCTGTCATTTATAAACCATTTACTGAATTTTGCGACTCTGGTATATGGTTTTTTTTGCCTTGTTAGTGCTATAATTAAAGATTTAAGTTTAATTTTGTGCAAATTGAAAATCGAATTTACAATATGCACAAATTAATTCATCGGCAATTAGAACCAACAGTTCTTCAGTTTCTTAGCGTATTTCCAGCTGTTCTGGTGCTTGGGCCAAGACAAAGCGGTAAATCTACGCTTGTGAAAATGCTGACGGCAATGATTACACCTTATGTTTATGTCGATTTGCAGAATTATGAAGACCTCAACAGGCTTTCTGATCCCAACCTTTTTTTTGAAGCGAATAGTGATGCGGTGATCTGTTTAGATGAGATACAATTTGTCCCTTATCTTTTTTCTGTTTTGCGTAGTGCGATCGACAAACAAAGGAGAAACGGCCGTTTTATTCTGTTAGGTTCAGCTTCTCAGGAATTGATACAAAAAAGTTCTGAAACTCTTGCCGGAAGGATTGGTCTGATAGAAATTTCTCCATTCCATGCTAATGAAGTGAGCAATGAACCTATGTATTCGTTGCGCCGGTATTGGTTTCGGGGCGGATTCCCTGAAAGCTATCTGAGTAAATCCGATTCCGATAGTATGTTGTGGCTCGAAAACTTTATCCGAACCTATGTCGAACGCGATATTTCAAAGTTGGGAATTCAAATTCCCCCCTTGCAACTCCGCAGATTATTAGTGATGTGTGCCCATAACCAGGGACAATTACTCAATACCTCAAAACTGGGCGAAGCACTTGGATTAACTCATCCAACCATTCGAAGATATATCGACTTACTCGAACAGACTTATATCCTGCGAACACTTCAGCCATACGTTGCAAATGTTAAAAAGCGGCTTGTAAAATCGCCGAAAGTATATGTGCGCGATTCAGGCATCCTGCACCGCTTACTCTTGATCCCCGATTTCAATGGTCTTATGGGGAATCCTGTGTTTGGAGCATCATGGGAAGGATTGGTTATTGAAAATATAGTTGGAAACATGCCCGATTGGACACCGTATTTTTATCGCACAGCCACCGGCGATGAAATGGACCTGGTATTGCTTCGCGGGAACAAAAAAATAGCTGTTGAATGTAAGGCCTCCACTGCCCCACAACTGACTA
>JAPLDR010000104.1:71160-71548 GCA_026391655.1 Bacteroidia bacterium | reverse complement strand
ACAACTGACTAAAGGTTGGTGGAAGGCACTCGAAGATATTAATCCCGATAAAGCATTTGTTATTGCTCCGATAAGCGGTAGTGCATACCTGCTTAACGGCCATGTAACTGTTGCCAGTCTTACCGATGGCATCAATCTTATGAAACAGGAATCTTAATCATCAGCACTTGAAAAAATTAAAAACAGATTGATTTACGAGGTTAAAGATGATGAAATACTGATCGAAAGATGTCGGTTTCATTTGGTTGCGATTGATTATTAACGTTTTAAAACCGTTCTAATATGAAAAAAATAATAGCATTAATCTTGTTTGCCGTCATTGGCGTTTCAGTGAGCTTTACAAGTACTTCCGGTGTCGGACATCAACCGGTTTCCAGAAAAAACAATA
>JAPLDR010000104.1:33111-71151 GCA_026391655.1 Bacteroidia bacterium | reverse complement strand
AATACCATCATTACGGGTGCCGATCAGACTGAAAAATATCTCGGTTATTTGAAGAACAAACGGGTGGCTGTACTGGCTAATCCTACAACAATCATTGGTAAAAGGCATCTCGTTGATAGTTTGCTATCTATCGGCATCAACATTGTTAAAGTATTCGGACCAGAACATGGTTTCAGAGGAAATGCAAGCGCCGGAGCGATCGTGGGAGACGAAAAAGATCCCGCAACTGGCGTAAAAATAATCTCATTATATGGAACCAAACACAAACCATCGGCCGAAGACCTTGCAGACGTTGATATTATGATATTCGACATTCAGGATGTTGGTTGCAGGTTTTATACCTACATCAATGTATTGGGTAGAATCATGGAATCTTGTGCCGAGAACAATAAAGAATTGCTGATCCTTGACAGGCCCAACCCAAATGGTTATTTTGTTGATGGCCCGTTACTTGATACGAGATTCAAATCAGGTATCGGGATGTATCCGATACCCATTACCCACGGAATGACCATTGCTGAATTTGCTCAGATGATCAATGGTGAAGGCTGGCTGCCCAATAAAATGATCTGCAAACTAAGAATTATTCCGGTGCTCAACTACGATCACGAAATGTCCTACACATTGCCCGTAAAGCCTTCTCCTAATCTGAATACCCAACAAAGTGTTATGCTGTATCCGACGATTTGCCTGTTTGAAGGGACAATCCTGAGTCAGGGACGCGGCACTTATTTCCCCTTTACAGTACTGGGAAGCCCTGCATTAAAAGACAAGTACAGCTTTTCGTTTACGCCGGTTGGGATTCCGGGCATGAGTGAAACACCCTTGCACATGAATGAGGTTTGCTATGGTATTGATTTTAGAGATTATGATATAAACAAACTGAGGGAATTTAAAAGAATCAATATTCAGTGGATGATTGACCTGTATAACGCCTATCCATACAAGGATAAGTTTTTTGACAGAACGCAAAGCCGTCAAATGGGCAACATCGATATACTTGCCGGTACCGACGAATTCAGAAAACAGATCATTGCCGGCAAGTCGGTAAAAGAAATTCAGGATTCGTGGGAACCTAAATTATCAGAATACAAAACCATGCGTAAAAAATACTTAATATACCAGTGACAGGTATTGAAATATCGAAAGCACTTATTTTATCTCCAGATCATTAAAACAGAATACCCATCCTTGTAAACGATGGGTATCCAGAAAACCTCTTTTAAATTTGTTTTGTGCGATCTAGAAAGTGAAGGCAACTTCAAGCTCTATTTGATTCATTTTTAATTCAATGGTTTGATTCGGAACCATTTGTCCTAATGCTGCATTTGCGGCATCAAAATCCATCGGATTATAACCTTTTACAGTTCCCTGAAAGGCATAAACAAAAGCAAAGTGAACTGCTTTTCCTGATGATCCAATTTTTTTAGAGAATCCTGTGGTGATGTGGTCCTGGACTACTCCGGGAGCTAAAATGTTGAACATAGTCTCTGTTGTTGGAACCGGCTCATCACAATGAGAATAACCTGCTCTGAAAGTCCACCCTTTAGGAAATGTGTACTCGGAACCGAATTTATAAACGTTGATATCTTTCCAACCAAAACCGGCACCATTATCAGAACCAAGTGGTGCTGTAGCAAATGCCTGAGTATCCATCGGATTAGAAACAGAAGCTACATCGGAATAATTGATTTTCTTATAATCTGCCATTACAGCCCAGTTCTCAAGAATTTCGTACGCCAAACCAACAGATACGTTCGATGGAATATCAAAGCTGCCTTGTTCTGCAAAAAGTCCGGCATATTTGCCAAATTTGCTCATGTTTGTCCTGGGCTGATAGCTCACACCAAAAGTTAGTCCTTTTGCAAGTTGCCCCATATAACCTAACTTAAAACCAACTCCATATCCATTATCGGTTCCATTTCCGCTTAATTTTTTCGGGCTACCTGACATTGCACCAAAAGAGGCTATTCCTTTTGCTTCAAAATACTGATATGCAGCTAAAACAGTCACACCAATGCTGTGCTTTTCTGCAATTTTTCTGGAATAAGTAAGTCCAACAAACATTTGAGCCAGGTTAATTCCCGTAGTTTTTGAACTTTGATCATAAAAAGTTTGGGTCGGATAATTGGTATTCATTCCGCCGTTACCAAAAAGCGCTACAGAAAAACTACTTTTATCATTTACCATCCAATTGGCACCAAGGTTTGGAATAAGAAACAACTTAGAGTCACTTTTAGCGGTTCCAGTCGTTAACCCCATCGTACCAGCCATTCCCGAAGGTTCTCCTGATACAGTGTATTCCCGGTTAGGGTTAAAGAGTCCAACACCAATATTGTATTGTCTTCCAAGAAAAACATTTCCTGCAGGGTTTCCGTTAATTAAGGAGTTTTTGTACCATGCAGTTCCGGCTCCTGCCAAACCTTTATTCAGCGCACCATAACCAAGTCCAAAATACCCGTCTGTCGCCTGAACTGTTTGTGTTGAAATAATCCCGGCCATTACTAAAAAAGCCGAAATCGTGGTTTTAATAAAATTCTTCATAGTGTCTGAAATGATTTATGTAATTAGTATATGAGCGTAAAAATACATCATTTCTATATATCTACATATGTTTTTTATTACTTTTTTAAATGTTTTTTTAAGTTGATAAACTCTTGCGAACTTAGTCCTTTAGAACAAATCAATGTGAGGTTAATGAGGTGGTTGAGCAGAACAAGTGTCTTGACCTTTTGACAGATTCCGCTAAAAATTAGAACCCCGGACAATTCGCATATTCTCTAAGGTAAATCGTTGGATCGCCCAATATTTGTAAATTTGCTTTCCCTTTTAAATCCGCCATTTTACTTATATTTGAGCAAAAAACTATTCCACTTTGGTAGAATTCAGTAAGACATGAAATGAGCATGATTACAGAATCACCAATCGAGATGATAATAAAATTCATGCGAATCGAAGATCAACGGAGTTAATTCCATTTGACCTTTAAAAAATAAATTATTAACAAATGAAATATGATTACAATCAAGAATAGCTTTCGTAAAACGAATATGATAAAAAATGTTTTCGCACCCGGATGTGCATTAATGTTGTATAAACCTGAATTAGCCGAAAAATTACATCTGCTACTCAATGAAAATTTGGGTGAAATGGATAAACTGCTGATTTGCTGTCATCATGATCCTCAATTATCTGAAAAGACCGAAGTAATAAACGTTTGTCCGGGTTGTGATAAGCGATTTGGAAATGATTATCAAAGTACCTCGACAATTTCATTATGGGAAATCATAGCCGAAAGCGACTTTTTCCCTTTCCCGGATTATCAGGGACGATCTATGTCTGTTATTGACGCTTGTCCTACGCGAGACCAGGAGAGGGTTCACAAAGCTGTGAGGACAGTACTACAAAAAATGAACATTACCCTGGTCGAACCAAAGAATACTATGACAAAAAGTATTTGTTGTGGTGATAGTTTTTACGGTATTATCCCGACATATAAAGTAAAAGAGCAAATGGTAAAACGAACATCAGAGATGCCCCTGGATGATGTTGTTGTTTATTGCGTTTCCTGCGTTAAATCGGTTTATATTGGCAGGAAAAGGCCACACTATTTAATTGACTTACTATTTGAAAATGAAACGGTTCCCAAAACATTCGAACCTGATGAATGGCATAAAGAACTGGACGATTACATTGAAAAACATTAAGTTATGTCGAATTTAATTAGCAGACTCAAACTGTTGCAAAAACCTCACATCATTCTCAAAATAGAGTCGTAAATCGTTGACACCAAACTTCAGCATGGCAATCCTTTCGATTCCCATTCCAAAGGCATATCCTGTATATTTTTTACTGTCAATTCCTGAAGCTTCGAGGACATTGGGATCAACCATTCCGCAACCTAAAATTTCGAGCCAACCTGTGTATTTGCAAACATTACACCCTTTCCCACCACAAATTGTACACGAAACATCGACCTCGGCCGATGGTTCTGTAAACGGAAAATAGGAAGGACGCATTCTGATTTCGGCATTCTCGCCAAAAAGCTCTTTTGCATAGTAGAGCAATGTTTGTTTAAGATCGGCAAACGACACATTTTCATCGATATACAACCCTTCAATTTGATGGAACATGCAATGAGCGCGGTATGAAATTGCTTCGTTCCGAAAAACACGTCCGGGTGTTACCGTACGAATCGGTGGTTTCAGGGTCTCCATATCGTGAACCTGAACCGATGAGGTATGGGTTCGCAGCAACACATCAGGATTACGCTGGATAAAAAAGGTATCCTGCATATCGCGGGCCGGATGTTCCTCAGCAAAATTCAAAGCGCTAAAAACATGCCAATCATCCTCTATTTCAGGACCTTCCGAAACAATAAAACCTAATCTTTTGAAAATATCGAGTATTTCGTTTTTTACAATTGAGATAGGGTGACGAGTTCCTAATTTCATCGGCTCACCCGGAAGAGTAAGATCAATACCTGATCCTGAAGATTTCTGTTCCTGCAAACCTTCTTTCAACAGATTTATTTTTTCGAGCGCAAACTCTTTTAACGTATTTACTGCCGCGCCGATCTCTTTTTTCTGATCAGCTGAAACATTCCGGAACTCCTCAAATAATTTCGAGATTTCACCCTTTTTACTTAAATACTTGATGCGAAGCTCTTCGGCTTCCTCAACCGATTTAGCGACAATTCCTTCAATCTCCTGCTGTAACTCTTTGATGCGCGTTAACATTGCAATCCTTGTTTTGTGAGCCGCAAAATTACAAAAAATATGGGTTTAAGCGCTTTTCTGATTGCTCTTTTCCGTTTGAAAGTAAGTTGTGGTTTAACTGTCGGATTTATTCAATCATAGCGGCAATCCCTTTGGCCAATCCTTCGAGCTGAGCCAGCCCTTTCATCCTTCCCAATAGCGGATAGCCCGGATTATCATTTCGGGAAAAATCGGATAGTATCTTTAATCCGTGATCGGGCCTGACGGGAATCTGCCAGTCACCCCTACCCTCTTTCCTGCGTCGTAATTGTTCAGTTATAACTGCCTTCATGATCTTCGTCATATTTAGCTCACCATCAAGGTGTCCGGCTTCATTAAATGAACCGTTTGCAGACCGGGTCAGGTTACGCAAATGGAGAAAATGAATATGACTGCCAAATTCATGAATCATTTCCGGGAGTAAATTATCGGCACGAACACCGAGCGAACCTGTGCAAAAGGTAATCCCGTTTGCCGGTGAAGGAACTACCTCAATAATCCAGCGAAGATCTTCTGCCGTTTTTACGATACGAGGTAATCCCAGTAACGGGAATGGCGGGTCATCGGGATGAATACACATTCTTACGCCGCATTCATCAGCCACAGGAATAATTCCCGAAAGGAAATAATGAAGATTTTCACGCAATTGTGTTTCATCAATATATTTGTATTTATCTATTAACGAAAGAAATGCCTGTTTTGGATTGAATGTATTGCCATCAATTGATCCATCGATAAAACCTTGCGTTTTGATGATGATATTGTAAGCCAGCTTCTCCGACTCTTCTGAAGACATTTGGGAAGCGATCTCCTTTGCAAGTAAAACCAAATGAGAAGGATAATCTTTTTCACCATCAGTACGTTTCAAAATAAAAAGGTCGAATGCGATAAAAGTAGGAAAATCAAAGTACATCGTTTCGGAACCATCAGGTAACCGGTATTCCAGATCGGTACGAGCCCAATCGAGTACCGGCATAAAATTATAAACCACTGTTTTTATGCCACATGCAGCGAGGTTTCGCAGACTTGTGCAATAATTGGAAATCAGACGGTCGCGATCTGATGTTGCCTGTTTGATTCCTTCGGAAACAGGCAGACTTTCAACCACTTCCCATGTAAGACCATGATTTTCAATTTGGTTTTTAACTTTTAATATTTCAGACACTTCCCAGACTTCTCCATTGGGAATATGGTGCAGAGCGGTCACAATACCAGTTGCACCCACCTGTCGGATATCCTTCAGCGAAACCGGATCATTCGCTCCAAACCATCGCCATGTTTTTAGTAGCATATCTTCAACTTTTATATCTATGAATTACAGCTGCTGGCTATTGGCAACTGGCTGCCAGCAGATAGAAGCCAATTGCCAGTAGTTAGATGCCAGTGGCTAGACTACACTCCACTAAATGAACTGAATCCGCCATCAACTGGCAAAATAACTCCCGTAATAAAACTGGCAGCATCGGAACATAGAAACCTGACTGCACCATTCAGTTCATTGATATCACCAAAGCGGCCCATCGGTGTTTTGGCGATCACCTTTACACTTCGGTCAGTATAAGAACCATCCGGATTAATCAGCACATTTCGGTTTTGGTCTCCGATAAAGAATCCCGGAGCAATTGCGTTGACACGGATTTTATCACCAAACTTGGATGCCATCTCGAAGGCCATCCATTGCGTAAAAATATTAACACCCGATTTAGCAACGGAATAACCCGGAACCCTTGAGATCGCTGAAAAAGTAGCCATCGAAGAGATATTAACTATGCTACCAGAGCCGTTTTTGGACATCAATTTCCCAAAAACGATTGTCGGATAGACCGTTCCATTCATATTCAGGTCTGTGACACGCGCAAAATCGGCAATTTTCATGTCAAAAATTGTTTGATCAACCTCCAATGTTGCACCGGGTAAATTTCCTCCTGCTGCATTGATCAGGATATCGACCCTTCCCAATTCGCGCTCAATAGTCTGAGAAGCACTTTCCAACTCGCTAATCTCAAGAACACTACCAACTATACCAAAACAATCGCCACCTGCTGCACGAAGTTCTTCCACGCGTTGATCCACCAATTCCTTACGAATATCAAGGATCACAACCTTTACTCCTGCTGCAAGGAGACTTCGGGAGATACTACCACCGAGAACTCCGGCACCTCCTGTCACAACTGCAATTTTCCCTTCTAAATCAAAAATATCTTTTCCCATTTACTATCAAATAAAAACTTTGTCATTTTATCCCGCAAAACTAACACCCTGCTTTCGCCGAAGTTGCTGGATTCTTTGCAGGGGATAGTACTATATTTGCAGAATAAAAGCTTTATGCGAATATTTTGCACAACAAAAAAGCAGCTCCTTTTTTGGAACTGCTTTTTTCTATCACTGATGCGAAAATAAACACATCAATTAAGCACTTGAAATTTAGTTATTTATTTTCAGAAACTCAAATCACTATCAAATTGTCGAATTGTTTTTTTATTTCTTCAACCCGCTCCTCTCGAGTAATGGTTCAATAGAGGGTTCCTGACCACGGAAAGCAACATACAACTTCATCGGATGTTCGGTTCCCCCTTTTTCAAGGATGTTTTTTCGGAACGAAGTTGTAGTAGCTGTATCAAAAATGCCATTTTTTTTGAAAACTGAAAACGCATCGGCATCAAGCACTTCGGCCCATTTATATCCGTAATAACCTGCTGCATAACCACCTGAAAAAATATGGCTAAAGGATGAACTAAGACAACTACCGTCGACAGGTTTGAAAAATTCAGTTGAGAAAATTGCATTTTGCTCAAATTCAACGATATCGCCATTCACTGGTTCCGTGATCGAATGCCAGGCCATATCGTTCATACCAAAACTCAACTGACGCTCACTCGCGTATCCCGCCTGGAAATTCCCGGCATCAATCAGTTTTTGCACGAGTGCAGCCGGAATCTTCTCACCGGTTTCGTAATGAACTGCAAACAAATCGAGCCACTCTTTTTGCGTCGCCCAGTTTTCCATTATCTGTGATGGTAACTCAACAAAATCCTGGTAAACATTAGTTCCCGACTGGCTCGGGTAAACTGTTCTGGCCATCATCCCGTGTAAGGCATGACCAAATTCGTGAAGAAAAGTGGTCACTTCGTTGAAATTCAGTAAGGAAGGTTTTGTTTCGGTTGGTTTAGTGAAATTACAAACAATCGTAATAATGGGTCTGATATCTTTGCCATTTACTTTACTTTCAGCCCTCAAATCGTTCATCCAGGCACCACCGTTTTTCCCGTCACGCGGAAAAAAATCAAGATAAAGTACCGACAGAAAAGAACCGTCCTGATCGTTCACTTCGTAAGCTGTGGCATCGGGGTGATAAACCGGGATCGCCTTATTTTCCTTAAAGGTAAGTCCATAAAGACGATTTGCAAGATCAAAAACTCCTTCACACACTTTCTCCAACTGGAAATATGGTTTCACCTGCTGTTCGTCGAAACCGTAATTTGCATTCTTCAGTTTTTCAGAATAATAGCTCCAGTCCCACCGCTGTAAGTTATCTTTCAAACCAAGATTTTTAGCAAATTCCCCTACTTCAGCAAATTCCTTTTCAGCGGCCGGTCGTGAAGCGATATGTAACTGATTGATAAAATCGTTAACCCGCTGCGGATTTTCAGCCATCCGCTCAGCGAGAACATATTCGGCATGGTTTATAAAACCCAACAATTTTGCCATCTCCAGCTTAAGATTAACCGTTTTACGGATGATCTCCACGTTATTTTTATCGTTTTTCTGAAATCCGCGCGAAGTGTAGGCGCGGTACATCTCCTCACGAAGTTTCCGGTTATCGGCATATTTCATAAATCCTACAAAACCGGGACCCTGAAGCGTAAATAGCCATCCTTCCTTTTCTTTTGATTTGGCAGCATGAGCCGCAGCTTCGCGCTCAGAATCAGGCAGTCCGGCCAGATCAGTTTGATCGGTAACCAGCAATTGATAAGCATTGGTTTCGGCTAAAATGTTTTCACTAAATTGCAGCGAAAGTTGTGATAATTCGGTGGTGATCTCTGCATACCGTTTTTTGGCGTCTCCCTCAAGGTTCGCGCCACTTCTTACAAATCCGAGAAATTTTTTCTCAAGCAACTGAATATCTTCAGGAGTCAGATTCAACTTCTCTTTTTGTGCGTAAACCGCTTTCACCTTCCGGAAAAGCTTTTCGTTCAGCGTAATATAGTTTAAAAACTCTGATAGTTTTGGCGAAACTTCGCGGGCAATTGTCTGAATTTCATCGTCGGTCTCCGCCGAATTCAGGTTAAAAAGAACACTGGTAACACTTTCCAACTTTTCGCCGGAAACTTCGAGTGCCACTATGGTATTTTGAAAAGTGGGAGGATCAGTGTTGTTGATAATTGTATCGACCTCTTCTTTTGCCTCTTTCAAAGTTGCTTCGATAGCGGGAATAAAGTGCTCATGCTTTATCTCCTGAAAAGGTGGTGTCTGATGTGGTGTATTCCATTCCGTTAAAAGCGGATTGGTCTCTTTTACTTCATTTTGTGAATAACTTTCTGTCATACCTGTTAATAACAATAGTCCAATTAATAAATTGTACTTCAAGTACTTTAACGCTTATCGTGCTGCTTTGTCCTGTCTTTCATGACGCTCCATCCAAATTTGCCGATTCGTTTTCCGAGCGAATAATACGTTCCATGAGAATAGGCTATTATTCCTGAAGCCGCAAGATTGAAAGCGCCTGTTTGCGGATCGATGAACCGGTCATCAGCAATGATATTGACCACATCGGCGATAAACATATCATGCGATCCTAAGGACTTAATCTCTTTTACTTTACATTCAATAGAAATCGGAGCCTCGGCCACAATGGGACATTTCACAATTGTAGCAGCAGCCGGAGTGAGACCGCTCTCTTTAAACTTATCGAAATCGCGCCCCGACTTCACCCCACACCAGTCGGTTGCTTTCGCAATATCGGCAGTTGTCAGGTTAATTACAAACTCGCCTGTTTTCTTAATCAGATCGTGTGAATATCGCTCAGGACGAACTGATATATAACACATTGGCGGATCGGTACAAAGCGTTCCCAACCACGAAATAGTCAGCAGGTTCATCTTCCCTGCCATATCTCCACAACTAATCAGCGCTGCAGGTAACGGATAGACCATGTTGCCAGGTTTCCAGTTCTGTTTTCCCATAATTTTCAAATTTTGACAAAAATACGAAAATCAGGGGATCAAGAAGATGAAACGCTTTTATATCAATTTTGCTTATGCAATTTGAATATTTGAGTTGCTTGCTGTTTGCAAAACTAAAGTTATAGATACAGGTTAATTTATTTTCTGGCTTCAAGCTGATACCTTATGGTTTGGTAAATCTCTTGAGCAAAATCATAGAACATTTTTGCTTGTTCCTGATTGGGTTTCCCTTCTGGTAATAATCCAAATTCGCCAGGATAGCGCGATTCAATGTAAAGGCTATCGAGTGCAATTATAATATCTTCATTAACACTAATGTTGAAAAATGCAGCACAAATATTGAACAACTTGCTTAATGAATGTATTTTGGGAACTTTCTCACCAAATTCTTCAATCGATGCTTTTAACGACTTTTCAATTGCCTGTTGTGCATGGAAGGCAACATGTCCAGTCAATTTCTCATCTTGAATGATGTGACGAATATTTTCGATATCAAGACTTGCAGATTCAAGCCATTCTTTGGTTATTCCCCTCATCCCAGTTTCAAATTAAAACTATCCCTTTCTGCATTATCTCTCTTGAGAAAGAACTGCCTAATTCAATAAATTTTTGATGAACAGGTAGCGTGTGAACCAGAATATCGGAAGCGTATTTTTTTCTAAAATTACTTAATGCCATGTACACTTTCTTTTTGATCTGAAGGTTTTCTTCAAAGGTTTTAGGTATGAAATTCTCTTTCGTGACTATATAGAGGTCAATATCACTGTCCTCATTCGGTATTCCGTAAGCATAACTTCCGAACAAGATTACCTTAACCGGGTCGATAGTACGCAAATTTTCAATTATCTCGTTTTTAACTGATTCGATTAACATATTTTTCAATTTTTAGCTGAGAGGCACTTGTGAAGACTATGTATTGTTCCATCTCTTTGTATTTTTTACGAAGTTACGAAAAAACTTTAAAATCAATCATCTGTTCCAGATATTGTTCAATTCTGTCAATTAAATCATTGATATCAGAAACTACTTTTTATCTTTGTTCAAACACGAAGTGGCTATTGGAGACAAAGCAACATACGAAAGAGTTCACTTTGGGTTTTGAGGAAAAATTTATACATTTGAGGTAATAAAACGTGGTTAAAATATTAATTAGTAACTTAGTATATACGATTGGGCATTCAAATCATCCGATTGACTATTTTAGGGAATTATTAGAGGTTCACAGCGTCAATTGTGTGATCGATGTTCGTAGTTTACCTGCAAGCGCCTATAATCCTCAATTCAATAAAGATTCTCTGAGTAATTATTTAAAATACAACAATATAACCTATTTGCATTTTGGCAGTGAATTTGGTGCCAGACAAACTGAAAAGGATTTATTAGATGATTTTGGCAAAGTCGATTTTGATAAAGTCAGAAAAACAAATACATTTTTATTGGGAGTTGAAAGATTAAAAGAAGGATTATCAAAAGGGTTCGCGATTTCCTTAATGTGCTCAGAAGCAGATCCTTTTGAATGCCATAGGTTTTCTCTGATATCTTATTACCTGGTGCGAAATGGATTTGTTGTAAGGCATATTTTAAAGGACAAATCCATCATCGAAAATTCTGAATTGGAAAAAAGACTACTGAAAAAATATGATAAAAAAATTCCAAAGCCAACTTTGTTCGATACAAAAGTACTTTCTGAAAAAGAAAAATTGAACCTGGCATATCGGTTCAGAAACATGGAAGTTGCATATGATACGCTTAATGATTAAAAAAGGACAATCAGTTACTTTCGGAAATTCAAATTTTGTATCTGACAGTTTCATTGGGTATTATGCACGAAGGGTGGCATTACAAACTAGTTGCCTGTATTTTATTTTAAAATTTATCCATACTAAATCACACAAATCAAATGGAAATCAACAAATTCGACCGACGATCATTTTTAAAAACTGCCGGAGTAGCAACTGCTCTTGTAGGTATGGCCGGGAAACTCTCGATGGCTTCAACTGGTATGGCCGGAATTTCTAATCCAATTCCTCGCTGGCGTGGATTCAACCTGCTTGACTATTTTGGTCCGATGCCCCCAAAAGGTAAATCATCCTCTGCAACTTCCGAAGATGACTTTCGCTGGATGGCCGACTGGGGATTTGATTTTGTTCGTATTCCAATGGCCTATCCCCGCTATATTAATTTCGATCCGGCAAAGAATGTTACTCCCGAAGATGTATTGAACATCAACGAGAAAATTGTTGATGAAATTGTGGAGTTAATCAGTCTGGCAAGCAAATATAAACTTCATATAAGTCTAAATCTTCATCGTGCCCCTGGTTATTGTGTAAATGCCGGATTTAATGAACCTTACAATCTTTGGAAAGATGAAGCGGCTCAAAGTGCATTCAAATTTCACTGGGAGATGTGGGCAAAACGGCTCAAAGATTTTTCCCGCGAAAACGTGAGCTTCGATCTGGTCAATGAACCAAGTATGCGTGAAGATATGAATGACCAGTTTGGAAGTCGGGGAACTGTACCGGGTGCAATCTACCGTAAAGTGGCAAAAGAGACAGCAGAAGCGATCAGAAAGCACAATCCTTCACGTATTGTGGTCGCTGACGGTAATGATGTTGGTTCTTCGGTTATTCCAGAGATAGCCGATCTTGATATTGCACAGAGCTGTCGCGGCTATTTTCCATATTATATTTCACATTATCGGGCACCGTGGGTTTATAAAAATCCCGATACTGCCCCGATGCCGGTTTGGCCTGGAACAATCGACAACAAATACTTTGGGAGAGAGTCGCTCGAAAAATTCTATGCGCCATGGATAGAACTGGTAAAGAAGGGTGTAGGCGTTCATTGTGGCGAATGCGGATGCTGGCGCGAGACCCCGCATGAAGTATTTTTGGCCTGGTTTGGTGATGTTCTCGACATCCTCACGCAAAACGGAATTGGTTATGCCATATGGAACTTCCGTGGCGATTTTGGGGTTATGGATTCAGGACGAACAGATGTAGGATACGAAGATTGGCATGGGCACAAACTCGATCGAAAGATGCTTACTATGCTTCAGAAGTATTGATGATTGGAGAGGGAGACTGGGTGACGGGGAGAGGGAGTGACTAAGAGACAGAGAGATAGAGTGTCTTATTACCATGCTTGTCCTGAAATAGGTTTACAGAAAAAGTAAACAAAAATCAGGATTATGAAATCCTCTAATGAAAAGAGGCCGTTCCAAATTAATTTTGAGACGGCCTCTTGTTAAATTCAACCGATGATCATTTTGCAATATTTTCATGCAGGACTAAATATTTTGCATGACTTGGATTAAAGTGTAAGGTTGTCTCTGACAATTCTTTATTATTAATTTTTAATAGTGATGTACTTCTTTTCGTTAATTGTGGAATCTTACTGATTATTTTCAATAGTACCGCAATCAATGGAAATTGTATATTATTCTTTTTCAATACCAGGTAATCCTGTTTCGATTTTCTGATTGAGTTTTTAAATGTCCCGGTACTGATTCCGCCAATACGCATTATCGTAATCAGCTCAGGCATATAAACAAATTTCAAGGAACTATCTTTAAATACACGCAGCAGAAAGTCATAATCCGATGAGATACAAAATGATAAATCAAAGCAACCATACTTCTCAAATACCTCCCTGCGAATAAATACTGTAGGGTGTGGCGGCATCCAACCAAAATTTAACTTCCTACTTGAAAAAGGACTACTCTTCCAGTAACGCAAAACCTTCGTCGTATCAAGCCGATGAACAAAAACCAAATCACCATAAACCACATCTGCTTCTGTCTTTTCAAACGTCTCCACTATATTCGAAATGGTGTGCTCCGATCCAAACATGTCGTCGGAATGTAGTACCCCTATCACATTACCCGTAGCATATCTTATACCCTTATTCAGTGCATCATAAACCATTTTATCCGGTTCAGATACCATCAGATAAACACGATTCAATTGGTTATTAATAATTTTAACCGTGTCATCCTTCGAGTTACCATCAATAACAATGTGCTCAATTTTTGGATAGCATTGGGCATTTACTGAAACGATACAATTCGAGATGGTTTTACTACTTTCGTAAGTAGCCGTGATTATTGAAACTTTCATTTTAGCAATTTTAATTTAGATTGGTTACATTTTCGGCTGGGCTAAGTTATTCTGCTATAATTCTATCCCGTATTTTTATGGCCGGGTTTCCTCTATAAATAGAATAAGGCTCTAGGTCATTGTTAGCTACTGATTTCATAGTAAGCACAGCATGGCTTCCAATTGTTATCCCTCCACCAACAGAGCTTTGAGCACCTAACCATACGCCGTCCTCAATTATTACGGGATTTGCATATACATCAAAGTATTTCTTTTTATAATTATGACCACCACTGAGAATAAGTGTCTCATGAGAAATGCACACATTGTTCCCTATTCTCACTAATGCTTCATTTGCAATCCAAACCCTTTCGCCAATCCAAACGTTATTGCCAATTATTAATCTCCAGGGAAACTTAAAATAAACAAATGGTTTAATATTGACATTTTTACCAATTTTAGCTCCAAATGCTTTAAGCATAAGTACTTTTAAACTATTTACGGGAAAGAATGCAGTTTGAAAAAATAATGCAGAAACAAAGTGCCATAAAATTCTTTTAGTAATATTTTTTCCACCTGAAATTTCAAGATTCTGCTTAAATCCACCTAAATCAACTTTCATTTTTTTATTTGAATAAAATTATACATTTATTACGAATGAAGGCTTTTCTACATTTCCCAAAACCCAATTGTATAATTCAATCATTTGTTTTGTTACCGAATCAATGGAGTAGTTTTCTTCAACCAGTCTACGACCGTTTTGTCCAATTTGCTGTCGTTCGTTATCACTTAATTGCATGGCTTTTTGAAGGGCCTGTACCAATGGTTCCACACCAGGCTCAATCCACCAACCTGCGTTTCGATTATTGAGTTCTTCCCATGGAGTGCCCTTGGATGCTATTACCGGTATTTCTCTGATTAATGCTTCGGGAACCACCATTCCAAAATTTTCGGATTTGCTTGGTAAAACAAGGAAACTAACGCTGGCTAGTGCCTCTTCTTTTTCTAAACCCGATAAAAACCCGGTCAACCTGATGTTTTTAATACCAAGCTTTACTGCTAATTGTTTCAAGGATTGGGAATAGGCGGCTTCTCCGTCACCTATCAGTACCAGTTCCCATTGGTCTCGGTTTTTCGCTGCAATATTCCAGGCATGTATCAGGTTTTCAATATTTTTAATGGGGGCAAAACGGCCAATAAAGCCTATTTTTTTTTGAAAACCATAATTGTTGCTGAAATTTATTGTCTCCTGAATTTCAATAGGATGAGGAATAACGGCTATAGGTACAGTAATTCCAAGGTCACGTATGATTTGAAATTCCTGTTTGCAGGTAACATGCAATACCGTTGCCTGATCAATATCATCTCGTTGGTAAAGCCATAATGATACTTTTTTGATCCATTTCGATTTCTTCAATCCTTCCGGATATAGCATTCCATGTGTGGTAAGGACAAATGGTTTATTGGTTCTCCGGGCAAATTTTGCAGAAGCATGCGTTGTATATTGCCACAAACCATTGGCATGAACGATATCTATATCAGAAAAAGAATCCAGTTTATTTCGGAAAAGATTTGAATAACCATATCGGCTTGAACGAGGTTCCTCTACCGTTTGAATAAAACTTTCGTTTGAGATTAGCCTTTCCCCTTGTGGCGGGGCATAGGTTAGCAAAGTGACATCTATATCTTTGTTTAATAATCCTTTCAGTAATATATAGGTACAAGATGCAGGACCTCCTGTGCTGATATTCATGCTTGAAATGGTATGTAGGACTTTCATGATTTAGTTGTTTATATTGTGCTCACCATTTTGCACCCGATTCGGAGTGTTACTTTGAGCTAAATTGCCGCTTTAAAACGGAAATTGAATAAATTGAAAAACATTACTTAAGATAATTATTTCAAAATCAGTTATAAAACTCTCTGTTTTTTAGTGCGTTACTTATTATTAGTGTTATCAGTGTATCTCTCCTTGAGAAACCAACATGTATAGTGCAACATAAGCATCCGCTACTTTTTGCGGACTAAAGCGCTTAATATTTTCAAGCCCGTTAGTAATCAAATTTTGCCGAAACGACTCATTCTGAATTATAGTTAAAATCCCCTTCCTGATGGCGTTCACATCATATGGATCAACAAACAACGCCGCTTTTCCTGCCACTTCGGGCATGCTTGACAAGTTACTAGTAATTACTGGCCTTCCAGTAGCTTGTCCCTCCAGGATAGGGAGCCCAAAACCCTCAAGCAGCGAGCAGAAACTAACAAAATCGCATTCACGATAAGCTGCGACAATCTCAGCCTCACTTAGTTCCGAGCGGTTTTCGTAATCGATGTTATAATACTGCAATAATTGATGATGCGCTTGAGTAAGTTCCCCAACAATAATCAACTTGCAAGGAATATCATTCAATGCTTTAAACAACCGCTCAATATTCTTATTAAATAAAGTTCCAATTTGTAGTATCGTAGGTTTATGACGATTAAATATTTTGGGCGAAAAGGTGAAATCGGGGGAGACAAAATTCGGAATAATCGTTATCTTATCAGGATTACACCTTGTAAAACGAAGAATTTCTGCCTTTGTAGCGACTGAAATGGCTGTTACATAACGTACCCTTTTGATGGGTAAATAAATCCAAAAGAGCCAAAGCAAAAAGCGTGAAAACCCTTTATATTGATTCATAAATCCCAGATCGTGGATGGTCAGAATGCTTTTTTGTTTGGTCAATCCCAAAGCAATGTAGTGAATATCCCCTGTTATATGGTTAACATCACCCTGCGTTTTGTGAGCAGCAACTATATTTTTGAGGCGTGGCCAAAAACCCTGACTCATATAGGGAGACTCCTCCACGCTGACTGAAATATCTGATGGGAAATGAGTACGAATCTCCGCAAATAGCTTCTCCATGCTCCACATAAACGAATCTTTTCTGCGATGATAATGAATAACCTTCATTTGCGATTTAGTTTTTTCGGATTAATATTGCCGTTTAGAAAATGAATCCACTATCCTTATACCTCTTTCAATCAAATTTTTTCCTAAAGGAGAAAAAAAGAACCAGGTCAACAACGATGCTTTCACCAAATGGTTGAGAGTGGTTAATAAACTCGTTTCAGCCTTTACAACTTGAAGAAACAGTAGCGGCAACCAAAAAATTAAATCCGATATATCAATTGATTTGCGCGATATAAAAGCGAGCATAAGATTAAAGACAAAACCCAATATCAGCATAAAAACAATACCACCCCCTACGCCATAATTCGCGTAAGCCTCACCCACCTGGCCAATATCCATGCTCGTATTTTTATTTAACGTAATGCCGGCATATCGCTGCATATTTAAGCGTCCCCCGGCTATGGCCTTGTCCGGGCTTATGAAACGGGGCAATAAGCTGGCTGTTATTGATTCGTTGATCGATTCACCATTTGCAAAAGGGCGATTAGCCGGAATATTGTGCATTACTTTAGCAACGATCCAACCCTGATTTAAGCGAACTACATTGCTGGCAGTTGTTTTTGGAGAGAACCATAACTCATCCCCATAAATCTTATTTTTCAACACCTCAGTAAAGAGCGCTATCCTGTTTTCTTGTATTCCACTACGTGCTTGTAGTGCCCTAAAATCAGGCTTTACCAACTGAATAAGGAATATTGCTAAAAATCCCAGGCTTATGGTTGTTAAACGATTCCAAAAAGTCCCAGGGTTTAATACATAGTACATCATTACCAAAAAACTACCCCAAAGTATAAACTCATGAAACATTCCTGAAGATAAGGTTTTTACAAAGAATAGATAACCAAATACCAGCGCAATCCAATAATATTTTGGCTTGCCGGGCGAAGCGAAAAGATAAAAAGCCCCTACGTATTTTAATCCCGCGAGTAAATATCCTGCAAACCCCAGAAATGGCATAAACTCTGCTATAAAACCGACGATGATAAGCAGAACACCTTTTGAACGGTAGAAACTTGATTCTTTTATTATAGTCTCTTTTTTGTAACGTTCAACCGGAAAGTATAACCCAATTAAATACGCTATTGTGGCTGGCAGCACAAACGAAAAATAGGTATCTCTAACCACTGCCATACGGAATATGTCGGCAATAAATGCATCGTATTGATAGCCTAACGAAGCGCCAACCAAATATTGTAAAACAGCAATAATTGCGATAATATGACGGATGGAAATTTCGGAACCCAAATCAAGAACAAATTTGATAAAAAGGAAGTAAAATAGCACGAATGAAATCAGGCTCCAACCATCGAGCGTAATATTGGTAAGATAAAATACCAACATAAGGAATACAAAGATAGCCGTTAGACTTATTTTATTGTTTACCATTAAACGGAGATTCTAAAATAGCAAAAAATATTTAGTAGAAGAATTGATTTAAAATATTTACATTCGAGAAAATTGTAAAATTATCAGGCAGAAGGTTCGTCCCCATAAATTTTGTTTCAGAATGAGAAATGGTATTAATTGCTTTGCTTAATGATATATAATCATTATTTGAAAAAATGCATCCACTTTTATTATTAATAAGATCAGGGGCACAACCTACTTTTTCGCTAACGATTGCTTTACGGCCACATGCCAGAGCTTCGTTCACGCCCAATCCCCATGTTTCACCCGGCCCTTTCGATGGTAAACAAAATATGTTACCCAGGCGGTACACCACTGGCATTTTGCTTTGGTTTTGAAAGGGAAGAAAATGAATGTATGGCTTTCTTTCTGAAAGTTTACGAAGTTGCGACTCGAGAATTCCATTGCCAACTAAGATAAGGTGAATTAGAAGATTTGGAAATTTGGATATTTGGATATTTGAAGATGTGATTTGTTCGTTTAAGGCAATGACGGAATTTACAAGTAAGACAGGGTTTTTCTTCGGCTCAAATTTTCCGGCAAACAACACCACAAAATCTTCATCAGCAATACGCAAACTACGCCTCCACTCCAAAGCCTGTTTTTCACGGTTGTTGCAATCATGGGCAAAAGAATCATTATCCACCACATGTGGCATAAATACTAATTGTTCTTCTTTTAAACCATGTGCCAAATAATATACTTTATTGTTAGATCCAACATAAAAGGCTTTGTCTACATGTTTGTAAACCCACTTTAAAAACACTCTACGCAAAAAAGTTTTTAAACCAAGCTCTTCGTCAAGTAAGTGAGAATCACCACGAAACCAGACAGGAACTTTGCCTTTAAAATAGTGCATAACCTTTAAATTACTCCGAAAACTCCATCCATAAACTAATACGACGTCGGGTCTGTAATCTTTGATCTCATTGATCAGCGTTGGGTTATGAATACCCAGAAAATGATGCGAACCGGGTTCTTTTGATGTATTCTTTACAAAGGCATATTCGTATCCCTCCAAAAGAGGAATATCCCATTCTATCTGTTGGCAAAACCCCGGATCATGTTTCTTTCCGGAACCTTTGTCCCAGGTATAAAATACTTTGACCAACACCTTCCCTGACTGAGTCAATGCCCTAAAGAATGGTGCATTGTATTGGATAGGATGTGTAGTTACTATAGCAAGTCGTTTAAGTTCAGCCATATGCGAACAAATATCTTATTTAATTGCTTCAAATGCTAATGAATTTTCAAACCTATCCTTATCCTCGACTAGTTTAAACATTTGATCTTCAGAGTCATTATATCTACAGGGTCTTGATTTAACTATTCGCCCTAATATTGGAAATTTCTGAATTCTTAACGTAGGTGATGCATCAAAATTAATCCAATCATTTGGAGCAGAGAGTCCACACCCATATTGTATGAAATTCCTTTTCATAAATTTATGTTTATATCCAAAAAACTTTGGTTTGCCACTCGGCATTTAACAAATCACTTTTTCTAAAACTCCGACAAGTTACATAGTCTATGATATATTTGAGAATATATTCAAACTAATTAAGCTGGTCTTCTTCACAGCTATAGGGTACAATAGCTTAGCTGTACACAAACTTAATAGTGCTTTTAATGAGCAATTTATGCATAAAATATGATTAATCAGTTGTTAAATAAACATCTTAAAGTTGGTTTTAATCTCTTTCTATTCACTCCAAATTTCTTCTATACCATTATATCCAAAATCTTTATCTTTCTTTGATTATCAACCCTCTCTGCCACAAATTGCATATCGCGAAGATATATTGTATTGCCATTTTTTTTATAAGTGGATAAAAGATTTAACCGACGCTCGAAAGGGAAATAAGTATAGGGCAAAAACCCCAATTCAACCAGATAATTATGAATAAGATCATCATCAATCCCATAACGACCAGCACTACCGTTCAACTCAATGATCATCGCTTTTAATTCAGGGCTTAAAAGTGTTTTTAATCCACCTTTTAGTACTAAATATTCAAACCCCTCTACATCAATCTTTAAGAGTGCCGGAATAACTTCTGTACAATAATCATCCAATACTCCTGCTGGAACCTCAATATACTGCAAATTTTCTTCCTCTCTTGTTAATACATGGTTCACCGTATCCAGCTCGAAAGAAATCCTGATCATACCGGATTTCTCACCCAAACCAATATTCATGGTTTGAACTTTATCTTCAATATGGTTAATGGCAATATTGTCTTTTAAATGGCCGTATGTGGAAGGAACAGGTTCGAATGAAAGCGTATTGGCTCCCACCACACCCGATGCCAATATGGTATATGAACCAATATTAGCTCCAATATCGGCAAAAAGATCTACAGGTCTGAGAAAATGCAAAGCAAAGCCCATTTCTTCGAAATCGTGTAGACCTGCATAAACATTGCCCGTGGCGCCTGTCATTCCCTTTCTTATAACAAGCTTGCTCTCTTCAACAAAAGGGTATATTATGGGATAGGGGATCAAGCGGGAAATAAATTGCCAGCGTATAAACCTAAATAATGCTTTTCTGCGACATCGTTTGCATAGTGGATGATTATACAAAAAGCGAAGTGTATTTATCAATGATTTCAAGCAAACATAATTTATTTGAAAATTTAATCAGCTGATATTTAGAATATCAATCAGAATACAGAGTATACAGTTGCTCCAGTTCCGCAGAATCCACACACTTTACCGTGCATGAACTAAACATAGCAATCTTATGATTGTTAACGAATCACCTTCCTTATGGAACTAAAGTTCGTTAAATCTAAATTATTCCCTTCATACATGAAAGAAGTTCATGTCATTTTGTCTTTCTTCACAGCGGGGTCTTCGTTTCTAGACCTTGCTGTTTCAATTCCACTTGGTCTCATTCTGAAGATCCTGAGGAAAATCAATAATTCTAATCATTTTTTTGTATAACTATATCGAGTGCATTAGCAAGTATTTTTGCCGACTCACGCGCTGAATACTTTTCTATTCCCAATAATTTGGGTTCCCAATATCTATTCTCAGCAATAAAATCGTTAAACTTTAAAATAATATTATTACAAAGTTCTTCTTCCAAACCATTTTCATTGAATTCTACAAGATAACTATCCGCATCGCATTCTTTCAATACCTCGCAAGCACTGCTTTCATGGTGAAGGATTGCGAAAACTGGTTTTTTGGAGAGAAGCGATTGAAACGTTTTTGACGCTGTATAATGTTTTTCAGTACTACCAATAATCATAACCCCAAACGAAGCTGAAAGAAAATCTAGAACCTGGAGAAAGGGAAATCTTTCTCCTATTTCGTGCACATAAAAATCAATACCATAATCTATAGAATACTGAGCAATAGATTTTTCGTTATTCATTCCTGTACCTATAAAAAAAAGATGGACATGATCATCCCATTTTCCTGTACTAATTTTTTGAGCTATTTGCTTAAATAGAATTTTTATAAACAGATGTGATTTTGGTAAAAATGCACCGGCATATATTAGTGGTTTGCAATTGGGAATATTTCCCCAGGGATACTCCATAATCGAAAGCTTTATTTCGTGATCCGAAGGATCGAAGCCATAAGGCATACCAACATTTGCAATATTTTCCGGAACCCACTTTTTGTCAAAAACATACTGATAATACGATTTGTTTACCCCTGTGATTAAAGAGGCTTTTTTTAATGAAAATGGTTCCAGCACTGATGCAAACATATTACTAAACCAAGCTTTTGAAAATTTCTTTTCGGAACCCGGGAAACCGCCCCACCATGGATCGATATAATCAATTCCATAAGGTATTTTAAATCGAAAATACATTAATCGCCCCAGTATTGCAGTATAATAAGCAGGAATAGGTATATATATATAATCTATTTGGTGGCCTTTAATTAACTTAAAAGCACCCTTATATAATTGAAAAAACCCTCTTAAACTTATGTCTCCAAAAAATCTGAATTTCTTAAATAATGGGAATGCCCTTACATAATGTACTTCAGTGAGGGGATTCACCGTTTTGATAAAATCGTAATCTGGTTTTTCTTCGTAGTATCTTGAATCAACTGTTAATAGAATTGGCTTCCATCCAAACTCTTCTAAAAAATTAGAGAGCAAACGTGGTCGATGAACGCCTGCTAAGTTTGATGGTGGCCAATGAGGATAAATGATTAGAAGTTTCTTCAAAATATAATATTTTGTAAAAGATTTCCTTGGTTGAAATAATTATATTCTATAACCAATTCTTGTTGCTTCTCAATGGGGAATTTTTCTTTACAAATATATAGTCCACCTGCCAAACTGCATTATCAATTGGCCGTCTATGAATTTGAGCGATATCAAAAGGTAGAAAGTTGTAGTCATTTAGCAGCCTAATTACTTCATGAGATAATTTTACATCCTTGTGAATATCAATAAAATTCAATTCTGCCAAAATAATATCAATTGAATTCAATTTCGATTCTATTCCTTTAAGGACAGGATATTCAAACCCTTGAGTGTCTATTTTTAGTAGATTCGGAATGGGCAAAATAAATTCTTTAATGCAAGTTTCTAATTTTCTCATTTTATGAAATACTTTTGTAAAGTTTTTACTTTCATATTCATCCAAGACAGAAGATGCTGATTCATTTTCATTGAAACAAACATTCTCATTATCCTCATCTCCAACCAAACCAGGAATAACTGATATACGATGATCTTTTTCCGAAATTTCTTTTAACAAAGCAATCTTTTCTTCTAACGCTTCAAAACAAACTACTTTTGATTTGGGCCATATTTCTAAACACATCTTTGCAAATTCACCATGATATGCCCCAACATCAAAAATTATGTCAGGTTTAAATCCATTATTTTTAAGTCTTTCTAATGAAATTTTAGGAGTTGGAATTTGGGAGTTTCTGATAAAATGATCCTTAATCTTTCTTTTTAATAGTGTTATCATGATACTTTAGGTATTTATAATTAAGACTTTATTAGAACAAATGATATTTTTGCTTCATTTTTAATATAAAAAATATCGATAGATTTACCTACTATTTTCTATTTTTTCGAAAACCATTATGTTCTCTGCGTGTTTTTCATTTGTATTTCTTAAGAGAGTAACAAATTCAACGTTATTTTTAAACCCTAGTTGTTCAAATTTTGTGATCCAATATTCCAAAGGTTGCTCGTTAAAATGTCCTTCTCCTCCCTGTCCGGGAGCAGCAGCAGAAATTATTAAAATATTTGAATGATTTAATAATGTTTGAATAAAATTATTTTTTAATCGACTATGAATATGTTCAATAACCTCAAAGCTCCAAATTAAATCGTATTTTAAATTTAAATTAAGAGGATTGTTCAAATTATATTTTAGAATCTGATTCTTATTTTTTGATTTATTAATAGCGAGTTTACTACCTTCTATCCCATAAGCATTAATTCCTTTTTAAATAAAATATGAAAGAGATTGGTCTGTGCCACATCCAACATCAAGTATAGATTTAGGGTTATATTTTTCAATAATTAAATCTAATACACTTTTAGGAAAAAGCGAGCACATAGAAATTTCACTTTCCCTAAAGAATATTCCATTTTTCGAAATGCTTCTAAATTGTTCTATGGCCTTATATGAAAATTTTCTTATTATAATTTCTATAATTAAAGGCAATAAGAACTTTCTACTATTTGTCATTCTTTCCCTATGAATAGCACTTTTAATTCTACCTAGCATAAATATTTATATATTTTAGTATTAAAATGTTTATAATAAAATGGTCTGGCCCAGGAGCAATAATGCTGGCTTATTAACAATTTTTCATTTAAATGGTTCTTTCTGGCAAACCTATATATTACGTCGTATTTCTCATCCAAAGGTTTTGCTTTAAGTTTTGTAAATAACATTCCAAATAAGGTTTGTTCTAAATACCATTGATCTTTTACAAGAAATCCTTGCGATAAGATGTTTTCATAAAAAGAGAAGTTTTTCAGATCATTAATGTGAAAAGTAAGTCCGGCATTGAAACATGGTTTAATTTCCTCATTTATTATACTTTCTATTTCGCTTAATTGGTAACTATATGCATCCCGAATATCAAGATTAAAGGTGGGTCTAGAATTTAAAATGTTTTCCTTTAACTCAGTGGGAGTTTTAAAAAATAATACGTCAGAATCAAGTTATATAACTTTTTTATTGGGGGCAAAAAAAACAAAATCGAACAAACGTATAGAAAAAATGAATATTTTTCGTAATTCTAAGCATTGTAAGAGTTTGTTCTCCTCTAAAAATTTATTTACAAGACTGTTAGCTTCAGCTTTTCGAATAATTTTTACATTTATTAAATGAGATTTAATAAACTGAATATCATTATTACTCAAGGTGCCATCATCATGAATATGGCAACTAAATTTTAAATTAATGAAATATTGAAATATTTTTATTGAAGCAACAGCTTCATAAAAAGATTTATGACCGCAAAGCATACATAAAACTATTTCAGCATTCTGTTCAAGTGAAATTTGTTTTGTATGTTTTAACTTTTGCTTAAAGATAAATTTGACCAATCGGAAGCTTAACTTTTCAAATAAAACTTTGGGCTTGAGGATGGTATTTTTATAATTCATAAATAATTCTTTAGGGATTATTAGAATTGAAATTTTAGTGATTCTTCCTCCCAATCAAATTTTTTTGCGTCCAAAAATCTCTCACATTTATTATCCCTTATTTTTGAAATATTTTCAATTATTGAAACAATCATTGATTCAACATCATTACTATTTTGTTTGCAAATTAATCCATGGGATTGATGAGAGTTTATAAAGTCAATCTGAGCTGGAGTGTCTGTTGCCAGAATATATAAACCTGCCTGTAGATATGAGAATAACTTATTTGTTAAACAAATTTGACGATTAAAATCGCTGGAATTTAGTTCAATTGCCAAACCAATGTCAAATTCACTTAGTTTATTATGAAGTTGATGTTGTAAAAGCGGTGGACTTATTTCTAAAAACGAATACTGTTTCAGACACTTTTCAAAGAAATTACTATTTAGGTTTCCAATAAGTGATATAGAAATTTTACCTGAAAACCTATCAAGGACAGGAAGGATAAGCTCAAGGCCTCTGTTATAACTTATAGTTTGCGAGAACCATACAAACCTTACTTTTTTGGAAGTACTATTGTCACGGGGTTCTATAAATTCAATTGAAGGGAAACAATTATTAATTAAAAGATGATTTTTTATTTTGGTGGAACAGGATAAATTTAAAATTGCTTTACCAATTAAAGGTGATGCATAAGTCACCAGTTTGGCTTTTGGTAAAAGTTGCTCCATTAAATATTCTCTTCTTAATTTTTCATTGTCCGGATCATTTTCAATTTGTTCTCCCGGATGGTAATCTTCAATATCAATAATTACCGGAATTTTAAAATTTTTAGAATATAATTTCGCAGGATATAAAGAGCCACTATGACTGAAAATAATCTCATAATCATTTTTTTTTGTTTTAAAAAAGAACAAGATATTTAATTCTTGGCTTGCCCAGGCCGAAATATGGATATTTTTTATCCCCCAATTAAATAAGTGTCTTGAAATAACAGATATTATTCTAATAAGGATTTTTTTTAAAACAGATATAGATGAATATTTAATTGAATATGAATCAAAATAATTTTTCTTTAAAATATATGTATCCTGTTTGTCCCAGAAGACATTTCGCTTAACATATAATACATCAACTGTATGAGTATTCCTTATTAAATTAATTACTTTTATTGCCCTTGGTGTTGATGAAATATTACCACTTAAAATAACTAAAGCTTTTTTATCCATTATTCACACTTTTCGATAATAACGTTAAGTATTCTGTAGCAATCTTTTTTAGACCAAACTTTTCTTCCACATAATTTCGGATGAATTGTCTGTCCAAAGAATCAACTAATTGAACACATTCAACCATTTCTTCAATACTATTACAAATAAACCCGGTTTTACCGTTGATAATTATTTCATGAACTGCAGCAATATTAAAAGATATAACTGGAGTTCCGCAGGCCATACTTTCAATAGTAGTTAGCCCAAAGGCTTCGGTTTGAAGCTTAAAAGGGAGAATAGTGGCTTTGGCATTTTGCAACAATTCTTTTTTTTGTGAATCATTAACAGGACCCACATAGTAAATTAAAGGGTTACTTAAATTTGGTTGAATGAATTCTTCAAAGTACTCCTTTTGATCATCGTTAATGTTCCCTGCAATTATTAACTTATAATTCAACCTTAAGGCTACTTCAATCGCTTCCTTCGTGCCCTTAATATCTTCAATCCTTCCAAGGAATATTAGGTAATCATTTTTAGGTTTACGCGCCAATTCATATAAAGATATATCGACAAAATTATAAATGATATGCCAGTTGGTTTTATCATGAATATGATTTAGCATATGTCTGGCACAGGCAGTAAAATGGATTTGATTTCCGGCTAGTTTTTTTGTGAATTTTACAGAATTAAGATCAATAAACCTGCCGTACGACATGATTACAGGTGTTCTTGTCAAAAGTAGAAGCGGATACAAATATAAAAGCCTTGAAAAGCTATGTACAATATCAGGTTTATAACGAATGCAGCAATATAATAATACTATTGAATTCAATAGGTAGCCAACTAAATTTCTGGATGAAGAAACAGGCCATTTGATTAGTTTGTAGCTACCTTTTTTTGAGTTCTTATTTGCTATTAAAAGTATCTCATTCCCGCTAAGGGTAAATTCTTTTATCAGGCCATTCACTATTCTTTCAACTCCTCCATAAAGAATTGGAGGAATAGGTAATTCAGGATCAACAGTAATAAGAATTTTCATATAATGAAATTAGGAAAATCTTTAATTGTACAAAATGCCATTGATTTGATTGCTAAGATGGACCAAACTATCTCGGCAAAAGGTAACATCTACTTTTGGTAAACTGTCATTACTAAAATTTGGACTAATTGATTTTACAAATTTTCTCATTTCTTATTATCCATATCAGGGTTTAAATAATTTATCAAAGAATAATAGTAAAGTATAGGGAAAACCAATATTTTTTTCCAATGAATAATTTTGAAATTTATTAGAATTGGATTTATCAACCAATTAATTTTTAATTCTTTATCATAGAAGTAAGAGTTAATAGCATGTGCATTTATCACAGAAATATAATTCAATTTCATCCAAAATGAAAGACGATCTGAATCTTTTATTGTTAAATAATATTCAAAGTTTTTACTTAATGTAATTTGCAGCCGTTTTTTGAAATCAATGTTTGAAACAGATTTATTTGACCAACTGGTATAAATACAATAAATACCTGGAGTATATCCAAACCTAGCCCCCAAAAAAGCTGCATTTAAAAAGTATTCCCTGTCTTGCCCTACTTTGGTAGATGGATTCCATGCTCCCAATAAATGGAGGCTATTGGCAATTTTTCTTCTCATTAAATAGTTATTAGATCCAGTCCAATTGTCTTTTATTAATTCTAATAAATAATCTTTATAAAATTCTCTTTTACAAATTTTACTCCCAGTTAGGTTATTTTCGGAATAACAGTCTAATTGCATATCAGAATAAACAATATCATACTCAGGGTTATTTTCAAGGAACGTGATTTGTTGTTTAAATTTATCCGGGAGTAAAAGATCGTCTGAATCTAACCATTGGATGTATTCACCTGTAGAAAGCTCAAATCCACAATTTCTTGCATTATTGCCTCCTTTAATGGTGTTCTGACATATTTTAATTAAATTCGGATGTTTTTCCCAAAATTCAACTAAGATATTCCAGCTCGCATCTGTAGAAAAATCATCAACAACGATTATTTCTTTTAAATATTCTTCTCCTTGGTCTAAACACGATTGAATAACATTTGGTAACCAATTCGAATTATTGTAGTTTGGAATAATAACAGAAACTTTACTCATAAATGGGTATTTTATTTCGACAATAAAGAATTAAAAATTCTAACCAGTTTTTCACGCTCAACGTCCCACGAAAACTCTTTTGACAATTGATATCTTTTAAATTTTGCCTGTCTTATGTTGTCAATATTCTTAATAATTAGATCAATAGCCTGTTCGCCAAAAATATTTTTTTCAATATTAAGAAATTCTTGTTTTTGAATTTCATCTGCTTTAAATACCATTCCATGTATCCCATGCTCTTTTATAAACTGCATTTGGGCAGAAGTATCTGTAGCCAAAATATACAAACCCGCTTGCATATAAGCCCATATTTTATTAGTAAGACAAATTTGTCTATTTTGGTCAAATGAAGATAATTCTAATGCTAAACCGACATCAAATTGACAAATAAAACGGTTTAAATCTTCTTGTTGCATTGGCGAATAAGTGGTTATGAATTTGAAGTTAGGTTCTATCCATTCCCGATTGAAATCACTGTACAAATTGCCAATCAAATGTAAATGAACCCTATTGCTAACTCTGGTAAGCTTAGGAATAATCAGTTCCAAACCTCGGTTGGCTGCAATGCTCTGGGAAAACCACACAAAATTAATTTTTTGATCATCGAGTTTACTAACATGCTGATTGGTTCCAACATTTTTGACTTTTGCATCATTAAAAACAAACTCGCTGGATAAGAAACAATTGTTGATGAGTACCATTTTATTTATCTGAATTTCTCCTAACAGAGCTTTTATATTTTCACCAATCAGGGGAGATGCTACCGTAACACAGGCTGCTTGTGGCAAAAGCCTTTTCAGAAGATATTCTCGGCGCTGCTTTTCGTTTATAGCATCACTAAAAATGTATTCTCCGGGATGATAATCTTCAACGTCAAAAATAAACGGCACTTTATTTTTTTCCGCCATTTTGGCTGCAACATATAAAGTGCCTAAGTTATGTGCTGATATAAAACTATAATCAAACTTTTTGATAGATTTTAATTTGAAATAAAGTTGTAAGGTGCGCTTATTGGAAGCTATTGAACTTACAAAAACACTTTTCTTACAAACACTATAAAATCGAATAGATACCCATTGAATTATACTAAATAAAATCCAATTTATTAAAGGCTTACGTCCAGCTTTCAAATAACAAATCTCAACCTCTTTATCTTGTAGTCTCAATTTATCATCTAATTTATCACTCCAATTCGAAAGAGAGAAACATACTATATGAATTTTAAATCCTTGATTTAAATATGTAAGTAATTCTTTATATAATCTCGGATTCATCGATATGTTTGATGTTGTAATAAGCAGAACTTTCTTCATAGTTCAAAAAACATAAATACATTAACATTAGAAGTTTATAATTAAAAATGTATCAACATTAAAGGAATAATATTATTTAAGTTGTACTTTTTTAGTATTACATTTTTCTTGATTCCAAGATAATAATCTTTACCATTCATAAATTGTACTATCAAATCTGCCAAGTCTTCTTCATTGTTATATTCCCACTCACATTCCTTATCTGAAAGAATTTCTTTCAAACTACTCATCTTGCTTGCTATTACCGGAGTATTAGCCAATATTGATTCTACTACTACCCTACCAAAGGATTCATCCAAAATAGAAGAAAAAATTGTTAAGTCGTATTTGCTTAAATATTCAATAGGGTCTACAACATGACCAACAAATCCGATACTTTCAGAAAGTTCAAATTCTTTTATTTGATTTTGAAGATACCCTTTGTATGCTTCCTGAGTTGTATTTGTTGTTATTCCTGCAATATCAAATTTAAAATCTATTCCTCTGTTTTTTAATATTTTTAAAGCTTGAATCACCACATGTATTCCTTTAGTCTGATCAATTCTTCCAATATAAGTGAGTTTTATGGGTTTGTTACTATTTGCATGTTCGGGTACATGCATTTCATCGAACCAGAAACCGTTGGAGATAATGAAAGTTTTTTCCTTTGGTATACCCTTTTTTGTATGCAAATCGTACATCTTTTGAGTTGCAACAAAAAAAACATCAATATTATTTATGAATAGTCCTACTTGATTAAATTTACTAAAAAGGTTATAACCTAAGGGAGGCAATCGCAAATGACAAATTAATTTTTTGCAGCTATACCTCTTTTTAAGAATCGCAGCAAGTGTTATATCCATTATTTGATTAATGTATATAACAGTTTCTTTGTTACATTTTAATCGATTTACACTGGTGAAAAAAGAAAGCCAGCAAATGATATTTCCTTTTTTATTTAAATAAAAATCAGGAACATGTATCGTTTTAACCCCCATTTTCTCGTACTCAGGAATTAAATTTCCATAAACAACGTATCCAAGGGTAACATCACACCCTTTCATGCAAAAACCTTTAACAACATCAATTAAACTTAATTCCTGACCTCCCCTTCTATTCGAAGGTTCATAATCGAGTGTTAATATATTATACATTATAGTATATACGTTTTATTAAATTCTTTAAAACTAAGATTTTGTTAAAATGGTAATTTACAATTTTCGGATGATTGATACATTCAAAAATATCAATTGTGTTTCCAATATAGCATCTAGGCACATTCCAATAGATTGGTTTTGTAATAGATTTCCCGGCATTTGCAAATGATCCCTTATATTTTTTACACTTTAGAACAACGTTTGCAAATTCACTACCTAACCACCAGGAATATGCAAAATAGGAGGGTTGTTTGTTAAACTTCTCCGTAAAAGTCTGAATGCCTTGTTCAATAAAATTTTTACAACGAAACTTAAAATCGCGATACGTTTCGAAATCTCCTTTTATATACAGCTTATTCCTTTTCTGCTTAATAACATTTTGTGAAATGCCTGACTTTACAACTGACTCAAAAGAATAATTAGACTCCTGAAACTTTTTTAAGAATGAGATAAAATCTTTATGAGGTATAAATGAAGTACTTGATAAATAGCCTGACTGGTAAACTTTTGGTTTTAAAGAAAGCCCCTGAAAATTAAAAATTGGTGAAGGATCAAAAGTTAAATCGATTATTTCGGGCCAAATAATGATGGCACTATGATTGAATCCGTGATCTTCGATTATTAAATTCGTCTGTGTTATACAATTTTCAACAAACACACTGCTAATACTTTCGCTATTTACAAATGCATAAACCGGGATTGAATATTTCTGCGCAATCCCGGCAAAAATGAGGTCTCCTATATTGCCGTCATCGGTAGTAATAACAAAAAAGTTCTCTTTCTTATTACTACAATGAGGGATTTCTTCCATTGAAATACCCCTAAAACCATTGGCATATAATTGTTCTAAATGGCCTTCAAAGACATTAGCAGAAACTTCCCAACCATGATAACTTAAGATAGATACTGCCATTTATTTCTGTAAAACTATAAGACATTCGAATAATGAGAAATTTATTTGATTTCTGTCAAACTCTGATAAGTCATTATAAACATTATAGTTTTCGAAAGGACTTACAATTTCAAGAAAATCATCTGAACCAAATGTTCTGTAACAATTTCCATAGCTGCTAAATGCAGTCATTCCCTTTGTATTCTTTCCTTCAATAAATTCATCTCCAAGAACAAGGTAACCACCTTTTTTCAATACTCTATAACACTCTTTAAACGTATTGCTAATATCTTCAATGCAAGTAAACACCCGGTTGGCAATTAAAATATCTGCACTCTCCGATGGTAAGGATAAATTTGTTAAATCTAATACTTCAGAACCTTCAATTTTGCCTGGAAAACAAGTAACATGGTATTCTGAATTAGAAAAATTTCTTTTCCAAAAATCAATCAAACCTTGTTCCGCAATAAAATGATAAATAATATAAGGATAGTCCTTATTTAATTTAAAAAATAAATATTTTTCAGCATTTAGACCATAATAAGCATGCCTTAACATACTTCCACATTTACATATCATGTTTTTGCGGACAGTTATTGGAGGTATAAGTAATGGTAAAAAAACGATTTCTTTTGCTCCACACAATTTACAATCACTTTTTTTCCCAAAATTAAGTTTCGCAAAAATAAACTCTTTCAAATAGATGGCATATAAAATTACACCTTTAATTCCAAATTTTTTGTAATTGTAAATAAACTGATGATATGTAAATTTTATAAAACTCACCTTTTCACATTGTTTTAATAAACTTTTTTGTAATGCCTAACTTAATGGAGTCTACAAAAAAATTCTCAAAAGGAACATTTTTCGATTTGAAAACACCCGGATATTGTTGAATTAGATCTGTTGCATACCAATCGTAACCTTCTTTGTAAGTATCAACTAAACAATTGCATGGAATATTTTTTAATATTTTTCTGTAAACTTCTAATGGATTACCACTTACCCATGGCAAATACCCAATATAATCAATAGGTCTTTTTTGTTTTGATAGGTTATGTATTAACATCTCAGGAAATAAAATATGAAAATACGGAAGTCTTAAAATTGCCTGATGATGATATCCCCAGGGGCTATAATACAATGGGCCAAATTCCATATAAATTTTCCCTCCCGGTCTTAAAATTCTGAAACATTCATTTAAAACTTTTTGTGGTTCCGGAATATGTTCCAACGTACCCCAACTAAATATTAAATCAACGGATTCATTTTTTAATTCAGCTATATTTTCTGCACTAGTAAGCAATAATTCTACTCCGGCATCTTTTACCTCTTGATATAATTGATCGACAATATCTACTGCGAAAACATTTTTTACATTTCTATTTTTAAATTCTTTTAAAACATAACCCGCCCCTGGTCCAATTTCAAGAACACACGCTGGATTTGTATCCAATTTGTTCATGAGTATATCACATCTTTTGTTGGCCTGTAATTCCATTGCTGGAACCGAATAATCCTGAAATGGCTTTGCTTCTATTTTACCATATTCATTCATGAACTCGTTAAAATTACTCTCTTCTAAATAATAAGGATGAGACAAAGCCTTATTAAAGGCCCTGGCGGCACGCTTGTACTTCATTTTGTAAAATTGATTGCTCAGATATTGTTTGATCATAATTGCAATTTTAGAGTTGTGTAATTATCATTTACATAATTGTAGCCTTGTTCTTTTAAGTAGTTTAGGTCCTTCAACTTTATTAGTTTTATTAATAAATTTTCTAACTCATTGGTTGCATTTGCAGCATCAAAATTGAGCGTAAAACCACTCACTTCATGCTTAATGGCCTCAGGTACACCACCATGAACTCCGCCAATTACAATATTTCTTTTATAGGAGGCTTCAATAAATGATATGCCAAAACCTTCAAAATCACTATTATTTAAGCTTCGCGTCGGGAGCAAAAATAAATCACTATAATGCAAGAGTGAGAACTTTTCTTCGTCACTTACAAAGCCAACTAGTCGAATATATTGAGTTAAATTATTGATATCAATTTGTGATTTAAGATTTTCAAATTCCGCTCCCTTTCCACCTATAATATAGGTAATTTTATACCCTTTTTTAAGTAATTCAGTAACAGCATCAATTGCTATGTTTATACCTTTTCTTTTTACGAGTCGTGTTATTGAAACTATAAGAATTCTTTTCTCTAATTCAATCTGCCATTTATTTTCAAAGTAAGCAAGAGGTAAAGCATTTAAGGCTTCGATGTAAGCCTTATCCAGCACCGGATGTTGGATTGTAATTTTTTGATTTAAGCAAGATGTTTTCTTACTTACTAGAAGTTCCTTCGTGGCATTCGAATTACATATAATTTCATTGCTCCCTTTTACTACCTTTTCAAAAAGAGACCATACACTTTTATTAGTAATAATATCCAGACCATGTAAAACTATTTTATATTTAAATCGCAATATGCGAGCGGCATTAATGTAAATAAGTTGTTTGTATCCGTAACAAGAAACAGCCAATAAATCTATATTTTTGAACTTATAAGGGTATAACTCCTTTAAAGAAAAAAAATATAATTTCAAATAGTGTAAAAAAGTATTCAACCGTCTTATAAATTGCAAGTTATCTCCTATTTTTTTGCCAAGATTTCTTTCAATAGAAGCAATAACGGATTTTTTTGACTGAAAGTCGAAATTAGATTCTTTTGCAAAGTTAATAACGCATTCAAGCTTATTTTCTTTATGCAGGTGATTAGCCAGTTGAAATGCGTAATCGGCTAATCCTCCATCCATAGGTTTAAAATCGGTCGAAAAAAGCAGGTATTTATTTTGTTGAACGCTCAGCCTATTTTTTTTATCCATAGAGCTGCAGATGTAAATAGCTGATATTTTGGAAACTTTTCTTTGAGTACATTTTCGTTATGACAATCAAAATAATGAGCAAAATACTTTATCTCAAAGGTATTATTATACATTAGAAAGGCTCTCAGAAAATAATCTTCGTTCCAGCCAAATCCTTTATAACTTAAAAAATGATCTTCTAAGTATTCGAAATTATTGAATATGTCATGAAAATGTACAATCACCCCTTTGTTAAGGTTTGGGAGAATTTCAAAAAACAGATATTCAAGATCACTACTTGTTTTTAATACATGTGATGAATCTATAAATAAAATATCATTTTCTTTTAGATCATGAAAAATTTCAACTTTAACATTTTGAACTATATCTTCAACAATTTTGTATTTTTTCCTGTCCTCATCCTTCAAAATCAGATTCAATCTTTCAGGAAAAGGTTCAATAAATGTTATTTGAATGTTGTTATTAAAGAATTTTTCATTTGTATCCATCATTAAAGCTGATGAAAAACCCGAACCAACTTCTATGATTCTATCAGGTTTATAATACCTTATTACCGCAAATAATAAATCAGAATCGCCATAACCATATAATCCATTTTTATTATAAAATCTATGGGATTCAACCTTACTTTCATTTTTAAACGGACACTCACAGATATAAGGATATAGAGTTTCAAGGAATTGATATTGAGCTTCATCATTTAAATTGACTCCATAGATATCAGTATTCCCAGAGAATATCCTTTTATTATTCGCTTTGATATATTCCTCATTGGGTAGAGCACTATAATAATGACCCGGTTCCCAATATGTTTTGAATTTTAATAATCGTTTTATATAAGGAAGTTTATTTATAATTCTTTTTACAATTTTTTTAATTCCCATTTTTTAAATTTTCTAATTGTATCTCTAATGATTCAGTTATAATCCCTGGTTGTAATCTTCTATCAACACCTTCATGAGTTGCAAACTTTTCTATTGAAATTTTCTTGTTCAAAATACTTGAAAAGAGAAGAAGCATTTCATGTTTTGTATAGAATTCGCTGGTTCCCAATTGAAATAGGCAAGACCTTTCCTCATAGTCATTTATTTTTATTAGCTGCTCAACTTGTTTGCACCATTCTAATGTGGTGATTCCGTTCCAAATGTGATTGGTAAAACCTTTTAATGTTGAACCTTCGGGTTGCGATAAAAACCACCCCAGTAAACCTTTAGGTTGAGGTGATTTATCGGGTCCAATAATAGAAACCCTGGTAATAATGGTATTAGGTCTGTTTTGTAATGCGACTTCTCCCAAACGCTTGCTCCAGCCATAAGCATCAATGGGATCAGGAACATCGGTAATGGTATAAGGCATTCCCTTTTTACCGCTGAAAACACAATCAGTACTGGGATGTATCAGCAATTGTGTAGGCAATAGCCTGTTGTTCAATTCGAGTGGTAAAATGGTATTGGCCCAAAGCAACTCATGGTAGTCGGTTGTTTTTTGATTTATTTTCCCTATTGCATTGATAACAGTTGCCTCTGGATACTGTAAGATAAAACGCATAAAACCATCTTTCAACTCAGGGGTAAACTTTATATCTGTTGTATGTAAGGTATATCCTTTTTCTGTAAAATATTTTACGGCCATTTGCCCTAACATGCCTTTATGACCTAAAAACACAATTGGACGCTTAATGGTGTTCATAAACTACAGTTTACTTTATTTCCCCGCAGGGTGTCTTCGGAATGAGACCCAGCGAAATTTAGATAGAGAGTACTAAAAGATCGGAGCCTCGAAGCGAAAATCCCTATTGGAGAAAAACTTTTGGATAATCCTATTTTACAAATCATGTGAATGAAGAGATAAATATAGTTGTGTGCATGATGTACATTTTTTCTATTGAGATTTAAAAAAATACATATGGTTTAATAAACTCATTGAATTGGGCATATAACTAAAAAACTATAAACGGCTTGTTAGCTGGCTTTTGATGTACTCTTTTCCAAGGTAATCCATTATTTCAACATCATTTGTTGTACTACTATCAATAAAACGTTTAAATACTGCCACAGGTATGCGGGGTAGTGCTTTTAGTAAGGCTAAATAGGAATTTCTATCTACTTTCCAGCCTGTTATTATTCGCCAGGGCAGCAGGATTATAAACTGGATTAAAAAAAAACGTTTATTGGCATTACGAGCCATCCATAAAATTCTGTTTTTGAATATATTTTGAGTCAGGCGGTTGGTTTTGAATTGATCTTTTATGGTTCCTCCTTCGCGATGGTATAAAATAGCATTTGGATAATATAAAGTCGCCCAACCCTTATGCCAGGCCCTATGACCAAGATCGAGATCTTCAGCGTATGCAGGACGGTACAAAGTATCGAACCCCTTCAACTCATTCAACATTGAAGTTCTATATAGTGTAGCACCTCCTCCTCCATAAAGCGTATATCGCAATTTTTTGTCGGTAAACTTTACCCATTCGTTTTTAGCCCAGCCAAATGAATAACTCAACACTCGTACTCCGGATGCTTCATAGTTACCGTCCCAATCCATAATTTGGCACATCACTCCAAAAAGGTTACTGTCATTTTCTATAACAGGCATCAAGAGTGATAGTACATTGGGATTAAATTTCATATCATCGTTTAGCACAAAAACAAATTCCGACATTAGTTTGGCAATATAAGCGTTCAGCGAAAACAAATAATCGTTTACAGGCGAAAACTCATAACCGTAATCCGAAAAATTTTGATTTACCCATTCACGGGTAGGAATGTGTTGTCCATTATCAATAATAAGAACGTTAAAGTTATATTGTTGCGTATTATCAATAGCAATCTTAACCGTTGGTAATAAATATTCAAGGTGATGTTTACCTTTGTAGGTGAGAATGAGTATGGTGCAATGAGTCATATTTTATTCCTTTAATCTTTACCCTTTTCAAACACTTCAGAACTTCCGCCAATAAGTTAAAAATTTCATTACAGCTGGGCCTTTATTTGAAACTCTGTTATTTCAATTTTTCAGAGTTTCGTTCCAAAGATCCTTAGGTGAATCAAATTACTTCGATATCAATCTACATAGGTCGAATACAATCTCATGACCAATGTGAATACCAGTTCTAAATTTAAAATACAATCGAAAATGCTCCCCCAACTTTTCCGCTTGACACAGTTTATTAAACAGATCCTTTTACCCTATTTAAGCATTTCATTTAGCTTTCTATTGTCTGCTTTTGAAGCACAGACGGACGATTTCGACAGCTATACTAAGCAACTGAATCAGCAAAGGGAAATTATAATAACTCGCTTATACTTTCTACTATGTAATCTATTTCTGATGTTGTAATTTCAAAAAAGAAAGGCAATCTTAAAAGACTTTCTTCATAATTGTCTGAATTAACTAATACCCTGTTATCATGCAATTTAGCATAATACCGTGATTTATGTAATGATTGATAATGAAAAACAGCCAATATCCCCCTTTGCTTTAAAT
>JAPLDR010000104.1:22152-33033 GCA_026391655.1 Bacteroidia bacterium | reverse complement strand
TTGCAATGGTAATAGAACTTGGTAATATCTATCCCAAATTTGTTTCCTTTTTTCTTGAATTGCATCCAAATTTTCCAATTGTGCATACAAAAAAGCAGCATTCAACTCAGAGGGAAGAAATGAAGAACCTATATCAACCCATCCATATTTGTTAATCTCGCCCCTGAAAAATTCTGCTCTGTTTGTTCCTTTTTCCCATATTATCTCAGACCGATGGGAAAAACGTTCATCGTTGATTACTAAAAGTCCCCCTTCACCACAGGTAATGTTTTTTGTTTCATGAAATGAGAAACATCCCAAATGGCCAAAAGAACCAAGTGGCTTGCCTTTGTAGGTAGCATCTATGGACTGGGCGGCATCTTCAATAAGAAATAAATTGTATTTTTTAACAATCACCATAATTACATCCATATTGCAGGCTATACCTGCATAGTGAATAATGACTAATGCCTTTGTTTTTTCTGTAATAAGATTTTCGATTGAGGTTTCGTCAATGTTAGGATTTAATTTACCCGAATCAGCAAAAATTATTTTCGCACCTCGTAAAATAAACGCATTGGCTGTAGATACAAATGTAAACGAAGGTACTATTACTTCATCCCCAGGTTTTATATCGATCAATATTGCAGCCATTTCTAAGGCATCGGTGCAAGAGGTGGTTAAAAGACATTTTTTAAATCCAAAACGTTGTTCAAAAAATGTTTGACATTTTTTTGTATAAATACCATTCCCTGATATTTTCCCTGAATATACAGCCTGGTAAATATAATGCGTTTCCTTGCCAGTTAAGTAAGGCTTATTGAATGGTATAGAATAATTGTCAATCATAAAATTACTTGCGAGTTATTTTTTTCAGAATACGCTTTATGGGATTAGGTATTAGTTTAACTAAATTTTGCCTTAACAAGGTTTTAAGCTTATGAATTCTTATTTCTCTGTTAATCTTTTTCCCAATTGATTTTGATAATGTTTTATTTTGCTTAAAAAAGAGCCACGATGTTCTTATAATATCCAGGTTTTCTTTATTTGTAAAAAATTCATCAACAGCTCTAATCACTCCAGGATATGTGGTGCTGTAATCGTGACCTCCTATATAACCACCTGATCTAACTTTGGGATACCATACTTCTATATCTTCTTTTATAAAATCATAATCGTGATTGGCATCAATAAATACAAAATCTAAAGAACTGTTCTCAAACTTTTTTGCAGCTTCAATTGAGGTCATCTTCATCGGATTAATATATTCAATAACAGACGAAAGGTTACTCTTAAAAAACTCAAAGATATTTCCATGTTTAGCTAGATTTTCGTCCGAAAGCAGGCCTCCTGCACCTTCCCATGTATCAACTGCATATATTTTCATATTTTTTTTACTGTTTATTATTTCAACTGCCATAAATGCAGTGCTGCACCCATACCATGATCTAACCTCAACAAAAAGAGAATTATGATTATTTTTATTAACCATTTCTTTATAGATTTCCTGAAAATCAAAATAACCATCTATGTTTTGATAGAAATGTTTCATATTATTTTTGTTTAAATATTATATCAATCAATAGTTTTTGAACTTTGTTCTAAAATTTTTAAGAGGTAATAATTCATTTCCTTTTTCATCTTTTACAACTTTAAGCATGAGCAATCCTTTTCCACAAACAATCACAGGAGAATTATTTTTTGTAAAAATCACTTTTCCTGCGTCCCTGTTTTCAATTACAACATCCTGAATACATTCAGCTTCGAATATTCTAACCCACGCATCGCCTATCCTGGTTTTAGCTCCTTTATAAGGACTTCCTAATGCATCAATAAAACGTTTTATAAAGGCAGCATCTTTATTCCAGTCTATAAAATAATCATCTTCATCTCTCCAAAGGCTATATGTTGCTTTTCTCTCATCCTGTGGAAAGGTTTTAATAACATTGCCATTGTTAATTTGATTGATAATATTAATTAATAATCTACTATAAAGCGGAATTATTTGGTTTATTGCTTCTTGCATTTTTATTGGATATTGGATAGATGTGGACATTGCCTCTATAATATCGCCTTTGTCATATTCACTATTGGCAAATAGTGCTGTTACTCCAATTTCAGATTCATTGTTAATTAAAGCATTTACCAATGGGGCAAAACCTCTGTATTTTGGTAATAATGAATCATGCAAGACTATTAGCCCATCGTTCTTTTTAATTAACCACTTCCATGATATGGCAAATGAGTATTTGCTTTTAATATTGAAATTGCAATTTCGGTCATAAAACCTTATGTTATTTTCTTTGCATAAAGTTTCAATTTCAATGAAATAATCGTTATCAATATTTCTATCATGTGATGATACTACGCATTCTAATATTTGTGTGTTAAAGCTTGCCAGAATGTTTTTTAAAACATGATATCCTTTCTCTGTCATCAAAAACAACGCTATTGTATTTTCCATTTTAGCGAATGTTAGTTCTGTTTCTTCTTAGCTTTAAATAAAATTGTGAAATCTTTAGAAATATAAACATCATATTTCCTCCCATTGTTCTGAATTGTTTTTCATGCTGCTTTTGATATTTAACCGGCAACCAACCAAAAATAAGATTAGAATAATAGCGGAACAGCAAAGTGTTTTTTATTTCTTTTGCGTACTGTGGATACCTTGCAGCAGCAATTCCGAATACAATAAATGTTTCCTCTAATGCTTTAATGGAGTGTGTTTCTGCATTTAAATTAGAATTTGACATGTTATTTAAATGCTTTCTCCATTTACCCAGTACTTCCGGAATTGTGTGCCATTTCTTTTTTGGGTTATGTGCATACATATCTATACCGTGTAAAAATTCGCTTAATACAGGGCATCTGGCATCATAACGGAACAGGCGATAATGGTCACTTCTTACCATCATTGCTGAAGGACAAGATCTAAATAGTTTTTTTTTGAAAAACCAGTTGGTAAAAAATATAGAATCTTTCGGATTTGAATAATGACGATATTTTTCGCTGAAGTTGTAAAGCTTTTCTCCGGTATCTGAATCAAATACTTCCATGTCATGAGAACAAATTCCAATTTTGGGGTCAGATTCAAGAACCTTGGCTTGCTTTTCAATTCTCTCGGGAAGCATAATATCGTCGCCATCAAGAATTGCGATGTATTTACCAGTACACCTATCTAACCCTTTATTGAAATTTGCACATAAGCCTTCATTCTTTGGGGCCATAAGAGCTATTATTCGATTGTCCTTTTCTGCATATGTTTTGATTATTTCCTGGCTTTTGTCGGTTGAACCATCATCGCATACAATTATCTCAAGGTTATTATAGCTCTGATTAATTACACTGGGCAAAGAGTCAAGAAGAAAATGTTCGTGATTGTATACCTTTACAACTACGCTAATTAAAATATCTTCCACTGCTATTTGATTTCTTTTAAAAAGTTAATAAACGAACCAAAACTGTTTTCATAATTCAAATTTTTTTCATAATACGCAGGTATATTATCGGCGAGTTTTTTTTTGTTTAAAATAGCTCTTTTTATCGCTGAATCAATATTTTCTTTTGAATTGTCCCAAAAAATTCCAACTTTATCATTTTCATAATTAATAAATTCTGGAAGATTGCCAATAACAATTGGTAAATTACATTTTAAATAAGTACCAATTTTACCTCCGGTCAAGCCATTTTTTTCTTCTTTTGGAACTTCTTTATCATAAAGTACTAGGCCAATATCTGCAGAACTTACAACATATTCCATCATATATTGAGGAACAGGAATATGTGAAAATTTAATTAAGTTATGATTGTTATATTGCTCCTCCCATCCTGCTGAGCGCATATGAAAAATTAAATGATAATCTCTATCGGAATAAGTTTTTGTTTCCTCCCATACTTTTTTAGCCAGCGACCACCACATATTCCCAATAAAAAGAATGATAGGCTTCGAATCTTCAATTTGAAAAATATCTCTAAAATAGTGACTGGTTAGTTTATTGCTTTTACCTGATGGCGAATTTGGCAGAATAAAATATTTATGATTGGAGCCTAATGCATTAACTGATGCCTGGTATTTGTACCTCTCAAGGCCAAGGGCCAAAGTAGCTGTACAATTATTATTAATTAACCTATCTTTCTTTTTATGTTGTTTATAGTTTTTTACCGGATGCCAATCAATATTCGGATCAAAAATCTCATCGGCTAAATAGAAACATGGGATATTTAAAAACTTTGATAATTTAAAAGCCAGTTCGGTACCAAGTAATGGAGTGCCAATAGTTGCCTCATATTTGTATTCTTTCGAATAAAATATTTTGCTCCAAAACTCAAATTTTGAAAAAAAGCTTTTGGGAAATTGCAGCAACCTTATGTTATCAGTAAAAAAAACAGGTGGGGTATAATTATTATTCTGAATATAAAATAGATCTACAGCATATCCGTGTTTAACAAAGTTTTTTGCCAGTTCAGTAAAACAAAAATGAGCGTCGATATATGGCCTATCGAAAAATAGGACTATTTTTTTCATTGTTTATTGTTAATTTGATAATTAACCAGCTTTGGCTGAAAAGTCTGGGTTTTTTAACCAATGAATTGCGATGCAATGATAGTTTTGCACAGGTCATGGGTGTTGTTGAGGTTTAGGGTACTAATGGAAAGTTAACTAATTCATCTAATTTAAGAGTCAATGTTAGTCTATTACATACCCTTTGTCATAGTTTGTGACCTTAGAATTTATTCAACACATCCACAATACGATACACATCAGCCTCTGTATGTCCATATGAAATAGGTAAACTCAATGTTGTATGATGTATTTCTTCAGATATTGGGTAACTACCAGTAATAATTCCTTGCATGGCTGGTTGTTTATGCGGCGGTATTGGATAATGAATTTCTGTTCTAATTCCATGCTTTAAAAGATAATCTTTCAAAACATCCCGTTTGGGATGACGGATATTAAAAATGTGATAGACATCAAAATTATCCTCCGACACAACAGGACAAATAAAATCCTTTTTTAATCCGGATAAATAAATGGAAGCCAGCTTCCGTTTATGATGGGTAATATCGGTAAGAAACTTCAACTTTACAGATAGAAGTGCTGCTTGAACCTCATCAAGGCGCGAATTGTATCCAATATAATCGTTTTGGTATTTTTTTTCTGATCCATAATTACGTAACGATTTTAACTTTTGTTCCAGATTGTCACTATTTGTGGTGATGGCACCTGCATCACCAAGAGCACCTAAATTCTTTGATGGATAAAACGAAAATGCCCCTATTCCAAATGTTCCGACTTGTTTGTTTTTGTATTTTGCACCATGAGCCTGGGCACAATCCTCAACAACGGGCAATTGATGACGTTCGGCAATATCCATAATAGCTTGCATATTACAAGATTTGCCATAAAGATGCACTACCATAATGGCCTTTGTTTTTTGAGTAATATGTTCTTCAATCAATGCCGGATTAATCGTATAGGTTTCCAGCTCAGGTTCAACTAACACCGGTTTTAGGTTACAATGTAAAATGGATAGAATGGTGGCAATATAGGTATTTGATGGAACTATAACTTCCGAACCTACTGGAAAATCAAACGACTTCAAAGCTAACAATAAAGCATCCAATCCAGAAGCGACACCAATGCAATGTTTCGTATCAATGAAGCTGGCAAACTCAGTTTCGAATGTTTTTACCTTATTCCCCAAGATATACCAACCACTTTCCAATACCGATTGAAATGCTTTTAGATAAGCCTTCGTAAACAGTTTATTTGAGTCTCGCAGACTTTCGTATTCAATGATAGGACTCATAGATATAATCTTTTTGATCGAAATATTCAGAAGCTAAAACCATTAAAATGGCATCACGAGAAAAATGGGACATTGTATGCCAATCTTCAGGATATAAGATTAAGCATTTATGCGCGTTGTCAAGTACATATTCAGACACTGATTTTCCATTGTTACAGAAAATTCTACAACTACCCTGAATACAAATGGCGGCTTGAATGGTTTTATAATGACGATGTCCACCCCGAACAGAATCATCAACTCCATAAATATAAAAAATCCGATTAATATCAAACGGTATTACTTTTTCTATCACGGTAAGATTCCCGCGCACATCAGTAAAAGTCTTAAGATTAATTAATTGTGCCATACTATTCCAGCCAAAAGGTATATTTATTGTCTTTTTTTAATATCAATTTTACGATTGCTTTGCCGTATTTCCACCAGGTAATTTTTAGTTCTTGAGTGGCTAACCCATCTAATTGTTTATCAACCCGTTTTAATATTCTAAATTGCTTTTTCAATTTAAATAAATAAGGCAAGTAAATATATTTTTTCGTTGCATGCGACAATGGATATCCGCATAAATAAAACTCACGTACAATTCCCTTCTTATATGAATGCATCACATGAAAATGAAAGAAAACCAAATAAAATGAATTGCTGGTTGCAAGTTCAATTCCTTTACATTTCGAATCTTGCTTCTGAAAAGAATACTGCTGCATATTCCATGGAGCAACTCCTCCTCCTAAGTGTTCCAATTCATGAATTCCTGTAAACCGGGTAGTCCAATCATCTAAATACTTTTGATCTCCAAACTTTCCATCTTCATATCGTGCAAAGCACCAAACCAAACAAGCATTTCTCCACCATTTTAGTATTTTCATGCCATTTTCGTTGTTTCTAAAAGTCATAAATTGCACACAATATTTACCGGATGTGGAGGTTAGATCATATCCCGGAGTATAGCGATGAGCAGTTATCAGCACATCATTATCTCCCATTTCATCAATCAACACCTTGGGGTCGCTAAAAAAGTACAAATCAGCGTCAATATAGGTGCAATGAGATAATTGAAAATGCTGAATACAATAAAATATAGTCGAAGATGTACATGTCCAACAATATTCTCCTATGTTACGGATTTCTTTTACGCTCAGTAAGGCATCATCTTCGAATTCTGACAATGAAATAACAGTCACATATTCTAATTGTAATTTTCTTAACAGAGAATCTGCTTTATCATCAAATGCAAAAATATATAGGTGAAAATTTGAACAGACATTCTTTAACGAATTATACATACATAGCCCTTTGACTAAATAATTTGAATCATATAAAGTACAAAAATTGAGCATATTAAAGATTTTCAATAATTCTAATTACTTTATGTTTTATCCTGTTTTTTAGGGATTGTATTTTATAAATATTGTCATTAATAAAAACTTCATTTAATGCAAAATCAAAAATTGTTGAGAAAATAGCGTCATTAAACTTGTGTTTTCCAATTTCCGCCAATTCTAAAGCAAAACCAAATTGTTTCTTTATTATAGCAAATGCACAACCAAGTAATAGTTCTCGTTTGCCATGAAAATCACAATTTTTAAAATTATTGAAGTAGGAAATTTCAGCCCATCCTGGTGATTGTTTTAGATCAATTTTTTGATTTTGTTTCAAATAAAATTGTTTTAAATCTTTATTCAACCGCTGGCTTCCCTTTACGTTACAATCCGACAACCAAAATGGTAACTTATCCATGTGTGCTAATATTGAGTGTAACTTATCTTCAGTGAGATATGCATCAATAAATCCAGGTTCGAAATCTGCAACAATGATTTTATTTACTATATTTTCATCTAAATTTTTAAAAAGTCTTAAATCGGTTCCTTGCGAATCGGTTTTAAACCAGTCAATATATGTAATACTTTGCTCATTTAAAACCTCATTAAGATTCCGTGCATTTAATAATATTTTTTTTTTAATCTCAAAAAGTTTCCAAAAGTTCCAATTTGATAAATGCTGACTATCAGGGCATAACGTACTAGAACAATAAGGTGAATCTGTTAAATAGAAATCGATTTGAGACTTGCGTGTATCTGTAACAATACAATTGTAAACTACTAATTTTTTATAACAAGAAGATTCTTTTTCAACAAATTGCATATCTCTCGAATCCGCATCAAATGCCAAACAAATAGAATATTTTGCAAAAGACTTAAAATTTTCCAATAATTGTCCCGATGCTCCAATATCTATTAAGACAGGTGGTTTATCCATAATAACTCTATGCTCAAAAATTTTAGATAAAATTTTCATACTTATTTTTTTTAAAAATAAACCCTTTATAATTGGCAGAAACACTACCAGTATTTATAATAAAACCAATGTGAGTATTAAATTCTGTTAATAAACAATATTTTTTTAGTAGCAAACTCAAAAATAATTCCTTATTAAATAGCCAAGCGGGATAAGTTGCATCATATATTTCAGATGGTACTTTTTGGATTGTAAGAACATCATTCCCATTAAAAACGAATGCGGTTCTGTCTATAATAATAAATTCAAAAGGGTTTTCAAGATATTGAATTACACCCGAAAGTAGAATAGTATTTGATTTATGCAATTCCAAACATTCTTCAATTGTATAAAAAAAATTTAATTCATTGGTTTCAAACTCTTTTTTACCAATTTCAACAAATTTTGGTTGTTCTACAATATTCCAATTAACTTCTTTTAAATCTTTTAAAAATAAACGATTTTGAAAATAAGATGAACCTAATGAGCCACCAAAATCAATTATATTTAGTTTTCCATTATTTTGTGCCGCAATCCACATTAAACCGGATAACAATGGAAAAGAGTACTCTATTTCATCAAATAAGACGGAATCTCGTTCATAAACGGCTTCACCATTCTTAACTTTTAGCAAAGCATTTTTACATTTTTCAAAAATTACATCACTATCGTAACCGGTACATTGTGCCATTGCTGCAGCCCAGGTGTCATAATTGCCAAACCATATTCTCTGTATTTTGACAGGTGTTTTGAAACGCTGGATTACTGAAATAATTATTGTTGGTAAAAGTGCTTTAAGAAGTTTTTTAATTTCTCCCATGAGTATCGTTTTACAAAATTTCTGAAATTATTTTAGCGATTCTTGAGCCGGCTTTCCCATCCCACAAATCAGGAATTCGACCTTTTTTTACCAGCCCCTTAAAAAAAATATCCATTTGGATTTTTAATTTATTAATATCAGAACCAACTAAAATATTTGTGCCTTTTGTCACTGTGATTGGCCGTTCGGTATTGTCTCTTAATGTAAAGCAAGGTGTACCTAAGAATGTGGACTCTTCTTGTACCCCACCAGAGTCTGTTATAATAAACCTTGCATTCTTCTCAAGAAAGATAAATTCTAAATAACTTAATGGATCAACAAAAATAATATTCTTAAAAGTAGAATTTAATTTGAATTCTATTTTTGCTTTTGTACGAGGATGAATTGGAAAAATTATTTTGCATTCTTTACCAATTTCTTCTAAATAAATAATAATTCCAAGTAAATTATTGTAATCATCTACATTTGATGGTCTATGCAATGTGACAAGAGCAAATATTTCCGGGATATCAAATTTGAATTTCACAATCTTTGACTTAGGCATTAACTCAATCAAAGAATCAATCATGACATTTCCAACAAAAAATATTTGTTCTGGACTTTTACCCTCCTTTGTTAAGTTATAATCACCATCAATTGAAGGAGTGAACAAATAATCAGAAAGACAATCTGCAATTATTCTGTTAGTTTCTTCGGGCATAGTCTTGTCAAAAGACCTCAATCCAGCCTCAATATGTGCTATTTTAAAGCCTAATTTTGAGGCAGCAATTGATGTAAAAGATGTTGCATTAACATCACCATAAATGCATACGAGATCAGGAATAAAATCCGATAGAACTTTTTCAATTTTAAGAATTCCATTCCCAATTTGATTTAAAACAGTTCCTCCATTGATTTCAAGATTAATATCTGGTTTTGGTAAACCAAGTTGCTCAAAAAAGACACCAGACATATTATAGTCAAAATGCTGCCCGGTATGAACAATTATTTGCTTCATGTCAGTGTATTTCGACAAATTTTCATAAACAGGCCTTAACTTCATAAAATTAGGACGAGCACCAACAACATGTAATATTTTTTTCATTTTATCGATCATATTCAATACTAAAATCCGCTATTTTTTTCCTAGCCAGATAATTCCATGAATAATAATCATGTACTTTTTTACTACCAATTAGACCTAATTCTATTCTTTTCTTCTTATCTTCAAGTAATAAAAGCTTTGATGCCAAATCTTTGTAATCTCTGTCTTTATACCTTAACCCATTTCCATCAGTTCTTAAATTATCTTCTACTTTTTCATTAATAATAATGGGCATGCCACAAGCGGCAGCATCAAGTTGACTTGTAGATTCTTGTAATGGCCAAATGCCGATATCACAAGATTGGTAAAATTTTGAAAGTTTATTTACCTCTACAAATGGATGAATTGTACATCCTTTTGTTTTTTTTATATTATCCTGATAATCAAAATCCCCCTGCCCAACAAATAAACCTTTAAATTTTGCATGTCCATTTAGTTGCAAGTATTCTACTGCTTTTGCTAAAATTAGTGGGCCTTTTGACTCAGTAAATCTACCCGTATATAAACAAACAATGTCATCATCTTTATATCCCATTTTATTTCGGATTTGACAAACCTCTTCTGTTTTAATATCAGGCGAAAATAAATCGGTATCTACTGCTAAAGACGATATTTCGCATTTTTTCTCCTTAATTCCAAAATATTTAGTAATTACATACTTGACATCAGGAGCGATTGGATAGAATTTATCAATCTGTTCAGAGATTCTTCTTCCCTTAATCTTTGTTTTAATTTGTTTTATTATTTGAAGAAATGTTTTTGGAGGTGTATAGATTGATAAATGCATGCGACTCTCACAAAATAATTTGTACCTATATTTACTTTTTAAATTGATGGCCATTAGTGTATCAGGATTGAATATTTCAAAACAATATACAACATTAGGTTGAATTTCCTTTATTTTGTCCTCT
>JAPLDR010000104.1:0-22052 GCA_026391655.1 Bacteroidia bacterium | reverse complement strand
TTTCTATGCAAAGTAAAATATTCACTTTTAAAAATACCTTGTTCAACTTGCTTCGGTCCAAGATGATGTTGATATACTTTTTCATAATCTGTTGATGTTGCATATACCTGCAAATCAGTTGTCACTAAATGTACTTCATGACCAAGTTTACCCAACGCCTTAGGTAAGTAGTTTTCGGCATATCCCATTTTATCGGAAAACCACTCTGAAAGAATAACTATTTTCATTTAAAGTCGTTTATAATTCTTTGTCAATGCAAGACAAGTATTGTGATGTATATCAATTGTTACAACCTCTTTTGGAGGAATGATTGGGGTACCTCAAATCAGAAATTACTCTAATTTTAAATGACCAAAGATTGGGAAAGTTTACATGAAGGCTTCCAATACTTGACAATAATCAAGTAATCCAGGCTATTTTCGATATAACCCAATAAATTGTTAAAAGATACTGTAAAACCAATAAAACCTGGCTTTTAAATTTCACTCCACTTAAAAACAAATACCAGTCAGTAGCCTGAGATCCAAAAAATAATTGGGGCAGTAAACAGCCCACTTGCAACCCCTAAAATAATAATAGCCCAATATCTATATCCAAACCAGGCAATCAATACACCCGCAATAAGTAAATGAACTTTATACGGGATTATGAACCAGTACGTTTAAATTTTTGATTATACAATCGCAAATAAAATTCAGACAACCGATGTGCATGATAATCGAGCCTAAGTTTTGGTTCGACTTCGATCTCGCGAATTTCCATTTTAGACACGATCTCCACAATTTCTGCCAAGCTATGCACCTCCCGATAAAATTTATTATTAGGGAAAATGTATCTTAACATACGCATATTTTGAGTAAGGCATAGTAAGCCGGCTTCGTGATAATCGAATATTTTAGCTGCCAAAAAATATTCTTCCATAAAGCCATAATATGTATCGTGGTCGTTCCCATAATTTACATTTTTAGTCGAGATTAGAATGCCCGCGTGGAATGTACTTAATTCACTGGCCAGATCAAGAAATGAAAGTGTGTCATGTATATGGACGTATTTCATTAGATCTGATGAAACGAGATTTCTTATTTCATTCCTGAGTTCAACTGCCTGAGATTGAACTGACGGATAAATATGAAAGTTAATCCCAGTATGGGCCAGTAATCGTGCTAAATCATATTGATAAGCAACTGGAGAAGAGGGATTGATTTCGATGTTGCCAGCGTACACAACGTGCTTCTCGCCTTTCAGTTTATCATAGCTCTTTGTAAATCCAACTGGCCAGCAGTAATCGGGCCAGAACAAGCGGGGAGACAGACGATATCCTAGTTTCTGTTTTAGATATTGAGTGCGAAGGTCCCGGCAGCAGATTCCATCTGCATTTTCAAAACAAAACCGCTCATTTTTTTCTTGTAAGAGATTCAGAATCTGAGGGCGAACTAATCCTCCCAATACATCCAACGTATCCACCACAACAATACCTGGGCGCATTTTTACGAACGTCATGGCTACTCTATAGTCCCAGTTACAAAGAATATTATAGGCAATTGGTCTGAAACGTGTTGCTTTTGAAACAGCATCCTCAGGAGAATTATACATCAATACAACATCAAATAAGGATGATACAGCAGAATCAAAATTACAAAACCCAGGGTCAGAATGGAGTAAAACGACCTTATAATTACATATCTTCAACCCATAGGCTATCTTACATGCCCTAACATGGACACGATGAGTCACAATGACAATTACATCTAAATTCGGCTTTCTTTTTGAATTATAGTTTGACATGATGGTTGCACATATCCTTTGAAGTTTTCTAGATAGAATAGACAAAATCAACCTGAGGAAACTATTCAAAATCGCCTTCATTTTTCTGAACAATACAGCAATCCCACCCTGCCGGATCTGAGTGAGCTGCATTTTAATAAAATTCTTCACACTAATTGTATTTTGGTAAAATTGGTTGTTACTGTTCTGATTAACGAAGTGTTCAATTAATTATTCGCTTTCGCATAACTCTCGGGCGTTCCTATATCCAGGAACACCCCAGATGTCTCATAGGTAAATATCCGTCCCACAAATTGATGCAGCACATGATTGCTAAAGTCTGTAACGTTGTGTAGTTCATTTTCTAACATCTTCAGTAACTCAGTAGATAATATGTACACCGCCCCATTAGCCAAATTTCCAGGTGGGGATTTTACTTTCTCGTGAAAACCTAATACTACTCCCCGCTTATCTAATTCTACGATACCACAGGTCGTTGGGTCATCGGTACGAAAGGTCATCATGGTCATAACACATTCAGGAGGTCGGTTAAAGTGAGCCTGCATAAAGGTATGGAAGTCTGCTAAACAATAGTTATCTGCATGAATTAATAATCCATCTTCACCTTCAAAAAAATCCAGATTAGCGATTAATGTACCGGCTGTGCCATGCAATTCGTTCTCCTGAACCAAAGTAACCTGATCTCTAAATACGCTTGATCCGATAAATGCATTCACCTGGTCTGCCAGGTAATGGGTATTAATTAAAAATGGTCCAATTCCGCATTCTGTCAAGCTTTCCAGCCATATTCCCAGTAATGGTTTGCCTTGAATAGGAACAAGACATTTCGGAATCGTATTCGTTAAAGGTCGTAGCCGGGAACCATAGCCCGCAGCTAAAAGGATTGCCCGCATCAGGTTAGTTCTTGTAATAACTCCTTGATTCGAAGAGGCGTGTTTCCGACACGGCTCACCTGCACTGCTGCAGCAAGGGAACCCAGGAAAGCAGCCTCCCAAATATTGCCACCACTTGCGAGCGCCATTGCACTTGTAATCAGCAAAGAATCTCCGGCTCCGACAACATCCTTGGGCGCTGAATTCAAAGCACTGATTCGATCAGTGAGACAGTCCTCTGCTTTACAGTTACCCGCATGAATCAACAAGCCTTCATCTCCTAACTTGAGCAGAATATTCTGTGCGGCCGATTGTTGCCTGAGTTGTTCCGCGAGAATCACAAGCCCGTCTTCATGATTTCGGGTGCTTATACGTGCCTCCCGTTCAGTAGGAGTGATAAGATTCATCTCGTGGAAGCGGCCGATATAACCTACCTGAGACGATGACTGACTATCGGCTGCAAGCATCACAGAACGGCTTTTAGCCATGCTAATGACCTGGTCGACCAATGACTGGGGCAAACAGCCATAATTGAAATCCGAAAAAACTAAAAGATCGACTTTATCTATGGCTTGCTCAACTGCCGCCAGCACCTGGCTCTGCAATGCTAAAGAGATGGATCCCTGATGCAGATGACTGACGCGCAACATGCTTTTCCCTTTGCTTCGAAATCGCTGCTTCAATGTGGTGGGACGTGTGTCATCAACCAGCAACCGGGCATTCACCCCAGCTGCAGCCAACCCCTCCGACGCAAAGTCATGTGCTGCATCGTTACCGGTCACAGACACAAAATGTACTGACGCCCCTAACCCGGCAGCATGGGCAGCTACAATACCTGCCCCTCCAATGAATCGTTTTGTATCAACAGGTGTGACCACAATCGTTGGGTCTTCCTGCGACATCCCAAGCGGCTCGCAGGTGATGTACTCATCAATGATAAGGTCACCAACCACGCAAACGTTTAGTTTGGTGAAAGCCTCCAAAAGTCTCCCCAACCTTTCGCGATCAATACCATGCCGCTCCAAATATTCCATGGGTAGGGTAATTGATCGCGGATCGTAGTCGAAAAACTCTTTACGAATAAGATCAAACGAGGAGAAAATAGCCTCCCCTGAGCTAAACAGCAATCGCCCTCCATATTGCTCTAAAACTGCAAGTTCAGGATTAAATTTTGATTCATGCTCTTTACCTTTCACAACAATATCGGGGCGCAATCTTTCAATCACCTCCGATACCGGTTCGTCCATGATGAATGCTTCATCAACCCAATTATTGCTCTGTACACCTTCAAGGCGTAATAGTTCGGGTACATAAGCACCATTCCCCGCAATCCGATCTGAATGAACCGCTACAATTAAATGACCTCCGCATTCCTTGGCAAAACGTAACAAACGCAAATGTCCAGGATGAAGGATGTTAAATGCTCCGGAAACAAAAACTAAACCCATTTACCAAATGTTTAAAACGAGTGTATAAATAATTCAGGATTTTTTAATAAATACATGGTTGGAGGATGTATATATTTTTTAGAGCCGACAACAGCTTCAACATCTTCAAGTGTCTTAAGTTTTAATAGCTTGTCTGCTGTTTTTACTTCTATAAAATGGGTTCCAATAGAAATGATCTTTCCCGGTTCAATATTGTCAAATAACTCTTCGCGTTGACTAATTTCACCACTTACAACATGCAAAAGGTCACTTTCAAAAATAAAGGTGGAACATGGATAAGGTAAAGTAAAAGACCTGATTAGGGCCAGAATCTTATCAGCATTCATCCTGAAATCAATTAAAACATCATGCCGACTTCTTTTCCGCCAAGTATTTGTTTGTTTATTATTTTGTTCAGTCCTTTTTAGAGTGCCTGATGTCATTAATTCTTTACCAATAGTTTTCGAAGCAGAAAAAGCAACTGCATTTACACGTTTCGCTAAACTTACAATAGTGTCATCAGAATGTATTGGATAAGGAGCTTGCATAATTAACGCACCGGAATCAACTCCAGCATCCATCCAGAAAAAACTCAATTTAGAATGTTTAAGCCCAAGTACAATTTGCCATTGGAGAGGGTGTCTTCCTTTATTTAAAGGAAGTTCAGTTGGGTGGGTTCCAATAGTTCCAAAAATTGGGATACTTAAAAATTCTGAGTCGATTAATTTAGGCCAGGATGAAAAAATTAACTCTGGAGATAATGATCTAATATAGTCTTTCGATGCTTTGGAGTTAATATTATCTGTCTCGAAATACTCAGAACCAATTTCAACGGAAAACTTTTTTACATCGATGGAATTGTCTGGCAGTAAATGCTTTGGTAATGAAATTAAGCTTTGAATAGTACACCCTGATTCTATCAGTCCACGTACACAGCTAACTAAAAATTGAGTCGTACCAAGGGCCACTATTCGCATATTTCTCTTCCAAATTCATTAATCATCATAATAACCTCTCTAACATTTTCAATCGGTTGTTCTGGTCCCGAAGGTAGATAAACACCTGACTTACCAAATGGTTCCGAATTGGGAAAGTGTCCAGAATTATTAAAATAACGAGCATAGTTCAAATCAGGATAAAAAGGCCGGCACTGAATACCCCTACCCGCTAAAAATTCAATAAACTTCTCTCGATATTCACAAAGCACCTCTATGTATATTGGAATCTCCCCAATTGCTATCTTTACAGGAATTAGCTTAATAAAGGGGAGGCCTGTAAGCCCTTCCTCATAAAGTTGGTATATTTTATTGACTTTCTCGATTCTGCCTGGCAGCAGTTTAAGTTGCTCTATCCCTACTGCTGCCAGAATGTCGGTGAATCGAAAATTGAATCCTGGTTGATCCCATTCAGCGTTAACAATATCGCCAACTCTATGTGTTCTCATTGCAACTAATTTCTTATAGAGCTTATCATTTTTTGTTGCAATGAATCCTCCCTGACCAGTTGCAATTATCTTGGCTACAGAAAAAGAAAAGCATCCCATATCTGATTGTGTCCCTAAAAACCCATCTGCATTACGGGAGCCAAGAGCCTGAGCTGCATCCTCTATTACAGCAATTCCATGTTTTACTGCAATTTGATTGATCGTGTGCATATCTGCAGATCTGCCGCATAAATGTACCGGTATAATCGCTTTGGTATTTTTGGTTATCGCTTTTTCAATAAGGTTCACATCAATGATCGGGCGATCAGGTTCCACATCGACCAAAACTATTTTTGCTCCCAGTAAGAATGGTGCATGCGCAGTAGCAATCCATGTTCTATTCGGCACAACAACCTCATCACCAGGGCCAATACCTAATACCCAAGTACTCATCAATAAAGCCATGCTACCACTGGTGGTAGCAACTACATATGGTACACCCAAGTAAGCAGCAAGCTGCCTCTCTAATTCAGCAACAACCGGTCCTTGACTGACATGTTCATGAATGATTGCTTGCGCAATAGCTTCGGATTCGCCGTTGTTGAATCCAGTCCGCCACCAATTAATCATAGAATACATTTTTAATCATCGTTGATAACTTTAAGGTTTGGAAGGGGAATAAGAAACTTTCCGCCTAAACTCAGGAAAGCTTTGTGCCTTTGCATTATACTTCCCCCGTGCTGCCAAGCCAGAATTAATAAATAATCCGGCTTATCCTCATATAGTTTTTCAATTGAATATACTGGAAGGTGGTAACCAGGAGAATACTTGCCTTGCTTCAGTTTATTATCATCCACAAGATATTCCATAAAAGCTTCAAGTTCAAAATTATAGATAAGTGTTGTTGTGCTATGCGATGCTCCAAAACCAACTATTCTCTTGCCCGAAGCTTTAAGCGTCTGAAGTAAATCGATCAGTTCCTTCTTTGCTTTATTGATCTCATTGGCATAACTAAGATAGGTCATTACACTTCGCATGTTATTTGTATGTTCCTCATGTATTAACTCATCAACAGATGAATCGATGGGCCGTGGCCCATTCTTTAACTGACCCACAATTCGAACTGACCCACCTTTGGGTGAGGTCTTGGCCGCATGAATCAGTTCTAAGCCGTTGGATGAAAAAATATTCTTCAGTACTTCAACTGTAAAATAAGAGAAATGTTCATGATATATGTAGTCAAACATTTTAATTTTCATCTGTTCAGGGTGGTAGCCTGTCTGCACAACAAAAATTCCGTTTGCTGCGAGAAGCTTTGAAACCGCCTTGGTAAAGCCCAACACATCATCAATATTCGCGTACATATAATTGGCGGTAATCACATTCGCCTGACCAAAGTCCTGTACAATTTGTGATGCAACTTCATTCGTAAAAAAATCATTGATGGTTGGCAATCCTGAGGCAGTGGCCTGGGTCGCAATTGCCTTGGCAGGCTCAACACCAACCACGCGCAAACCCAGTCGTTTGAATGAGGCCAGCATGGAACCGTCATTGCTGCCCAAATCTACGATCAATGAATTGTTAGGGAAGGCATAGGCAGAAACAATTTCTTCTGCATATACATCGAAGTGGTTTCTGAGCCCCACCGTGACGCTGCTGACATAGACATAGTCGGTATAGCTCACTTCGGGACTAACAATATAGGGCAAATGCACGTAACCACAATCTTCGCAGATGGCTAATTCGAGGGGATATACTGGCTGGGGAATGTTTTTTTGTGACTGACGCACAAACTGATCTTCCAGCGGTGTATCTTTTAACTTAAGCACTGTTGTAATGCTGCTACTTCCGCAAATTCGACACTGTTTATCGTGCCTTAGAATTTGTTTTTCCATGTAAAAAAAATTTAACGAATAACTAATTCAATGTGTTCAATAAAACTGCGAACGCCGCTATCTGACTCCTGAGGCGCCCAGTCAGGAAAAATGGTCTTATCGCGCATAAATGGACCCTCTGTACTTTCATGGAATACCAGAAATTGAGTTCTTATTAAAAGGGTATGATAGATGGGTTCACAAAGCCTGTAATAAAAGCATTTCCCGGAGTTTAAGTCGCCCATTTGGATGACTTGCATCACTTTCCCGTCTTCATGAAACAATACTATATCAGCTTCCCCTTCCAAAACCACCATGGACTCTACCTTCCCCAAATGCTTGTGGGGGCGAACGTAACAATCTTTGGTATGAACAATAAACATTTCATGCAGGTGATCGTTCGGTGAGTGATGGGCACAGAGTCGAATTCGTCGGCGTGGGTTCTGCAAAGCCAATCGCTTCAGTTCTTCCAGGTCTGCCCCTCCAACGAAAACGATCTCGTCATTTGGGTATAGAACTTCATCACTTTCTTTATGGGTGGGGATCATAATAGTATTTCTAAATCCAATTCACTGCCCGGGAAAATGGATGCAAACAGTCCACCTTGCCCGATAAATCGCTGATGGCTGGCTCGTACCTTAGGTTGATTCTGTGGATTAAGGCTCATCAGGCAAATCCTGATATCTCCCGAATAAAGGGCATCAGAGCCAACAATTTCAAGATTGCCCAAAGGCATACGCATCCCTTTTTTATGAGGATTGTCATCGATTACACAATTGATCAGATCAGCAATTCCCATCATGGAAAGAAAGGCAACGGAGAGATGCCCAGCTCCAAATAAGGCAATTGAACCGTGTTTATGGCGGATTGCTTCTAACTTGTGTCGGATAGTCACCCTGCGACTCGCCACGGACTCAGCAAACCTGCGGGCTCGAGCCAGCTCTTGCGCCACCAAATTTGGGTCAGGATTTGGAGTATTTGTGTTATCTGAAGCTTCCTGAACGATAGCGACAATGGAATTCTCAAGCGGATAAGGAACTGAATCATAATAATTAATTACAAAACCAAATCCTTGTAATAATTGTTTAAAGGTAAACTGTGTAAAATAATATATGTGTTCTTCCCAGATTGTAGTACAATCGCCAACATCAAGTGCCCGCTCACAATCAGGAAGTTCCCATACAATATAGCCATTCGGTTTTATTAATCGTCTGATCGACTGAATAAAAGCGGAAAGATCATAAGAGTGCTCAACCACATGTCGTACGATCAAAACATCAGCGGCTCCATGGTGTTCCCGAATTTTTTCAGCCCGAACGGTCGTGAAAACAGACTGGTAGGTTTCGACGTTGGCACAGCGATCAGTAACGCCAAGGTCTCGCTCAGGGTCAATTCTCCAAGTCTTGCCATAGCCCTTCTCGTTTAATCTTCGCAAGGTTGAATCGTCTTTAAAACTATAGGCACCAAACACTGACTCTTGTGTAACTCCAGGAAGTTGAATAAGCCTTTTTACAAGATCATCAAGGTGATCTTCCGGTTCAAAGCAAGTTAACCAGTCATAACGTGGCTTTAACTCCTCAACTGGGAAGGGTTTTCTGAGATGAATTATACCAGTATCTGAACCGAAAAGAAGTTGGAGCGGAAACTTGGGCGCTTCTATTGGATCATCAGCGACTAAAAATCGGTTGGAAACGGGCTGAAGACCAAAATCAATCAATAGTTCGCCCGAAGATTCGAGATTCTCATATTGAGAAGTGGTCATCATTTTGAAGGGTGGTTTTGATTTAGCATTCGAGTTAAGCCTTCTTCAAGTCCAGTGAACCGAAAATCAGAAGGTAAAAGAGACTTGATCTTACTTGCATCGAAAGCATTATTGGCTTTAGGTTTACTGCGTTGTCGAGAATGAACCATAAGGTTTGGGAACCTTGATTTTAGGGCAGTAATCACATCCTCAAAACAGTAACGCGTACCACTCACCACATTCAGTTCCCCTTCAAACTCAGTAGTTATAACTCTTTCAATCACCCGGCAAATATCATCAATAAAGACAAACTCCCGCATTTCCTTTCCATCGCCCCAGAGGGTAATGGGCGTGCCTTCCAAAGCTGCAGAGCAAAAGCCGGAAGGGCCATATGTTCGGCCTTGATCGCCAGGGCCGTAGATCAACGAGGGTCGTAGGCAAACTAAGGAGGTGTTTTGATTGGCAGCACTCTCTTTCTTTAAAAGGCGTTCACCGGTGTATTTAGCAATGCCATAATAGGAAGTTGGATTGATAGGTGTTTGCTCACTTATGGATGTGTTTTCTGTTTCCTCCCCATAAACAGCAGCCGAACTAAGATAAATGATGCGTTTGACTGGGTGTGCTTCCAATAAGCGACAAACATTTTCTACGATCGCCATATTCTGTTGATATGCTTCCAATGTGTCGCCAAACTGACGTTTTATGGCTGCTGCCAAAACGATGGTGCTATCCGGTGAAAAATGTGGAGCAAGCAGGGTTGCACTACTGGAGTTGCACAAGTCAACATCAGGAAGGGAACAACCTATGATTTTATATGATGCAGATTCTGAGAGCAATCGCACGAGACGAGAACCTATGAAACCCGAGTGTCCCAAAATAATGATTTTTTTAGTCTTTGAAGTCACGAATCAGGTTTTTATTTTGTTGTTGGGATAGAACAATCAAAATTAACAGCACTTATGAATCGTTTGATTTTAAAAATATTTTTTTTTACACCCGGAGTTAGATGGAGGCTATTCAGATCCTCAATTTGAAACCAACCCATAGCCTGACCTTCACCTAGCATGAATATTTTATCTTCAACTTCGCAAGAAACAGGAAAACAATGGTTTTGCGCAGCCTCTTGCCCCCGCCACGCCCATTGAAACAATTCATCACCTACTTGACCCGGAGCACAATCTCGCTATTGTAATAAAATATGTCTGTTGCTTCTGTAAATGATAGTCTTGACGGAATGATTCATGAGATTATTCATAGCGAATAGTCTCGTGATCATGCCGCATTATTAGTAAACTAACAACCATTCTCATTGTTATGAAATTAACATTATGGGCAATAAGCAATGAGAGTCGCTTAACTAACTCAATATCAGATTTATTTATCTTCGTTATAACATCTTTCGAAAAGAGTACTTCTGAATATAGTAAGTTGTCTTTTTCGAACATTAACAGTGTATTCACCATTTTTTTACCATAAGTAAGTGGGTGAAAACTCGATGGAAGAACAGACCAGAATGTGCCACCGTTCTGAACCCATTACATGTTCTTGCCAAAAGCCTTCTCTTCATTTTTTGTATTGACTCCAAGAAATAGATATCAATATCTTTTGAATACAATGCATTGCTTGGCTTGATTGGTTTAACTAATGTCGTTTGTCCATATTCTTAAAGACATCATCAAAGATAGATGCTATAAAACGCGCGCCAAATGACGACAAATGATCATCGTCTCTGTACAGAAAATTATTTGATTCCATTATTAAAGCGCAGCTATTTTTATCGAACATCAAAGAACCGGGATAGATAATTGTGACATTCGGACGCTTGGCTAGTTCAGAAAACATATCTTCTACGTCTTTATTCCTTTGGTGATAATACAATTGAGTTGGTAGTAGTCTATAGTAATTTTCTCCTTTTATACTGCTTAAAAAGCCCAGATTTAAAACATCAAAACCAATTTCAGGAACATCCATGACGAGAACTACATTTTTACCAAGACTAAGTAACGTATCAACTACTCTGGAAAGCCCAATCCTAAGTAAAACGGAATTTAACTGATTATTAGAATAATCGCCTCTTACATCGTTAAGTCTATGATTAATTCGTGGGAGTTCATTTTTAGATTCATGCCCAGTAGCATACATCGCCCACCTTGCAGCTAGGATTACTGTTTTACACTCAGGATGAGATTCAATTAACGCAAAAGATTCTTCATTACGTAAAGCTTCATTTTCTGGGGTGTCAACTAAATCTAACCCAAGTACCGGTGGCTTACCATAAATTGCGAAACCAGAGACACCTGAATGTTTGGCTTTGTCAATAATAGCAAGCATTAAAGCTACGGCATGAGAATCGCCCCACAGAACAAAACTTGGAACTTTTCCATTCGCTCCTATTAAAGTAGGTATATTACCATTATTATTTTTTTCGATTATTATAGAAAAATTATGAAAAAACTCAGCTTCTGTTTGTTCTACTCTCATTAATGCAGCATTAGCCTCAGGATAGCGATATGGCATACCATTCTGAACACTAATCACTACTCCAATAAGTGAACTTGAGAGCATTACTATGGATGAAAGAACAAAGAGCACTTTCCTATTCTGAATAATTGGCTGTTTTCCACGAAAGGGCTGCTCGATAAACTTTAACGAAAGCACTGAAATGATAAAGGTTATTAAAATAAGCTCGACAACCTCGAGATATGTCAAGTCACGCAAAAGAAAGTATCGGGAAAAGGCTATTAGAGGCCAGTGCCATAGATAAAGAGAGTAAGAGATGAGTCCTATATAGACTACCAGCCTGATACTAAGAAGCTTACTGATTGCTGAAGCCCCCCCTATTCCGGAATAAATAATCAAACTGGCACCCAATACAGGCATAAGAGCATGGGCCCCTGGGAAAAGTGTAGCCTCTGTATAAAATCCTATACTGTAAATTATGAGTCCAAGACCTAATAAGGAGGAAAAATTTCGCCAGAAGTTAGATTGAAGAAGAGGTATTATTCCGAGGGCAAGGATTGAGCCAGCTAATAACTCCCATGCTCGAGTTGGTACCCAATAAAATACTGCTTTCTGATTTATATATACGCCCCAAATACTCAGAATAAGAGAGGCAAACCCTATTCCAAGTACCCATTCGAGATATCGTTTTTTTCCAAAACGACTGATCGCAATAAGCATTATGGGATAAAATATGTAGAACTGTTCTTCAACAGCAAGTGACCAAGTGTGCAGTAAGGGTTTCTGCAAGGAAGATGCAGCAAAATATCCTCCATTATGCCAGAATAATATATTCGATGAAAAAAGCGTTGTAGCGGTTATACTCTGTCCTAAGTCTTTAAAAGACCTGAAATTAAAAACAAAAGCTCCGATTACCAGCGTGAAAACAATAACAGGAAACAGTGCTGGAAAAATTCTTCTGATACGTCGTTCATAAAAGCGAGCAATAGAAAAGTTCCCACCCTGAATTTCTTTTAGTATGATCGAAGTAATGAGAAAACCGGAAATGACAAAAAAAATATCAACGCCAACAAAACCTCCCGAAAATCCTGGGATATCAGTATGAAAAAATATAACTGCCAAAACAGCTATGGCTCTCAACCCATCAATGTCCGCTCTATATTTAAGGTCCATTACTTGTCTGACTTTTTAGAGGGAGTTGACTATAGGTTGTAGCTTGGCAGGATATAGGGCGCATCTCATTCAAAATAGATAAACTCATAATCAAAACTATACCCAAAGTTATGACACAACCAGCCACATTGTATAGGAATTTTACATTCGGAGCAATACACGACCTGCTTCTCCAGTGCGCAAGGCAGCGATGGCTTCATTGATTTGTTCCAATGGAAATTCATGGGTGAACAACCCTTCAAGTTTCATCCGGCCTTGATTGACGAGACGAATAAGACGTGGAATCTCCAGGTCTGGTATAGCGCTACCTCCGTGCGATCCTTTGAGGATTTTTTTGAAATGGAGTGGAAGTGTGTATATATTGATGTTGTCGCCCTTGCGTGGTACACCAACCAGGATCGTTCGCCCATCGGCATGCGTCAAATCATAGGCCAGTTCGATTACGCGGGGTCGGCCAGTAGTATCCACAACAACATCGGCTCCACCCGGTCCTACCAATTTCAGAATTTGTTCTTTCAGATCGGGAGTGGTAGTTGAATTGAAAGCGAAGTTGACTCCCCATTGCTTCGACATCTCAATTTTTGAGTCAACAATGTCAACACCAATAATGGGATTAGCGGATACCATCTGTGCTGCCTGGGCTATGTTCAGACCAACCCCACCGATGCCAAAAATGACAATGGACTGGCCGATCTTTAGCTGGGCATCGTTGTTAACAACCCCCACAGCGGTTGTCACTGCACAACCAAACAGCGGAGCCAGCCGCAGATCGAAATCTTTTGGGATAACAGTTAACCGATTTTCTGAAATGATGGCCTCATCGTTAAACGTGGTCACCCATCCGGCATTGACTGTCTTCCCGTTCCACTCGTATTTGGCAGGATCAGCTTGAATCCCTGCACTAGGACGCCAGTGCAGCACGACATGGTCGCCTTCTTTCACTGTCTTGACACCTGGTCCTATACGAAGTACAGTGCCGGAACCCTCATGTCCGAGCAGGTGGGGTAGAAATTTATCAGGGCCTTTGGCTCCCTCAATTTCGTTCATCTGAGCACCACAAATTCCACTGTAGTGGATATTGACATGAACCTGACCAAACGAAAGATTCTCTGGCATTTTTAGTTCTGCCACTACCAGCGGTTCGCTGGTTTGGACAAGTATGGCCGCTTTCATTCGAAGTAAATGAATTCATAATCAGCAGTGAAACCAAAATGGCGGTAAAGCCAAATCCATTCGGCAGTATCGAAAAATGATTCACAGGTGAGCGCCCAGCACTGAACATTAAAGAGCTCTTGCTCGTTGCGGTAGCTCTCCAGCATGATGTAGCCCTGTTTACCCACACGCTCTATCTCGCTGAGCGCAGTTTTGAGTTCAAATATTCGCAGATTGTGTAGTGTAGTAAGAGAAATCACTAAATCGAAGGATTTGTCTCCAAAGGGATAAGGATCCTGTGCGCGGTAATTAAATAATGTTGCCTTTAGATCAGGCATGGCAGAGGCCAGTCCATGTTTGGATATGTCGAAGCCGAACAACTCCAACCCCGGCTCGATCAGCTGCATTTCATACAAAAGAAAAGCTTTGCCGCAGCCGACATCAAGAACGCGTGAACCGGCTTTGAGGCCATAAGTATCAATCAATGCCTGGGCGACTGATTTCCACCGTCCGGCCATGTATTTGTATCCGCCGTAGCCGTACTTGCGATCGCCGTCCCAGTAATCGGCTTCGTATTCTTTGGCTTTGAGCATGCAGGCCACTTTGTCGTTGACCATGCGTTCGATGTAGTTACGCGAAGTCGCCTTGTGAAGCGGCGTCACGAAGTTTCTAAGTTGTCCCATAATGATTTTTTTGAAATAATTTATTCAGAAGTTTGTAAAAAGTGTCTTTAAAATCTATCATATTTCTATAACTGTTTGCGCATGGCAACACAAAGCGAATCAACGGTAATCCCCCAATGACCCAGCAACGAATTTTGACTTCCATACTGGTCGGCGAACTTGTCGGGGATTCCTATTCTGGAAATTTTAGCCGCTTGTTCCGGCATTTCATCGTTACAGAATTCCAGCACAGCACTTCCTAACCCGCCAATACGAGTATGTTCCTCAACGGTTACCACACCTTTAACCTTTGGAAACCAGTATAACAGTGAATTGTTATCCAAAGGTTTGATCGTATGCATATGAAGCACACCGCATGAAAAGCCCTCAACATTAAGCTGTTCAGTAGCCTTTAGAGCCAATTGGGTCATTATACCAGTTGAAATAAAAAGACCCTGACCAGGCTCACGTAGGACGATTGCTTTGCCAATTTCAAAACCATTTTGTTCCTTACTGACGACAGCATCCCCCCCCTTTGCCAATCGGATATATATCGGATGATGCCATCCTAATGTTTTGATCATAAACCGCTTCATTTCCTCGGCATCGCAAGGTGCAACTATGGTCATGTTCGGAAGAGCTCTCAAGATTGCTATATCTTCAACAGCCAGATGAGTCGGACCAAGCGGCGCATATACTGCTCCTCCTCCGTTGGCAATAAGACGCACTGGAAGATCCTGAAGACATAAGTCCAAGGCAACCTGCTCATAACAACGACGTGTCAAAAAAGTAGCAATGGTATTTACAAAAGGGATAAAGCCTTCCATAGCCATTCCTGCAGCCATTCCCACAATGTGTTGTTCGCTCACACCCTCCATAAAGAATCGCCCGGGCATTTCTTTTTTCATTAAGTCGAGGACACCCGGGCCGAGATCGGAGCCAATAAATACTACCCGGTCATCGCGCTTAGCGAGCTCATATATGCATTCAAGAGATGTTTTTCTCATATTTTTTTAAAATCAAGACAGGCACTCATACATGGCAGCGATATCCTCGGGTTTCAACCCCGATTTGTGATGCCACTCTGCTTTACCTTCTGCAAAAGGAAAACCCTTGCCTTTGATGGTATGGCAAATCACCAAGGTGGGCTTTTGATTATTTAAGGGGAGACGTTTGGTGAGTTTCTCAAGTGCGTTGATATCGTGACCGTCCACTTCTTCCACCTCAAATCCGAAACTACACCACTTGTCAGCTAAAGGTTCCAAATTCAAAACTTCATGATTAGGCCCATAAGACTGTAATTTATTATAATCAACGAATACCGTAAGGTTGGATAATTTATGCTTTGCAGCCGACAAGGCGGCTTCCCAAACAGAACCTTCATTGATCTCTCCATCCCCAACTACCACCACAACACGATATATTTGTTCGCGGATTTTGGCCGCCAGAGCCATGCCGACACCCATTGATAAGCCGTGGCCCAAAGCGCCGGTGGAAGCTTCAATACCAGGGACTTTACCTCTTTCCGGGTGGCCGCCTAATAAAGAGGCAGGCTTGCAAAAGGTTCGCAAGTACTCTTTAGGAAAGAAATCTTTATCAGCTAAAATTGCATAAAGCGCCAAACAGCCGTGACCTTTGCTCAAGATAAATCGGTCACGTTCCGCCCAGTTCGCATTTGCTGGTTGATACCTCAAATATGAGTCGTATAATACCCGCAAAATTTCAACCAGAGACATTGAGGCTCCAATATGTCCCCTACCTCCACCTTCAAGAGCCTGTACGATTAGTTTTCTAAGATATTTTGAGCGTTGATCCATATTCTAATATTTTCATAACTTGTTTTAATAGACTATTTGATTTGTTAAGTTGGTTTAATAGTATTTCATTTAAGTCTATTGATTTCATATTATCCGCACGAATTCTCTCGTTTAATCGGTTAGGCAAGAATTCATTGAGAAGAATCAAACACCACCTTAGTCCAAATAGAGGCAAGTAGACCCTCAACCTTTGATCAAAGGTTTTATCTTCACAAAAGATTGATTTTGAATACTGAATCCAGTAATTTTTAAGGTCATCTGATAGATCCATTCCTGGATGCCAGTAGAAATCAGAAACCAATTTTACCGGATCATCCCAGCCAAAATATTCAAAGTCGATAAAAATAATCTGTCCGGATTCATTTCGAATAGTATTGTGAGCACCGAAATCAGAAGGGCTCAGAATTTGTTTTGACCGAGTAAGTTGGGTATCAAAAAATCCATTTGCATATTTTCTGGTGGCTTGAATTGAAAGTTCCAGGTTTGGTAAAAACTCATTCAAGAACTGGAGCAGTTCGATATTTTTTACTTGCTCTAAATGCCTGATTCTGTTATGTATCTGTCTGACAATTTCTGCACCGCTCAAACAGGCCTCCGAGGCTTCTGAGAAATCTTTAAAACTTATTTTTGATTGGCTTTCTGCCAATAACCGTTTAATGAAGTTTGCTGATTCATCAACAAAATCCATATCTATCGAATGGATTGGAGTGCCAGATACCCAGGAATAAACTGCCCAGTTAAGGTGTTCATCATTCACTAAAGCTTTCATCACCGGAAATCCGTTTGATTCGAGAAAATTGCATGCCGAAAATTCGGTTTCGAGCCGGGGTCTGCTATCTAACTGGCGATCTGGGTACACCTTCAGTGCGTAACTTATCTCGTTTCGTCCAAATAATTGATATATCCGACTATTGCAACGACCTTTTCTTAATTCAGCCTTTTGAATATCTATAGTTGGAAACACCACTTGAACTACTGAACATACCTCATCGTCAGTCCATTCCCCATGTATGTGTTGAGTGATTCCCCTCCAGGAACTAATATTCATAATATATTGATTCGAAACGGTTGAGCTTTGCGGATCAAATAAAATTTTCACTGACTCTACCGGGAATTCTGGTTCTTCTAATACTTCTTTGAGGTCATCAATGAAGTGAGTACAGCCAAGGACACAAATCCTATTTATTTTGGATTCGCGGGTTGGTTCAAAAAACACTTCACTTTTGGATAAAGTAAACAACCCTGATCCAACAAGTTTGTTTGTGCTCATCCAATACATTGCTGCTTCCTTGAGAGGAACCCTTTCCTCATCAAAATGACCAAATTCTGATTTATGGCTCACAACAAACACCCGATGATCCCTAAGTTTCGAGAGGTATAAAAACTCAACAAATCCTGGAAAGATAGCAGACAAATGCATATATTTTCCATAGACCTGTCCCTGTAATTTCTGCCAGATTAAGTCACCACCGGATTTAGAGAGTAAATACTCTTTGACTTGAGCTTTTGAGAAATTGTCATTCCCATCAATTAAACCCAACTGTTTTGCAATATAAGAAAAGACGTTGTCGGCGCAGGCTATTGTGTTGTCGAAATCGATACCAATTCGAAAGCTCATTTTAAGTTCAAACTTTGCATACGTTTGATATTGAAATACAACTCATTCTCGAAGGAGTTTGGCAGCAAACCTGATTCGAAAGCATTTTTCAGATCTTCAACCGCTTCCTGAATAGTATGGCTTGGAATAAAACCCAGTTTCTGTGCTATTTTTCGGGAGGAGATGTGATATGAACGATTATCATTCGTAGGAGTAGCAACAAGTTTTACATCTTCACCGATTACTCTCTGCACGGTTTCGGCTAAATCGAGAACAGTCTGGTTCTCAAATCCCGCATTGAAGATTTCTCCTGCAATTATTTCTTTTGGGGCACGAAGCAATACCAGATATGCTTCGGCCATGTCAGAGATATGAATATTGGGACGTAATTGATTACCGCCGAATACACTGATCTCACGCTTATGAAAAGCAAGATTCGTAAGAATGTTTACCACAACATCTAATCGCTGCCTTGGAGAATAGCCACAAACAGTAGCTGGTCTGATGGTTACAGTGGTAAAATCAGATGACTGATAATTTGCAAGAATTTTTTCGCATTCTGCCTTAAATCGGGAATAATCAGTAAGTGGTTCGAGAAGCATATCCTCATGTACATCTTTTTCTTTTTTCACACCGTAAACGGAGGACGAAGAGACATAGATAAATCGCTGTACACCTGATGTTTTGCTTATTTTCACAAGAGGATTAAAAGCATCAAGGTTGATTGACTTCCCAAGATTAGGATTTAATTCAAAACTTGGATCATTAGAAATACAAGCAAGATGTATCACAGCATCGTGGCCTGGGAGTGTTTTCTCCAACAATATTGTGTCCCTGATATCCCCTTTAATCTTTGTAAGTTTTGGATGAACTTTTAAAACACCTTCCCCATAAATCATGAGATCCAATACTGTAATTGAATATCCCTCGTCAAGGAGTTTGGGCACAAGTACAGCTCCTACATAGCCTGCACCGCCTGTTATTAAGATTTTATTGATTTGATCGCTCATTTTTGTCTTTTGAAGATTTGTCGCAATATTAACCGGAGTCCAAACAGGAGCATTGCGCCAATATTCGATGTTCTTGATAACCTCTGAAACGCCCTTTTCTATAGATACTTTGGGCGCCCATCCAATTTCTTGAGTTATTTTTGTAATGTTAGCAAAAGTGCAATCGGGCTCGCCAGGACGCTTGGGAATATGAATCTTTTCACCACCTAGCAGTTCAACCAAACGATTCACGGAAATAGTTTGTCCACTGCCAACGTTGTAAATTTTACCCGATTGATTACTTTGAGCGGCCGAGATAAGAGCTTGAACTATATCAGTAACATAGGTGAAGTCACGGGTTTGATTACCGTCACCAACAATAGTTAAGGGTTGATTTGCCAGTTTCTGCGCAAGGAACACTCCAAAGACAGCGCCATAAGTTCCAGAAGTTCGGGAGCGAGGGCCATAGACATTGAAAAATCTGCATGCAAGAGCTGGTAAATTATAAACTTGCGCCCAATGAATCACCAATTCTTCACCAAGACGCTTGGTAAGGGCATATGGGTATAGTGGGCGAATCTCAGCAGTTTCTGGAGTCGGAAATTGATCGGGGATGCCATAACATGAAGATGACGCTGCATATAAAAACCGCTTAATACCTGCATTTTGACTGGCTTGCAAGACATTAAAGGTTCCATCGACATTTGCCCTAAAATATGCTTCCGGCTTTTGAATACTTGGGACAATATCTGCCAAGGCAGCAAGATGAAAAGCCCAATCAATGTTTTTGAAATGCTTCACCCAATCACCTGGAACAGATAACTCGCATTCGATAAGACTAATTTTGTTTTTGACGTGATCCAGATTTTCGAGTCGGCCCGTGCTGAAATTATCAAGCACAGTTACCTCATGACCAAGTTCGAGGAGTGCGTCAACCAAATGGCTTCCAATAAATCCAGCACCGCCGGTTACAACAGACTTCATATTTCTTTACTCTATTGGGTGATTTTCTGATTGCAAAGCCATTGCATGCAAATATGCCCCACAATCAGTTGCAAATCTTCAGATACTTGCATATCATGAATCTCAAAATGAATGGGGTATTGTGCAATCTCTTTGCATTTTCCGCCAGTAAATCCAAGAATAGCAAAAGTTTTCATACCCAGGGCATTGCCCATTTCAAGCGCCTTAACCACATTAGGGGAGTTGCCACTACCAGAAAGCACTATAAGAACATCGCCCGGGTTGGCTTTAATTTTAATTTGCTCCGCATAGATTTCATTGTAGCCAAGATCGTTTGCCAGGCAGGTGAGAATAGCAGTGTTTGCACTAAGCGCTTCGACCCGGAGCCCGCCACCGTTTTTGATACCAGCACCGTAGAGAAGATCATTGGCAAGGTGAATCGCATTGCCAGCGCTGCCACCGTTCCCGCAAAGGCAGATTGAGTGTTGCGCCTGCCAGGCTTCGCGCAGCGCTTCGATAAGAATTGGAATTTGATTCATAGCGTCAAGGTTAAGTGCGCGCGATAATTTTTCGGAATATTTTTTTATATGATGATGCATGCGGTTAGGACTGTGTTTCATTCCTTAAAATAAACGTTAGGACTTCTGCCCAATTCGAGGCAACAAAATCTGGTGTGATATCCCATTCAAATAAACCTTCATTTTTAAGTAAAATTGTACCACATCCCGCTCGCTTACCTGATTCAATGTCACTAAATTTATCGCCAACCATAAATGATAAAGCCAAATTTATATTTAACTCCTCAGCAGCATTCAAAATCATTTCTGGAGAAGGTTTACGACAGTTACATTGCTCTGCGGGAGCATGAGGACAATAATAAATACTATCAAAATAAATTTCATGCTTGTCTAAGATCGAAATTAACTTTGCGTTGACTTGATTCATTTCTTCGACTGTAATAATGCCTCTTCCTATGCCTGACTGATTACTAATGACTACCAATTTATAATCAAAATCCATTAAACTTCTTAATGCTCCTATAGTTCCAGGAAGTAATTCAACCTGTTTTGGATCTTTAGGATAATCAACATCACGAATAATCGTTCCGTCACGATCAAGAAAAACAGCCTTAGCACTAAAACTATTGATTTTACTTTGACTGGTAAATGAGAGCATTGATTTTTAAAGCTATCGAATAGATTCATTAAAAATTAACGTGCTTATCTTTTTAATAGCAAAACTTGGTGACTCTATGAAGTTTGCTGTTGTAAATATTAGCTCCCAATCATAATTCACACAAAGTTCATGTACAGCTTCAATTACTCCATATCTACAATCGCCTAACGAATTATACATAATAAAATCGTGGCCGGCAATAATACCATCTGGCTTAACTTTATCTTTCAGAATTGCCAGCTCATCGGCAGTTACCGTATAAGAATGATTCGTATCTAAATATACCCAATCAAAGTAGTGATTGGGGAATTCTTTGAGTATTGTAGTAGAATAACCGATATTTAATTCCACTATTTTATTTTGAATTTCTTTCTCAAACCGGTCTCTTACAAAATCTTTTAATCCATCGTGATAACGTGAAGGGTCTCCCCAGGCATCTATCAGATGTAGCTTTTGAGGTGTGGTTTGTTTTAAAATCATTTCTGAAAAATCACCTATATTAACACCGATTTCGGTACAAATAGCATTTTTAGGTAAAAAGGTCAAAAGAGATTCTCTATTTAATAAAACTTTTAGGTTTTGAATATGTTTTTGCTGTAATTCATATTTTGGTATGTACTTTTCATTTTCGTACCTTTGTTTTATAAAATATTCATGCCAAATTTGATAAATTTTTAGTATTACTAATGAATAAATCTTGTTCTTAACATAAGAAGGAGTTATTTTGTTTATCATGTTAAAGAATTTTAGTTGATTTCCAATTATTATTTTGAGAGTGATGTATAGCCCATGGTCTAAAATCATAATGAAATACATTGTTGTGATTTTCAATTTCAAATATTGGATAGTAAGCAATTCCATCCCAAGCCGTTGTATTGCAGGACTGATTAATTCCCACTTCAATAGTATATCTACCAGGAGGAAGAGAGAAGTGTTTTATC
>JAPLDR010000089.1:8651-57679 GCA_026391655.1 Bacteroidia bacterium | reverse complement strand
TACCACCTTCGATATCCTTAATCTCCTCTTTTATTCCCGCCAGCTTCATTGCAAGGGTATTAGCCAGCGACATATGTCCGTCGAGTCTTGTAACAAATACCGGATTATCCTGGGTAACCTTATCGATCCAATCTTTATCAGGAAGGGTACCTCCCCAAAGTGTATGGTCCCAGTCGCCTCCTAAAATCCATGTTCCCGGTTTTACCGTTTTGGCATATTCGGAGATCCTTCTGACGAATTCTTCCTTTGTGTTAGCGTCACGAAGTTGTACTGAAGAGAGGTTGAACCCACCAGTCAGGAAGTGCACATGGCTGTCAATAAAGCCAGGGACAACAAACTTCCCGTTTAGGCTCAGGACTTTGGTACTGTCTCCTTTCAATCTCAGAATTTCTTCATCACTTCCAACGGCCATTATTGTATCATTGTGGACTGCAATAGCTCTGGCCCACGGTTGATTAATGTTTCCAGTCCAGATTTTGGCGTCAGTTACAATTAAATCAGCTGTTTGATTTTCGTTTTGACATGAGAAGTTAATAAGAAATAATGCCATCATCATAAGAATATTAAAAACGTTTTTAGGGTTTTTCATTATTTCGTTTTTGATAGGATAATAGTTGAATCTTCCTGCTATTTATTTTCAAGTCCCTTTAGTAATATGGTATCGCAATCAGCTGCATGTAATCTGTGCATAAGAATATTCTGATATTCAGGCGAATTATACCAGTTATTGAAATCATTTTTATTCTCAAACCTAATCAAAACTGCGCGTGTATAATTCCAATTCCCTTCAATTATCTTTGGGGCATTATCAACTGATAAATACTCTCCTTTAAATTTTTCAAAAATCTCTCCTGCTTTATCAATATACTTTTGATATTCAGCATTATCATTGATTTTAATCTGTGCTACAAAATAGTAACTCATAATTAAAGTTGTTTTATTTGCAGGTTTTCAAATCAAACAAATCTAATCGTTTATAAACGCAAAAAACCTACCTTATTATTTTCTAATAATATATTTGTAATGGCGAACGCTGCTGGTTATTTAAAGTTTTGTAAACTTACATAGTTTATTGCAATTCAATATCATAAAATGATGATTTTATTCAATCTATGCATTAAATTCTTAAAAAAATATTGATTCCGGTAGTTTTTGAGTATTTAGGTCAGAAAAAAAAGAGTGAAGAACGAAAAAAGGAGAATGAAAAATCATGGCACCCAGATGACAAAATAAATCGGATCATTGGTTAATCACCTCTTTTTTGGGAAGGAAAAATTATCTTTGTTCATTGTAAAACTTTCAAAGAGCGGACAACAGAAAAATAATGATTCCTTCGATGCTTTGAAACCCTTTCTGCGAATACAACATTCAATATTATTCGGATCAAATAACAGACAAAATGACTAAAGTAGGATTATTCGGAATTGGCCTCGATACTTACTGGGCGCAATTCGATGGATTGCTCGGCAATCTAAAGAAATACCAGGAACAGATCAAAAACAGGATTGCCGGATTCGGTGTCGAAGTGATTGATGCCGGCATGGTTGACAATCCAGTAAAAGCACGCGAGGCTGCCGGTTTCCTAAAAAGTCAGGATGTTGAAATCGTATTTCTGTACGTTTCAACGTATGCCCTTTCTTCAACCGTTTTGCCTATAGCTCAGAAACTCAAAATTCCCATGGTGATTCTTAACCTTCAGCCCGTCGAAACTTTGGATTATGAGGCATTTAACAAACTGGACGATCGTGGCAAAATGACAGGCATCTGGCTCGAACATTGCCAGGCCTGTTCAGTTCCTGAAATTGCAAGCGTGTTTAACCGCTCAGGAATTCAATACGATTTTGTGACCGGATATCTTCAGGATGAAGAAGCATGGTGCGAGATCGGAAAATGGACCGAAGCTGCACGAGTGTCAGCTGCGATGCGTAATAACCGTCTGGGTGTTTTGGGACATTATTACTGTGGTATGCTCGATGTTTACACCGACCTGACCAAACAATCAGCCGTTTTCGGCACACATATCGAACTGCTTGAAATGTGCGAACTGAAAAAATACCGCGATGGAGCAACGGAAACCGAAGTCTGCGCCAAAATTCAGGAGTTTAAAACAACTTTTGATGTCGTTCCTGAATGCGAATCCACAGAAATTGAGCGTGCAGCACGTACTTCCGTGGCACTGGATCAACTTGTAAAAAACCGCAACCTTGGTTCGATGGCCTATTATTACGAAGGCGAACCGGGCAACGATTACGAAAATATTGCAACTTCGGTTATCGCCGGGAACACCTTATTGACTGGCAAAAACATCCCCGTAGCGGGTGAATGCGAAGTGAAAAACGCGCAGGCGATGAAAATTATGGCCGAATTTGGTGCAGGCGGTTCTTTCTCGGAGTTTTACCTCATGGATTTTAAAGATGACGTGGTGATGCTCGGTCACGACGGACCTGCCCACTTTGCGATTGCTGAAGGTCGCGTAAAACTGGTTCCGTTGCCCATCTTCCATGGAAAACCCGGCAAAGGGTTATCCATTCAAATGACTGTAAAACATGGTCCCGTAACACTTCTCTCAGTAGTTGAAGACAAAGACGGTATTTTCCTGCTGGTTGCCGAAGGTGAATCTGTAGCAGGACCAATTCTTGAAATCGGGAACACGAACAGCCGCTACCGTTTTTCGGTCGGAGCGAAAAAGTTTATGAATGAATGGTCAAAACAGGGACCTGCTCACCATTGCGCCATTGGCATCGGGCATATCGCTGATAAGATTGAAAAATTAGGTAAGATCATAAATATCAATACAGTAAAAATTTGTTAATTTAAATACGATCTGATTCTATTTGAAAATTCAAAATACAAAACTATGGAAACTAACAAAAACAGTCGGTTTGCATTAAAAGCATTGATGTTTGCAGGTCTCGTTATACTTTTTTCTTCCGCCATTTCTCCGGTTAATCAGACGGGGAGTAAAATAAATAATTACAGTCAGTTAAGGCAGTTGCTTGCTGATCCGCCATCAGAATACCGAAGTGCGCCGCTTTGGGATTGGAACGATAAAATCACTGAGGCAGGGATTGATTTTCATATGAAGAAATTCAAAGAAGTGGGAATCGGCGGCGTGTTTGTTCATCCGCGGCCGGGGTTGCTCACCGAATATCTTTCAGTAGATTGGAATCACCTTTTTGATTATACCGTCCGGAAAGGGAAGGAACTGGGAATGAAAGTCTGGATTTACGACGAAAACTCCTATCCCAGCGGCTTTGCCGGTGGTCATGTTCAGGCTCAGATGCCCGAATCTTATAATCAGGGCACTGGAATGAGTTGCGAATTTCAGGAGATTTTAAAACCGGATACAGCAAAATATGAGGCGATTATAAAACTTGAGGATAATCGATTTACGGACATCACATCGGCCAAAGCATCATACGTTGGTAAAAAAGGGATGTATTATCTCTTCCAAAAAACCTATGGCTCAAAATCGTATTGGTATGGCAATTTTCCCTATGTAGATCTCCTTCAAAAGGGTGTGACGCAGAAATTTATGGAGATCACAATGAAGGGCTATGAAAAATACGACAAAGACGAATTTGGGAAAACATTGATGGGAATTTTTACCGATGAGCCCAATTTGGAAGCAGCGATGGGACCAAAATCTGCATTCAGATGGACACCCGATTTATTTCCTGAATTTGAAAAACGGTGGGGATACGATTTAAAAATTAACCTCCCTTCGCTTGTTGATGAGGTCGGTAACTGGAAAAAAGTGAGGCACGATTACTATGAATTAGTGCTCGAAATGTTTATAGATCGCTGGGCAAAACCCTGGAATCAATATTGTGAAGACAACGGACTGCTCTGGACCGGTCACTATTGGGAACATGGATGGCCAAAGCCTACACATGGTTACGATGAGGCAGCTTTCTACATTAATCATCAACAGCCTGGGGTCGATATGCTTGGAAATGAATATATTCTCAAAGGACTTGGTGGACAGTTCGGGAATACACGTGCCATTCGGGAGTTACGTAGCGCAGCCAACCAAAGTGGACGGATGCGCACGCTAAGCGAAACTTACGGTGGTGCAGGTTGGGAGATTACTTTTGCAAATTTTAAGAGACTGGCTGACTGGCAGGGCGTTCTGGGGGTAAATTTTGTCAATCAGCATCTTTGCTATTACACGATCAAAGGGGTGCGCAAATTCGATTATCCGCCTTCATTTACTTACCACGAACCATGGTGGGATAATTACAAAACAATGGGCGATTACCTCGGACGCATTTCGATGGCGACGTCTTCCGGTCAGCAGATCAACAAAACGCTTGTAATCCAACCCAATACAACAGCATGGATGTACTTTTCGCGCACGTTGAAAAACAAAACAATTGATTCGATCGAGACAAATTTCAAATCATTTGTGTACCGGTTGGAGCGAAACCATTTTGAGTATGACCTTGGCTCTGAGAATGTTTTAAAATCAATTGGTTCTGTAAAAAGTGGTCAACTAATCGTTGGAAAACGTTCTTACGGGTTGGTTGTTTTACCGGAATCACTTCAAAACATTGATAAATTTACCTTTACGCTTTTGAAAAATTATCTGCAGCAGGGAGGGAAAGTGTTATCGTTTGCCAAAGAAATTTCCTTTGTTGACGGAGTTGAATCGAACGCCGTAAATGAATTGAGAAACAACTATCCCACCCAATGGACAGTTGCGACAGGAACAGATGACAAAGTGGTTAAACAGCTATTCTACCTTCCCGATTTTACGCTTCAGGAAACGGCCCCGCCTTCTGGAGAATTGTATCATCAGCGCAGGATAATGGATGACGGTCAGTTACTTTTTGTCGTCAATTCAGATACTACAAAAAGCGTCACAGCCTCGGTTAATGCCAATGGAAAGAGTTTGGTAAAAATGGATTTAATGACAGGAGAATGTTTTCGGCTTCCTGCAAAAGAGAAAAACGGCAAGCTATCATTTGAAATTAATCTCGCTCCTATCGGCAGTGCTTTGTACTATTTATCAACCAACGATATAGCTGAGAAACAAGAGCCTGAACTACCAGTGAATGAGCAGGTAGTTACAGGATCAGGCAAGATGGAAATCCGCCCCGAAAGTGAAAATGTCCTGGTACTTGATTTTCTTGATCTGAAATCTAACAAGTTGGATCTTAAAGAGACCTATTTTATGAAAGCCATGCGTCAATTATTTGATAGCAATGGATTTGCAACGGGTAATCCGTGGGAGCATAAGATTCAGTACAAACAAGATTACCTCGCCCTGGATACCTTTAAAACAGGTTCCGGATTCGAAGCAAAATATCATTTTATAATTTCAGAAAAAGTTGACACAGAAACATTAAGCAAGTTATCCGCAGTTGTTGAACGACCCGAATTATGGGACGTATTCATTAATGATATAAAAGTTGTGAGGAGTGACAAATGGTGGATTGACCGCGAATTCTTCAAATTTCAGATTGGCGATAAGGTTCAGAAAGGATTAAACACCCTGACGCTTAAAGCCCCAAAAATGTCGGTTCATGCCGAATTGATGCCAGTCTATATCGTTGGAGATTTTGTATTGAATCCGCTTAAACAAGGTTTTGAAATTTCAACCGGAAAACTCTCTAAATTAGGCTCTTGGAAATCAATAGGCTATCCCTTCTATACTCAAAAAGTTTCGTATTCCGAAAATTTTGTCGCCGCGAAATCCGGGGCGCAATTTAAAGTAAAGCTGAATAAATGGAAAGGTATTATTGCCGAAGTCGTTGTAAATCAAAAGAAAGCCGGAGTCATCGCATTCCCTCCGTACGAATTGAATATCAGTCAATTCATCAATGATGGGAAGAATGAGGTCTCCGTTAAGGTAATCGGCAGTTTGAAAAACACATTTGGCTACTTTTATAAGGATAACCATCGTTGGATCAATGGTCCCGGTGATTGGGACACCGCTCCTCCAAAACTTCCCGGAATTGAACAATACTTTCTGATGGATTATGGATTAGAAGAGCCATTTAGCCTGATTCGGATGAATTAAGGTTAAACCGGAATATCAACCTCATTCTCAAGAATTCTACCAAAGATTGACTTGGACGGCAGATTGAGATAAGGATAGGTAACCTTAGTAAGATAAAGTCCCTGGGCATAAACAGGAACAATAGACTTTGGGGTCTCTTTTGATTTTAGAAATTGTTCGAAACCGGTTACGGTTAATTCACCATTACCGATTTCGAGCAGTTTTCCTACGATAATCCGGATCATTCCGGCTAAAAACCTGTTTGAAGAGACATGAAACCTTAACCTTGTGTGATGAATATCCGAAAACAGTTGCGCTTTCGAAACATTACAAATGGTGTATTCATATTTTAAAGGAGATTTGCAAAAACATCTGTAATCGTCGTAATTTGTAAGTAAGCCAACGGCTTCTTTCATATTATTCAGATCAGGATTTGCCAGTGGATAAAATGAACTCAAGCCAACCAGGTAAGGATCTTTCTGAGTGTGAATATAGTAATCGTAACTTCGCTGAATGGCATCAAACCGTGCGTGCGGCAAGCCTTCCATTGGCATTACATCAAATACGGTGATATCGTGAGGCAAGCATTTATTCAGTCGATACAGCAAATCAAAGTTCAACTCCCGACCGACATCAAAATGGAAAAAAAATTGGCTCGCATGTACCTGGGCATCTGTACGCCCGCAACCAACTATTGAGACATCTTCTTTTAAAATCTGACTTAATGTAGTCTCTACAACTTGTTGAACACTAATGATTCCAGGAAGTTTTTGCCACCCCCGGTAGTTATTTCCGTTATAAGCGATATGAAGAAAATAGCGCAATGCGACAAATATTAAAATGTATCAAAAATGGCATTAAAGTAATTACCAATTTTAACGCTATCGTAAGTTTTAAACACCGAGAATGCCATATCCATTATTGAAAATCTCATGGTTTTACATTAATTCAATACCAGTATTTTGAATTTCAAACGCAAATGGATTCTGTATGTTAAAATCCCCTTCCCAAATTGGATGCGGCTCAATTCTTAAATCAATTGTTCTTCTTAATCGCATGAGTTCCATTTGGATTGCAAAAAAATCATCCATTTTCCCAATTACGACAGCTATATCAATATCGCTATCCATATGCTCATTGCCTTTTGCATATGACCCAAACAAATATGCTTTCTTAAGCTCCATACTTTCAGGAATCTCCTGAATGTAGAGTTTTGCCGTATCTATAACTGATTGATTAACCATTTTCTTAATATTTCAATTTTAGCAATCCATTCGTTGGAAAACTCAGCGGTACAAAGCTTATAAAAACTTTGTTTATAATCATCGTAACGAGTATTTAAATTGAATGTCGTTATTTTATCTAACCATTCATCATATTCATCTGGAAGATTGACATCAACCTTTTTTACCAATCTGAGTAAGTCGTGGGAAAATACAGGATGTTTTTGTATTTTTTTGACATAGAGAGCCTTTAATAACTTTTCAATCACTAAATGTCCCAAAAATAAAGCCCATGAAAATTCATTGGTTTTAATTAAATTTTGCATAGTAGCGTAATTCCGATCAGAAGATTCACGCCAATGAAGAATAACTGAGTCTATATTTTTTATTTCGCCTTCCATATTGATCCAAAAATACAAATTTTCACAATAGAAATCTAATTATAGGCCTCATTTGGCCAGCAATTGAATAAAAGTCACCGATAAGCACTATTTTTGGTATAAATATTTTGTGCCATGCAATCAGTCAATCCGTTTTCAGGCGAAATAATTAAATACTATCCCGAATATACTTCCAAAGAAGTAAACACCATTATTAATCAGGTTGATGCCGCTTTTCAGCAATGGAAACTGACAAGTTTTGAAAACCGCGCCGTTTTGATGAAAAACCTTCAGGCCAGGTTACTTGCAAAAAAGGACGAACTGGCCGAAATAATGGTCTCAGAGATGGGTAAAGTGCTACGCGAGGCCATCGGAGAGATCGAAAAATGTGCCCTGGTTTGCTCGTATTATGCAAATAATGCGGCATCATTCCTGCAAAATAAAGTTATCCAAACTGAAGCTTCAGAATCCTATATTTCATATCAGCCAATAGGAACAGTTTTGGCAGTAATGCCCTGGAATTTCCCGTTCTGGCAAGTTTTCAGGTTTTTGGCGCCTACATTAATGGCCGGCAATACAGGAGTTCTGAAACATGCTTCAAACGTACCGGGTTGTGCAATGGCCATTGAACAACTCGTTCGTGACGCAGGATTTCCCGTGAATGTTTTCAGAACTTTACTGATTGGTTCGACTAAGGTTAATGCGGTAATAGAAAATCCATTAATTAAAGCAGTTACGCTCACGGGAAGTACGACTGCCGGCAAAGCGGTTGCATCATTAGCCGGATTAATGCTGAAAAAATCGGTTCTCGAACTTGGTGGAAGCGACCCTTACCTGATTCTGGAAGATGCTGATATTAAATCGGCTGCTCGTTTATGTGTGACCAGTCGGCTGCTGAATGCCGGACAAAGTTGCATTGGCGCCAAAAGATTTATCGTGGCTGACAAAATATATGATGCCTTTGAAACCGAATTTGTACGTTTGATGAACCAGTCCACCTATGGCAATCCGCTCCTTCCGCAGACAACTATCGGGCCTCTGGCAAGGATGGATTTACGCGACGAACTGCACGGGCAGGTTGAAAAAAGCCATGAAATGGGTGCAACAATATTGCTTGGCGGATTTATTCCGAAAGGGAAAGCCCCATTCTATCCGCCTACAGTTTTGGCAAATGTTGTTCCCGAAATGCCTGCTTATCATGAAGAGTTGTTTGGACCTGTGGCTGTGTTGGGATTGGGTGCCGCCGTTTTTACTGCCGATGTAACTAAAGGTAAACTACTTGCTGAAAAGGGTCTTGAGGCAGGTTGTGTGTTTGTAAACGACTTTGTAAAATCAGATCCCCGGCTTCCGTTTGGCGGAATAAAGGGAAGTGGTTATGGCCGCGAATTATCAGCCGTTGGTATTCGCGAATTTGTGAATATTAAGACGATTGTGGTGAAGTAACATATCCAAATCGTTTAAATCAATTGCCAGTTTGTGCAAACCGATTTAGTATTTTCGGATTAATTTTGGAAATTGTCATTATTATATCAATAAACTAAACATCAGCAATATAAACAATGCGGTACTTCATTTTACTTTTCGTTTTCCTGGCTCTTCAAAGTAAAGGTCAGGACAAGATATTCTTATTCTCCTATTTCACCGACAATGGTCAGGATGGTTTGCATCTGGCGTACAGCAAAGATGGACTAAACTGGGAAGCCCTTAATGGTGGTAAATCGCTTGTGGCGCCTGCTGTTGGAAATGATAAACTGATGCGCGATCCATTTATTCTGCAAGGAAAAGACGGAGTTTTTCACATGGTTTGGACGAGTAGCTGGAAAGACCGGCAAATTGGATATGCTTCATCCAAAGACCTGATTAATTGGTCGGAACAAAAAGCAATCCCCGTCATGGCCCATGAAACAACTGCAAAAAACTGCTGGGCACCCGAAATTGTTTATGATCCGAAAAATAAAAACTACATCATCTTTTGGGCCACAACAATTCCGGGACGTCATTCTGAAGTGTCGACTACCGAAAGTGAGAAAGGATACAATCACAGAATGTATTGTACTACAACTGCTGATTTTCAGAATTATAGTCCGACGAAACTGTTTTTCAATCCCAGTTTTAGTGTGATTGACGCCACAATCCTGCCAAAAGGAAAGATATTTTATATGTTTCTGAAAAACGAGAATTCAAATCCTCCTGAGAAAAATATCCGGATGACCCAATCGAAAAAAGCTACAGGCCCCTATCCTACTGAAGTATCCGCCCCGATTACGGGAAAATATTGGGCAGAAGGACCAACAGCACTTGAAGTTGGTGAATACGTATATGTTTATTTCGACAAATACCGCGATCATAAATACGGAGCAGTCAGGTCTAAAAATATGAAAGATTGGGAAGATATCTCCGATAAAGTAAATTTTCCGAAAAATGCGCGTCATGGTACTGCTTTCAAGGTATCGAATGAACTATTTACGAATTTAATCCAGCTAAAATGATAAGCCTAAAACTTTCGGTGGCAACTCTTGCCATTTTATTAACATTTAATGTATCTGCTCAAAACTCAATTTCTGTTACTACTAACTGCGAATCGAAGATTAATCCTGTTGGTATCGGAGTGAAGCATCCGCATTTAAGCTGGGAAATCAATTCAAAGGAAAGAAATACAAAACAGACTGCCTATCATATACTTGTTTCTGATAATCCTGAAAAACTAAAGAACAACAATGGTAACATCTGGGATTCGAAAGTTGTGAAATCAGATATTTCTATTCAGGTAGAATATGCAGGAACACCATTAACCGCTGAGAAAAAGTATTATTGGAAAGTAAAGATATGGAACCAGGCCGAAAAAGAATCTCCATGGAGTGAACCGGCCACCTGGCAAATGGGACTTTTATCAGTAAACAACTGGGATAAAGCTACCTGGATAAGTTTTGAAAATCTTCCCGATTCGATGAAAGTTGTACCCGGAGTTCATGGTTATGGAGATAAACTTGGGAATAAAGCCATTAAACGAAGCGTCGTCCCACTGTTCAGAAAAGAGTTCATGGCTGAAAAAATAATTAAAAATGCAACGCTTTTTATTAGTGGATTAGGCCATTATGAAGCGACTATCAACGGACAAAAAGTCGGCCTAAGTTTTCTGGCACCGGGCTGGACCAACTACGATAAAACCTGTCTGTACAATACCTATGATGTTACTGCGCTATTAAAACAGGGTAAGAATGCCATTGGGGTAATCGTGGGAAACGGTTTTTACAACATCAATCGCGAACGATACCGTAAACTGGTAATCGCATATGGGTATCCTAAAATGATCAGTAAATTGAAAATCGACTATATTGACGGTACCTCAACAACTGTAGTTTCCGGAACTGACTGGAAATGTTCGGCATCGCCGATTACTTATTCAAGCATCTATGGCGGAGAAGAATATGATGCCACGCTTGAACAAAAAGGATGGGATCTTTCAGGATTCGACGACTCAAAATGGAAAATGGCACTTACGGCAACGGTTCCAACGGGCAAACTGACTGCTGAAACCGACTATCCGGTTACAATCCGCGAAATTATTAAGGTTAAAAAAACAGACCAACCCGAGCCGGGCAAATTCCTTTACGATTTTGGTCAGAATTGCTCAGGAATTGTAGAACTCAAAGTCCACGGAAAAAAAGGATCTGTGATTAAACTGACCCCTGGAGAGTTGATTACGAGGGATAAAAAGATCAACCAGCGAGCTACAGGCAGTCCATATTATTTTTCTTACACACTTAAAGGCGAAGGCGTGGAGATATGGAGACCACGGTTCACATATTACGGATTCAGGTATGTTATGGTGGAAGGTGCTGCTCCGGAATCGGAAAAACAAAACTCCGATACACCACAAATAATTGACTTACAATTACTACATACATCCAATTCTGCCCCCAAAATTGGTGAATTTAGCTGTTCAAATCAGCTTTTTAACCAGATTTACTCATTAATAGATTGGGCCGTTCGGAGTAATTTGTCAAGTGTTGTCACCGACTGTCCCCATCGCGAGAAACTCGGATGGCTGGAACAGACCTATCTCATGGGAGCGTCGATACATTATAACTATAACCTCTATCCGTTGTACAGAAAGACCGTGCGAGATATGATTGATGCTCAGACATCTGACGGACTGATTCCCGATATCGCCCCCGAATATGTCCTGTTTGACGCAGGATTTCTCGATTCTCCGGAATGGGGAAGCGCCGGAGTGATCCTCCCATGGATGATTTGGCAATGGTATGGCGATCAGTCGGTTATTGAAGAAGCGATGCCAATGATGAAGAAATATATTGCATATCTTGGATCGAAAGCTGATGGCCATATCCTTTCGCATGGTTTGGGTGATTGGTTCGATTATGGTCCCAAAAGACCAGGCGAGGCACAACTTACTCCTAAGGCACTGACCGCCACAGCGATCTATTATTACGATATCATTTTACTTTCGAAAATGATGGAACTTACTAATAATAAAGACGATGCCAAAAAGATGACAATTCTTGCCAACGAGGTAAAGAAGGCCTTCAATGCCAAATTCTTTAACAAGGAGACCAAAGTTTACTCAACAGGAAGCCAGACAGCCATGTCGATGCCACTATGTGTCGGATTGGTCGATGAAAATGATCGGCAAGCCGTTTTTAATAATCTGGTTGATTCGATTACCAAATCTGGCAAGTCCCTGACTGCCGGCGATATCGGATTCCATTTTTTAGTAAAAGCGCTTGAGGAAGGGGGTGGTTCGCAACTGCTTTACGATATGAACTTCCGGAATGATGTGCCCGGCTATGGTTTTCAGCTAAAAAAAGGGGCAACTGCTTTGACAGAATCGTGGCCGGCACTTGAGGAAGTCTCGAATAACCATTTGATGCTTGGACATATCATGGAGTGGTTTTACACTGGTCCTGGAGGAATCAAGCAGGAAGAAAACAATGTCGCTTTCCGAAATATCATCATCCGGCCCGAAATCGTCGGCGATATAACCTGGGTAAAATCAAGTTATCAATCACCCCATGGCCTGATCAAAAGTGAATGGAAAAAGGAGAATAACATTTTGGAGATGAAGGTGGAAATTCCGGTAAATACAACTGCAACAATCTATCTGCCAACCAATCAGGAAGCATCGGTAACAGAAAACGGGATGAAAGTAGCTGTATCAAAAACGGCCAACAACAAATATTTCTGCAAGGTTGGATCAGGAAACTTTATTTATAAAATGAGTATTAAATAGACGGATATCAGTAACCTAAATCAAATACTAAATCAAATGAACGATCGAAATGAACACAAAGTAATTTCATATTTAGATATAATAATTGTAGTTCTTTCTGTATACGTTATAGCGGCTTTGCTTATTGATAGTTTTTTTAAATTGCCGGACCAGGTCTCAAGATTATTATACCTGATAGACAATGCGATATGTATAGTTTTCCTTTATGATTTTACTTATCGCCTGATAAAAGCGCCATCAAAACTTGAATTTATGAAATGGGGCTGGATTGATTTGATTTCGAGCATACCAACATTTGAATATTTGCGATATGGCCGATTAATAAGATTATTCAGGTTGCTTCGGGTACTTAGGGCTTTTCGTTCAGTAAAACACATAGCAAAGCATATATTAAAAAACAGGACAAAAGGCACATTTGCTACTGTTTCAGTGATTGCCGCATTAATGCTAATATTTGGTTCTATAGCTATTTTAGAGTTTGAGCAGGCACCAAAATCGAATATTAAATCAGCGGAAGATGCAATATGGTGGGCATTCATTACTATTTCAACTGTTGGATATGGTGATAAATATCCGGTTACAACTGAAGGACGGATTGTTGCTGCATTCCTGATGATAACAGGAGTCGGATTGTTTGGAACATTTACAGGATATGTGACAGCATGGTTTATTGGCACAGATAAATCGAAAGAGGAAGAAAAAAAATAGGAACCAGCAAATAAAGTGAACTTAATTAGGAGCAAGATGCATGAACCGCAAAACAATAGTGAGCATTTACAATTCCATTGTTTTCTTAATTTTACGTCATCAATCAAAATAGAAAATCATGGATAACGAATCAAGATTTTTGGAATTGAACCTTGTGTTGCCACCGGCACCAGAACCCAAAGGAGTTTATACACCATTTCTTAGAGATGGGCGTCATATTTACGTTTCGGGTCATTTGCCAGTGAACAGCGACGGGACGCTTCACCGCGGAAAGATCGGAAAAGATATTGATCAGGAAGCAGGTAAACTGGCTGCACGACAGGTCGGGCTTACGATTTTGGCGACATTGATTGCCAATTTGGGATCGCTTAACCGGATTAAACGTGTGATCAAAGTTTTTGGTATGGTGAACGCGACCACCGATTTCGAAAAACAACCGTATATCATCAACGGATGCAGCGAGCTGTTTGTTGAAGTTTTTGGACGCGAGAATGGCATTGGTGTCCGGAGTGCAGTTGGCGTTGGTAGTCTTCCCGAAAATGTCCCGGTTGAAATCGAAGCGATGTTTGAACTTATCGGGGAGGAAGTGTGAAGATGAGAAGATGGGAAAATATGAAGGTAAGTAAATCATTCTCACCCTCTCACCCTCCCTCCATTTGACCTTAGCCGCGGATAAAATGTGGCATCGGTTGGGGTAACTCGAACGAAATCTCAATCAATCCGCTAAAAACCCCGTTTTCGTAAAGAGGCGATTGATGAATGATTTTTTTGATCCCCGCTTTTTCGATCGTATAGATATTCGTCGTCGGCGCTTTTAACATTTTAGCCAGTTTCGAACGCGAAGGTTCGGGATGACAGTCAAGCAGGTTTGTCCCAACCAGATCACCACCGCCATCTTTCATAAACGCTCTTTTGGAAGTGTCATTCATATACGTGATGATCCCATCACGATCACAGATTGTAATAGCACCATCGAATTCATCGGACCAGATATTCATTTCAGCGTGATTTATTTTTTCCTTAAACACCTTACCCAATCAATTTCGAAGTAGTGCGGCAACGATCCTCCATTGAGTGGCTCGTGGATACTACCGATAAAATGAAGAAACAGCTCTCCCATATTTTGGGGAAGCTGGTCCCGGTGGACCTCATGGTTGTTGATTTTCCAGACCAGCTCATTCGCAAAAACTTCGAGTCTGAAAATATGGAAGTTATTAAAGTTTAGCCCCTTAATCTGAACTAATTTTTTTACACTTCCTTTGCCGGATTGATTAATAATTCCAAGACCAACACTTTTATTGCCACTCCTGAAGACATCAATTTGCGGAAAAGGGTGGCTACCTGTAAGCGCAAAAGCACTTGTGATGGCTTTTGCGGCACGAAATTTTACTTTTGCCTCCACAACTCCTTCTTTGAACTTAAAACTATTACCCGTATTTAAAATTGCAGAACTATAGTCAAACTTTTGGGGAACAAGTCCGACAGCAGGATCCCAAACCTTTCCTTCAGTTTTTTCGGCTTTTGTCACAATTGAGAGTACCTTGTTTCGGATCTCAATATTTTTCATCCCTTTATAGGCTTGTAGTTCGTTCATTTGGGAAAAACTATAACCGGCCATTTTAGAACCCCAATAATTTTCAGGTTCCCAAAGCATCGAGGTAAGATGATGTTCTGTAAAGTTCTCTTCGAGCACAATCTCCCACTGATCGAAAAATGCAAGCTCACGTCTCTTCTTCAGCTGATGGTAAGTAGTGATTATCTTACTCTTCTCCAATTCGTTGAGCTCAGTCTCCAACTTAAAATCCGGAGTCGTTTCGTACCTTTTTTTATTCTTGAGAAAGGCTACCTGCTGCATAAATGCAGGGGTTTCAACGCTTAATCGTAACTCCTTAAGTCGGGCTAACTCTCTCGAATCGACAATCTTTTGATAATTAGTGTAAAGTGGGGAACTGATGCATTTTAGATAAAACTGAATGTCACTGCTTTTCAAAAGCCGGGTAAACTCATTGAATTGAGGATAATCGGCTGTCGTTTCGTAACGTGCCGCGTTTTTCAGAAAGGCCTCATATTCGAGAAAAGGCTTTGCATTTGTCTCTTGTTTCAATTGTTCAAATTGAGCTGCCAGACCAAGTTTTTCAACTTTTTCAAAATTCTTAAAAGCCGTGGATTTCAGAAATTTACGATATATTATTACTTTCGGATCGATCTTCTTTGAGAGTTCTTTCAACTTCTCTTTTTCCGAAGCGTCGAGCTCAAGAAACACATGGTATTCATCAGACACTATTGTGACATAGTAACGTTTTAATCGTGAATTTTTTTGTAATGCGTTATACTTATGTCGTTTAATATATTCAGGCGAACCTTTGTAGCGGAGTGATTCAGCCTCTTTTTTACGCCGGATAAAATCGGGAGATTGGACAATTTTTTTCAACTCGAGATAACATGGAAGGTCTGAACTTTCGGCTATCTTTTTAGAATTAGCATAAAATAATTTACTGATGAATTTTAAGTAAGAAAAGCTATCGTTGCTTTTGGATAGCATCGTAAACTCATTGAATTGAGGATAATCCGGAGTCGTCTCGTAACGTGCCACGTTTTTCAGAAAGGTCTCGCGTTCGAGAAAAGGCTTCGCATTTGTCTCTTGTTTCAATTGTTCAAATTGAGCAACCAGACCAAGTTTTTCAACTTTTTTAATATTCTGATAAGCCGTGGATTTCAGAAATTTACGGTATATTATTACTTTCGGATCTAACTTCTTTGAGAGATCTTTCAACTTCTCTTTTTCAGAAGCGTCAAGCTCAAGAAACACACGGTATTCATCAGACACTAATGTGGCATAGTAACCTTTTAATCGTGAATTTTTTTGTAACGCGTTAAATTCTTGTCTTTTATGAAATTCAGGTGAACCTTTGTAGCGGAGTGATTCAGCCTCTTTTTTACGCCGGATAAAATCGGGTGATTCGACATTTTTTTTCAGCTCAAAAAATCGTGCAAGTTCCGAACTTTCGGTTATACTTTTCAGTCTGACAAAATCAGGTGATGCTATGAATTTGAAATAATCTTTAATTGGTTTTGAATGCTCAAGTTTTGTTCGTTCGGTGAGAAGTTGGTTCTCAGCACTTCCATTGAAACTCAGGTCAGTTATTTCACGCTTTTTTGTCTGAAAATCATTCGATTGAACCAGTTGTTTCAATTCCTCGTATCGCGCCAGTTCTTTGGAAGTTTCTATCAGATGTAACTCATCACGCATTTTTAAAAGCTCAGCCCAGGCAGAATCAATCTTTTGTGCATTGGGAATTAGTCCAAAAAAATACTTTAATCGAAATGAAGATGACATATTAGTAGTTTTAAATCAGCTCTATACGAAAATAACCATGAGGTTGTGATAATATTGTAAAGCTAAAGAAATATTGAAATATTCATCATGATTATTTAAATATGCGGCTATTATTTTTGGTACGAATCGGGAATGCGATTGAAAAAGGCTAATTTTGAAACGCAATGGCTTAATACACAAAAATGATATTACCCGAAATATTCGTCCGGCGAATGATGAAAATGCTGGATAATGAATTTGATGAATTTCAACAATCACTTGATAATGAGATTGCCACAACGATCAGAATAAATCCAGCCAAATTTAAAGGTCAACCAGTTTTAATTCCTGTCAACTACTGTAGCACCGGCTATTTTGTTCCCGAGCGCCCAATTTTTACGATTGATCCGTTTATCCATTCGGGTGTTTACTATGTGCAGGAGTCGAGTTCAATGTTTTTGGAGCAGGTAATAAAACAAGTCGTTACTAAACCGGATTTGAAAGTGCTCGATTTATGTGCTGCCCCGGGTGGAAAATCGACCCATCTTGCATCACTTCTGCCAAAAGATAGTTTACTCGTCAGCAATGATGTGATAAGGGCGCGCGGACAAATTTTGTCCGAAAATTTAAAAAAGTGGGGAAAACCGAATATTATTGTCACCAATAACGATCCTCACGATTTTCAACGGCTACCCGGGTTTTTCGATCTTTTGGTGATTGACGCGCCATGCTCAGGCGAAGGGCTATTCAGACATGATGAAAACGCTGTTCATGAGTGGTCGTCTGACAATGCCCAACTCTGTGCCCAGCGTCAGCAGCGCATATTGGCCGATGTATGGCCAACCCTCCGTGAAGGTGGAATTTTAATTTATAGCACATGTACATTTAATCCTGCCGAGAATGAGGAAAATATAAAGTGGCTCAGCGAATTTGCAGACATTGAACCAGTAAGTTTAAAAATAGCTGATCACTGGGGAGTTACGATTACCGATGCCGGTGGTTTTCCCTGTTACCGGTTTTATCCGCATAAAGTTTCCGGTGAGGGTTTTTTTATGGTTGTTGTTCGGAAAACCGGTGGAAGTGAATCATCACAGCCTAAAAAGATCAAAGATAATCTGTTACTTGCTTCAAAAGCAGAAAAAGAAATAGGACGCGCGTTTTTTTCAGATGAAAATCTTGATGTATTGCGGTTTGAGGATTCGTTGCTCGCTTTTCCTTCCCATCTGCTATCAAATTTATTACAGATAAAAAATAACCTCAGGATACTTTATGCCGGAGTAAAAATTGGGGAGATGAAGCAAAAGGATTTACTTCCTGCGCATGAATTGGCCTTATCAACCATTCTGAATCGATCGGCTTTCCCGGAAATTGGTTTGACAATCGAAGAAGCAATCACCTATTTAAAGCGCGACGACATTTCTCCTCAATCAGTCAATCGGGGCTGGAACCTGATTACTTACCGGAATACCCCGTTGGGTTGGGTCAAAAATCTGGGTAACCGGTTCAACAGCGCTTTTCCAAAGGAGTGGCGCATCAGGATGTCTGTTTCCGAATTTCAAGGTGAAAGGCTGAAAGCAGAAATTGCGAAGTTTCCGTTATAAGGATAGGCTATGCCGTCAATAAGCTTCGCGTCATTTGCTTCGCCGTCATTAGGCTGCGCGTCATTAGTTAAATATCATTGGCTGCGCGTCATTAGTTTCACGTCATTCAATGACCTTTTCAATGACCCAATGACCTTTTCAATGACCCAATGACCAATTCAATGACCCAATGACCAATTCAATGACCCAATGACCAATTCAATGACCCAATGACCAATTCAATGACTTTCCAATGACCAATGACCCTTTCAATGACCTAATGACCCCATAACTTTCTCTCCCTCTCTCCTTAATTTCCTTCGGTCCAGAGCATGTTGTCCTAGTCCTATGATTACTACTCCAATCATTGCAATTATTCCGCCGCCAATCTGATGTGGCAACGGCAGCGTTCCAAAGTAAAAGTAGGCCACCGGAATAATCAATAATCCTTTTGTAGATTGAATAATCGTGCCGCGCGAAGCCTCAATATACAAATAAGCTCTGTAAGCCAATAAAATAGCTAATACAGGATCGAGTATTGCTGCAAAAACAGTATTGGTTAATGCCCGATTAGAAATGATAATTGGCGTTCCTGCAATGATAACCCAACCTGAGAAAAAGATCAGCAACCAGAAAGTGCGATTGAAACTAAGAATTTCGGGTGTGAGGTTACTGACCTTAGCCCGCACAATTACTGTTGAAGTGGCAGCACCCAGACAATTCATCACGACCAGTCCTACACCGGGAATAAAAAAATCCCTCCAGGTGACATTCCCCGAATAGCTTGTTAGTAAAGCTCCTGCAAAAACGACAAAAATTCCGGCGGTTTCAATCGGCGAAAAACGTTCTTTCAAAAACATTATTCCCAACACTGTGGTGAAAAGGGGGAAAAGATTTCCCAGAAACCCGGTTACCGCAGGTTCCGAAATCGCATTTACTGAAGCATAAAACGTAGAAACAGTAAAGATTTCAATAACACCAAGCGTCGGAAATATCCACCACATCTTATGGGGAACTGCTGACAGTTTTGCAAAACCGCCCTTTACCCCGAGAATGATCAGGTTGATTCCAAATCCTACCGAACACATTAAGAACAAAAAAAGCGGCAGAGAAACCTCATTTAAAGCCGCTTTACTAAAAACATACACATTACTAAACGCAATTGTAGCCAGGATGGTATAAAAATATCCTTTAAAGATTTCCTTCCGCACGAGAATTAATTTTATTTAATCTTCTAAAATACTGTAAAATACATGAATTTTGCTTGTCCGCAAGCCTTTTTTTTAGTGTGATCGCTATCACGAACAAAAAACCTGTGAATGATGTAACAAATTTAAGAAGTTGTGTAACATTTCTAAGGCCTATTTAGCCCAACTTCGCATCATAATGAGATTATAAAACTTTAGTAATATGTGGTGGCAGTATTTATTGGTTTTTATCGGATCATTATTTTTTGATGTCGTACCAATTCCCTTTCCGCCAGCTTTTACGATCATGGTTTTTTTGCAGATCATGTTCAAATTAAACATTTGGTGGGTAATTGTAATCGGAGTTGCCGGATCCATTTTGGGAAGGTATATCCTCACTTTATACATCCCGCTTCTGGCCGGAAAAATTTTTAAGCGGTCAAAGAATGACGACGTTGAGTTTCTCGGAAAAAAAATGAAAGAGAAAGGGTGGAAAAGCCAGATGGTCATCATTGCTTACTCTTTATTGCCCCTTCCCACTACCCCGCTATTCCTGGCTGCGGGTATGGCTAAAATTAAACCTTTGTATATTATCCCGGCGTTTTTCATAGGCAAATTTACAAGTGACACAATTACTGTACATTTAGGCAAATACGCCTCAGAGCATGCCAGAAACATCATACAGCAAGCCTTATCCTGGAAGTCAATTACAAGTTTAGTGTTGGGTATGATTCTTCTCTGCGCTCTTTTATTTATTGACTGGCGTTCACTCATCCAAAATAAGAAATTTCAGTTGAAGTTTAAGATATGGAAATGAAGAAAAGAGCGTTAGTGATTAAATTCATTCTTTCTTCCAAAAAAAACATCATTTCTCTTGTTTTTATCAAACAATTTATAACTTTGCATCTCAAAGTACTTTTTATGAAAGACAAAAATCAATACCTGGAAAGCATTCACGAGATACGATCTATCATGGAACGATCGTCGAAGTTCATGTCACTTAGTGGATTGTCGGGAATTGCAGCCGGCATTACTGCTTTAATAAGCGGAGCTATAGCCTATGTTTATTTAGGTTCAACATTGAATAACATACGCTTACCAAATTATAACACAAGCAATCAGAGCTCAGTACCCCAGGAACAAATTCTGTTTTTCCTGATTCTCGCGGCAGCAACCATTTTGATTGCCATTACCCTCGCATTTATATTTACACGTAGAAATGCAAAAAAGAAAAAACTTCCAATCTGGGATAAAACAGCAAAACTGGTGACATTAAATATGGCTGTCCCCTTAATTACTGGTGGTTTGTTCGCATTAGCACTCGTTTTCAAGTTCGAAATATACGGCTTGGTAGCCCCTTCTACACTCATATTTTATGGGCTGGCACTCGTTAACGCCAGTAAATATACTGTTAGTCACACACATTGGCTTGGTCTGGCAGAAATTTCAATTGGTCTGGTAGCCCTCCTGTTTTACGGCTATGGTTTATTATTTTGGATACTCGGGTTTAGTGTTTTTCACATTATTTATGGAATCATTTTATACAACACATTTGAAAGGGACAATAAATCAATTTAATCTCAAAAAGTTATTTATAAAGTAATTATCTGACACATAAAGACATTGATGAAGAATATTATATCAGATTTAAATAAAGCATTCGAAAACCGGGTTCGGTTGGGCATCATGTCAATATTGATGGTTCACGACGATGTGGATTTTAATACAATAAAAGAAACACTTAATCTTACCGATGGCAATTTAGCCAGTCATCTTAAAGCACTCGAGAGTATTGAGTATATTTCTATGAACAAAGAATTTGTAGGACGCAAACCAAGAACGAGTTATTCTGCCTCCGAACCGGGTAAACTGGCCTTTAAATCACACCTGAATGCTCTTGAAAAGTTAATACAAGGAGGCTAGTTTTTTTTATCTATTTACTTTGTAATTCAAAGTACTTTCCAATTATATTGATAAAACAGCAACCATCATAAAATCAGACAAATAATAAACAAGTTTAATCATATATGAGAGTAAAAATGATATTACCTGCACTAACAGAGGCAGAAAGTCCTTTTTGGAGACCAATAAAATATTCGCTTTTCCCTCCGCTTGGACTTGCGACATTGGCAGCATATCTTAATCCTGATGACGAAATTGATTTACAAGACCAACATGTTGAGGAATTAAACCTTAATGACAATCCTGACCTTGTTATAATTCAAATTTATATAACAAATGCTTACAGAGCATATAAAATTGCCGACCATTACAGACAACAAGGTGCTTATGTTTTGTTGGGTGGAGTTCATGTAACATCACTACCGGACGAAGCATCCCAACATGCCGACTCAATCTTTTTAGGACCCGGAGAAGAAACATTCCCTCAATTTTTAAAGGACTTCAAAAATAAGCACCCTAAAAAAGTTTACATTTCAGCAATTCGAACACTTCATCAAATTCCACTAATACGACGTGACTTAATTAAAAGAAGTCGCTACTTAGTTCCTAACTCTATTGTTGTAACAAGGGGTTGTCCTCATCATTGCAATTTTTGCTATAAAGACGCATTTTTTAAAGGTGGGAAAGCCTTCTACACACAAGTTGTTGATGATGCTTTGGCAGAAATTGACAGACTTCCGGGCAGGCACTTGTATTTTCTTGATGACCATCTGCTTGGCAATGAAAAATTTGCGAGCGAGTTGTTTGAAGGGATGAAAGGGATGAATCGTGTTTTTCAGGGAGCAGCAACGGTTAACTCCATACTTCAGGGAGATCTCATTGAGAAAGCAGCAGAAGCCGGATTACGAAGTTTATTTGTAGGTTTTGAAACTTTTTCACCCGCTAATCTCAAACAAAGTAACAAAAGTCAAAATTTAGAAAAGGACTATATAAAAGCAGTAAACAGACTACATTCATTGGGAATAATGATTAATGGAAGTTTTGTTTTTGGACTTGACGATGACGATAATGATGTTTTTAAAAGGACAGTTGACTGGGGTGTTAAAAATTCAATCACAACATCAACGTATCACGTATTGACACCATATCCCGGGACAAAATTATTCAAGGATATGGAAAGCCAGGGTCGCATTTTAACGCACAACTGGGACTTATATGACACAAGAAATGTAGTTTATCAAACAACTAAATTGACAGCTGACGAGCTAAAAAATGGCTATAACTGGGCTTATAAAGAGTTTTATAGCTGGACAAATATCATTAAGTCAAGTATTAATCATGAATCTCATATGCATAAATTAAAACACTTTATCTACACTGGCGGATGGAAAAAATTTGAACCCGTTTGGAACTTTCTTATCAAGACTAAAAGCTTAAATAATATGCTCCCAATATTGGAATCAATTCTTACAAAAGTTAACCCTCGGGAAACTCGTTTTCAGATGACTAAAACTATACTGGCAAAATGATTTTCAGAAACATTAAAAGTATGAAACCGATAACAGATGTACAATTAGCGATGATACTTCTTTCTGCCATCGTTTTTGTCCGTCCCTCCCGTTCGTATATTCTCACTATGATGAAAATACTCATGTTTCATTACGTTTTAGGAGCTCTTCTGCTTTTATTCCTGTGGTTAATAAGCAGAAGGTGGACAAAGCCAGTCATTGTTTTTAGTAATTTTACAATTGTTTAACACCAGAAAATATGAACACAAATCAACAAAATACCATGTCAGAAAACCAATCCAACCTACTAATAAGCAAAACGTTAATTTGGGTAACATTGATTTGTATAGCAATGGCCATGCTGGAAAGTTCGGTAGTCATTTACCTTCGGGAATTATACTATCCTACCGGATTTCAGTTTCCGTTAAAACCGGCTTCGTATACTATTGCTGTCACTGAGATATTTCGGGAACTGGCAACTATAATTATGCTGTCAGGTATAGGCATGCTTGTTGGTAAAAATAAACAGGAGCGATTTGCATGGTTTATCTACAGTTTCGCAATATGGGATATATTCTATTACGTGTTTCTGTATCTGATCATCAACTGGCCTTTGAGCTTATCCGATTGGGATGTACTGTTTCTTATACCCATCATGTGGGTTGGGCCCGTTTGGGCACCCGTGTTATTATCCGTACTTATGATTTTACTGGCGCAATGTATTTTGTATTTCTCCGGACACAGACAAATTTCGGAACTAAAATTACATGAATGGATCGTATTGATCACAGGGGCGCTTATTGTCATTATTGCTTTCTGTAAAGACTTTTATTTGTATATGACTTCTCATTTCCCAACCATTCCAGGCACACAACTCTTCTTTTCGAAGCGCACCTTCGAATATGCAGCTCAATACATTCCTGTGCGATTTGATGTTATGCTTTTTCTTTTCGGTTGTGCCGTTATTTGTGCAGGGATTGGCATATATGCGATTAGAAATATGAAGGAGGAATAGTGATCAAAGTTAAGTCTTGAAAAATCAGACTTCAACATTATATGTTTCTGCCAAAAATATTATCGCAAATATTTTACAAATAGTTGTATTTTTCTTACATCGATTACAATTTATGTAATATTTTTACTACTATTCATTAATATTGTCGCATATTTTTTACATTCAGCTAAATTTTCATACATACAGTCGTTTATTTCATAATCACTTCTGTCCTCTGCCCAAAAACTCCTGCCTTTTTCATCAATACTATCACAAATTATTTACATGATATCGCAATATTCTTACATAAAGTCGCTCATTCCATAAACACTTCTGCCATCTTCCTGAACACTTCTTCCTTTTGATCAACAACTTCGCGAATATTTTACATGCGACTGCAAATTTCTTACGCACAATCACACTTTTCATCAATACTTATGCCTTCTGCCTAAACACTTCTGCCTTTTTTATCAACATTATCGCAATTATTTTACATTAATTGCATTTTTATTACGTAAGAGTACATTTTTTATAAATACTTTTACATTGTTAATATAAATAGCTGTTTTTTTTACTAAACGAATGAGATTTCAGACGATTTATAGAACAAGAATTCTATCTATGAATTTTATCAGCAAAAGAAATTCTTTGACAATCAGATTTTTCATGCAGTAATATTGCTTTAGTTGCGTTCTTTTCTTCATTTCTCTTATTGATCCTAACTACAATAATATTGCATAGTTTAAAATAATATTAACAACTCTGAATAAATTTAAAGTCTAAACAAGTGCTATAACAATGCACGACTGCATAACAGCAAGCAACCCCACAGTCCATATTTTATGCTTAGTTGACAGAATATTGTACAGCTTCCGCCAGTTGGCAGATTCATTGGTGAAATTCCCCCTTATGTTTGGCTTCGGACGTTGTAGCCGAACCTATATTAATTTTGCAAAACAAGAATATATTTTTTGCGAAAAGGTAAATTATTATTTACCTTTGCAGAACAACTCACTGATAATTCATGAAATGTTCTGAATTATATAGATTTCTGATAAAGGATGGGTGGTATCCTGTTTCACAAAAAGGCTCTCATGTTAAAATGAGGCATGATAAGAAAGTAGGAACTATTATATTCCCAAATCACGGGAGTCAGGAAATTGGCAGAAGTCTTGAGAAGAAAATTCTTAAGGACGCAGGTTTGAAATTTGAAGATTAATGTAAAGAAAGCTATGGAAACGAAAAATAAAAAAATAAAAATGATTGTGGAAAAGACCAATACAGGGTTTTCTGCATTCGCCGAAGATTTTCCAATATTCACAACTGGAAGAACGATTCCCGAACTAATGGACAACACCCTTGAAGCTGTAAATCTGCACTTTGAAGATGAAAACATAAAAATTAATCAGGAAAACCTTAGGTTTGAAATTGATTTTAAACAGTTCTTTCTGCATTATAGGGTGCTCAACTCAAAGTTTCTCGCTGATAAGATTGGCATGAATCCAGCATTACTCTCACATTACGTTCAGGGTCGGAAGAAACCTTCAGAAAAGCAAACAGCAAAAATTCTTTCAGGAATTCATCAGATTGGACAAGAGTTGTCAGAGATAAACTTAATTCATCGGCATTAAGATATGAACAGGCAACTGCATGCCTAAAAACTTCCTTACTTTTACGCAGAATATTTAAGCGACGCATCATTTATGTCAACACGCATTCTTGAGGAGATTACCCCTTTTATCGTAATGGAAGTGCTTGAAAAAGCACACGAAATGGAAAAACGGGGGATCAATATCATCCATATGGAGGTTGGAGAACCCGATTTTGACGTTCCGACCTGCGTAAAAGAGGCAACTTGCCAGGCAGTTAACGAAGGCCACACCCATTATACGCACAGCCTTGGAGATCCTGAACTTCGGATGGCCATCTGCAAAAACTACAAAACAAATTACAATGTCGATGTCGATCCCGATCAGGTTATTGTCACCTCCGGATCGTCACCGGCTATTTTACTTGTGCTCGCAGCTTTAATTGAGCGCGACGATGAAGTTATTCTATCTGATCCAAGCTATGCCTGTTATCCCAATTTCATTAAATTCCTGGGGGGCAAAATAATTCGTGTACCTGTGTTTGCCGGAAATGGGTTTCAGTTCGATCCGTCAGAAGTTGCATCACTGATTACGCCAAGGACAAAAGCAATCATGATTAACTCGCCCATGAATCCAACAGGAAATCTTGTTGATCGCGACGTAATGGAGCGGCTCGCAAAATTACCAATTACAATTATATCAGACGAAATCTACCACGGACTTGTTTACAACGATCGAGCGCATTCAATTCTGGAGTTTACGGATAAAGCATTTGTTTTAAACGGTTTCTCGAAATTATACGCAATGACCGGACTTCGGCTTGGGTACCTGATTGCGCCTATAGAGTATATACTACCTATGCAAAAACTTCAGCAAAACCTTTTTATTTGCGCCAGTTCCGTGGCACAGCGGTCCGGGATTATCGCGCTTGAAAATTGTGCCTGCGATATCGAAAATATGGTAGCCACATACAACGAAAGAAGGGTTTTTATCGTCAAAAGATTAAAAGAACTCGGATTTCAGCTTCCCGTTGAACCAACAGGTGCATTTTATGTTTTTGTAAATGCACGACATCTTTCGGACGATTCGTACAAGCTGGCATTCGATATGCTTGAAAAAGCGCATATCGGCGTCACACCAGGAATTGATTTTGGTCCGAATGGTGAAGGTTATCTGAGATTTTCGTACGCAAATTCCCTTGAAAATCTCAGGGAAGGGATGAACAGGCTCGAACAATATATTATAGATTTCAAAAAGTAAAAATGGAAGCAGATTTGATTACGATTGGCGACGAAATTCTGATTGGTCAGATCGTCGATACCAATTCGGCCTGGATGGCTCAACAACTTAATGACGAAGGTATTAATGTCCATCAGATCACAAGTATCTCCGATCAGCCGGAACATATTATCTCAACGTTGAATGAATCGGGCAAAAAAGCATCTCTTGTGTTGGTAACAGGAGGACTTGGTCCCACTAAGGATGATCGTACAAAGTCGGCGCTATGTACATTCTTTGGAACACAATTAATTGAAAATAAGGAAGTCCTTGAGCATATAAATCAATTACTTATTCCCCGCGGCATAGCGATAAACACATTAAACCGCGAACAGGCACATGTCCCCGCAACAGCAATAATTCTCCCGAATAAACTGGGAACTGCTCCGGGACTGTTGTTTAATCATGAAGGAACGATCTTCGTTTTTATGCCCGGAGTTCCGTTCGAAATGAAATACCTCATGGAGAATGAAGTACTTCCCCGGATTAAAAAGTTATTCAATACCTCAACAATTATTCACCGGACCGTTTTAACGCAGGGATTGCCCGAATCGATACTTGCCGAACGTATTGACGACTGGGAGGATAGCCTGCCCGAATGTATCAGTCTGGCTTACCTTCCGAGTCCGGAGAGTATGAGATTACGTCTTTCAGCACGTGGCGATGACAAGGAGTATCTTTCGAATTTACTTGAACAGAACATTAAAGAACTAACAGAAATAATTCCGGGATATATTTTTGGCTATGAAGATGACACGATGGCTGGCAATATAGGTAAAATCTTAAAAGAGAAAGGTTTGACAGTTTCAGTTGCTGAAAGCTGCACGGGTGGAAATATTGCTCATTTTTTTACCTTGAATCCGGGTAGTTCTGAATACTTTAAGGGTGGAGTTGTGGCCTATTCAAATGAAATAAAGGTGAAATTACTTGGAATTGATCCCCAATTAATTGCTGAAAACGGTGCAGTTAGCAAAGAGGTTGTCGAAGCGATGGCTGTTGCTGTCCGCCAACTTCTTCAAACTGATTACGCCATTGCCACTTCAGGTATTGCCGGACCAGGTGGCGGAATTCCCGAAAAACCCGTAGGAACTGTCTGGATTGCAGCTGCTGATTCTGATTCAGTCGTTTCGAAAACTTTTAACTTTGGGAATAATCGTAAAAGGAACATTATCCGGTCGAGCCAGACCGCTTTAAATATGTTGCGTCTTCAGTTATTGAAAAAATAATAAATTAAATATCAGTCAGATATGAAAAAAGGATTAATCATTGCCGGCATCGTATTAGGCCTGCTGATCATTTTGATGATCGCGATTCCATTCGTTTTTAAAGGTCAGATTTTCAAAAAGGTTAAGGTTGCAGCAAACGAGGCTGTTAATGCCAAAGTTGATTTTTCGGATGTTGAATTATCACTTTTCCGTAGTTTTCCGCAGTTAAATGTAAAGTTGAAAAACCTCTCTGTAACTGGTATTAATGAATTCGATAATGTCAGGTTATTGACTGTAGCATCGCTCTCGACCTCGGTAAACCTGTCAAGTTTATGGAAAAGCGACGGGGTAAGTATCACATCCATCCTACTCGATCGACCTTCCATCAACCTGGTTGTCAATAAAGCAGGAAAATTGAACTGGGATATTGCGAAGAAAATTGCTGAGCCAAAAGTGGTAGCTGCTAAAAAAAGCACCCGGATCGACCTGGAAAAGATCGTGATCCGTAATGCAGCGTTTGGTTATAACGACGAATCAACACCTATGTTTTTTTCAATGCGTAATGGCACTTTCGATTTATCCGGGGCATTAAAAGGGAGCAATAGCCAGCTCGATATTAAAGGGCAGGCAGACAGTATAAGTTTTGAATATAACGGATCGAAATATGCTTCCAATTTAAAAGCTGAGTTAAAAGGCGGTTTACAAGCCGATTTCGATAAAATGTCATTCACGTTCCTTAAAAACGAATTGTTAGTCAATAAATTACCGCTCGAGGCTCAGGGAACATTTATCCTGGGTGAGAAAGATTATAATTTCGATCTGACGTTTAAATCACCTGCCTCTTCATTTGGTGATTTGCTTGGGTTTATTCCCGACCAGTATCAAAAGAAACTTAAAGGAGTTGAAACAAAAGGCGATATCGCGTTCAATGGTTTTGTAAAAGGGATTTATTCCGAAACCACATATCCAGGTCTTGGCGTAGACTTAAAAATTGTGAATGGCAGACTTAAATATCCGAATCTGCCGAAAGAGATTGAAAAAATTGAAGTAACAGCAAGTATTACCAAACCTCAGGGTGATCTTGATCTTACAAAAATTGATATTGAAAAATTTGAAGCTTCCATAGCCGGAAATCCCTTGACAGCTACTTTACATGTTGCCACTCCTGTAAGCGATCCCCTTTTAAAAGGAAACCTGAAAGGACGAATTGATTTTGCATCCCTGAAACAGGCTATACCTATGGATTCGATTGATTTGAAGGGAATTATTGATGCAACTATCGATTTCGGAGGTCAATACTCTTCGATCGAAAAAGAGCAATACGAAAATTTCAGAACAGAGGGTACCATCTCTATGAAAGACTTCATGTTTGCATCAAAGGCTCTGCCTCAAAAAGTTGAGATCAAATCTGCCGATATCCGTCTTAATCCCAAATCAATTACATTGAATAACCTTTCGGGAAATATGGGAGAAAGCGATTTTGCAGCAAGTGGCACAATCATAAATTACTGGGCATATATTCTTAAAAAGGGAATTTTGAACGGGAATATGGCTTTAAATTCCAAATATTTAAATATTAATCAATTAATGCCAAACTCCACTTCAAAAGACACTACTGCAGCGGGCAAACCTTTTGAAGTTCCCGAAAATATCAATTTTACGATACAATCGTCTGTTAGTAAAGCGCTTTACGACAAAATGACCATCACTGGCATTACTGGTAAAGCGGTCATTAAAGAGCGAAAGGTGATTCTTGACGGACTGAATATGAATATGCTCAGCGGAAAGGTTTTGGTTTCGGGAGCCTATTCTACTCCGAAAGGAGCAATACCCGATTTTGATTTTAAAATGGATATCAAAGATTTTGATTTACCAACTGCTTATCAATCATTGAGTACCATACGTCATTTTCTCCCCATCGCAAGTGAGAGTACAGGTGCTTTCAATACAGGTATTACGCTAAATGGCAAAATCGGAGACGGCTATACACCCATCTTTTCAACCCTGAATGGCGGAGGATTATTATCGGCTAGAAACATTGAGCTGATTGGCACTTCCCTGTTCAATGAAATTGGAAAATATTTCAGGAAAGATTTATTCAAATAGGTAAAAGTTGGTGATTTTACAACCAATTTTAAAGTAGTTGATGGTGGATTGGTGGTTTCACCATTCAGTACGAAGATTGCAGGTCAGGATGTGACGATTTCAGGAAAACAATCTGTTACGAAAAACTTGGATTATCGAATTGATTTTAAAGTAAATAAAGAAGATGTTAGCGATGAGGTTACCAAGTATATCGGTATGGTTCCGGGAGCAGAGAACATTGCAAAGTATCCAATAGGGATAAATCTTGGCGGCACATTCGACAAACCAGAGGTCAAAGTGGATCTGACAGAAGCGAAGAAATTAGTAGAGACCGAATTTAAGAAAAAAGCAGGCTCAACGATTCAGGATGCTGTTAAAAAATTAGGATTAGATAAACTGTTCAAATAAATTGTAGTAAACAATTAATCGGTTCAGTTCAATCAATAATCCTATCTTTGTAATTCTTTTGAAAAAGCAGATACAAATACTGAAAAGTGAAATATGAAGATTGCGTTGATAGGTTATGGAAAAATGGGAAAAGAGATTGAACAGGTAGCATTATCTCGCGGACATGCTGTCGTTTTGAAGATAGATGTCAATAATCCTGAGGAACTTACAACAGAAAACCTCTCAAAAGCAGATGTTGCAGTCGAATTCACATCACCTGCAACCGCTGTCAGAAACTATCTGCAATGTTTCGAAGCCGGAGTACCGGTGGTAAGCGGGACAACAGGCTGGCTCGACCGGAAAGCAGAAGTTGAAAAAGCATGCTCAGCAAAAAATGGTTGTTTTTTCTATGCTTCAAATTTCAGTCTTGGCGCTAACATCTTCTTCACAATGAATAAATATCTTGCCCTGATCATGAAAGAGTTTCCGCAATATGATGTTTCCATGACAGAGATTCATCATACACAGAAGCTTGATGCTCCTAGCGGAACAGCCATCACGCTTGCTGAAGATATCATTGCGCTGAACGAAACAAAAACAAATTGGACGATCGGTGAGCCTAAATCAAATACTGAATTACACATCAATCCAATACGCGAAGGAGTCGTTCCTGGAATTCATACCATAAAGTATAACTCCGAAGTGGACTTTATCGAGATTACTCATAGCGCCTATAGTCGCAAAGGACTTGCATTTGGAGCTGTTTTGGCAGCCGAATTCTGCATAGGACGCAAAGGAGTATTATCGATGACAGACCTCTTAAAATTTTAATAAAATAAATGCAATCAAAATGAATAAGTTATTGGACAGCAAATGGTTTAAGTTTGGCCTGGTCGGTGGTCTTTACCTGCTTTGGGTAATTTGGTTAAACAATTACTGGTGGTTAATCGGCCTCATGGTAATTTTCGACATTTACGTTTCAGAAAAAGTACATTGGTCTTTCTGGAAAAAGAAAAACCCGCCGGATGGCAAACAAACAAAGGTCATTGAATGGGTTGATGCAATTATCTTCGCCGTTATTGCAGCCACTTTTATCCGGATGTTTTTTATTGAGGCATATACGATTCCGACTTCATCAATGGAAAAATCAATGATGGTAGGCGATTACCTGTTTGTAAGTAAAACGGCCTACGGACCTAAGATGCCGAATACCCCAATTTCATTTCCTTTTGTCCATCACACGATGCCATTGTCGACAACAATGAAATCATTTTCAACAATCATACAAAACCCTTACCGAAGGATTGCCGGATTCGGAAAGGTTAAAAATGATGATGTTGTCGTATTCAATTTTCCTGAAGGTGATACTGTTGCACTAAATATGCAGGAAAGAAGTTATTATGAGCTGGTTCGCTCGTATGGTCGTGACAAAGTCAATAGCGACAAAAGAGCTTTTGGTGATATCATTTACCGTCCCGTCGATAAACGCGAAAATTACATCAAACGGTGTATCGCTATTGCGGGAGATTCGTTGAAAATTGTTAAAGGTCAGGTTTATGTAAATGGCAAACCCCAAAAGGAAATACCGGGAATTCAATACAAATACCTTGTCAACATCAATGGTACAACAATCAATACTACCGCATTAGATAAACTCGATATCACACAAGATGAAATTGAAGGATCCGACTCTCGCTACATTTTGCCGCTTACTGCTGAACAGATCAAAAAGATGGATGCTTTAAAGTTCATTCTATCAAAAGAAAGAGCTTTGTACCCAACTGACTATAATGATCCGGCCATCTTTCCAAGCGATCCGAAATTCTCATGGAATCTTGACAATTTCGGTCCAATCTGGATTCCGAAAAAAGGGGTGACCATCAATCTGTCACTCAACAATCTTCCGCTATATAAAAGAATCATTGACGTTTACGAAGAGAACGATTTACAGGTTAAAGAGGGTGCCATCTATATTAATGGAGCTCCTGCCTCGACTTACACGTTTAAGATGGATTATTTCTGGATGATGGGAGATAACCGCAATAATTCAGCAGATTCGAGGTACTGGGGATTTGTACCTGAAGATCATGTTGTCGGAAAGGCGTCTTTTGTATGGCTTTCGCTCGACAAAAACAAAAGCTTTCTCTCAAAAATCCGCTGGAATCGTTTTTTTATGTCCGTTAAATAAATTTCATATTTATTTAAGTAAAAGCTGGCATAATTTGTGTCGGCTTTTACTTTATTAACCAGTTTTGAAATTGTATCCAGTATGAAGACGATTTTCATATCAATTATTATTTGCATCTCATTATCAATTCTTTCGTCTTGCGTTACGTCAGCGTACATCACTGATGAGCAAAGTATCAAAAGACAACAAGAGATGCGAAAATACCGCACCGGGGTTAATTTTGCAGAAGCTGGTTTATTGGTTGCATCGGCTGTTGGCGCAGCTTTTACGGGCGTTGCCATTTATTCAAATCCACAAACGCAGTCATTTAGAAAAATGGTGCTGATCAACGAATCGAAAGATACCCTATTCGTGAATATGGTAACTGATTGGCTCTGGAAAGATTCTGCCTATTGTGACATCCGTGAAATTGTATTGCCACAGCTTCAGAAAGCAAAAGTGATTGTTCCGATGGGAGCTTCATACAATATTTTTTTCAGAAATGATTTCAATGCTCCTGACGATGAAAAAATAGAGGTAAACACTGCCAAAATCAGCAGGGTGCGATTAAAAACGGAAAAAGAAAAATCAGGGGTGACATCAAGTAATTAATGAAAAATCAAAAAACTGATGTTTTACTAAGCAGTGCGTATCTTGCACCAATACAGTATTATACAAAACTGATTAACTATCAGCAAGTCCATATCGAATATTGTGAGAGTTATCTAAAACAATCCTACCGGAATCGCACGGTTATCCTTGCCGCAAATGGTTCATTGCATTTAACACTACCTGTTGCTGATGGTCCGAGGGCAAAAGGGCCTATCCGGGATCTGAAGCTTTCGTATGATCAACCCTGGCAGCAAACACACTGGCGGGGAATTTCGTCGGCCTACAATAACTCACCGTTTTTCGAATACTATGCAGATGATCTGGCGCCGTACTTTCACGAAAAGAAATGGAAATTTCTGATTGATTTTAATTTTGAGATACAAAACACTGTCCTTGAAGTAATTAATCTTAATGTAGCTTTAAAATACACGGAGGAATATTACCCACAAGGGGCAGTTCCGGAAACAACCGATGACTTTCGTTACGCCATCCATCCAAAACCACAAAAACAATTTTTTGATCAAAGTTTTTTCCCAAATCCTTATACTCAGGTATTTCATGACAAATGGGGATTTGTACCCAACCTAAGTATTCTTGATTTGCTTTTTAACGAAGGGCCTGAAACCACCAACTTCTTGCGTTCGTGTATCAGATAAACTACAATCAGCTCTTTAAAGCTTTTCCTTAATGAATTTTCCGATGATTTCGGCATGGTCAAAAGCCATTTCAGGTAACGAGATGATGGGAAACCAATCGGCTTTGTTGGCATCGTCGCCGCCGGCAACATCAAGTGTCTCCTGAATCCTACCGTAAAAAACTGTTGAAATTGTACGATCACGTGGGTCACGATCGACCGCATCAAAAGTGTAAAATTGATGCAGTTTTACCCCTTTTATTCCGGTCTCTTCATAAAGCTCACGGTGGCAAGCCTGAACTAAAGTCTCTTCCATTCCGACAAAACCGCCTGGTAATGCCCATACTCCTTCGAATGGCCCGAATTTTCGCTGAATCAGTAAAACCATATCCTGACTGAAATTCTCTGCAACAATAATGGCATCAACAGTCATAGCCAAACGAGGATATTTGTAACAGTATTTCAAATCCTGAGTCACCATTATTGTTCTTTTTGTTTATTAGAATTTCGGACAATGATGTAGACAACAATAACAATAGCGAAAAGATAACCAACTATTTCAAGATGTCCCATAGTTTTTGATAGTTAGAAATTAAAAAATGAGAACAATTCAATCGCTGATGAGTCGTCGCATCAGTCTCATCTGATGGGTATATCGTCCTGTATCAATGTTAAATATACCAAAGTGATCCACATTATCGATCCGGACTTTCCCCGAGGAGTGGATAATTTTATTCTTTTCCCAAATAATACCAACATGAATGATCGCACCGTCTTCGTTGTCGAAAAACGCAAGATCGCCGGGTAAAGCTTCCTCAACAAAGGTAAGGTTATCTCCCATCATGGCCTGCTGAACCGCGTCGCGCGGAATTGTCAATCCCGCCATTTTATACAATATCTGCGAAAAACCCGAGCAATCAATTCCGAATGGTGATCGTCCACCCCATAGATATGGCGCATTGAAATATTTAAGCGCATTTTCGATGATAATTTCGCGAACATTGCGATGAGCCGCAGCAATGCTGTTTCCCTGAATGTTATAAATGACATTACCAATTTTAAATGTCCGGGCCACCTGATCGAAGTGGGGAAGTGAACTTCCGGCAACGATCAAAAAATTACTGTAACCACCGGTTGTCTGGACGATGTTAAACACATCAGTCGTCACAATCTGTGGGATCCCGGCCAATTGCAAAAAATCCTTTTCGTCAATTTCGTTAACCATTTTACGGTCAATCCACCCTTCGTAACCATCAAAAGCGAGCTTTATCTGGCACCATTTGGCATTCTCTTCAATTATTGTATAGTGCTCACCAAAAAGTATTTGAGTGCACATTTCGCTCTTTTCGCGCGGGTCTGACCGCACAGGAACAATACTGAGGTTGGAGATCCCGTATCTCATTAAAAAATTACTACTTTTGATTAATCCCAAATATACGAATTAATTGGTTTCGCCTTTAAATCTGAGATAAGAGAAAATTATGAATCAGGAAAAGAAAAATTGGTTTGAATCAACAAGCTGGCACACAATTTATTTAACTTCACTATTTATAATTACAGCGGTTGTTCTCTATTTTGCTTTACCTCAAGAGGGAAGATTTCGCTATGAATTTCAAAAAGGGAGACCATGGATGCATGCAACTTTGATTGCCCCTTTCGACTTTGCTATCATGAAATCGGACAAGGCGATCAGCGAAGAACGCGATTCGCTGCTCAAAACATTAACCCCATATTTTATATTTCATGATTCAATTGGTAAACGACAAATTACATCTCTTTCATCAAAAATTGATGTGATCACGCTCAAAGAGAATACCGAAATTCTTTACTCCAGAATTGTAAAGGATAAAGTGCTCACGATATTCCAAAAAATCTACGCTTCGGGAATCCTTGAACAAGGAACAGGAAATTTGCCACCGATTGCCGGAAAAAGTGAATTGTTTATTATAAAAAATAATCTGGCCGAAAAAGTTTCAACAGGACAGCTCTACTCGTTGAAAACAGCCTATTCCGAAGCAAGTGCCAAATTTGATCTGCTCAAAAATAGCGACCCTGACTTTAAAATAATTATAGAGAAACTTCATCCCGAAGATTATCTGGCAGTTAACTTGTCGTTCGATCCTGATAAAACCAAAGCTGAAGAACAAAAAATCCTTGAGAATCTCTCCACAACATATGGCGTGGTACAGGAAGGAGAACGGATTGTTTCGCAAGGCGATGTGATCTCACCTCAAACCTTTATTATCATCGAATCGCTAAAAACGACCTTTGAGAAAAGCCGTGGCAATTTTACAAAATACTACCTGATAATTATTGGTAAAATGGTATTTATATGTATGTTACTACTTACATTATTTTTATTCATATACAATATCCGACGAAAATTACTTAAATCAAAACGTGACATCACCTTTACTCTTTTGATGATGTTGATAATGATCTTTTTTTGCCGGATCATCGTCTCTGCCAACAATGTCTCTGTTTATATTGTTCCGTTTACTGCTTTGGCATTAATTATCCGCACCTTCCTTGATGCCCGTCTTGCAATCTTCGTAAATACAATTACTGCCCTTATTGTTGGGTTTATGGTTCCTAATGGCTATGAATTTGTCCTTCTTTCAATTCCGGCCGGAAGCATTGCTGTGATCAGTCAGAACAATCTCCAGCGGCGCGACCAATTAATTCTCACCTCTTTGATTATATTTTTTGTTTATGCTTTTACCTATATCGGAATTTCGCTGATTCAGGAGGCAAGTTTTGCCAGTATTGACTGGACCATAATAAAATGGTTTCTTATAAATGCCGCCCTCACTTTGATCACCTATCTCGTTGTATTTCTGATTGAAAAGTCTTTCGGATTTGTCTCCGATGTTACACTGATTGAATTATCTTATTCGAATCAGAAACTATTGCGCAAACTTGCAGAGGAGGCTCCCGGAACTTTTCAGCATTCCCTGCAAGTTGCCAATCTTGCCGAAGAGGCAATTCTTAGATTAGGTGGAAATCCGCTGCTTGTAAGGGCTGGTGCACTTTATCATGATATAGGAAAACTTACAGATCCACAATTTTTTACTGAAAATCAGGCAATAGGAATTAACCCGCACGATCGGCTCTCGTTCGAAGAGAGCGCGAAAATAATCATGGAACATGTCAACCGGGGAGTTGAACTTGCCCGAAAACATAAAATTCCGGAGCAAATCATCGACTTTATCAAAACACATCATGGTACGACTAAAACAAGTTATTTTTTCATTGAATCAAACATTAAGAGCAATCTGGAGATCGACGAAAGCCTTTTTACCTATCCGGGACCCTTACCTTCGACGCGCGAAACTGCTGTTGTAATGCTTGCCGACAGCATAGAGGCAGCCTCACGAAGTCTTGATAAAAAAGATAACGACAGCTTAAAAAGGCTAATCGATACAATTTTCCAGCAAAAAATAAAAGAAGGACAACTCGACTATGCTCCACTGACTTTCAAAGACATCACCTTATTGAAAGAGATCTTTCTTGAAAAGCTTCACAATATTTATCATGTAAGGATTAATTACCCAAAAAAAGAATCATAAAAAGGATATCTTTTTTATTCCGGTTTGCACGATAGTTGTAGTGATAAACTGATACATTCCTGAAAGATTTTAAAAATTTTCAGGCCTATATATCCAGAAAACAATAAATTAGATTTCTAATGTACAAAAAAATATATTTTTCACTTTTCTTGTCCCTTCTGGTGGTCTTTGGCTGCAAAAAGGACACACAACTAAATATCGCTCAAACAGTTGATCCATTGGTGCAATTTACGGCCAATACTTTTAACGATTTTTACCTGTGGTACGAATCTATGCCAGCCGTCGATCTGACTACTATTAAAACTCCCGATGAATACATTAATAAAATAAGATACATCAAAGACCGATGGAGTTTCACGATGTCCTATACTGATATGATTAATTTACTCGAGAATGGTGAGACAACAGGTTGGGGTGCCGGTATGGGATTTGACGACCTGGATATTCTACGTATTTTGTTCGTTTACGACAACAGCGCAATGGGCAAGGCAGGCGTAAAACGAGGGTGGCAAATCAAGGCGATTAATGGAAAAACAGTGGCCGCAATGAGCGACAGCGAAGTAAACACAGTGCTTAATAGCACAAGCAACTCATTCATTTTTATTAAAAACGATGGTTCCGAGTCGACCATTCAAATGACTAAAGGGAATATCATTATCAATTCTGTTCAATATTCAAATATTTACCAAAAAGGGGCTAAGAAGATTGGTTATCTTGTCTTTAGCGATTTTCTCGGAAGTTCGGTGAAAGAGCTCAATTCAGCATTCGACAATTTTGCACAACAAGGTATTACCGATATGGTTCTTGATATCAGGTACAATGGCGGTGGAACACTCGACTGTGCCGACTCGCTTGTTGCAATGCTCGCAGGAAAACCTTATAATAACAAAGTATATAACACGCTAACATACAACAATAAGCATGTCAGAATGGGATATCAAAGTGTAATCGGACTGAAGCCTAACAGCGTGCAATTGAATAAACTTATCGTAATCACCACATCTTCAACGGCATCGGCAAGTGAGCTGGTTATTTCCGGGCTGAAACCATATATGAATATGAAACTAATTGGTTCGACGACACATGGGAAACCGGTTGGAATGAATATTGAAGGGGATACAAAACTGAATATTGCTGTAGCCCCAATCAGTTTCCGGAATGTAAATTCGCAGGGTTACAGCGACTATTTCGATGGTATACCAGTTGATTATAACATTAAAGACAATGTAACACAAGATTGGGGTAACCTGTCGGATGCCTGCCTTACAGCAGCGCTAAACTATATTTCGATGGGAACAATTGGCTATCTTCCCGTTTCAAAATCAGCAATCATCTCAGGAAGAATACTTTACAAAGGCACTGATCATCCGGTTGAAAATCTTTATCAATCCGGAAACAAAACCATTCAATAATCGGTTTCAGCCTTATTAGCCAGGATAACTCCCTGAACAAAATTTAGATTCATTTTAAATGACAATTAAACGCTGAAATTCAATACATTATCCTATTTTTCGGAGTTAAACTACACATTAAAATTTAGTATGAAGACAATCAAAAAGGGGGTTATCCTTGCCCTCACAATATGGCTTACAGTTGGTTTTTCGTATGCCGGGAATAAAGACGATGAAGGTTATAAATTTCAATTAATCAAAGAAATACCACACACTTCTGTCAAAAATCAATACAAATCTAGTACCTGCTGGTCATTTGCGGGAATGTCGTTTTTTGAAGCCGAAATGCTCCGTATGGGAAAACCGGAAGTTGATTTATCAGAAATGTTTGAGGTTAGTATGTGCTATCGCGACAAAGCCCTAAAATATGTGAGGATGCAGGGAAATACCAACTTCGGTCCTGGAGGTGTTCTTTTTGATGATTTATATGTTGCAGATAATTACGGACTTGTGCCTGAAAGTGTATATCCCGGAATAAAATACGACGAAGAAAAACATGTTCATGGCGAGATGGATAATGTTCTGCGCAAAATGGTCGAAGCAGTAGTCGAAAACAAAAACAAGAAATTGTCACCGGTATGGGACGAAGCGCTAAATAGTACTATCGATGCCTATCTGGGTTCTGTGCCGCTTAGTTTTGAATATAAAGGAAAGAACTATACTCCTAAAACCTTTGCCAGCGAATATTGTGGAATAAAGGGAAGTGATTACATCCAGATCACATCCTTCACTCATCACCCGTTTTATTTGCCATTTGTACTTGAAGTACCAGACAATTGGCTTTGGAGTGAATTTTACAATGTTCCGCTTGATGAACTTCAGGAGATCGTTGATTCTTCTATTGAAAAAGGTTACTCTGTCCTTTGGGCAGCCGATACAAGCGATAAAGGTTTTTCTACAACACAAAAAGGAATCGCTGTAGTGCCGGATAAAACCCCGACCAACATGAATGACGCGGAGATCGCCAGGTGGGATAGTCTCTCAGAAAAAGACAAAGAATCGGCGCTCTATAAATTTGATAAACCAGGAAAAGAAAAAGTTATTACACAGGAAATAAGACAGATGTCCTTTGATAGTCAGGAAACGACCGACGATCATGCCATGCATTTAATCGGACTTGCCAAAGATCAAAACGGCACAATTTACTACAAAGTGAAAAACTCGTGGGGCAAATACAACGATTTAAAAGGTTATTTTTATGCCTCCAAGCCCTATTTGCGTTACAAAACCACGGCAATTGTAGTAAATAAAGCAGCCATACCAGACACAATCCAAAAAAAACTTAAATTGTAGCTATTTATTAACCGGAAATTTTATCTACTTTTGCGGCCAGTTCCGTACGCAATCTCTGACAGCAAACAAATAGACACTGTGAATATTGCGTTCGTCAATAATATCGTAAAAGTCAATCATAATGGATCTGATTAAAATTGCAGAAAACGCGTTTTTAGGTGAGCAGAAAGAACTACCTAAATTTCACGCAGGTGACACAGTAACTGTCCGTTACAAAATCGTCGAAGGTGCCAAAGAGCGAATTCAGAACTACAAAGGAACAGTAATTCAAATCAAAGGTACCGGTACAACAAAAACTTTTACCGTTCGTAAAATGTCTGGTAATATCGGTGTTGAAAGGATTTTCCCTTTCTTTTCACCTTTTATTGATGGAATCGAAGTTAACCGTATGGGTCGTGTACGTCGTGCCCGCTTGTTCTATCTTCGCGAGCTGACCGGTAAAAAAGCCCGGATCAAAGAAAAAAGATTCTAAAAACAACAACTTTAAAAAAGGGTTCCCCAAAAAGGAACCCTTTTTTTTGTAATTTTAGAAAAAATTATCCACTGTTTATGGCATTTATCACAAAGGAAAAACTGTTTACCAAACGATGGTTTGTCGACTATGGATTTATTACTGTCGGATCTTTTATCATGGCCGTGGGTTTTGTATTTTTTATAACCCCGCATAAAATAGTTCCGGGGGGTATCTATGGCCTCGGAATTATAGTCCATTATCTCACCAAAGGGATGGCACTCTGGCCCGACGGATTTCCGATCGGAATATTTAACATGCTTGTAAACATTCCATTAACCTATTTTGGAATAAAACTTCTTGGTCCGAGATTTGGAACTAAAACTATTTATGGATTTGTTTCGTCCTCTATATTTATGGATGGCATTACCTGGATGCGCGAAATTGGTGATGCCCCGCTGGTCAATGATGTCTTACTTTCATGTATTTTCGGAGGAGTGTTAACCGGTATCGGTCTTGGAATGATCTTTAAAGCAAGAGCTACTTCGGGAGGCAGCGATATTATTGCGATGGTGATCACCAGATATACACGAATCCCAATTGGTCAAATGCTTATCTGGGTCGATACAGCTATCGTTTTGGTTGCTCTGGCAGCTTTTAAGGATTGGCAAATACCGCTTTATAGTTTGATTGTAATCTATATCACTGGCCGGGCAGTCGACCTGATCCTGGAAGGTGCCAATTATAATAAAGCGTTGATTATCATATCAGATAAGCACGAAGATATCCGGGATAAGATCATAAACGATCGTGCTCGCGGCGGAACCTACCTGAAAGGGGTTGGAATGTACACCAATACAGAGAAAAATATTATATTTACCGTTGTAAACAGAAGAGAGGTAGCCATTCTTGAAGAGCATATCAATCAAGTTGATCCTCATGCTTTTATTACAATTATGGATGCCAGCGAGATCCTCGGAGAAGGATTCCAATCATTAAAGCACAAAATTGAAGATACTTAACGATCTAAATAATTGATATTCAGATTATGAAGAATGTCATATACTTTGTTTTAATTTTCCTTTCCATGATATCGTTTCCGGGATCTGCTCAAAAAGTTGGATTAGTCCTTAGCGGAGGCGGAGCAAGAGGACTTGCTCATTTAGGCGTCATCAGGGCACTTGAGGAGAACAATATTCCAATTGACTATATTACCGGAACTTCGATGGGTGCTATTATCGGTGGGCTATATGCTGCCGGCTATTCGCCCGACGAAATGGAGACTCTCTTCAAATCTGAAGACTTCAAACTTTGGTCGAAAGGGATAATTCCCCCACGGTATGTCTATTATTTCAAGAAACTAGACGATAATCCTTCCTTCATCGATCTCGACTTTGCCAGGAATGAAGATAAAATGAAACTGGCTCTCCCCACCAATATAATCCCTGCAGGACAAATAGATTTTGCTTTTATGGAACTATTCAGCCCTGCGAATGCCGTCTCTAAAAACAATTTCGATAAACTCTTTATTCCCTACAGGTGTGTGGCAACCGATATTTACCTCAACAGCCCGGTTGTTCTCCGTAAAGGAGATCTTGGAATGTCTATCAGAGCATCAATGACCGTACCATTATTTTTTAAACCTATCGAGATTGACAGTGTTCTACTTTTCGACGGCGGATTGGTAAACAACTTTCCATTCGATGTGATGCAGCAGGATTTTAAACCTGATATTATGATCGGAAGCGCCATCGACTTTAAAGATAAAAAACCAAAAATAGATGACCTTAAACTCCAGATATGGAATATGATGGTTCGGAAAACTAACTACTTAATACCTGACAGTCTGGGAATTACAATCAAATCGCCGGTTGAACATTTTGCGTTTCTCGACTTTGAGAATCTACCTGATATCGAAAAAGCGGGTTACGAATCGACAATGGCAAAAATGGAAAAAATTAAATCACGAATTACCAGAAGATCTGATATGGAACAGCTTACGCGTAGGCGCGAGGAATACAGAAGCAAAAGTCCCGCTATGATATTTAACAACATTCAAGTATCCGGAGTGGATGGATCTCTAAGGTATTATGTGATACAGTCGATACGCCACAAATCAAATACATTTGATTTAGAAGAACTTAGAAGAGAGTATTTTAAAATTCTGGCTGACGATAAAATCAAATCACTTATACCGACCACTGATTATAATAATGAAACCGGATACTTTGATCTGCAGCTTAAAGCTGAACAGCAGAAACCTCTTGCAGTGGGTGTTGGAGGCTACTTTTCGCTCTCGGATGTCAATCAGGGATACATTGGTCTCGATTATCGTCTGTTCAATAATCTTCCGATTACTATTCAGTCAAATATCCATATCGGTAAATTTTACAGCTCATTCCTGGTAGGATCGCGTTTCAATTTTACCACAAAACAACCATTTTCGCTGGATCTCTATTTTATTAAAAACAGGTTTAACTACTTTTCGGGATCGACAGAACTCTTTTTTGAAGATAAACGCCCTCATTATGTGGTTCGTAATGACGATAATATTCAGTTTGACGTTAGTTTTCCGGCAAAAACCACTTCAAAATGGGAAGCTGGAATAGACTTCTTGAATCAATCGAATGAGTATTATCAAACAACAAAATATACGAAGGATGACGAACCGGATCGCACCACATTTACTGCGCGAAATTTGCACGCCCGTTTTGAGGAAAAAGCCTTTAATAAAAAACAATATCCTACTGAAGGTAAAATGTTTAAGTTCGAGGCGTTGTACATGTTTGGAACCGAAAAAGAGACTCCGGGATCAACAAGTACTAATAATCCCCGGTACCGTAATGAACATCAGTATATTCAACTGGAACTTAGCTTCGAAAAGTATTTTAAATCTACGAAATGGTTAACTCTTGGTATTGAAACCGATTCCTATTTCTCAACCAAAAAGCTTTTTAACAACTATACCTCATCTTTAATTTCAGCCAAAAGCTTCTCTCCCATTGTCAACAGTTCCATCAGATATTTACCCAACCTCCGGGCTAATAATTTTGTTGCGGGAGGCTTAAAAGCGATAGTGCCAATATCTCCATCAGCTCATATACGATTGGAAGGATATTATTTTCAGCCATTTGAAGAATTATTAAGTGACAATAACAATCGTCCATATTATAGTGATAAACTATTCACTTCCAACCAGTTTATCGGAAGCGGCGGTCTTGTGGTTCATACCCCTTTCGGCCCCGCAAGTTTACTGTTGAATTTTTTCAGTGGCAGCGATCCGAAGTTTTATGTTCAGGCCAGCTTTGGCTATATGTTATTCAACCGCCATGAAAATTAAGACTCACATTTTTACATCTAAAAAGAAATACTATGATTGACATTAACACACTGAACGATACGTTTGGTATCGACGGCGAAGCAAATTTTTCCACTATTGATAACGATTTGATTTATCTGACCGTATCGAACAAATATGCCGACGCCCGTATTTGCCTGTATGGAGCACATGTAACGAGTTACAGACCTCATAATTCAAAGGAAATCCTTTGGATGAGTCCTGATAGTATTTTTGAAGTCGGGAAACCCATCCGAGGTGGAATTCCGGTGTGCTTTCCCTGGTTTGGGCCGCATAAAACAGATCCAAAGAAACCACAGCACGGCTTTGCCCGACTGATGTACTGGAATGTTATTGAGACAACATCTACTACAGATGGAGAAACTTTGGTCAGGTTTCAGCTTTGCTCATCGGAAGAGACAAAAGCCTACTGGTCTCATGATTATTGTGTTGAACTAACCATAATAGTCGGACAAACTCTTGAAGTGAGCCTGAAAGTGACCAATCCATCGGATATGCCGTTTGAATATACGTGTGCGTTCCATTCGTATTATAAACTTTCTTCCATCGAAAACATTGCCATTACCGGATTGCAGGGAGCAACCTATCACAGCCAACTCGAACCAGGTGAGTTTATTCAGGCGTCTCCCAAAATCGAAATTAATAAGGCCGAAACCCGCCATTATCACAATACCGAAGCCACCTGCGTGATTGAAGATAGCTTGTTCAAAAGAAAAATTCGCATTGCCAAAACAGGAAGCAAGATAACAACTGTCTGGAATCCATGGGCAGAAACCTGTGCCCTCATCGGCGACCTTCCCAATGAAGGTTATAAGACTTTTGTTTGTGTGGAGGCTGTCAATGCATTCGATGATGTGATCATTCTTGATCCGAAGAAATCTCATACAACATCGGCAGTAATTGGGTTAGAAGAAAACTTTTTACCGCCTTCTATAACCTCCCATCAATTGTAAGCAGGAGTGATAGTCTGACTTGTTCGTGTCCTGAACAGGTCAAACTATCACTTTGAAACATATCATCATATGCTGAAAAGCGGCATTGTCAACGATTACAATAGCAATGTTGACTCTTGTAACGGCATTGTTAACAACCCATAATCGGGGGATCGTGTAGTATCTCTACATAGCCTGCCACCCATTTCCTACAATTCACCTTCAAAATACTACAGTTCACCGAATATTTTTTTGAGTCATGCTTGTTTTGTTTCAACTTTGAATCGTAAAACATCAAAAGTCAACAAAATGAAACGATCAATCTTCTATATTCTCTTAAGCCTGCTCTGCCAGATTGCATTTTCGCAGACAATTATTACGGGGAAAGTAACTAAGGAACAGGGAGAAGTTTTACCAGGAGCCAATGTCTATTTGAAGGGAACTTATGATGGAACTTCGGCCAACGAAAACGGACAATTTATTTTTAAAACAGCCAAAACCGGCCAGTTTGATTTGCAGGCTGAGTTTATGGGCTACGAACCGGTATCACGAAAAGTGGAACTAAAAGGCGATACCATCCGCATGAATGTTCAGTTGAAAGAAGCATTCAATCAGTTGAATGCAGTAATTATCACAGCGGGAACTTTCGAAGCGGGAGACAAAAGGCAAGCGATAACCATCACTCCCCTCGACATGGTGACCACTGCCGGAGCTAAGGGTGATGTTTATGGTGCTCTGCAGTCGCTTCCCGGCACGACAACAAATGGAGAATCAGGTCGATTATTTGTAAAAGGAGGCGACAGCGAAGAATCACAAACCTATATCGACGGTTCGCTCGTATATGTTCCCTACAATCCGTCCGCACCCAATCTGTCAACGCGGGGAAGATTCAACCCATTTATGTTTAAAGGAACAATTTTTAGCACGGGTGGATATTCAGCCGAATATGGTCAGGCACTCTCATCAGTTTTATTACTCAATACCAACGATATGCCAGCCGAAGATCAGTTTGATTTATCTTTTTTGTCGATTGGAGCGGAGTTTGCCGGAACCAAATTGTGGAAAAATGGTGCAATTACAGGAAGTCTGACTTACAATAATCTTGCGCCATATATGAGCATTACGCCACAAAATTACGACTGGGTGAAGGCACCGGAATCTAAAACAGGTGCGCTGAGCGTCAGGCAAAAGACTGGCAAAACGGGCATGTTTAAGTTATATTCAAGTTTCGAGAATGGAGGCTTTACTATTAACCAGAAAAATCTGGATCAGGGCGGAAGTCCGTTTGATTATAAGCTCGCTAATGATAATTATTTTATGAATGCCTCCTGGAATGGACAACTGGGTGAAAAATGGGCAATGACCTCTGCCGCATCGTTCACCAATAACAAGGATGACATCCGTTTTAATCAAACAACAGTTGGCAAAAGAATAGTGGGTGTTCACCTTAAAAATGTATTTTCGCATCCATTTACCGAAAAATTCACCCTAAAATTTGGTGGTGAATTATTTGCAAAAACGTTTTCACAAAACGTTCAGATGCCGGCAGAAATGCACTACAACAGCTTTACCAATCATACAATTGCAGGATTTACCGAAGCTCAGGTATATGCTTCATCAAAGTTTGTAACCCGCATTGGTGCCCGTGTTGAATATTCTGATTATCTGAAGAGTGTTAATTTGTCACCTCGACTATCGGCAGCCTACAAAGTTACCGGCAATAGCCAATTCTCGCTAGCTTACGGTTGGTTCTATCAAAATCCTTTAGATGATTACCTGCTTTACACTAACCGGATAAATCCCGAACGTGCCGATCATTATACATTTAGTTACCAATCGTCGATAAACAAACGAACCCTTCGGATTGAGCTTTATTACAAAGATTATAAAGATCTTGTAAAAACGAACGGTGTTGCATTTTATCTGCCATCAAGCTATTCAAATCTGGGAAGTGGTTATGCAAAAGGGCTTGACTTGTTCTGGAGAGACAATAAAACCATCAAAAACGGCGACTACTGGATTTCGTATTCCTACCTGGATACCAAACGCGATTATCGTAATTATCCGGAGAAAGTTATCCCAACCTTCGCGAGCAAACACAATTTGGCTGTTGTTTACAAACACTGGTTCAGTGGTTTGCGGTCGCTGGCCGGAATAAATTTCAAATACTCGTCACCACGTGTTTACAATGATCCAAATTCACCAATTTTTAACGGCGAAAAAATGTTGCCTTACCGAAGCCTTGATCTGAGCTGGAGTTTTCTTTACCGGAAAAACATTATATTTTACGGTGCGGTCACTAATGTTTTGGGTTTTAAAAATGAATTTGGCCGCAGATATGCGAGTTCGCCGGACTCAGGTGGAAATTATCCGAGTGCAGCTATTGAGCCCGGCTCGAACCGCTTTTACGTGCTGGCCTGTTTCATTACGCTGACACGGAAAGGAGATGCCAATCAGCTCGACAAAATCGAATAGAGTTATGAGTTATAAATTATGAATGCCATTATCAAATAATAATTTTAAACATTTTAAAACAATTAATCATGAAAAAGATCATTCTATCCCTTGCAGTAGTGTTTGTCAGCCTCGTTTCGATGGCTCAAAAGCCCGAATTTTTTAAGACCATGGGCGAAACGCTTGGTCAGTTCTCAACATGTAAAAATGTAGCCGACTTTCAGGCTTTGGGCAATAAATTTCAAATGATTGCCGATGTCGAAAAAACTGAATGGTTGCCACTTTATTACCATGCACATTGCTACATCATTATGAGTTTTATGGAACAAACCGATGCAGCTAAAAAAGACAGTTACCTTGATGTTGCCGAAAAATCGGTTGCAAAATTGATCGAAATGGTTCCTAACGAATCGGAAGTATTTGCTCTCCAGTCGTTTTACTATGTAGCCCGGTTAGTTGTGAATCCTGCAGAACGTGGACAGGAATTTAGCGGACTTTCGGGACAAGCTGTGGGTAAAGCACTGGCATTGGATCCGACTAATCCACGTGCACAACTGATAAAATTGCAGGGAGATATGGGTTCTGCCCAGTTTTTTGGCAAGGATCCAAAATCGTTTTGTCCTCAAGCCAAAGAATTGCTGACGAAATGGGATAATTTCAAGCCCAAATCACCTATCCATCCTTCATGGGGGAAAGATCAGCTGATGGGAATCGTGAAAGGATGTCAGTAAATATAGGCTAAAGAGAAAAGCGAGGCGCTGAACGACTTGTATTTAGCCTTGTCTAAACAAGTCGGAGTGACTCAAGCACATTAAACCATAAAAATATAAAGACGCTGCGTCGGAAATTTAAAACCGGTTTCGGTGGTTGATATCTTTCGAAACCGGATTTATCTTTAATTTTACGAAACAATCAATCTTTTAAAATCAATTATCGAATGAATATTCCCGGAGACTGGAACAAACCATTTAGCCTGCTCAAATACCTGCTTGCCAATGCAATATTGAGTTTATTGATAATTTTCATTTTTATGGCTGGAGCTACTCATGATTTGAGAAGTTTTGTAATTAGTTTTTTGTGGTCATTTAGCATCTGCATTACCCAATGGTCTGGATTAGTTGTTGTTCACATTTATCTTGATCGGAAAATATCGTGGATCGAAACACCTGTAAAAAAGACTTTCATCGAAATTTTGACATTTCTGGCTTATTCAAGCAGCGCCTATATTCTGATTCAGTTTCTCAATTTATATATCTGGAATGGGATTTTGCCATCAAAAGCCTGGAGCTCAATTCTCAGATCAGTTCCATACACCCTCTTAGTATCGTTAATTATTTCATTGATATTTACCGCTATTGGCTTTTTTCATGCCTGGAAACAATCCTTTGTTCAAGCTGAAAAATTAAAAGTAGAAATGATGGCTTACAAATACGAATCACTTAGAAATCAGATTAATCCTCATTTTTTATTTAATAGTCTGAATGTATTGAGTGATCTCGTGTACGACGAT
>JAPLDR010000089.1:0-8613 GCA_026391655.1 Bacteroidia bacterium | reverse complement strand
TGTGCTCGACAGCCGTGACAAAGAGTTGGTTCCGCTGAAAGATGAACTGGATTTTATCCGTTCGTTTACTTTTTTATTGAAAACCCGTTTTGAAGATAAATTAAACATTGAAAATGATATTCAGGCAGGCCCTGATGACTATATTGTTCCTATGACTTTACAGCTACTGATTGAAAATGCTGTAAAGCACAACGAAGTTTCCGAAGCCTTTCCTCTCCGAATTTCAATCCGGAAAAACAAAGATTATCTGGAAGTTGAAAATGGTTTGCGATCAAAGAATGTAGGTGAAGACTCAAAGAAAACCGGACTAAAAAACATTATTCAGCAATTTGCATTCTTTTCCGACCAACCTATCGAAATCATTCCTTCGGAAGAAAATTTTCTGGTTCGTGTTCCTATCCTTAAATCACTGGAAAAATGAAGGTAATAATTCTTGAAGACGAAACCCGTGCAGCCAACCACCTGGAACGCTTGTTAACCAAGGTCGCTCCTAACAGTAAGGTGGTTGCCAAACTCGAATCTGTTCGCGACGGGGTGAAATATTTACAGAATAATACGGAACCTGACCTGATTTTTTCAGATATTCAGTTGGCCGATGGACTGAGTTTTGAAATTTTCAATCAGGTTGCTGTGCGCTGCCCCATTATTTTCACCACCGCCTACGATCATTATGCCATTGAAGCCTTTAAAACTAATGGCATCGATTATCTGCTAAAACCCATTGAAGAAGAACGGCTAAACCAGGCAATCGAAAAAGCCAAACACTTTTCTCCCGGTCTGGTGCTCGAAAAGATACTTTCGATCACAAATTCAGCTTCAGAAAAGTTATACAAATCGCGATTCATGGTGAAAGTAGGCGATAAAATCAAAAGTATTCCCGTAGAAGATATTCTGGTTTTTTATATTCAGGAGAAAGCAAGCTTTATTCACACTACTGAGAAACGAACATACTGCATCGATTATGCACTCGATCAGCTTGAACCGATGCTCGACCCCGGGACTTACTTCAGGATAAACCGCAAATATATTGTTTCGATTCAGGCATGTACCAACATCCTTGCCTGGACCAACAGCCGCCTTCGCCTCAAAATTGAAGGTATCGACGACCCCAATATCGTGGTTGCACGCGAAAGGGTTCAGGAATTCAAAAATTGGCTGGACAGGTGATGTAGTTTATAGTATGAGCCCAAAGACAGGCTTGAAAAATTGTCTGATACCATATTTTAATAACAAATAGAAGTTCCCATATCAGGAACTTCTATTTGTTATTTTTCTGAAAAAATCCGTTCTGATTAATAATTGAAAATATCCTTCAGTGCCAGTTCATTTACCGGCCCAATGGTTTTTAACTTCACAAGGTCAACATCTTTCTTGCTGCCAACGATCATATAAGTGTACTTTTTATCCTTAAAATGTTGATCGAAGAACTGCTGAACATTGTCGAGCTTAGCATTTTTTGCGACCTCATAGTAATCTCTGCGAATATCGTAATCGATTCCTAACTTTTTATTTTGCAACCAGTTCCAGAATATATTACTCTTAATTATCCGCTCTGTCTGAATGCTTTTTATCACGCTCTCTTTCGCGATATTAAACGATTTCTCGTCAACAATCATTTTGGTGAACAATCCATTCATTGCACCGATTGCATCCATCATTTTATTGGCCTGTGTTCCAACAGATCCGTAAATATAGAATGAATCCTCTTTTTTGGCAGGGCGTAAATAGTTTGCCCAGGCTGAATAGGCCAAAGCCCTCGCTTCGCGAATCTCCTGAAAAACTACTGAACTCATCGAATTTCCGTAATACTCATTAAATACGCGGGCATTGACCATTGTTTTGGGATCGAATGGAATATCGCGTGACATCATTACAATTTGAACCTGAGATTTGTCGTAATCAACAAAAAAGACTTGATTCAGGTCTGTGACTTGCTCAATAAAAGGGTTTTCAGCCGGAATAGGTATAACTTCAGCGGCCAAAGTATGATTGCCTTTCACAAGTGCCAGAACCTTTGTAAGTTCGGTAGGGCCATAATAAAATACACGGTGCGGATAACGACAGAACTTATGAATAATACCAGTGAGTTCGGTCGGATCCACAGCTTTTAACGCTTCTTCGGAAATGATATTCGTGAATGGCGATTCCTTTCCATATTTACCAAAATTTTGGAGTGCATTCCCAATGGCATATTGATCCTTTTTCTGATCTTCCCGCTCTTTTAAAATCCCTTCAACCAATTTACTATAGGCCTCTTTATCGGGCTTAGCTTCTGCAAGAAGTTGTTCGAGTAACTTGATTCCTGCTTCGCTGTTCTGATCCAGGCCGCTAATCGATACATAGGACCGATCTGTTCGGGTATTAACACTTAATGAAACGCCCAATTTATAAAGCTCTTTCTTGAATTGTTCGGCTGTAAACTTCTCCGTTCCAAGATAGGGAAGATATTTAACTGCAAGTGCAAGCTTAGGATCGTGATTACTACCTATTTCGGTGACATAATTCAGTGAAAACAAATCATTGGTGGTATTCGGAATAAAATCGAAATTTACATTTTCGTTCAGTTTTTCCTCTTTAATTGATTCAGAGTAATTTACAAAAACCGGTTCGAGCGGAGCCGCGCCTTCATTAATAAATGTTTTCAGAAAAGCAGACTGATCAGCACGATTGATAGCAATCGGGGTAATCTGGGGTTTTTCAACCTTAACAAGATCCTTTGCAACGCCCGTTCTTTTGAATACTTCAACATAGTTGTCTTTGTAATTTGCTTTGGCAAACGCAACAAGTTGAGCTTTGGTAATTTTTGCAAGCTGATCATTAAACTCAAGTTCGGTAGCCCAATCTGTTTTTTTTATAAAGGCATCCAGAAAAGTAAATGCTCTTTGATTACTCTCATTCCTGCGTATCTTCTCCAATTTCAGATTGTTGACCGTAGCCTGAATCATCCACTCATCAAACTCCCCTTTTTTTACCTTTTCAATCTCAGCAAGGAGCAAATCGCGAACTTCTTCCAGCTTTTGTCCCTGTCGCGGTTTTCCAAAGAAAAGATGAAAGCCATAATTCATTTCGAAATTACTACCACTGCCTGCCTGAAGCACTTTCTGCTGCTGATTCAGATCAAGGTCAATCAATCCGGCAACCGAATTGGAAAGGATATAATCGATCATAGTCACATATTTGCGGTCGTCCGAACTATAACCGCTGAAACGGAAAGCCAATTGAACCTGTTCAGCTTCCGGACCAACAACCTCTTTAACAACTGGTGCTGTAATGGTAGCTTCTTTGGGAGATTCAATCTTTGGTAACTCTTTTGATTCAAATTTTCCAAAAGTATTATCTATCAACTTTATTGTTTCGTCACAATTAATATCTCCGCTAAGGATAAACGCCATATTGTTAGGAACATACCAGGTTCTGTAAAACTTCATGATGTTTACCATCGAAGGATTTTTTAAATGTTCCGGAAATCCAATGATATCGCGCCCCAGCGGATTGGTAGGAAACAGGCCTTTCATCAAAGCATTGTTCAACCGCATGTCATCCATATCCTGATACATATTGAACTCTTCGTAAACAGTCTCCAGCTCGGTGTGGAAAAGCCTAAGAACCGGATTGCGAAAACGTTCGCTCTCCATTTCTATCCATTTTTTAAGTTCATTAACGGGAATGTCATTCATAAAGGCAGTTACGTCGTAATTGGTAAAGGCATTTGTACTTTTTGCTCCAATCGATGACGACATTTTATCGTATTCATTTGGAATTGCAAATTTGGATGCTGCCTGCGATACCATGTCTATCTGCTTGTAAATATCTTTTTTCTTTGCAGGTTCCAACTCTGCTTTATATTTCTCAAAAAGATTTGAGATACTATCCAGCAGCACTTTCTCTGCAGGCCAGTTAGTAGTACCAAAATTATCCGTTCCCTTAAACATCATATGTTCAAGGTAATGAGCTAACCCTGTAGTTTCGGAGGGGTCATTAACTGATCCGGCCCTCACACCGATAAGCCCCATTGCCCGAGGCTCGTCTTTATTGACAGAAAGATAGACCGTTAGTCCGTTTTTCAAGGTATAAATCCTTGTTTTCAACGGATCATTGGTTACTTGTTCATACGAATAACCGTTTTTATCGGTTTTGAGCTCTTTTGTGTAATTTACTTTCTTACACGAAAAAAATACTCCCAGAAGGAGTACTGCCAAAAGGAATCGGATCGGTGTTCTCATAGGATAATAATATTGGTTTGAATTATTGGTCAATAACGATGCTAAAATTAATAATTTGCTATCAGATTAAATTACTCAAACTGAAAATATATTGATTTAAATCTGATAGGGTTGAGTAGGCGGTTGATTTGGATTAATATAAATAGGAACCTGCCAGATGGCGGTCTGGCAGGCTTTGAAGAAAATGTGCAGTCGCTTGCTGCAGCTGGGGTAATATGTGATAAAACTATATTCGATGTTAGTTGAGAAGGTCCGGACTCTTCAGCAAGCTTGGATAATAACTTGCGATAAGACCCAATGCCGAGGCAATTGGTAAAGCTCCCTCTGAAATTTTTTGTTGTTTTGCAAATTCATCCTGAGATATAAATAGCGCGTTAAGGGCAGGATCGTATTTCATTTGCTTGCCCGATAGAAGCTGCGCTCCAAAAGAAGTCTTTTTACACGTATACCGAACTTCGAGATTTTTCGAGCGAACGACATAATCCCTGCAATTTGCGCGTTGATCTAAATAAATTAAAACCGATATTTGAGCTTTTTCATAAGTCAACTCAAAAGTACGCATCATCGTTCCGTTCACATCATAAGGAGGAAGTTCCTTGACCTCATAATTACCCAGGCTTGTATTTGAATTTCCTTTCAAATTAATTGAATTGTCTGTTAGGTCAGTAGCATTTACGTTGATTCCAACAAAAGTGAGAATCAGCAGAGTAACGAAGATTTTAAATTGTTTCATGCCGAAAAAGAATTAGTTTATTTTAAATATAATATTTCGTACTTGCTTCAACAAGCCGTGTGCCAACTATCCTTTAACGCTGAAATACAGTAAATAACAAAATTTACTATTTGGATCAGATTGTACGATAGTGCAAATTAGCTGCACGTTACCGAACGTTTAACCGACATATGTTTATTATAACTATTTTTAAAACTTTCGGCCTAAATATTTGTTCTGGTAATTAGATTATATGGCTTATCATGTCAAGAATTAACCCGATGCATAGTATTCGATATTCCAATACATTATCCTTGTTAATGATCATTTTAATGCTCGCAGGATGTACCGTTACTAAAACGATTTGTCCTTGCGAAGCCCCTGAAATCATAAGATTAGGGAAGAAAGAGATCGAAATAAACGCTCAAATCTCGCTGATCGATACTACAGCTTCAAGCAAAATGAAAGTGATCATCTGGCTGACAACTCCGGATCATACCACATTACCTACGAATTTCGAGGCTGACTATTATTACCTGCGCTCCTCAAATCTTGTTCGCGATGCTTTCGAAGGTAAATTCACAAGGAAAAATACCGATTTTGATAAAGGAATTATGGAACTTGAAGCCACTAATGCCCCCCACTGGGAAAAGGGTGAGTTGGTGGATATAGCTGTGCACCTCGTTGATAGCCATGGAAAAATTCATTTTTTAAAGAAGGATGCGCTTCCTGTTCAATCAGCTAATCGCGAATAAAGGATTTATGGTTATGTTTTAAGAATTGTTAGCCGGAAAATAAAAAAATCACCTATTTTTGTGCCACAAATTATATGACCAGTCAATCACGACTTGTTATCAGACCAGGGAGAGATGTCCGAGTGGTCGAAGGAGCACGCCTGGAAAGTGTGTGTACGCCAAAAGTGTACCGTGGGTTCGAATCCCACTCTCTCCGCTGAAAATGAGGTTGTTAACGAAGGTTAGCAATCTCTTTTTTTGATGCCAGGAATGAGACAAATGACATAAAAAAAGCCCCACCGTGCTAGGATGGAGCTGACTGTGTCTTTCTTCTAAAAAATTACAATTCCAATAATAAGAGTTCAGAACCTAATCTGTGAAGGGCATTTTCTATTTTTTTTCTTTGGGGTTCACGAGGGGTTTTTAACCCTGTAGCATAGTGGTGCAATAATTTTTGATTTATACCCGTTATCCGCTCCAGTGCCACGTTTGTAAATACCTTGTTGTAATAGCTCAAAAAACTTTGTGTGTCAAAGTGATACACGATTTGATAATCCCCTTTTAAGATGCCCGGTATGTTTTCATCGGTATTGTATTTTTTCAAAAGCCGAATAGCATCTAAAACAGACTGTTTTACTTCTTCAACTGTATCCCCACCGGCATAAATACCTTTAGTATTTTCAGCATAAGCAGAATACATGTCTTTTGTTTTTTCAATGATCACCTTAATTGTTTCCATAAAATATTTTTTTAAAGGCTATTTAAGCCCCATCTCTTTGATGATTGCATTTACTAAAGATATATATTTATATACCGTTATCGTATTTTTTATCAATTATTTTTCAAAAATCCGAAAGATTTCACAATTGTTTATTTTATCGGCATTGAAATCATTAAGGCGCTTTATGAAAGCGGGTTTCCATATCTTGAAATTACTGAAGATGGCAAATCTAAACTATATGGAATTGAACCTGTTTTGGAAACGGACTACACGAACAAAAAATCAAAAGGAGTAAAAAATCCAATGCAATTTTAGTGTCCAACCAACATAGAATCAATAAAAGACCTAACTATTTTTATTTATTAAATCTGCTAATCCTTTTGGATCTACTTCAAAATTATAAACAGTTGTTTCATAGCCACTAACTTTAGATAAATCAACAGTAATTTTTAGTGGAGTTTTTTCTGATAAGAGTATGTCAAGCAAATTAGGACTTTGTGGATCCTTTGCATAATTGTCATATGACAATTGTGTAACATTAACTATTTCACCACTTTCTTTTTCAACTTTTAAGTATATCAGTTGAAAAACCCCCAAGCGTGCTTGATTTTTATCATAATCAAAAAACGTAGTAGATAGAGAAAACCCACCAGAGTAATTAGATCGTTCAATTAGCATCCATACTTCAGTAGCTGCACCAGAAATAACAGAATTGGTCATTGTGCCTTTAAATACCCCACCAATGAATAACTGCCCTTTTATCTTATTTCCGGATCCGTCTAAAGCATCTTTTACTTCCCAAGAGCTTTTTTTACCACAACTCACAATCAAAGTTGACAATCCTAAAACAAATAATAATATTTTAAATTTCTTTTTCATAAGATAGTTATTTAATTAAAGCTTAAAGTTATTAATAAAACATTAATTAGCAAAAAAAAGTGGTTATCAGTAGGTTATAGTGGTTGTTTATTGAATTCCATCGAATTAATAATCTTTTCCAAGACGTTTTTCTGTTCATCATCAATAAACGATATTATAACACTTAAACAAAATCCATTTTGAATTGTCGAATAGTATTTTTGTTTAATATTTAGTCCCATATAATTTATTGAACAATTCATTAAATAAAATTCTTGATTATCTATTATTTCTTTTTTAAATTCTTCATCTATATAGTCATATTGTATCTGTGATTGTTTCAGAAGTTTCCGAGATTGAAATAGATAATCACTTCCATTTTTAATACCGGGTGCATTCTTTAAATTTTCGGCGACCAACATGAAATTAGGATTATAATCCAAAAACAACCAATAAGTTTGCTGTATTTACTTCTGAGGCACTAATTACAGCTTTCAAATTTATATTATCGCCAGCAGCCAAATTTTTTCCAAGTTTTGCTATATTCTCTATCTGCTCTTTTGATTGAATAACCCATTCTGAAGGTAATGCAAGCACTAATCCAAAAAAAGAATTAAGATATCTACTGTTCTCAATATGTCCATAGTCAAAATCTTTTGGTTTACCATTTGAATTACAACCCACTGTTAGAACTGTTAGTATTAAAAGTCCTATTAAATAAAATTTTGTTCTCATTTGTTTCAGATTTATGTTAATAGTATAGTCCTTTGTTCGCAATCTCGTTGAATAGTGTCACTTGCCATCAGTGAAGGATTTGCACTTGGTGTGTTGAGTCTGACCAATCGGAACTGCCACCATTATATAGCAAGCTAATGTTTTAATCGTTATACTGAGGCCACAAGTGATTGATTTCATTTTCATCTTTGTTTCATTTTTTGATCAAATTAATTTCAACGCATTCCACAAAAAGAGAGACGCAATGTCGGCCAGAGAAACTACCCCCATAGCCGCTAATCAGAACAATTCCCGAATTTCGCATATTACTTTTGGCAATAATGCCACGAAATGTCACATGCTTTCCGTCAGTTAGATTTATGATCGCATCACTCCCTGATGCTGGCAGCATGACCCACACACCCGGGGGGTCATTCAAGCCAAAGAAAGGGAAAGGTCTTTCTTCCGCTTGACTTACTATTGCCGACTTGGGAAATTCCCAATTTCCAGATACTTGCTTTTCGTTTGTCAACTCCAACACTACGGAAGTTTTTCCAGTGCCAGAATTCACTTTACTCACGATTCCATTCCACGATAAAGTTTTGCCAGCGAAAAGACTATCTGCACTATTATAAGCTTTTTGCTGATCAG
>JAPLDR010000101.1 GCA_026391655.1 Bacteroidia bacterium | reverse complement strand
TTTTCAGTAAAATAGTCAACTATCATACCAACAATAACTTCCGGCTCTTCCATTCTTCCCTTACCCGAAAGACCGCTGGCAAGCTTTCCGGTTGCCGGTTCGATTATAATATTTCCATAGGATTTCAATAGTTCTATATTCCGCTTAGTGGATGGATGCTGTAACATATCGAGATCCATTGCAGGGGCAATCATAACGGGGCATTTAGCCGACAAATAAGTAGTTACCAATAGATTATCACAAATACCATTCGCCATCTTTCCCATCGTGGCAGCAGTTGCCGGAGCGACAATAAGAAGATCAGCCCATAATCCCAAATCAACATGGCTATTCCATAGACCATCGTTTCGGGTAAAAAATTCACTTAAAACTGGGCGTCCTGATAGTGTCGACAACGTTAAAGCGGAAATAAATTCTTTGGCATATGGAGTCATTACAACCTGTACCTCAGCGCCTTGCTTCATTAGTCCCCTTAAAAGATATGCAGCCTTGTAGGCTGCTATACTCCCTGTGATACAAAGAATGATTTTTTTTCCCTGAAGTTGCATCCGCGACAAAAGGTTTTAATGGTTGAATTCCGGCTGACAATTCCCGTATAAAATCTTATTAAGGAAATAACTATAATCGATTGTTATTTCTTCTCTTTTGCAGGATTACGATAATAAATCTGACCCTCTTTAAACTCCTCGTAAGCAATAAGTGTGGGTTTTGGTAACTTTTCGTAGTAACGCGATATCTCGATCTGTTCGCGATTCTCGAATACTTCTTCCAGATTATCAGTAAATGAGGCGAATTCCTGAAGTTTGGTGTTCAATTCTTCTTTCAATTCGGCATTGATCTGGTTGGCACGTTTTGCAATCACCATCAATGACTCATAGATATTACCTGTAAATGCTTCCAATTCATTTAAATCCCTTGGAATAGTGGTTATAGCAGCCTTTGTTTTTTTATAATCCATATCTATTTTTGTGTTTTATTAATCTCTTCATCACTAAGGTTCATCAATTTCTTTGTACTTGCAAAGTATCGATCAGCTTCTTTGCGATATTTACTTTCCGGAAACTCATCTGTAAAAGTAAAATACTCATCCAAAGCACTATTTAATCGTTCGCGTTTCTTTTCATCAATACTGTTTTCGCCCAGAAGATATTTTGCTTTCAGCAAATAATACATCAGTTCTTCACGATATTTTGAATCAGGATACTCTTTAATACTGTTGGTCAACGAGATAACTGCAGCGCGGTAATCGGCAAGATCGTAATATAATTTTCCGGATAAATACGATTTGTAAACCAGCTTTTCCCTCATTTCGTCAATAAGCTTATTTGCTTCGGCAACTCTGGTACTGGCAGGGAAAATATTGATGAATAATTGTAATGCATCAATTGCATCCTGCGTTGTTTTTTGATCGAGCCGCGCTGTTGGCGAATCCATAAAATAACAGTAGCCAATCAGGAACTGAGCCTCTTCATTATACTCACTGCGAGGAAATTCCTTAAGCAATTGCCTGAAATAGTGACTGGCCAAAACATAATCCCTTTGTCCGTAGCAACTCTTGGCTAAATAATAGTAAATCTGGTCTGCGCGGCTTGTACCACGATAAATGTTGACCAATTCCTGATAAAGCTGCGAGGAGCGACTGTATTCTTTATTCTCATAATACTCTTTGGCTTTTTTCAGTTTGTATTCATAGTCAGTACTTTTGACTACCTTCTGATATTCGCCGCAGGAAAGAGCCATAAAAAGCAGGCTTGCCCAAAGGATATTTTTCACTTTTAGAATCATTTTGCAAAGATACATTTTTTCAACAATCTGGCACATCATTTTTTTGGGTAATAAATGAAACGTATATAGCAATATTAATCATGTGTTTATGCGTCCGACAATACAATGATTAGTTAACCCTTTAAATGGTTGCTCACGATGAATAATTAACAATCATGATTTAATTCAGGGAAAATCAATTTCTGAACTATTAGTGCCGGAATATAAAAAAGTATACTTTTGCATAGTTTTTAAAATAAAATCAAAACAATCGTGGATATTTTTGAAAAATTCAAAACAGACAAGGGTAACCTTGGTCAATACCAGAAAGAAGCTCATGGTTATTTTTCATTTCCTAAATTAGAAGGTGAAATTGGATCCAGAATGAAATTCAGGGGCAAAGAGGTATTAAACTGGAGTCTCAATAACTATTGCGGCCTGGCTAATCACCCTGAAGTCAGAAAAGCAGATTCGTTGGCAGCTGCACAATATGGTCTTGCCTATCCGATGGGGGCAAGAATGATGTCGGGTCAGACCAGCATGCACGAAGAATTGGAACGGCAACTTGCCAGTTTTGTCAGTAAGCCAGATGCATTCTTGCTTAACTTCGGTTACCAGGGGATGATATCAATAATCGATGCCATTTGTGGTCGCAACGATGTGGTGGTATATGATGCCGAAGCCCATGCATGTATTCTTGACGGCGTCAGATTGCATATGGGTAAACGCTTTGTTTTTCAGCACAACGACATGAACAGCTTACGTAAACAACTGGAACATGCCACGACCCTGGCTCAAAAAACAGGCGGAGGTATTCTGGTAATTTCAGAAGGCGTATTTGGGATGGCCGGTGATTGTGGAAAACTGGATGAAATTGTTGCACTAAAAAGTGAGTTTAGCTTCAGGTTTCTTGTTGATGATGCCCACGGTTTCGGAACAATGGGACCTACTGGAGCCGGAACAGGAGAACACTTTGGCGTTCAGGATGGAATTGATATGTATTTCGGAACATTTGCTAAAGCAATGGCCGGAATTGGTGCTTTCATCGCAAGTAGCGAAGAAGTATGCGATTATTTGCGCTACAATATGCGTTCACAAACATTTGCGAAATCGCTTCCCATGGCAATGGTATTGGGATTGCTCAAACGTCTTGAGCTGATCCGTACCGAACCAGAATTAAGAGAAAAACTTTGGGTGATTGTCCGCGCTCTTCAGGCGGGTTTGAAAGCAGAAAACTTCGATTTAGGCGTTACCAATTCACCTGTTACGCCGGTTTATCTCTCAGGAAGCGTACCTGAAGGAACAAACGTTGTAATGGATCTTCGTGAAAACTATAATATTTTCTGTTCAATCGTCGTATACCCGGTTATCCCGAAAGGCCAGTTATTATTGCGTCTGATTCCCACCTCAATACATACAATCGAGGATGTTGAATATACGATTAAAGCATTTTCGGAAGTTCGTAAAAACCTTGAATCCGGGAAATATGCAGGTAACAAATTTGCACAGATTTCTCGCTAAAAGCTATAACTCATAAAAAAATGCCTCTCGTTTCGGGAGGCATTTTTTTTGAAAGTTAAAAGACAGAAGGCAAATGACTTCCGTCCTTTTCTGAGCTTTATTTTTTTTCAGAGAGATACCTTTCAGCATCAATTGCAGCTTTACATCCTGAACCTGCAGCAGTAACCGCCTGACGATATATATGATCCATCACATCGCCGCAGGCAAATACACCATCTACGTTCGTTTTTGAAGAATCGCCAATCGTTTTGATGTACCCAACTTCATCAGTCTCAATAAACGACTTAAAGATATCAGAATTAGGGATATGCCCTATTGCCAGAAAGAAACCATCCACCTTGATCTTTGCAGTTGTTTCTATCGTCTCCCCTTTGTTCTTAATTAAATCAACCCCTTCAACAACGCCGTTTCCAAATAAACCTTGGGTCTGGTGTTTCCACAGTATTTCAATATTCGGCGTTTTCAGTGTCCGCTCCTGCATCACTTTCGAAGCTCTTAAAACATCGCGACGAACAATCAGATAAACCTTGCGGCAAAGTCCGGCAAGGTAAATGGCTTCTTCACAGGCCGTATCACCACCGCCTACTACTGCTACATCTTTCCCTCTGTAGAAAAAACCGTCGCAGGTTGCACAGGCAGAAACTCCCGAACCGGCATATTTCTGCTCATCCGAAATTCCCAGATATTGAGCTGTTGCACCTGTGGCAATAATAACAGTATCTGCCTCAATCACTTTTTCTCCATCAATCGTAATCTTGTGAACAGAACCCGTAAAATCAGCGGCAGTTGCCAATCCCCACCGAACATCTGTTCCAAATCTTAAGGCCTGAGCCTTTAGATCTTCCATCATTACTGGTCCTGTAACTCCTTGCGGATATCCCGGAAAATTTTCAACTTCAGTAGTTGTGGTTAATTGTCCTCCGGGTTGCAACCCTTCATACAACACGGGACTAAGATTGGCCCGTGCAGCATAAATTGCAGCCGTGAAACCTGCCGGTCCCGAACCAATAATCAAACATTTCACATGCTCTGATTTACCATCAGGTTTTATAGTTTTAGACTGATTTTCAGCAATATTCATTGGTTTAAATAATTCCATTTGTTTTGATCTTTTTGTTTTTCCAAAGTTAAATTAATATTTGAACAGAAACATTTGCAAAAAGAAAAAAGCGGATTACTTTTGCAGGCGCGTCGAACAACGTAAACAATTCGGGGTGTAGCTCAGCTTGGTTTAGAGTACTCGTCTGGGGGGCGAGGGGTCGCAAGTTCAAATCCTGTCACCCCGACAAATTGAAAATCAAAGGGTTAAGCAGCAATGTTTAACCTTCTTTTTTTAGCATAGCGCCGTTTTCGATAAAGATACAACAACATAAAACAAAAAGACCAGCATACTGGTTTCTAACCCGACTTTGGATGGGAACTGCACTGAACAGAGTAAAACGTTAACCATGAAAAAGCAATTAATCCTATTACTCGTCTTTTTATTTTCCATAATTACAATGGATCAGGCAGGGAATGATTTTTTTGCCCGTGCCAAGGCAAATGGTGCTTCCTCCGCCACAGGAAAAGACAATATCAACCCAAATAATTCTACTCTTTATTCACCTGAAGATGTTGGGATGAGTTCAATAACTTTGGCCCGCATTGATTCAATTGTAAAGTACGGCATTAAAGCCAGGGCTTTGCCCGGGTGTCAGGTATTAGTTATGAAAGAAGGTAAAACAATTTATGATAAGTGTTTTGGATACTATACCTACGAGGCGACACAAAAGGTGACGCCGACCACCATGTATGATATAGCTTCCCTTTCGAAGACAACGGGAACATTGCTCGCTATCATGAAACTTTACGACAATGGTCAAATCAAACTAACCGATAAGGCATCCAGGTATCTTCCTTTCCTTCGTGGTACGGACAAGGAAAACATCACGATAAAAGAGCTGCTGTTTCATGAATCAGGTTTACCTGGCGACCTTTCATGCTATCGCTTAGCCACAACAAAAGACAAGGATCATACTGTTCATATGGGTTGTACAAACATTAAATACAAAGAAGATTGGGTGTCCAAAATTCCTACGGCAGAATATAGCTTGCAGGTATCGGACAGTTTCTATCTGCACAATAGCTTCCATCGGGAAGCGATGAAGATGATTGCAAATACACACCTAAGAAGCAAGACTTATCTTTATAGTAGTGTGAACTTTATATTACTGAAAGAAATTGCGGAGATTGTCTGCGGTATACCGATGGATGTATTCCTGGACAAGGAATTCTATACACCAATGAAACTAAACCACATGGCTTATCTTCCTTTGCGAACTCATCAAAAGAAAGATATCGCACCCACGTTTATAAAGGATTTCCTGCGTAACGGAGTCTTACAAGGTTATGCTCAGGATCCGGATGCCGCCTTTTTGGGTGGAGTCGCGGGTAATGCCGGTTTATTTGCTTCGGCCAGTGATGTTGCAATAGTATATCAGATGTTACTTAATAAAGGTGAGATGGACGGAAAGCGTTACCTTAGCGCAGAAACATGCAGGATCTTTTCAACGACCACTTCGAAAAGTGGAAGACGTTACCTTGGTTACGACAAACCTGTTCCCGGAAATCCGAAGCACAGTCCGGTCATACGGGCTATACAGGAACATGTTGCTGGGTAGATCCGGTTAACAGGTTCGTATATGTCTTCTTAAGTAATCGTACATATCCCAATGATGCAGTAAATAAACTGGCGAAAATGAATATACGAACCAGGATACAAGAGGTGATTTATCAATCAATGAAGAAATGATACAAAATAAAATGAGAAGAAAATATATCCTTATCAGTGCGGTATTATTGGGATTGGTAGTTATCAGTTGTAACCACGCAAATCAACGCCAACAAACTGGAAACTCAGGTACAGCAATCAATGCGGTGGCAGTAAAAGACAGTGTCGTTGTCAAACAGTCCGTTAATACTTCGGCCCAGGTTTATGCCAAACCGGAAGTGCCTGTTCTCTGTTATCACCGTATTGCAGATGGCATTAAAAGCGAATACAGGGTAAGCCCGGCAACATTTACCGCGCATATGAAGATACTGGCCGATAGTGGTTACCACTACATCTCTCCCGCTCAATTATATGACTACCTGGTTTATAATAAAACATTACCTGAAAAACCTGTTATGATAACCTTTGATGATTCAAGATTGGAACATTCCACGATTGCGGCTCCCGTAATGGAAAAGTATGGATTCAGAGGCGTCTTCTTTATCATGACCATCACGTATAACAAGAAGAATTACATGACAACCGATCAAATTACACAGCTGGCAAAAGCCGGCCATACCATTGGACTGCACAGTTGGGATCATACGATGGTGATCAAATATAAGGAAGCGGCTGACTGGCAAAAACAGGTGGCAGAGCCAAAAAATAAATTGGAAGGTATTGTTGGCAAGGCGGTTGAATACTGGGCTTATCCGAATGGCGTTTATGACCACAAAGGTGCAGAGGAGCTAAGCAAATATTTTAAGCTTTCGTTTACGCTTTATTCAAAACGCGATCCAGTCGTACCCTTACAAACCGTTCGCAGAATGATTGTTCCGGAATGTACATCACAAGGTCTGCTTAAATCGATGCACCGAACATTTGAAAAGTAAAAAATAAAAGACCCTAAGAACCAGGAATCATGAACAAGAACAAAAGACTTTATTAACTTTCCACAATTTTCCACTTTCATTTATGAGCTACAAACACTTTATTCCGTTAACCCTTACCTTTCTTTTTATCCTTACCGGATGCAATCAGAAAACAGAAAAAAAACCCGGAAAAAAATCCGGAGAAAAATCGACCATCCAAATACCGGAAACGAAAGCCATATCGATAGATACCGTGGCATTTCAAAAAAAACTACATGCGCTGGCAAACGGCGATACTACCGGGTTATGGCCTAACCATCTTCGCTCTTATCCTTTGGCTGGACATGTTCTGCCTTACAAAAGGATTGTTGCCTTTTATGGTAACCTCTACTCGAGAAAAATGGGGATATTGGGTGAATATCCGCCCAGGGAGATGTGGGAAAGATTAAATGTTGAAGTCAAGGCGTGGGAAAAAGTTGATCCTTCCACTCCGGTACAACCTGCCATCCATTACATTGCCGCAGTGGCGCAGGGTATTCCGATGAAAGATGGGCAATATTGTAAACGCATGCCTGCGTGTATGATTGATTCGGCATTGGCGATCGCCAAAATGGGAAATGCAATTGTTTTTTTAGACGTACAGGTTGCACTGAGTAATGTAAGAAATGAAGTTCCTAAATTGGAGAAATACCTAAAAATGCCCCAGGTACATTTGGGGATTGACCCCGAATTTTCGATGAAGGAAGGCAACATTCCGGGCCGTAAAATAGGAACAATGGATGAAAGTGACATTAATTTTTGCTCAGAATACCTGGCCAAACTGGTAAAGGAAAACCACCTGAGTCCTAAAATCCTTATAGTGCACCGCTTTACGCAAGGGATGGTTAGAAATTACAAGAGTATAAAACTGCACCCCGAAGTACAGATAGTGATGAACATGGATGGTTGGGGTGAGCCGACACTGAAATACAGCACCTATAAGCGATATATTTATCAGGAACCCGTACAATTTACCGGATTCAAACTGTTTTACAAAAACGACCTGAGAAAAGCGCCTCATCGCATGTTGACACCGCCAGACCTGATGAAACTGAAACCGCAACCCATCTATATCCAATATCAATAAATCAGGGATCAGCTATTCAAAATACTAGCAGGTTTGTAAAATAATATTTTTCAAAAAGAGATCAATCTCAATTCAGTACCAAAAGATATGATTTCTCACGCCGCAATTATGACAAAAACGATCAGACAGATAAAGTCAGGTATTAAGTAAGAAAAATTGCCGGGTTTTTTACTTCTACCGATTTTTTTTATAGGTTTGCTTTCCGTTAAGGAACATGCAAAAACTGTCATTGACAGAGAATACCTAAAATCAGAATAAAGAAATGAAAGAGATTAACCGCAGATCGTTTGTGAAAAAATCGGGAGCAGTTGCAGGTACAACCATAGCTGTCTCAATGATTCCCTGGAGCGTAAGTTGCAGTAGCCCTACGGATAAAATCGGGGTGGCGCTGATTGGTTGCAGAAGCATGGGATTTACCGACTTAAAAGCTTTTCTGGATGAAGAAAATGTTGAATGCATTGCACTGTGTGATGTCGACAAAAAGATTCTCGATGACAGAGCTTCCGAAGTTGAAAAATTGAAAAGCAAACGGCCTCAGGTTTTTGCAGATTTTCGGAAATTACTGGAATTAAAGGAGATTGATGTTGTAATTATAGGAACACCCGATCACTGGCACGCGTTAATGATGATGATGGCACTCGAAGCCGGAAAACACGTTTATGTCGAAAAGCCAATGGGTCATAGCATCGAAGAGTGCCTGATGATGGTCAAAGCTGCAGCAAAATATCCCAAACAAGTTGTACAGGTTGGGATGTGGCAACGCAGCTCGAAACACTGGTTCGATGCATCAGACTACGTACAATCAGGAAAACTGGGTGACGTTAACCTCGTGAAAGCCTGGATTTACAAAGGAATGGGCGAACCGGTACCCGCACAACCCGATTCTGCTGCTCCCGATTACGTCGATTATAACATGTGGCTGGGGCCCGCACGCGAACGCCCGTTCAATAAAAACCGTTTCCATTACGATTTCAGGTGGTTTTGGGATTATGCGGGTGGTGCAATGACCGACTGGGGTGTTCACCTGCTCGATTTTGCCATTTACGGAATGAATGCCGGTTATCCCGATTCGGTCTCTCCCGGAGGCGGATGCTACTTAAACAAAGGTGTAATTGAGACTCCTGATATACAGCAGGCTTTATACAACTATCCGAGTCACACAATGATTTGGGAATGTGGTTTGATTCCTCGTTTGGGCCCATATGGAATGCACCATGGTGTTTCGTTCACGGGAACCAAAGGGACATTGATTGTCTCGAGAAACGGCTGGCTGGTAACATCAGAAGTAAGTAACAAGGATCAGAAAAAATACATTGCAGATGTTCCAATGCAACCGGCAATCGGCGGGTTAAAAGAGCATGTGAAAAACTTCCTGAACGGAATCAGAAAGGGTGAAAAACCGAATGCTTCAGTCGAGGTTGGCGCTAAAACTGCCATCATTTCTGAAATGGGAAATATTGCTTATCGGGCAGGAAATCTTTTACATTGGGATGCCCTGAATATGAAATTCGTTGAAGAAGAGGCCAATAAATTCACAAAACTCACTTACCGGGAACCCTGGAAACTACCTGTATTGTAATTTAATTTGGTCGGTTTATAAAAGTAAAAGATGAAATTTCAGTTTACGATGATTAACATCCCTCAGGGAAAATCCTTTTGGGTTCAAAATCAGCAATACGAAGAATTCTCTGTCCTTCATGCGCATAAAAACTTTGAACTGAATTTGATTAAATCTGGAAGCGGAAAACGAATTGCAGGCAATAATATAGCACCATTCGAAAACTACGATCTGGTTTTACTCGGCCCCGATTTACCACATAGTCGTGAAATCAACGAACCTGAAAGAAGTAATTCTCCTGAATGTTTGGTATTATACATTTCTGAAACATTGATTAACAATTGCCTGATTCAAATCCCGGAGCTTGAATCGATTCAAAACCTTTTTGGCAGGGCATTAAGCGGAATTGCCTTTAAAGGTGATGAAGTGAAGTCAATCGCGTTTCAGATAGAACAGTTAACTGATTTACATGGCATTGAAAGTTTTATTGCATTAATTAAACTACTACAAACTTTGGCTGAAATTAAAGATCAGGAAATACTCTCACTTACACCTGAGTTACCAGCCAGCTATTACATGGATCTTTATCAGATTAAAACGGTTTACGATTATGTCTTACGAAATATACAAGACACCATCACACTCGAAACGGCCGCAGGATTGCTTCATATGGCACCAGGTTCGTTTTGTCGCTTTTTCAAAAAAAGAACCGGAAAATCGTTTATGCAATATATGAAAGATATCCGCATAAGTCAGGCATCCAATATGTTATCAAAATCAGAGAAACCAATTGCACAAATTTGCTTCGAATGTGGATACAATAACCTTGCGAATTTCAATTTTTATTTCAAGAGTATCATGAAAATGACACCCTCTGAATACCGCAAAAATTTCAGATAAGTAGAGCCACACGGTCATGCGGTAAAAAGAATGAAAAACGAAATAGAGAATTAATACCTAATTAAAAAGCATTTAAACATTCACACAACTTAATTGTTAAGTATTGTATATGGAATATTTAGCCTATATTCGCATACAAATTAATATATCTATATGTCTGCATTCCCATTTTTAACTAACTGCGATAAATGTCAGGGTTGTACTTACGATTGTTGTCTTAACCGAAATAATTGTGGTGTCACTCACATATTTAACAATCTCACTAAAGATGAGCTACGATCAATAATGGATAATAAGCGACAAATAAAATTTCGTGCCGGAGAGACAATCACCAAACAAAATACACCTTTAACCCATATTATTTGTATCAGAAGTGGTTATGCAAAAGTGGTCTCTGAAGGTCCAAAAGGGAAAAATCTGATCGTTGATATTATAAAAGACAACAATATTTTCACCGGCGGCGGTACCATCATTGACGACACACATCATTTTACCGTAGCAGCATTAACCGATATTGAATGTTGTTTTATAGAAACATCCAAAATATTCACAGTATTATCAGTTAACAGCGTTTTCACCCTGGATTTGTTAAAACTCTATAACGGGCAACACATCAAAATGCACAAAACACTTATCAATCTGATTCACAAATATATGCCCGGAAGAGTTGCCGATACCCTGCTCTATTTAAAAAATGAGATTTATTTATCAAATCCATATCAATTTATCCTTTCCAAACAGGAACTTGCCGATATGTCGGGTATGACCAAAGAAAGTTTTATCCGTAATTTAAAAGAATTTGAAGACTCAGGCATTATTAATCACACTCGGAATACAATCAATATACTTAAGGAGGAGGATCTTATCGAGATCAGTAAAAATGGATAATTGATATATATCAATTTATCATTGACATGGAGACATATTTTATCTGTTATATGTTCGTACAGTAATGTAAACATATCAACCTATTTGCATTTGTTTATTTGCAGAGCAATTATACTTTTACTCACGTAAAAATTTGTAAAAAATGATTAATTTTAACAGTAATTAAAACAAATAAACTTATGGGCATTCCTAAAATTTAGCTCTTGGGAAAGCCGTTTCCTATATTTCACATTTATTATGAATAATAACAGAACCCTTAATATACTTATTTTATGAAACTTAAAAATGTTACCCGGTTTTTGCTTTTTGCGTTTTCAATCATGTTTATTGCATCTTCATGCGTTAAAGAAGGCCCGATGGGCTTAACTGGTAATACAGGTGCAGATGGTAAAGACGGGAAAGATGGTGTTGATGCCAATGAAACCTGCAAAATTTGTCATACCGCCACCAAAGTTGATTTGATTGCTACTCAATTCGAGTTCTCAAAACACAGTTATGGTGAAGCGGCTTTCGAAGAATCAGGGAATACGGGTTGTACTCCTTGTCATGCTCAGGAGGCCTTTAAATATGTGGTAGCGAATAAAGTTCCGTCTACATTTACTTTAAATGCAACAACAGGAAAATATGTTAATGATTACAGTACTATTGCTTCTGCGGCATACGGTGAGATTGGTTGCTCTACTTGCCATAGTGCATTGCATACAACCTATGGAACTGCAGACCTGGCATTTACTACCGTAGCACCGGTTCCAATGACCATGTGGGGAGGTAAAAAAACAATTGACTTGAAAGCCGATGGCGGTAAAAGTAACTTGTGTGTAAAATGTCACCAGCCACGTCCGTTTACCAATGCATTAACAGGTAATGTATTAGACTATGTTGCTTTGGCAACTGCAACAGGTGTTGTGTATGATGGCAACCCTACCGGTACTACCAATATTATTAAACCGAGTTACAGAACGCATACCCATTATGGGGCAATAGGCGCGGTTTATGCAGGAATGGGTGGAGTCGAGTTTCCGGGAACATTGGCATACACCAATTCAACACACACTACTGTTGCTTCATGCTCTGATTGTCACATGGGAACTATGGTCGGAAGAGCTGGTGGACACACATTTAGTGCATTAGGTAAATTTGATGGTTGTAATGTTACCGGATGCCACTCCACTGCTGTCACAGCGACATCTACAACGCTTTGGCTGAATCCACGGAATGAGATTAAAACTCTGTTGGCATCTCTTGCAGCTAAACTAACTGTTGGTGGTGTTGATATTATGAACAGAAATGGCGATTCCGCGACTAACCTTTGGTATGGTATTACAGCAAACAATTACGACGGATATCTGAACATTTATGATCCAATTACGAATCCCACTGCTCAAACCTATAATGCAAAGAGCTTCAAATATGTTGGAACACCTCCTGCAACCTGGAGTACTGATCAGATTGCCTATAACGCAACTTTACCAATCATTACATTATCTAATGCCCAGATGGGTGCACTTATCAACTTCCAGTTATGCTTAAGAGATTACAGTTTAGGAATTCATAATTTTGCTTATACAAAAGCATTGCTGACAAACACAATTGCAAAACTCTAAACGGGTATCGTGAATGGATAAAAAAAAGGCTTCTTTTTATAGAAATTGAAGTCTTTTTTTGCATTAAAATTAAAAATGTATACTATGAAAAAACGTACAATATTCCTTATTTCCATTTTGTTTGCATTGTTCATAAATGGTTGCAAATACGATTTTATTATCCCGGAAGAAGCTGCGCCGACTAATAACACCGGCAACCCTATTAGTTTTTCAACGCAAGTAGCACCCATTTTTTCGACAGCCACCAAATGTACAGCTTGTCATAAATCAGGAGGACAATCACCGGATTTATCATTCGCGTCAATCGTGCCCGCTCTTGTAAATGCAGGGACTCCGGAGCAGAGTATGATATATTCTTTCCCTTCCCCCACAACTAGTACACATACGTGGAAAAAGTACACTGCAGGTGAAGCTGCGATTATTCTTGCATGGATAAAAGAAGGTGCCAAAAACAATTAGTGCAAACATTTAATATTCGCAGAAATGAAAAAAAATATCTTGTTTATAATTCTTTTTTCGATGATTTCGACTATTTCATTTGCCCAGGACGTGGCAACTGATACAACCGGGGTTAAAGAAAAAGACAAACCAGTCCGGTCACCGTTTGAAAGTGGCTATCTAATTGATGCTCAAACAACTGTCATACCTGCTGTCAATACACTCGAAGCCGTTATCCAACACAAATTCGGACCCATCGAAAATGGACATTCTGATTTGTGGGGAATTTATGCACCAGGCACTAATATCCGGTTGGGATTGAACTATGTAATACTAAAGAATTTTCAGGTTGGTGTCGGAATAACGAAGAAGAATATGACTCCAGATCTTAATGCCAAATGGACTATCTTCAATCAAACACGTAAAAATACATTTCCTGTTGCCGTTGCATTGTATGGTAATATGGCTATCGACGGAAGGAATACAAGTGCCTTTGAATCAGGCCAGGTTCGGGAAGCTTACCATAGAGGCCTGTATGAAAGGTACAAATCGTTAGATCGGTTAAGCTTTTTTTCTGAATTGATTATTGGCAGGAAATTTAACGATTGGTTGTCACTTCAGGCAGCTGTAAGTTTTACACACTACAATTCAGTTGGAGTTCTTTACGACCATGATAAAATCGGCGTTCATTTTAATGGCAGGATAAAAGTATCTCCGCAGGGATCAATTATCTTTAATTATGACGCACCATTAAAAATTAAAGAGATATCAGAACAACATGAATGGACGAATCATCCAAAACCAAATCTGGCTTTTGGCTATGAAGTTTCAACCAGTACACATGCATTCCAGATTTACATGGGAACAGCAAATGGTTTATTGCCCCAGGATAATATGATGTGGAATCAGAATGACTTCACTAAACACCAATTTTCCATTGGTTTTAACATTACCCGCTTGTGGGGCTTTTGATAATTTATAGTTAATTGCATTTTGGCCGGATATTTGTTATCATTCGGGAAGTATTAATTCATAAAAATGTAGTAATATGAAAAAGACTTTGAGAAATTTGTTTTGTAGTGCAGGGGCGATCATGATTGCTGTCGTGCTTTTTGCCTTTGTAGCTCCTCAGGATCAGAAAGCTGGTGCACCTTGGGTTATTCCGGCTAAATACAAAAGCATGAATAATCCACAGAAAGGAAAAGCGGACGCTGAAAATGTTGGAAAATTACTTTATGCAAAACATTGCAAATCGTGCCATGGAGGCCTTGGCGTAGGTGATGGTCCTAAAGCAACCAGCATGAAAACAAAAATAAATTCGCTTAAAACTGCTGAATTTCAAGGTCAAAGTGATGGCGTTATTTATTTTCAGTCCTTTATTGGTCGTGATGAAATGCCAAATTTCGAGAAAAAAATTCCAGATGAGCAAGATCGTTGGGCTGTTGTTAATTACATCCGAACTTTAAAATAATAATTATTTTAAAAAGTGCTGAAGTCCAAAATCCGGGCTTCAGCATTTTTATTTAACAGGCTGGCTATGCAGAGTTCTTTTCTTTTTTTATTAATATTACTATTCCTAGGGTTTTCCCAAAAATCTCAGGCACAGGAGAAATCACTTACTCCTGAAAATGATAAATGCTTAAAGTGTCATACCCATCAGACCTTTACTTTTCAAAATACACTAACTAAAAAAGAAGACAAACGGATGAGTAATCCGTTATATATCCTTGATAAAAATCATTTCGCAGCAGGCGTTCATGCCAAATTCAAATGCACCGATTGTCACTCGTCTGCTTACAGCACATATCCACACAATGCTGAACTAAAATTAGAGCCGCTGAGCACCTGTTTGGATTGTCATGGGGGCGATGAAAAGTATGCGGCCTACCAGTTTGAAAAAATTGAAAAAGAATTTCAGAAGAGCGTTCATTTTCAGAAAAGTGGTGAAAGCTTTACCTGTTCAAAATGTCACAATCAACACTATTATCAGGCCAAATCACGTACAAGTTCTGTAGTTGGTGAAATTATTGGTTTCAGCAACGAAATGTGCATGACGTGTCATAGCAACAATAGCAAGTTTCAGTTATTATCGGATACACTTAAACCTGCACTTTCGCAGATTCATGGATGGCTACCTAATCAAGAGCTTCATTTTAAGAACGTAAGATGTATCGAGTGTCATACCCAGGTTGTAGATTCCCTGTCGGTGTCTCATAATATTCTCCCAAAGGAAAAAGCATTAAAAAATTGTGTCGAATGTCATTCAAAAAATTCGATGCTCGTAGCTTCATTGTATAAATATAAAAATCTTCAGAGCCGATCGGAAGGAGGCAAGCTAAATACCATTATTGCGAATAAATCTTATGTGATTGGAGCTTACCAAAATTTCTGGCTAAACAACTTCAGTATTTTTATCTTTATCATGGCGTTGGCTGGTATTTGTATTCATGTGATCCTTAGAATCATTAAAAAATAAATCATGATTTCTGAAAATAAAATCTACTTTTATCCTATCTGGCTAAGAATCTGGCACGGAATCAATGCAATGGGCATATTGATTTTGATTGTTACCGGGATAAATATGCAATTTTCAAATCCGAAATTTGGATTAGTAAATTTTGAATTGGCTGTTAATCTTCACAATATTTCCGGCATTCTCGTTACCATTAATTATCTGCTATTTTTTTTTGGTAATATACTGACTTCCAATAAGAGATATTACCGGTTAAAACGGAAAGGATTATTTAAAAGACTCCAGTTGCAAGTCGATTATTATACTTCCGGAATGTTTAAAAATCAACAACCTCCGTTTCCATTGTCTGAAAAACGGAAATTTAATCCAATGCAAAAAGTTTCATATCTTACAGTGATGTACCTTTTCGTGCCTGGTTTGGTTATTACAGGTTTGGCGCTGTTATTCCCGGAAACAATTATTGAAAATGTATATTCAGTCAGCGGAATATTTTTAACAGCCATCTTACACGCCAGTCTGGGCTTTTTGGTTTCAATCTTTTTAATTATCCACTTGTATGTTGCTTCAATAGGGAAAAATCCTTTAAATAACTTTAAAAGCATTATTAACGGATATCACGACATCCATGGACATTGATTGCTTGTCGTCATTTTAGGCTGGAGGTTATACCATTAGAATATCCTGACTTAACAATGTGCAAGTCAGGATATTTTTTAAGTGCAATACTATTTTTATTTTATATCAACAAAGTAATACACTTATATCAATAGCAGGAATTAAAAAATGTTCTATATTTGCATTAGTTCGTTTTTAAATATAACATTAATGTTAAAGGAGGTATCTATGTTAACTAAAATTTTCTCATTGGCGTTAATTTGTGGCTTGGTTTTGGCCGTCACTCCTGCCAGTGCTGCACCGAAAGAATACATCGGAGTTGCAAAGTGCAAAATGTGCCACAATAAACCTGCAACAGGTGATCAATACAAAAAGTGGTCTGAAAGTCCGCATGCAAAGGCTTTGCAGTCTTTGAAAGGTGATGAGGCTAAAAACCCAAAGTGTTTGAAATGTCATTCAACCGCATTTGGTTTGGAATTAAGTGACACACAACCCATTACTGTTGCAGAAGGTGTATCTTGCGAATCGTGTCATGGTGCAGGTAGTGCCTACAAAACATCAACCATTATGAAAGATCAGGCCAAAGCAATCGCAGCTGGTTTGATTATGCCTGACGAAAAACTCTGCAGGAAATGTCATAATCCGGAAAGCCCGAATTACAAAGAATTTAATTTCAAAACATATTCAGCAAAAATAGCTCATCCAAACCCTGCTAAAGAAAAATAATCTGCTTCTTAAAATGAGCTTTAAGGGAAAAAGCTCCATTGTTCTAATGAGCATTGGAGCTTTTTTATTTGCCTGCTATTTATAGGCGAACAGCATCGAATAGATGATAAATCCAACGAGTATCAGACCAAAGGCAACGAATATAAATCCAAATGTCCTGATAATATTGTAATACCAGCTTTTGAATTCCTTTTTTACCATAACTTTTTTGAGATGGCCGGATTCCTTTAGTTCTTTATATTCACGTGGCCTGTCTTTTTTGAATTCTTCAAAAGATACAAGTCCGGTAAATATGACCGTATCCATTGGGAAAGCATCCGGACGCAAATGGGTATTGAAAAAGTGAATGGTAAAAATAAAACCAACAGCGAGCAAAGCCTCATCGCTGTGAATAATCTGTGCTACATTGATCAACCAGCCCGGGAATATCTTGGTAAACGTAACAGGGAACCAAAGTACTAAACCGGAAAATCCAATAACAGCAATACCCCAGAATACTGCCATATAATCGAATTTTTCCCAGTATGTCCAACGTCCGTAGTTTGGTTTCGAACCTTTGCCGAAAAACCATTTGATAGTGGCACCTAAGTCTTTTATATCCTGTACATTAAACATTAGAGAATTTTTACCAAACACAAATTTATTTACAGGTATATGCCTTTTGATCTTTGTTCTGATTAATGAAAACAGGTGAAAAGTAAAATAGCAAAAAGTAATGAACGCTCCAAATCGGTGAATCTGCCCGGCTATATGAGCTCCACCCAATAAATTGGACAGAAAATTCGCCCATGGCATGTTTGAGAACTTGAGGATCATCCCGGTTAAGGCCAGCATCAGGAAGCTGAGAATAACGAAAATATGTGTCAACCTTTGACTTCGGGAAAACCTTCTGACAAAGTATTTATCAGCCAGTGATTCCTGATGTTTCTTTTTTTCTCTCAAGCTTTTAAATGATCGTGGAAACCATAAAATCAGATGGATTCCGAAAAACAAAAATACTCCGATCAGCAAACTGGTCATTGCCCAGAAAGTATAATACAGTACACCGTATTTTTCCTTATTATGATGAGTTGCATGTGTCAAATAGCCAGTAAACCTTGAATTTGCATCAGTATGGCATTTCTGGCAGGTGACTACAATATTCACACTACCGATAGACGACTTAGGATTATTTACATTCAAAATATTGTGAGATCCGTGACAATCAGAACATTTGGCTGCTTTTGAATCTCCAAGCGAATGTTTCTTCCCGTGCGAGGTAAGCAGATAAGTTTTCGCCGTTTCTTCATGACAAGTGCCGCATTGCTGAGTAACCTCATTCATGAACAGATCAGCTCCGGTGATGCTAATCGTATGGGAAGTATGACAGTCGACACAAGTCGGATACTTTTTCTTACCATTATCATTGGTGATAGCATGATCACTTTTGATATACTCATCGTAAATACCCTTATGGCAAGTGGCACATGTTGCAGGAATATTCTTTGCATAGATGGTAGAAAGTTCATTGGTTTCCTTTAAGATATTGTGCGTCGAGTGACAATCTGTGCAAACTGCAGTTACAGTTAATCCCTTTTCGGTCAAACCTTTACCATGCACACTCGATGAATAATCAACCAATGCATTCACCTGATGCAATTCAGCAGTTTTATTGGCTTTCCCGTTATCACGGTGACATTGTCCGCAAAGCTTCGGAATATTGGTACGGTATGTTGGAGCAGTATCGTCATACCTTGATTTTGCTTTGTGGGTTCCATGACAATCCGTGCAATAAGGAGCATTTTTATCTTTCCGATCATAAGCCTGACCGTGCCCACTCCCTGCATATAATGAGGAAACCTCAGCATGGCAGGCAGAACAATCAATTTTTCCGGCTGTTTCACACGGCCGCTTCCGGTTGGACGATACATCAGAATGGCATTTTACACAAGCAATGTTTTTATGAACCGAATTTGCCAGGTCGGTCTTGTCAACTTTCATTGAAACCAGTGAGTCCCCCACAAGTTTTTGAACTGTGGACAGCTCATGGCATTTTATACATTCGCGATCCGAGATGTTGGCTACAATATTTTGAGTACTAACTCTATGCGGTATGTGACAAGAGGTGCATGCGGGAATCGATCCCGGCTTTTCTTCCCATAGTGCCCCTTTAATAATCTTGGTGTGAACCTCTTCAATCCTGGTATGACAAGTCATACATGTTTTGGCAATATTGTTGACCGAAATCGAGGAATTCGGACTCGTATGAGGGAGAATCAGGTGATTTCCGTGACAATCATTACAAGTTGCCGAAACAATTAGTCCCTTTTTGAATAAGCCAATCCCATGGACATCTGAACTATAGTTTTCAAGGATATTATGCTCGGAAATATTATAAATTCTGGCAACCGGAGCCCCCTCGCGGTGACATTTACCGCATAAAACCGGGACATTCATCTTATAAGTCCTTGATTGAGGATTTGTTCGCGACAAAATATCGTGAGAACCATGGCACTCCTTGCAATCTGGTGCATAAAGCGATTTCAATCTTTTGGCTTGTCCGTGAACACCAGCATCGAATTGTTTTTCAGGTTCGGGATGGCATTTACTGCAACTTACAGGTTTGAGCCCTTCAGGATGTGGAAACTCTGCCACGGCAGCATCTAAATGGCAGGCAATACAGGTCAGATCCTTATGTACTGAACCGCCCAGCGTTTTTGCGGTAATATACAGGGATAACTTCTTACCGTTCTTCTCTATAGATAATCCCGGGTCATCGTGGCAAGTCAGACAATCGTCATTCGACTGGGCTATGACTGATAAGTGGCTTGCAATGAAGATTATAATTATGAAGATCGGGATTTTTCCCACATGTTTGAACTTCTGAATCCAAGGCATATTCGTTAATTTATACGTTTATGTAGTTATTTTAGTCTGAAGCCAACTCCTTTTGACATGTATTAGTCATAGCTACCAACTATTCAATTCCCAGAGACTACTTACCAAATACTAAATTAGTATAATCCTGATATACTGAATTTTAAAAACATTTTCTTTGGGAATTAAATTTAAACAAACGTAATTATTAATTTCCCATTTTCAAATTCTAAGATAAGCATTTATAATATATCAACAAATAAGTTCATTTATATCAATAAAGACAGTACTATTTCTTTTTTTGCTTATTGCGCAATTATTGACTACCTTAGTTCCCTCAAATTGGCAGACTTCAGGCAACTCTTTACTGCCCGTTTTCTCAATTTTTAAACCTTATAATCTGTAAAAAATGCGCTTGCCAAAATCAACAAAAAATCTGTTAACCATAGCAGGAACAACAATAGCAATTGTCAGTCTTCTGATTATTGCATTACTGTTTATAATTTCGACCATCTTTGACTCAAATAATTCTTTTCTGGGTATATTTATATATATGGCTCTTCCTGCGTTTATGGCTTTTGGCCTTATTTTAATACCAATTGGAATGATAAGGGCCAAACGACAGGAAAAACTGAAAGTTGAAGGAGCTCCAAACTATCCGCTCTGGGATTTTAATAAACCATCGACCCGAAATGCTGCCGCTATTTTTCTGGTGGGAACAATTTGTTTGGCAATTTTGTCATCTATTGGTAGTTTTCAGGCTTTTCAGATTACCGAATCCAATGAATTCTGCGGTAAACTTTGCCATAATGTGATGAAACCCGAATATACCGCCTATCAGGAATCTCCTCACGAAAGAGTAAATTGTGTTGAATGTCACGTGGGGTCGGGAGCAGGTTGGTATGTCAGGAGCAAAGTTACCGGTTTATATCAGGTATATGCTGTTTTAACGAATCAGATTCCTCATCCGATTGAAACTCCCATCCAAAATTTACGTCCTGCAATGGAAACCTGTGAACATTGTCATTGGCCGCAAAAATTTTATGACCGAAAACAAAAGAACAAAATATCCTATCTGGCTGATGAAACTACAACCGCATGGAATATTCAGCTTCAGATGAAGACAAGTGCCAGTAATAGTGCCCAGGGTATTGCTCAGGGAATCCATTGGCATATTAATCCTGATATAAAGATTGAATACATTGCTTCTGTTCGTAACCGCGAGAAAATTCCATGGGTAAAATACACCAACCTCAAAACTGGCGAAGTCACTATATTTGAAGATAGCGACGAAAAATTAACAGCAGCTCAGCGCGATACTTTGGAAACGCGTAAAATGGATTGTATCGATTGTCACAACAGGCCTTCTCATAATTACAAAGCTCCGCAAAATTTCATCGATGAATTGATTACAGCCGGTAAAATTTCCCGTGAATTACCAGATGTAAAAACTGTTGCCATGAATGTATTGAACCAGGATTATTCAACTACCGATAGTGCCATGATGGCCATAAAAACAAAAGTTATTGAATATTACACGACAAAATATCCCAATTTGCTTGAACCAAAAAAGAGAGAAATAGAGCAGACCATTTTAGGCATTCAGAAAGGTTACAGTCAAAATTTCTTCCCCGAAATGGGTGTAAAATGGACAGTACATCCAAATCATCTGGGGCATATGGAAACAAATGGCTGCTTTCGCTGCCACAATGACCAACATAAATCAGTGAGCGGTAAAGTAATAACAAAAGATTGTAATTTGTGTCACGAAATTGTAGCCCAGGGAACTGACACTGCTATGCAGATTTCTAATTTCTTTAAACCATTAGAATTCAAGCATCCGGTCGATATTGGCGAAGAATGGAAAACAACATTATGCTCCGAATGTCATGCTAAATTGTATTAAATGAAGAAGCGAAATCTGTTGATTTACCTATTATTGTCAGTATTTCAAACACTTGCAATAAACAAAGAACAGCCGGTTACTCCTCCTTCGCCAGTTTTTCCAATTCCTACCGATCGCCAGCTAGCCTGGCAGGAAATGGAACAGTATGCATTTATTCACTTTACAACTAATACCTTCACGGGAAAAGAATGGGGATATGGTGATGAAAGTCCTGAAGTTTTCAATCCATCCGAAATTGATGTCAATCAATGGATTAAATCTGTAAAGGAGGCCGGATTAAAAGCCATTATACTTACCTGCAAACACCACGACGGATTTTGTTTATGGCCAAGTCAATTTACCGAACATTCTGTAAAAAACAGCAAATGGAAAAATGGTCAGGGAGATATTGTGAAAGAGGTTGCTGAAGCCTGCCATAAAAACGGATTAAAATTTGGCGTTTACCTTTCGCCCTGGGACCGGAACCGTTCTGATTACGGATCGCCCTCATATGTTGAGTATTACAGGAATCAGCTACGCGAACTTTTCACAAATTACGGACCCGTTTTCGAAATGTGGTTTGATGGCGCCAATGGTGGTGACGGCTTTTATGGCGGAGCTAAAGAGAAGCGGAAAATTAGCGGTTCGACCTATTACGACTGGCCAACTACTTTAGAAATGGTACGGAAAATTGAACCCGGCATTGTCTTTTTCAGCGATGCGGGTCCCGACATCCGGTGGTGTGGAAACGAAGGTGGCCATATTGGAGAAACAAATTGGTCTGCAATCAATTCAGATACCCTATTTGCCGGGAAAAGCGGCATTGAAAAAATTCTGAATTCAGGGGAAGAGAATGGTAAAAACTGGATTCCGGCTGAGGTTGATGTTTCGATTCGTCCGGGATGGTTTTACCATGCCGAAGAAGATAATAAGGTAAAAATACCAGAAAAGCTTTTTGAGAGTTACCTCTCTTCAGTGGGAAGAGGCGCAAATCTGATTCTCAACATTCCACCCGATCGAAGAGGATTATTCCATAAAAATGATGTTAAAGCGCTGCGTGGGTGGAAACAAATGATCGACGATGCATTTAAAAACAACCTTGCGCTCAATTCTGTTGTAAAAGCAGACTCCTACCGGGGAAATTCAAAACTATATGCAGCCGCAAATGTCACTGATGGCAATAAAGAGACCTATTGGGCGACCAATGATAACGTAACAACCGGGAAACTCGTAATCGATCTTGGCTCAAAGAAAACAGTAAAATATATTACCATTCAAGAGTATATTAAACTGGGCCAACGAGTTAAAAGCTTTGTCGTTTATGTTTGGAAAAATAGCAATTGGGTTGAGGTGACAAAAGGTTCGACTATCGGGTACAAAAGAATTCTTAAGATAGAACCAACTGTAACAGGAAAAGTTAAGATCGAAATCACGGCATCAAAGGCTTCTCCGCTTATTTCAAACTTCGAAGTTTATTAAAATTGGCTCAACCGGCTTTAAGCAATATGATGAACGATACAATCTTTATGTCGTTTTCACTGACCAGATTTTGATTATCCTTCGTTCAAACAGCACCCGATTTTAAAGGAATATATTTATAATATTTACTATTAATGATAAATATTTTGGAGAAAATGAATAAATTTTATAAAATCATTTGGATTTCATCATTTTGAGTTATATTTGTCACGATTAAAAATTAACAAAATGCAATCAGGTAAAGTAAAATTTTTCAATGAATCCAAAGGTTTTGGATTTATCAAAGACAATGACTCCGACAAAGAGTATTTCGTACACGTAACTGGTCTTATCGACAAAGTTAGAGAGAATGATGATGTTACCTTCGATGTTACAGAAGGAAGAAAAGGATTGAATGCGGTAAATGTAAAACTAGCATAGTTTTTACACACTAAATCAAGCTATTGAAAAAAAGAGCCTTACTTCAAATGTAAGGCTCTTTTTTTGGTGTAAACTGCATCTGAATTAAAAAAAATGACAAATCAGATTAAAATAACTCAAGAGAAAGTTATATCTTTGGTAATTCTTTATATGTCAATATCTTAACAAATAAGATTGGGTTAAATAAAATTTCAGCATGATTTTGACGAAACGATTTCTTCTGCTCGAAGCAGCTATTGTCTGGACATTTGCCGGAGGAATATTACTATTTCGCGGAAGCGTAATGCTCAATGCTTCATCCGGCTTTTCATGGTTAAAAATCATTACCTGCCTTAGTTGTGGGTTGATATTTTTCAGGTTAGTATTTTCAAAGATTTCGCGCAATCATATTAACCGGATAATAAACCTTCAAGGTGATTTCCACAGGTTTTTTGAATTTTTTAGTCGGAAAAGCTATCTTATGATGTTAGGGATGATCTCATTAGGAATATTTCTGCGCAAATCGTCAATCGTACCTGTATCGTCTCTTTCGCTAGCCTATATCACAATGGGGATTCCCCTTTTGCTCTCATCAATTAGGTTTTATCATCGCTGGTATTATTACCTTTCAGCGATTGACAGTTCTATAACCTGAATTACAGTATTATAACGAAAAAAAACCCTCCTAAGAGGGCGGTAATGTGCGACTTACATAATTTCAATTTCCCTTGCAGGTTTTGGTTTGATCTCTTCCCTTTTCGGAAGGGTGACCAATAAAATTCCATCAATGTATTTGGCATTTATTCTATCACCATCTACAGTTCCTTCCGGCAGAAAGAAGCTACGCTCAAAAGACTGATAACTGAATTCGCGACGTGAATACTTTTTATCGCTTTGATCCTTTTCATTCCTCTGTTCTGAAGAGATTACAAGCCGGTTCCTGTTGAGATTTACCCTGAAATTTTCTTTTGCAAGACCGGGTGCTGCGACTTCAATTAGAAATGATTCATCAGTCTCCCTGATGTTTACAGCTGGAAGTGTACTATTTGTGCTCGAAAAATTCGAGTTGTTCCAATCCATCAGATCTCTTGAAAAAAAGTTATCGAAAAAAGATGGAAACATTTTGTCAGATGTTTTAACGAGTGTCATAACTTAATCCTCCATACATTAATTGTTAAACTATTAATTAAATTTTCAACCTTTCTTATTGAGGTTACGACATTCATTTTACAACTAAAATGCCGGAGAAACTCCGTTTTTTCGTAATGAAAAACAACTGATTAATTTTCAGAAAGATAAAATGAAAAGGTTCAATTGATGAGAATGGCAAATTGACAGGAAAAGAAAAATATCAAATGACATTTTGACCTATATATCTCATTAATATGAAATTATGGCATATTTAAAATGAAATATGAACAAAGTCAAGAATCACAGCTATCATTCAACAAGCCAGGTGCTTTGAGTTTAGAACTATTAAAATCCGGCAGATTTATACTTCAAAAACAATTCCCACCTTTTCACCAACTGAACGGACATAATCAGCTGCCAACTTATATTCCTCCTGCTTTTCGAGGTGTTCAAGCATAAAAGGAATATCTTTAAGCTTACTTGCTTCCTGTAAAAAGATCGCATAATCAAGTGATCCTAGTCCGGGCCTGCGTTCTTCTAAATGAACGGTCAGTTTTGGTAAAATGGTAATGTCTTTAGCATGAATGGATTTAATATATGGTCCAAGCTTGGTAAAACATTCCTTAAGAAATGCAGCATTATTATAATACTTCTGAGGACTCGAAATCATATTTACGGGATCGAGGTGAACTGCAAATTGTTTTCGGTTGACAGCTTTAATTAACTCAATGCAGGAATCGGGCGAATCCGGAAGCATATAAGGCATTGGTTCAAGCGTATAAAAAGCACTAATAGGTTTCACCTGGTCAATTATATACCTGACTGTTTCAACAATCATATTGAAAGTCTCTGTTGTATAATTACCCGGATAAGGTCCGTCCCATATTTCACCTCTGGCCCCCGAGATATTCACACAACAGGATGCTCCAATCTCATCTGCAAGCTGTAGGGCTTCAATATTCTTTTTAATGGCATCTTTCCTTACAGTCTCCTTCGGATCGAGTGTATTGCTCCATGCTCCCACTTCAGCAATCAAAATGTTGCTCTTCTTTGCCTCTGCTCTGAAGGATCTTATCAGTTCTCCTGATACGCCGGGCTGAACCGGACAATATGCAGCGCTGTATTTCAAATATTTAACAGCTTTTACCCATTCTGACGGATCGGAAAAATTGACAGGAACAGGACCTCCAAGTCTAATCGGATTACCTGATACACTGATCTTTCCAGTTTTTGAATACGATGGGACAAAAGATAAACCAGCGGCTGTAATGGCTCCAGTTTTAATAAAATGACGCCTGTTAAAATTACAATTCATGGTTTATTTGTTTTATTAGTAATACCTGCCAATATATTTATTTCCAACAATCAATTTTTTCATTTCAAATGGGTCAATTGTGTCCTGTTTCCTGTAAATGATCTTTCCGCCTGGTTCAATTAACAGCGTGTAAGGAAGCGCACCCTGCCACGAAGGATCGACAGCTTCAATCATTTCATATACATCATCCTTATTAAAAATGTAATTTTTGTTTGAAGCCTGCTGTTTCTGAAGGAATTTCAATGCACCATCTTTTCTTACCTGCTTATCAGCGCTAATCGTTACAAACTCAAAAGGACGTCCGCGATACATACGATCGATAATAACCAGATCAGGAAATTCGGTAATGCATGGACCGCACCATGTAGCCCAGATATTGATCAACCTGAGTTTGTCGGATGAAGTGTTTTTAATAAGGTCTTTTATTCCTTGAGCATCAATCTCTTCGAGGGTAACAGGCAATTCGGCCCATTGTTTGTAAAGTCTTTGTGTATATTCGTCCTTCCATGACCATTTAACAGAACATCCAAACACTTTTGTTACAGGATTTTTAACCGTTGTCCCGGTTAATACCGCATCGATTGCATTCCTGAGATCTTCACCTTTGCCGGTTCCAGGCTTTTCTGAACTATCGATGCGTCCGGTATAACGCAGAATGCGATTCTTGTCGAAAACAAAACAATGAGGCGTAGCAACTGGTCCATAGGCCAATGCAGTCTTCTGGTCATCACCATCGTATAAATAGGGAAAAGTAAATTTTTTCTCAGCGGCACGCAGCTTCATCTCTTCGTAACTGTCGCCCATATCGGAATAACCCAATTCGGAATAATTTAATGCCTTAACGGAGTTAGGCGAAATCATGACAAGGTCAACTCCCTTTGATTTATAATCCTTTGCAACATCAATGATTCTGTCCTCATAAGCCTGAGCAGTAGGACAATGATTGCAACCGAAGACGATAACCAACACAGCGGCTTTATGAAAATCTTTCAGGCTATATTTTTTCCCATCCACACCAAGGAGGTTAAAATCGAGTGCCTTCAAGCCAATTTCAAGTGTTTTTGGTTCGGGATGCGTTGTCTGAGACGATACTTTGCCAATACAAAATAAAATCAGCGTGAATATCAAAAAAGGCATTAATAATTTCTTCATGATATTACAAGTCATATGTTTTAATCTTATTTCACAGTCTTATCTAACGGGCGTCCTAAACTTTCATACAAACCCTTTCTGCCTGTTTTGTCTTTAATAAGAATTTCGCTTGCATATTTCGCTACCTGTTCAGCAACTGCACGGGGAACAACCACTACCCCGTCACCATCACCAACAACAACATCACCCGGACAAACCAGTACTCCGCCGATTGAGACCGGGCGGTTAACCGATTCAATTTCATTCCTTCCCGGGCGGATCCCACGTCCTTTCTTCCTCAAATAAAGAGGCACTCTTTCGAGTCCGACTTCATCTGTATCTCTTGAACCTGCATCTGTAACTATTCCCACAGCGCCAAGCTTGTACCAATACAGAATATTATTTGAACCGATCGATCCGATATCCTTATCCTCAACATCGTCAATAACAACAGCTGTACCAGGTTTGATCAGTTGGGTAAAAGCTTCGTGTGAATAGGAGTTATAAAAATTCCCTTCCCATTTATGAAATTCTTCTCCTGAAGCCGGAAGTGGCAGTCTTTGGGTTGGAACATACCTTACTGTAACAGCTATACCTCTGAAAATGTGAGTAAAATCCTTTAAATCCACCCAATCAGCATGTATTGCCGGATCTACAAGTCCTGTTCCGGGAAGTCCAACCATATCCAGACCATCGGAAACGTCAGCAACACGTAAATTTTTGTAAAGCTCAAGGATTTTTGCGTCATCCTCAACGGAATAAGTCCTTGTTTCAATGAAGTTCATTCCTTTTGCCAATGTTTTCTTATCGCGTTCCTGTGCTTTAGTAGCAGAGAAAATTGAGGCAAAAAGAACAATTGAAAGAATAATCAGTTTTTTCATAGCTCTTACTTTTTTCAATTTTTGATTGATTTAAAATGTGTCGGGAAAATTCACTTAAAAATACAAAATTTTATCTGATTGACTTCTGACTTGATTAACTTTAAAGAATATTGACTTTGTTGACATTAAATTTTCTCCACTCTCCCATTTCCTTTTTCCCCTATTAAATTAAAAAGGCCCCTTACGGAGCCCCTTTATTGTTCATTTTGTATTCCCGACAGTTACTTACTATCATAAACTCTTGTAGATTTTCTCTCCCCGTCTGGTGTTGTAAAAGAAGACTGAATCGAGAGTACTTTTGGATCGGTAAGTGCCCAGGATTCAGACATTTTCATTGTTCTGGATTCGCCATTCATGTTAAAGGTCATTGTAGTTTCAATAGAGAGTGTTTTGCCGTCGGCTGACCAGGTTGCAACAGATTTGCTTTCGCCTCTTAGTGATGTATTTATACTCTCTTTCCCGTCGAGGGTATATTTCGATGTTGTAGTTGTAGCCTCCCCATTCTGATTGGTCCTCGTTCTTACAACAGTCAGAAGATTTGCTTCCTGGGTAGCAACAAAATTACCACCACCCATTCTCTGTCCACCGCCGTCGCCTAAAGTACTTTTCTCTGCATTTAAAGCCCAGGTACCAGAGAAGTTTGACTTGCCCGCCTGTGCATTTGTAATCACTGGTGTAATGAGAGCCAGCATCATAGTCAATGATATTAACCGCATAAAGAAAGAGCAGTTAATCTGAAAATTTCCAATAGTTTTTTTCATGTTCTTAAAATTATGTGAATAGATATTAAATTAGACAACTAATCAAAAGTAAGTATTCCATATGATATTAAAAAATTATATAAATATTGTTTTTCACTATAAAATAACAAAAAACAGAACATTTTTCTGCTAAGGTCAATAAGAACTTATTGGAGTATATAGATTAATAATTTTAACTATCTTTTGAAACTTAATTTTCTAAACATGGACAGGAGAAATTTTATAAAGTCCACGTCAGTATTGGCTGGAACATATGTGATTACAAAACCTTCGGCATTCGCTAATCTAAATAATCCGGGTGATGAGTCATGGTTTAACCGTTCAATGAGATGGGCTCAACTCACGCTTGTTGAGAATGATCCAGGTCGTTTCGATCCCGATTTCTGGCTCAGCTATTTTAAACGGATTCACGCCGACGGGACTACATTGAGTGCCGGCGGGGTAGTTGCCTATTATCCAACCGATGTGCCGCTGCACCACCGGAGCGACTGGCTCGGCAACTCAGATCCTTTTGGTTATCTGGTTGAAGGATGTCGCAAGATGGATATGTCGATAATTGCCCGCACCGATCCTCATGCGGCAAGGCAGAATGTATATAATGCCCACCCCGACTGGATTGCAGTGACAGCTAACGGCGAGAAGCGTCGTCATTGGGCAAATAAAGATCTCTGGGTAACATGCGCCCTCGGTCCGTATAATTTCGAGTTTATGACGCAGGTACATAAAGAGATTATGGAGCGATACCGGCCCGATGGTATTTTTTCTAACCGCTGGGCCGGCCATGGAATATGCTATTGTGAGCACTGCAAGAAAAATTTCAAAGAATATTCCGGACTCGACTTGCCGAAAAGCAATGATCGGTTTAGTCAGACCTACCAGAAATACTCGGCATGGAGTACCAATCGGCTGAAGGAGTTATGGCTTCTGTGGGATGGTGTAATACGCAAGGAAAGACCGGCTTCGCGGTTTATCCCGAACGGATTTCCCGATAAGGTGGTGACTGGTCAACTGTCGGATATCGTTTTCACCGACCACCAGGCACGAAGCGGCGCAACATTACCCTGGTCGAACGGAATGGGTGCCAAAAAATTACGCGCCTCTATCGGTATGAAGCCACTGGGAGGTATATTCAGTGTGGGAGTTGAAGAACAATACCGCTGGAAAGATTCAGTTCAGACAGAGGCGGAGATCAGGATTTGGGTTGCCGAGGGCACTGCAAATGGTATGCGTCCCTGGTTTACTAAATTCTCCGGTGTACTCTACGACAAACGCTGGCTTGATATTGTTGATAAAATATATCAGGTACTCTATCGTAATGAACGTTACCTGAGAAACACGACACCATTGGCTCGTGTAGGAATGGTCTTTACAGAACAAAACCAAAACTATGGAGGCGAGACTTGGCAGCAGAAAAGTGGCGATCATGCCCTTGGAATGTACCATGCCCTTATCGAAGACCGCATGCCCTTTGAAATGGTCAATGACCGATTGCTTGATATGGAACATCTTAAGCCTTTCAAACTGCTGATACTTCCCAATATCGCTGCACTTTCAACAAAACAATGTGATCAGATACGAAAATTTGTTGCGGACGGCGGAAGCATTTTAGCCACTTTCGAGACTTCTCTTTATGATGAGGAAGGAAAACGACGGGCAGATTTCGGACTGGCTGATCTGTTTGGCGTTTCATACGATAAAAGTATTGAAGGACCGATGCAAAACAGCTATCTTCGTCTGAAGGAAGATTCGGGAACCAATCAGTTTCATCCGGTCTTAAAAGATATGGAAGATGCTTACCGGATCATCAACATCATTAATCAGGTGAAGGTATTACCACGCACGACATTCCCCGATCCGGTAACACTGATACCGACCTACCCCGATCTTCCGATGGAAGATGTTTACCCGCGTGTTCCGGAGACTGACATCCGGGAACTATATTTACGGGATATTGGCAAAGGTCGGATAGCCTATTTCCCCGGAGATATCGACCGAACCTTCTGGCAAATCATGAGTGCAGATCATGGTAAATTGCTGCGGAATACAATCCGCTGGGCACTCAGAGAAGAACCAATTGTCGAAGTGAAAGGGCCCGGAGTAATTGATGTAACCGTCTGGCAGCAAGTTAACTCCATGACTGTCCATCTGGTAAACCTGACTAACCCTATGATGATGAAAGGGCCATTCCGTGAACTGATACCTGTTGATGAACTAGTTAGTATTAAAATTCCACTGGGAGCTAAGGTTCATGGTGTGAAATTGCTGGTAAGTGACCAAAAGATTGATTTTAAGATCAATGATGGGAAATTAACATTAAATGTACCGCAGATTCAGGATCACGAAATTATTGGAATAGATTTAGGAACTGTTTAAATTTTATTAAAAACAAGGTTGAACCCACTTCGGGGTTCCAAATTATGTGTATTCAATGCCTCCGGTTTGCACCGGAGGTTATTCATATTCAAGTCCTTCGGACTTGTGTTCCGAAAACCCTGAAGGGGTTAAATTTCAATAACCGTGGGTGTTAACCCGCGGGAAATAAGACAAATAAGACTGCAACCCTGTAGGGGTTGAACATTAAAATGACAAATTGAATTTAATTTAAACAGTTTCTTAATATAATATCAAATAACGTTGAAACATTGTATTTTGTATTGGTAAAGACGTTGCATGCAGGTAGAGACGTTGCATGCAACGTCTCTACAGAAATTTATTAATATGAAAAAATCAGAATTAAAACACACCGACAAAACGGATATCGGTCAAAATAACGGGAATAGCCGCCGTTCTTTCCTTAAAAATGCAGCCATAGCAACTTTTACGATCGCAAATGCAGATTCAATCACCTTTGCACAGAATAATTCGACAGATAAATCAAGTTTAGCTGGTGAAATCCCGTGGTATCGTCGGGTTACCCGATGGGGTCAAACCAATATCACCGAAAAAGATCCTGCCCATTATGATATTGGATGGTGGCGTAAGCACTGGAAGGATACACAAACACAAGGTGTTATTATAAACGCAGGTGGTATTGTGGCATATTACCCCAGTAAAGTGCCCCTTCATCGTCAGGCACAGTTTCTCGAAGGTCGTGACCTTTTTGGCGATCTCTGTCGTACTGCACATGAAGAAGGTTTGGTTGTATTTGCCCGAATGGATTCGAATCGTGCCCATGAAGAGTTTTACAAAGCACACCCAGATTGGTTTGCAATCGATAATAATGGTAAGCCATACAAGGCAGGTGAACTATTTATTACATGTGTCAATAGTCCTTACTATAATGAACATATCCCGTCAATCCTGACCGAAGTTTCAAAATTGTACCATCCCGATGGGTTCACCGACAATAGCTGGAGCGGTCTGGGTCGCGAATCAATCTGTTACTGTGAGAATTGCAGGAAGAATTTTCGTGAGAAAACAGGAAAGGAAATTCCCCGAAGCAAGAACTGGGATGATCAGGTTTACCGTCAGTGGATCCGGTGGAATTACGACCGGAGACTCGAAATATGGGATATGAACAACCGGACCACAAAATCGGTAGGTGGACCTGACTGCATTTGGTCTGGAATGAACGGAGGTTCCCTCAGCGGTCAGTCGAAGAGTTTTCGCGACAATAAAGAAATTTGTCGCCGGGCTGACATTATTATGCTTGATTCACAGGCGCGTAGTGATACGGATGGATTTCAGCAAAATTCGGATACCGGTAAATTATTTCATGGTTTGCTGGGATGGGAGAAGCTTATTCCCGAAAGTATGGCGATGTATCAGGCAGGAAAACCGACATTCCGGCTGGCTAGTAAACCTGTTGCTGAGGCCCGAATGTGGATGATTGAAGGGATCGCAGGAGGCATTCAGCCCTGGTGGCATTATGTGGGTGCATCACATGAAGACCGCCGCATTTACCATACTGCAGGACCTATCTTTCAGTGGCACAAGACGAATGAAAAATATCTGATCAACCGAAAACCGGTTGCAACGGTAGGCGTTGTCTGGTCGCAACAAAATATGGATTTCTACGGTCGTGACGAAGCAGACCTGATGGTTGAACTTCCGTGGCGCGGTATAATTCAGGCACTTATCCGCGACAGAATACCTTATGTGCCTGTTCACGCCGATCACATCGACCGCGACGCAAAGAACCTCGCCCTGTTGGTTCTTCCCAATTTGGGTCTTATTACTGATAATCAGGTTGCTTCTGTCAGGCGATTTGTAGAAGGTGGCGGAGGTTTGATCGCGACAGGGGAAACCAGCTTATATGATGAAAACGGAGATCGCCACACGGATTTTGCCCTTGGCGAACTGTTTGGTACACACATAGATAAACAACACGCCAACTCAGAAAAAACATTAAGAAAATGGGTTGGCGAAACCTATCACACGTACCTTCGTCTGACACCGGAATTACGTAAAAATGTTGATGGTCCGCAAACAGGTTTGGAACCACAGATTAGCGGAGAACGCCATACTATTTTAAAAGGATTTGAAGAGACAGATATTCTCGAATTTGGTGGCTTGCTCGAATCTGTCAAAACCGATTCAGGGGCAAAGGTACTGATGACTTTCATTCCACAGTTCCCCATATACCCACCTGAAACGGCATGGATGCGGGAACCCAAAACTGATATCCCGGGTTTAATTCTGAACACTACTTCAGGCGGTTGCCGTGTTGCTTTTATGCCCGCTGATATCGACAGACAGTATGGGCGATACAACCTTACTGATCATGGCAACCTGTTGGCAAACCTTATTCGCTGGACAGCAAAAGATG
>JAPLDR010000026.1:345-48101 GCA_026391655.1 Bacteroidia bacterium | reverse complement strand
ATAATGGTTATGCCGAAAAGCAGAATGATTTGTTTACTGCAATTAATAGTTTGCCTAAAAATGTAGTAGAAGAAATCTACAATGAATATGGCGACCCCGACCGTAGTTTTAAACCGGTAAATTTATTGAGGGCTGAAATCTCGCGTAAACTATTGCATGGTGAAACAATAAGTGAGGTACTTGTAGATGAGATCAAGGATAAAATCAGAACTAAAGATGTTGACTATTTTAATCATTACAAAGAGGGTTTCTTAAAGCAACTTCAAGATTACGAACTTTTTAAAAGAGATATATTTGCGAATTGGCAAAAACATTGGAGTGTTTTTCATGTCTTTTTCTATAGAGGGACAATTAAAGAAACAGTACAAAATTATTTGGAACTAATATCAAAAGACTTACTGAGTAAATTAGATTTAAATGATTACACTTTTCATACCGTCGATTTTCAAGGGCCATCTAATTTTGGTAGTGATTATTGTTGGTTAGCTTTATACCCAATAACCAAAGGATCGCACAAAGACAGCTATCAATTTTTTGTTTGGCTAAAGGCAACACCAGAGGCAGGGCAAATTGCAGGTTGGTCAATTAAAGACCCCAAACCAAATCAGTTATTAAAAGTTCCCTCTTATGAAAAAGTTGTAGAAATTTTAAATAATAGCAAGTACGAAATTATTAAGCTTAATAAAGAAAGCAAAAACTATTTCAAATTTTCTCCCGGAAGTCAAGCTTCTGAATGGAATGATTTTTATAAAGAAGGTGTTGCTGCTATTCGATTTATTGATTTAGAAGTCGGTGATGTTTCTATTTGTAATTCAAATGCCGAAATAAACATAAAGGCTGGATTGCCATCAGATAGCCAATCAAATCAGACATGGAATCTTTGGCTTCTAAAATCAGCAAATATTGGTGATGTAGTATTTGCAAATAAAGGTGTCAATACTTGTCTAGGAATCGGAATCATAAAAAGCGATTATTATTATGATGAGAATGCTGGCGGGTATAATCATAGAAGAAAAATTGATTGGATTACAGATAAGGTTTATCAATATAAACCCAATTCATTGGACTATCCAACTGGTGGTAAATATAAAACACTATTCAGACCAGACACATTCAGTCCAACGAAAGTATGGAAATTTTTATTGGATGAATATGCAAGATTGTATCCCGAACTTGTTTCGGTATTTGTGGATAATGATTTACTAATTGAACTCGAAGAACCAGAATTATTTGAAGATCTGGATAGACAAAATAAAAATCAAGGCCCAAAATTCTTGCGATTTTTTAATCCACTACTAAAAATACTAAATAAGGTTGGTGGTGAGGGAAAACCTTCTGAAATAACAAAACTAGTAATAGATGATTTTAATTTTTCCAAGCAAGAATTAGAGGAAAAATCTAAAACTGGCGTTCCAATCATTTATAATCAAGTTGCTTGGGCTAGAAATTATTTAAAAGATGCTGGCCTTATTTCCAATGAAAAAAGAGGTGTTTGGGCACTAACTGATTTAGGTAAAAATAAATCATTAACCGAAAAGCAAGTATTAGAATTATTCAAACAGGTGCAATCAAAGTTTCTAAAAAAAGATATAAATGAAATTACACCAGAAATAATAGAACCAGAATCTTTAGAGGTTGAACCTTCGAACTTTTGGTGGCTTAATGCAAATCCCAAAATCTGGAAAATTGGAAATCACTTAGTTGGAGAATTACAAACTTATACAACACACAATGACGATGGTAATAAAAGAAGAATTTATAAATATTTCGAAGCATTTAAGGAAAACGATGTAATAATAGGATATGAAAGTTCTCCTTCAAAAGCTATAAAGGCAATTTATCGAGGAACCAAAGGAGTTTTTCAAAAAGACAATAAAGAACAAGTAGAATTTGAGTTAGTTAGAAAACTTCCGTATCCAATTTATTGGAATGAATTAAAAGATTTAAAAGGATTAGAAAATTGTGAAGTATTCAAGAATAATCAAGGGAGCCTATTTAAGCTGACAGAGGAAGAATATAACATAATCCAGAATGTCATTGATGAGAAAAACGATTTTGTCGAAGGAGTTTCCCCAACTTTATCAAAAAAGAAATATGATTTTACAACTGATTCAGATAAACCTTTCATTAAAGAGGAAAAATTCAGGGAAACAGTAGATATTCTTAAGAGGAAGAAGAATATTATTTTACAAGGACCTCCTGGAGTTGGTAAAACTTTCATAGCACGTAAATTAGCATATGAAATGATGAAAGAGGTTTTAGACTCCAATATTGAAATGATTCAGTTTCATCAATCATATAGTTACGAAGACTTTATACAGGGGTTAAGACCGACTCAAAAAGGTAGTTTTGAATTGAAGAATGGATTGTTTTATACATTTTGCCAAAGGGCAATAAATCAGCCAGAACAAAAATTTTTCTTTATAATTGATGAGATAAACAGAGGAAACCTGAGTAAAATATTCGGTGAATTGATGATGCTGATTGAAGCAGACAAAAGGGTAGAAAAGTTTGTCTTAAAGCTAACTTATGCAGAAGATGAAGAAGACCGTTTTTATGTTCCTGAAAATCTTTACATCATAGGTACAATGAATACCGCAGACCGTTCTTTGGCAATAGTTGATTATGCATTAAGAAGAAGATTTGCTTTTGTCACACTACAACCCGACTATGGTGACAATTTCCGTTCATTCCTTTCAGTTAGAGGATTAACGGCTCCAATAGTTGAACACATTTGTTCATCAGTTACAAAAGTTAATAGCACAATAAAAGGCGACCCTAATCTTGGGGAAGGCTTCCAAATTGGACATAGCTATTTTTGCACATTTACCAAAGGCGAAGATGAAAACAAATGGTGGAATGAAATTTTGAGTTTTGAACTGAACCCACTTTTTGAAGAAATTTGGTTTGATAATTCTGCAAAAGTTGCAGAGGTTTTAAAACAACTATCAAGGTAACAGATGCAAATACCTATTGAAAATATTTACTTCTTACTTTGCTATGCCTGGAATAAGCTGGATGAGAAGGATCGCGTAAATGTAAAACCTGAAGATTATACTGAATTACTTGACCTATTCGCGAAGGTTTTAATCAATGCAACCAAAATGCTTTTAAAAAGAGGCATTGACAAAAGCTATATTGACCATACAGAGGAACTTGCCGGAGTAAAAGGGAAAGTTCAAATCAGCCAAACGCTAAAAAGCAATTTGCTTTTCAAACAAAGAACCATTTGTAATTTTGATGATTTCTCTGCAAACATAATTTTAAACCAAATTTTAGTTTCAACAATTTACAGACTTATACGAACCAAAGGTCTTGACAAGCAAATGAAAAGCGAGTTGGTTTCTTTACAAAGAATGTTGTCTGGCATTGACCAAATTGAAATTACCAATTCAATATTCAAACAAGTTCGACTAAGCAGAAATAATCATTTCTATGGTTTTGTAATGAATGTTTGCCAAATCATTTACGAAAGTACATTTCCTTCAGAAGAGCAAGGGAAATATAAGTTTTCAGACTTTACAAGAGATGACAGCAAGATGAATCAACTTTTTGAAGCATTCATCAGGAACTTTTATAGAATAGAACAGCAGAAATATAGAACCGTTAAGAAAGAAACCATTAAATGGCAGTTTGACGAAACTGACAGTGAAAATTATCAGTTTTTGCCTCAAATGGAGACAGATATTACTTTGGAAAATGACATGGAGAAAGTAATAATTGATGCCAAGTTTTATCGAGAAACAATGACTTTGAATTATGACAAGGAAAGAATTAAATCATCCAATCTTTACCAATTATTCAGCTATCTATTAAACCAACAAGACAGCAATTCTAAAACTCAAAATGCAACCGGTATTTTGCTATATCCGACAATTGAGAAAGACTATAATTTAAACTTTAAATATTCAGGGCATAAAATTTTGATAAGGACAGTTAACTTAAATTCAAATTGGAAAAATATTTCATTACGTTTAAAAGAAATAATTGAACTTGAGGCAATTGCAGTTTGACAATCAAGTTTAAGGACAAATCGTAGTTTAAAAATGAAATATATTCAATACCCACCGCCAACACCAAGCTATCCGGACAGGTTTTGGAAGGTCGTTGACAAGAAATTAATAAATTTAAAAAGCAACTCTTCGTAGGAAGTTCATCGGTTAAATCCTGCCATGTGTGCAGCTGCGAGACATTGGTGGCATACATTATGAACAGACGCAAAATAAATGTAATATGATAGAAGATTTACAAAGACAGTTAGACCAAATAATGAATGAGCAGAACAATTGTGGGCTGCCTAAATTTGAAGGATATTCGCCCACTGAGATGCATTATATTTTGCATGATCCGTTCTGCGATAAATGTCCTGTTCAACTTCAAAAACTGAGTGATTCTGAATACAAATCAATACCGATATTTAATCAAATTAAATATCTCGCCGATTTAATTGCAAAAAGTGGGGAATTCAAACTAACAAGTAAGGGTTTTTTGCCGACAAAAGTCGTGGCTGATATTTATGGACTAGGATTGTACAATGATGAATATGTAGAATCGGGGAGGACAAAATTATCTAAAGAGACCGATTCAATGATCATTAATCTGACAAGGATTATTGCCGAGCTTTCGGGAATCGTAAAGAAAAGGAACAATAAACTCAGCCTGACAAAAACAGGTGAAAAAACTGTTACCAACAATCAGGAGTTATTACGACAGATTTTTAGGACTTTTGGTTCTAAATTTAATTGGGCTTATTACGATGGCTATGGCGAAAATAGTATCGGGCAACTTGGATTTGGATTTTCACTTATTCTACTGAGCAAATACGGATTTGAGAAGCAAACTGATCGGTTTTATTCGCAAAAATATTTCAATGCATTTCCGCAATTGCTTGAAAATATTCAACCCACAAAATATCAAACAATTGAAAGTCAAACAGCAAGATGTTATTCAACAAGGACTTTTGAGAGGTTTTTGGACTACTTCGGAATAATAAAAATCGATTCAATGAAAAAGTGGGATGCTGATAAATATATTTCAAAGACAGAATTATTTGACAAATTAATAAATGTACGACCACACAATCGAGTAGGCGGTCTCGCTAGTAATTAACTGACGAGGTGCGCCTCTCACATAACTGTAGTGCGAAATTTCGGGAGGCCTCGATACAGCGGTTTCCCAATGCACCGTGACGTAGCAGTTTTCTCGTAATTATACATTTTGCCAATCTATTTTTTATTACTTCCTTTGAAACATAGGGGGTTTATAGCAATTGCTAAAACGGATTGAATCTTATTTTTAACGTTTAATAAAGAGAAACTGATTTCACAAATGATTAAATTTGTCAAAATAATTCGGTTTAACTATGAGGATTCAAAAGATTTATATTGACACTTCTGTACTTGGCGGTTATTTTGATAAAGAATTTGATGTTGCGACCCGAAGATTATTTGACGAGGTTAAAAAAGGGGAATACAAGGTCATAGTTTCCAATGTAACCGAGGGTGAATTGCTTAATGCTCCAGAACGTGTAAGGAGTTTATTGAATGATTTGAATATTGATTACGAAGTAATTACATTGACAGATGATGCTGTATATTTAGCATTAGAGTACATTCGGGAAAATGTTATTGGTCTAACCAGTTATGATGATTGTTTGCATATAGCAATTGCGACAATCTCAAGGATTGATTTATTAGTAAGTTGGAATTTTAAGCACATTGTAAATATAAAAAGGATTCGAGGATACAACGGGATTAATATTAAGAATGGCTATCCTTCAATCGAGATTCGTTCACCTAAAGATTTGATTGATTATGAAAACGACTAAAGATTTTGATTGTGTAAAGATGATGCGAGATATTCGCGATAAAATAAATACTGAGATTGTTAAAATGGATTCTGCCCAAATTATTGAGTATTTCCGCAAAAAATCAGAGGAATATAAAAGTAAATATGGCCAGCCGGTAATAAATAAGTAATGTTCTGATCAGATAGTAATTTCATTGGGCAAATACAATTTATAAATGGTGAGTTTTAGATTTTTAAGTGTGATCATCGTATCTCTCGTATTTATGTTGCAAAGTGTTGCGCAGGCAGAAAACTGGCCAAACTGGCGCGGTCAGAACGGAGATGGAACCAGTTCGGAAATTAACCTGCCCACAAAGTGGGATTCAACCACGAATGTTCTGTGGAAGGTTACAGTGCCCGGTGTTGGCCATTCCTCGCCCATTGTTTGGGGAGACCGGCTTTTCACGATCACAGCTCAACTTGAAACACAGGAGAGGATACTACTCTGTTATGATTGCAAAAACGGTAATTTACTTTGGCAGGTAACCGTTCTAAAGGCTCCGCTCGAAACTAAAAACAATGATAACAGCTATGCATCAGGCACACCCGCCACGGACGGCACGTTTATCTATGTATCGGTTATGGATGGTACAGATGTGGTCGTTGCAGCTTACGACTTCGCGGGGAAACAGATTTGGATGCAGCGTCCCGGAACATTTTCAAGTCCGCACGGATACAGTTGTTCGCCTGTTTTATATAAAGACAAGGTAATTATTAACGGAGATAGTAAAGGGGATGCCTTTGTTGCTGCATTAAGCCGCGCGGATGGTCATACAATTTGGAAAATTCGTCTCGATAAACCGGCGCTTAGTTATAGCACGCCTATTTTCAGGGAAATTGGCGGAAGTACGCAAATGTTCTTTTGCGGTAATAAGGAAGTAGCCTCCTATAATCCTGACGATGGGTCGCGTTACTGGTTTGTAAAGGGACCTTCCGAAGAATTCTGTGCGAGTCCGGTCTATAGTGAAAAGGCGGGGTTAGTTTTCATCAGCAGTAGTTGGCCGCAACGTCACTTACTGGCCATCAAACCCGACGGGAAAGGCGATGTTTCAAACAGTCATATTGCCTGGAGATCGATAAACGGCGCCTATTACGTCCCCTCGCCCATTATCGCGGGTGATTATCTTATTACCACAATGAGCAATGGGCAGGTTCACTGTATCGAAGCGGCTACGGGCAATATTCTCTGGAAGGAAAGCCTTGGCAGACAATATCCTTCGGCTGTTCTGGCCAACGGATTGGTTTATATGCCCAATGACGAGGGTGTTATAACGGTAATCAAACCCGGTCCCGCATTCGAAAGCATTGCAAAAAACGCCATCGGAGAAACTATGGTTGCCTCACCGGCCATCAGCAATGGCAGGATCTACCTGCGAGGTACCAAACATCTCTTTTGCATTGGTTTAAAGGACACTTCTTTGGGGAAATAGATAATTAAAATTGACAACACTATGAATAAAACATTACTGCTCGATTTGTGCGGAATTTATAATCTCGCATTTGCAATCTTTCATCTGTTCTTTTGGAAATTATTCAAATGGAATCATGATTTAAAAAGGAACAGCGTCGGTAACCGGGCAATCATTCAGATATTGAATATCCGGTTGATTTATATCTTCCTTTTAATGGCCTTTATCTATTTCTTTTATCCGCAGCAATTGATGGAGACGGAATTAGGGTTAGTTTTATTAATCGGGTTCTTAGGATTTTGGGTAGGCCGAACTGTCGAACAGTTTATTTTTCTCAGGGTGAAATCAAAAATGGTGACCATTCTTACAATTGTATTCTTTTTCGGAATTACAATTCATTTGTTGCCATTAGTTGTTCGATAATGATATGCATGAAAAACCATATGTTCCGTGCCTACGGTACTCCTGTTCTTTTGCAATTCCTATTACACCGGATTGAAATCCGGCGCTACAAAATAGAATCGTTCCTACGGAACTACAACGGATCAGAGCTGTGGGCTCGGGGCATTTCTTATCCTCCAATAAAGTTATCAGTCACCTAAACTGTAAATCATTTGCAATTGGATCAGTTTTACCACCAATTGATTTCAACGCTTAAAAGCATTATATTTGTAGCATTAACAAACATATACCCGAAAATATTCTCTCTTAATATTCCCTGAAGATGAAAAAAATAGTTAGCCTGATCGTTATCGCTGTTGGTGCATTATTGATGCTCTATATTGGCATGCCTGTAATTGCTTATGGTTTCCGGGGACTGCCAATGATGCTCGCTGCATTGACGCTTTTGTGGATCGCATTAAACGTCAAAGCTATTCCCCAGTACAATGGGGGCGTACAAACCTATCAGTTCAAGGTGGTGTCGAATATTAAGGTGCCGGCAACTATTTTAGTCTTCCTACTGCTCTATTCGACCGTTTTGCCAATGGTTACCTCGTGGCCGTTGCTGCGAACTTCGGAATACCGCAATTTAATTGGTACGGTTGAGATTGGGGAGAACTTATCGACTCATATGGCTCCTATTTCGATGGAAAAAGTGAGGGTTGTCGATCAATCGCTTGCCAATATCCTGGGGGATAAAGTGCTTGGGGCACAACCTGCGCTCGGCAGTCAGGTACGTCTCGGCGAATTCAATATTCAAAAGGTAAAAAACGATCTTTACTGGGTTGCGCCGCTGTTACATTCGGGGTTTTTCAAATGGAACAAGAACAGCGAGGGGACAAATGGTTATGTGATGGTAAATGCATCGAACGAGCGCGATGTGAAACTGGTGCAGGAGATCGGCGGAAAGAAAGTGCTGATCAAATATCAGTCGGAAGCGTATTTTAATGACTTTCTGGAGCGCCATCTTTACCTGAACGGTTTTTATAATGTCGGATTAACAGATTATAGTTTTGAAATCGATGATGACGGAGTCCCTTACTGGGTAATTACGAAGTATAAAAAGACAATTGGATTCAATGGCGACGACGCTGTAGGTGTTGTGGTTGTGAATACCGAGACCGGGAAGTGTGACGAATATGGTATCGCCAACGCACCTGCATGGATCGACCGTATTCAACCCGATTATTTTATCGAAAATCAGCTCAACGACTGGGGAAATTTTGTGAAGGGGTACTGGAATTTCTCGAACGAGAATAAATTACAAATCACCCAGGGGGTAACTTTAGTTTATGGCGAGGATAATAAATCATACTGGTACACGGGACTCACATCGGTTGGTGCCGATGAAGCTACAGTCGGTTTTGTGCTGGTCGATACACGCACAAAAAAAGCGGTCTGGTACAAACAGAGTGGGGCTACCGAGTTTGCGGCTCAAAAATCAGCTCGCGGAAAAGTACAGGAGAAGCGGTTTTCGGCTTCGCAACCGATTCCATATAACATCAACAATATCCCAACCTACGTAATGACGCTAAAAGATGATGGTGGTCTGGTTAAGATGTTTGCTATGGTCGCGATTGAAGATTATACGATTGTGGGCGTTGGCAATACACTGACCGAGACGTTGATGGCATATAAAAACGCCTTTAATATGGCCGGGAACAAAATTAATCCCAAAAGTACCACGAAAAAGCAGATCCTTAATTCGGTGGTGTTGCGCATCAATTCGGATATCAAGAATGGGAATAGCTTCTATTACTTCACCGTAGAGGGAAAAGAGAATATTTTTATCGGTTCTTCCCAGATTTCAAACGAACTTCCGGTTACGTTTGCAGGCGATAGCATCGTCATCAGCTTTGACGACGATACACAGGGGCTGATCGATATTTCGAGCTTTAAAAATAAGTCAATTAAGAATTAGTAATCAACTCCTTTGTTGATAATAAACCACACGCAGCGTAGATATCCTGACCACGCGAAGCACGGATGGTTGTGATGATATCTTTGGCATTGAGGTGATCTCGGAAATTGTTGATTGTCTCTTCATCCGGACTTTCGAGAGGGGTTCCGGGGACAGGGTGAAAACGGATCAGGTTAATCCTGCATCGGATTCCGGACAAAAGTTTTACGAGTTCACGGATATGAAGCGGGGTATCGTTCAGCCCTTTAAAAAGGATGTACTCGAATGAAACGCGCCGTTGACGGCCAAAGTCCCAACCTTTGATTTCGCGTATAACTTCAGCAATCGGATAAGCGATCTGAACAGGCATAAGTTTACGCCGCTCTTCATCGAAAGGTGTGTGAAGACTGATAGCAAGATGTGCTTCACTTTCGTTGAGAAACCGGATCATTGCCGGAATAATCCCGATTGATGAAACAGTGATGCGCCGTGGACTCATTGCATATCCCCATTCGGAAGTTAGAATATCCAGACTTTTCAAAACGGCTTCAAGATTATCGAACGGTTCACCCATCCCCATATAAACAATATTGGAAACATCGCCATATTCTTTTATGCTTCTGATCTGATTCACAATCTCGCCGGCAGTAAGTTGTCCCTGAAAACCTTGTTTGCCGGTCATGCAGAAGAGACACCCCATTTTGCATCCCACCTGCGTTGAGACACACACTGTTTTACGATCATCGTCAGGAATCATCGCCGTTTCGATAAACTTGTTTTGCGATGTGGGGAAGAGGTATTTTTTTGTTCCGTCGAGGCTCACCTGTACTTTTGAAGGAGCGGAAATACCAAATTCAAACTTCTCATTTAATAGTTCGCGCGCTTTTTTCGAGAGGTTGCTCATCTCGTCAATCGAACTGATCTCCTTTTTGTAAAGCCAGCCGGCCAGCTGTTTCCCGGCAAATTTAGGCAATCCAAGCGCCAAACTAATCTCCTGTAACTCATTTAAATCTTTGCCGAAAAGTTGATCCTTCATCACCACTCCCATTTATAATTGAAAACCCTTTGAAATTGGGTTATTGATGGATTAAAAATAGATCTCAGCAAAAATATTCTCATATGGTATTCCTTTGGATATCAAAAGATCACGCACTTCGACTACCATCAACGACTTGCCGCAAAGGTAATATTTATAATCTTTTGGAAAATGATTCGTCTCTAAAAGATAGTTTTTGATACGGCCATGGAAAACATTGCACGATTCTTCGCGGGAGCAGCAGCGGGTATAGTTGTCGCCCATAGCCCATTCCAACTCATCCTCAAAATAGAACTGATTCAGGTACCGCACCCCGTGTATTAAAATTTTATGATCGGACAACCCCGACTGGAACATGCTGTAGAATGGGGCAATGCCTGTCCCTGTTGCGATCCAGAAGGCGGGAGAATGATCACCGTGAAAATTACCATACGGATTGGAAACCAACAGTTCATCTCCCGGTATAGCTGCCGCTAATCGCGGAGTAAGGTATCCTTCCTCTTTGATATTGAATAGAATACTTATTTTTTCCTCTAGATTACCACAACAAACGCTGTAAATACGTGGTGGCTGAATGCGATCGATGGCCACTTTCACCACCTGACCCGGAATAAATGCAACTTTCTGTCGCCACGAAATAAGGAAGACCCCTGTCGATATTTCAACATTGTCTGTCACTTTAACGGCAAACAGCTCGTTATCTATGCGGGAATATTCTTCTGTTTTAGCCATCTGATACGTTTTATTTTTAAACACCTAAATCAATTGATGGGTTTAATATTGTCACGGAACTTTTTTCAGAATAATTGCTAACCCATTTTTATACTTCAAATCAAAACTAAGTTGGCTGACCGAAGATACCAATTTTTTAATAATTCTAACTCTGGCTGGCGTATTCAGTGAAGAATCGTCAATGTAGATAGTTGCCTCATATTTTGCACCTTTATCTAAAAACTTTAGTCTGGTTGTTAACTTCCGCGGTTGATCGGTCAATGATCCGACAAACCAATCATCTTCACTTTTTCGGGCAATTGTTACGTACTCTCCAATCTTTCCTTCAAGAACTTTGGTATTGTCCCAGACGGTCGGTAAAGCATCGTAAAATGAAAGATCTTCAATTTCGGGTATAAATGGGTTGGTCTGACCGGCACCTCCCTTGTTGCGTGGCGAATTTTCAGGACGATCGTACCAATATACAAACTGCCAGGGGCTGTAAATGCAAATTGCTTTGGCCATCTGCGACACATGTGAACCCATTTTCTCCTCAACCCGCGGGGCAAAGTAGCAATTGGTGTGATCGCCGGCACCGGCCAACATACGTGTGAATATTGTAATCAACACATGCTGGTTATCGGGACTCTCCTCGTCGCCTCTGATTCCTTCCTGAGTCAGCAGATTAGGATAAGTACGTGAATAACCAGTAGGGCGATATTCGTCGTGAATATCTAGCATCAACTGGTATTTAGCCGCTTTACGTATTGCCTCGTGCAACCAGGAAGTGTTTTTTTGTGATCCTACATCGACAAAACCATATTTAATACCTTTCACACCCCAGAATTGATAAAGCGGAAGAATCGTATCGAGCTGACGGGATAAAGCTTTTTGGTTCACGTATAAAATGGTTCCAATCCCCCTTTCTTTGCCATAACTGATAACATCGTGAAGGGCAAGAGGTCCTGGTGAACGAGCAGGATCAACGGTTATTGTCGTAGCATCTGAAGTATTGCTATTTTCAGGTCCATACCAGCCTGCATCGAATTCGACATAAGCAATATTGTGACGTGCTGCAAAATCAACACATGCTTTGCCACCGACAGTTGTGAGCGTTACTTCCCGAATTACCTTGCCAGGCCTTATCCATGAAACATCCTTAATCGCTGACGGGTCATTAAGATTAAGAATAAAACTGTTTTGCTCAAGTAATTTACCTGGAGAGTCGGCAATCATCACATAACGCCATGGTGTCGAAAATGAGGATTTATATTCAACCTTTCCATCGAGGGAAGCCAACAATAACAGAGAATCTGTCTCTGACCGATCGAATTTCATTCGCGCATGATCGACAAGGGTAGCTTCACCAAGGGCAATATATTTGTTCTCAGCTATTTCAATCACGTAGGGTCGCTCGCAACCTTTTCCGGTTTTGCTGATCGAGCCTTTCGAGTATTTTGCCTGTGCCTTGACGGCAATCCATGAAGTGAAATCTTTTTTGAATTTAAAACCGGTAAATTCGCGTGTTATCGTCACTGGCTGATCAGTTTTAACCAGATAACGGAATGCAATTCCCTCATTATATGCCCTTACAACTAACGAAAAATCTCTGAAGGGAGCATTTAGCTCCCTGAAATTAACTGTGGTTTCGTTGTAATGATTCAGGTATTGGTTTTTTTCACCATAAACCGGTTTCCAGGATTCGTTGACCTCGTTCTGTGTTGTAGAAACAATCTGCAATTTGTTGTTTAAAGGTACCTGATTTTCGAAAGCTAATCCGAGGGGCGATTCTGCGACAATTATAATTCCCTGATTTATTACTGAATAAACCAGAGAATTATCCTTTTCGGAATTTAATTTAACAATCACTACATTCTTCTTATCAGGACTTTTAACCTTCACTTCGCTACCATTTGAACTGAAAATAATGAAAAGATGAAAAGCCAAAACTGCCGATAAAAATTTCATAATAAGGTTGTTTGGTTTATCCCTCAAACTTACTAAACCAATTTCCGGTAACCAAATATTTCAATGTATTTCCATCAACTTCCGGCCAGAATAATCAACCCCAGCCCACTTACAAAAAGTAAAAACATAAGAGTGAGTAATGTATTCACACCTTTCGGAGGATTTTTAAACTCTTTCCAGATGAATACACCCCAAAGTGCTGCAATCAGGGTTGCTCCCTGCCCCAGACCATACGATATGGCAAATCCTGCCTTACCGGCGGCAATAATGCTAAGTGACATTCCTACACACCAGACCATTCCGCCTAAAATCCCCGTAAAATGCTCCTTTAAACCACCTTTAAAATACTGAGAATAAGTGACGGGACTACCTTCGAATGGTTTTTTCATCAGAATGGTATTAAACAGGAAATTGCTGATTAAAATCCCAATCGAAAAGATAAATACTGCGGAATATGGAGTCAGCATGCCCGCCTCCGGACTTTCCTGATTTGTCGCCATCGAGCTGGCAACAAAACGATAGAACAACGCCATTAAAACACCTCCAACTACTGAGATAACAATCCCTTTGGTAGGAACCTTTTTACTCTGTGCTACCTTTTTGCGATAGGCCAATGCATCAATAACAATTGCAAGTCCAACAAGTGCCACGCCACCAAATAACTGAAGTGCATTACCTTGTGGTGCAGCAAAATAGTTGATAATTACCCCTAATACCAAAGCGATTCCGATTCCAACAGGAAAAGCAACCGACATTCCCGCAATTGCAATTGCAGCGGCGATCAGGATATTTGCCAGGTTAAAAATTATACCGCCTGCCAATGCACCTGAGATACTTGACCATTCGGCCTGCTGAAGATTTTCAACAAAGCTCATCCCTTTGCTTCCCGAACTTCCCAGCGAAAAACCTAAAATCAATGAGAAAATCAGTATCCCAAGGACGTAATCCCAATAAAACAATTCGAATCGCCAGGTTTTTGCAGCCAGTTTTTGGGTATTTGCCCACGATCCCTAACATAGCATCGTAATCACTGTCAGGATTACTGCAACGGAGTAAGTTTCGACTATGTACATGTTTTTAATTATTTAGTGTGGTTTTTATTGCCGCTAAGACTCAAAGACCCGAAGTTTCACGAAGATTATACTATTCCAATTAGAGATTGGTGCAACTTAGTGTTTTGGTGCCTTGGTGGCCATTTTTTAGTTTTTATTTTGGAGTTCAGACATATATATTAAAATGATTTTTTCAGCCATTTACTTTCCGACAACGGTTTTATGCATCATATAATTTTCAATTATTTCTGAAAGTTCGGCAGGCGATTTTTTAAAAACAAGATAGGTGTGTGTTCCGTCCTTCTTATTCTCCCATCGGTTAAACCCCGATGTTTCAGCAATCATTTGTCCGGTTACTTCCGAAAAGGCGAAAGATGCCCCTTTAACAGCCGTTAAAACTGCCGTTTGATCCCAACTCATCCGTCCGTTTTTGTCCTCGGCAGACATTGGAATGGCAATGCTAAAAGCCATTTTGGCAGGGCTATTTAAATTGCTGACAATTAGTTTTTTCCCGGTTAAGATTTTTTCACCGATTTCGAATCCGCTAAAAATAATTCGTGTAGGCCAGTGATCGAAAACGTACTTTGATGAAGTTGAATCTTCTTTCACATTGAATTCCTTGCCTTCCGGAAATATACCGGCCATCGCCACCAATTTTTTTACCTTTTCAATAACAAGATCATTACCGTTTAATGAAGATATGGTATCTGTTTTCGAAAGTAACAGATCATTCAGATTGGTCAGGAAACCTACGGTGACGATCACGACAGATGTATCGGGTTGAGCAGCAAGAATTTTCCGATAGAGTGTAACGGCATCCAATGCTTTGGAGGTTGAATCCAGTTGATGCGGGAATTTTGCCACCAACGAATCGGACCAGTGCTGACTGCAACCAATATTTACACCGTGAGTTTTGGGTGCTCCAACAGGAATTGAGGGACGACCATAATAGGTATTAATCACATTAAGACAGGGTGCCACCAAAGCATATTTATTCGAAGCCATGGTCGCCAGAATCTCCGCTTTACCGCTGTCGGCAAAAGCATGTAACATGGTAAGCGCCCCTACATCGTCGTAGTCGGGTCCCATGTCGCTGTCGAAGATAATTTTTACTGTCTCAACGGTTAGTGGTTTCTGTGGTTGACATGAATACAAAAGCACCAGACAAACCGCAATGAATAAACTGTATTTCAATTTTATAGTCATTTTCATAGCTTAAAATTCAGATTACTTCTGAAATGAGAATTTGTAATTTTCGTTCTTCTTATCTGCAGTTTTGAAAACAACTGCTTTTGTCAGATAGAGATTGGCGGCTAAAGCTTCAGGTCGCTTTTCTCCTTTAACTACTAATTTTACAGTATGTTTTCCTTTCGGAAGGTTTATGATATGATATAAATTCATGTCGGTGTGGGTCTGATTGGCAAAACCAAAATAATTATCTATCGTTCGTTTCAGTTCTCCATCGACGAAAACATCGGCTTTACCACAGTCTCTGAACCAGTTTCCGACAATTGAAACGCCTGTCCCTTCGAAACTAAAAACAGCTTCATCACCGCTATTTGCACTGAATTTTGCCTGATCATTTTTCGGTTTGTAAGTTCCCCATTTACCTTTGAACTCCCAGCCACCTTTTTCAAAAACGGTGACACTACGATCGAAAACCAGTTTAGGAAATGCAAATTCGAGGGCAAAAGCTTGAGGAACCTGAATTTTAATCTTTAATTCAGTTTCAGTTGCGGTACCACCATTTTGTATTGTGAGCTCTTTTGCATATTTCATAGTTTGGTCAACAGCCTTATTGAAGGAGTAGCTGGTGTTGATAAAAAGTGAATCGCCAATTATCTGAACAGCTTCACGGTAAGTCTGTGGTAATCCGCTGAGACCTTTAATGACGCCAAGCACAGCCATTGCATTCGACGGATTACAATCAGAATCCTGCCCGCACCGTGTTGTAATTTCCAGTGTTTTCTGCGGGTCGCCTTCGCCATATAGTAATCCCATTACAATATATGCCCCATTAAGTTTGGCATCAATATTAAATGTGGAACCCGCTTCACAAATATGAACACTTCCCCATTTTGCCTCCAGCTCGCTCCATGCTGTACGCCAATTGGTCGGATAATGATTATGCAAAATCATAACATCCTTCACAATTTTAGAATAATCGCTTTCAGCCGGAATTGAAAGCAGCGCTTTCTCAACAAGTTTCCGGATATCGCTTTCGAAATAAGCCTCAGAATATAAGGCACCAACAAAAATACCTCCGTAAACACCATCACCGTAATTCATAATATGTCCGATTTTATCGGCAATCTTGTTGGCAGTTTGGGGCATCCCCGGACACATAAACCCGATGTAGTCAGCTTCTATCTGAAAATCAATATCGTCTGCATGGAGATTATAACCAGGGTGTCCCGATTGTGGAGGGAAAATGCTGTCAAAATAATTTTTGCGTGCCTGCACGTTGGCATGCCAAAGATGGTAACCTGCTTTGGCAAATAATTCCTGAAATTTCTTAGCTGGTGCATCAATTCCGTATTGATCCATGGTCATCAAAAAGGTAAGCTGAACATAGATGTCGTCTTGCCAGATCGACCCTTTAACTTTCAGAACCTTTGCAGAGATAATGCGCGAATCAGTAGCCACCTTTTCGGTTTTTTGCCCACAGGAAACAAGTCCCAGTACAATGACCGGAATAATTAGTTTTAAAATATTTCTTTTCATTTAGAATGATTTACAAATTGTCGACTTTATTTTATCTCTTTTCTATAAGGTGCTGATACTTGCGCTCCCATTCTGGTCACCGAGATTGCTGCTGCTTTACAGGCAAATTCCACAGCCTTTTCTAGTTCCAAACCTTCCGAAATTGCAACTGCAATAGCACCGTTAAATACATCCCCTGCAGCTGTTGTATCCACTGCTTCGACTTTAGGTGATGGTATCAGTTTTGCCTCTTCGCCTGTAAACAGCAGCGCCCCTTTGCTTCCTAAAGTAATGATTACGACTTTTACACCTCGTTCGTAAAGATTACGTGCAGCCAAAGTGGCGGAGTCGATATCCTTAACCGGAATACCGGATATCAGTTCAGCCTCCGTTTCGTTAGGAGTAATCAGATAGAGTTTAGACAACAACTCATCGCTGATCTGTAATGCCGGCGCGGGATTCAGAATCACTTTTTTACCCGCTTCAAAAGCGATATTAGCAACATAGCCTACGGTTTTAACAGGAATTTCGTGCTGCATCAGAATAATATCCGAGCGTAGAATCTCCTTGCGGGCAAGATCAATATCGCTTTGAAAGAGATAACTATTCGATCCGGGAGCCACTACGATACAGTTTTCCCCTTTCGCATCAACTGTAATCAGCGCAACACCCGATGGGTGGTCGGGATCAGTCAGGAGATAATCGGTATTGATATTTTCAATTTCGAACAATTGCCTTGCCTGTTTTCCAAAAACATCGTCACCTGTCTTGCCAATAAAACTCACTTTACCCCCCAACCGGGCAGCAGCCACAGCCTGGTTTGCTCCTTTCCCTCCGGGATTCATAAAAAATGTTCCGCCCAGAATGGTCTCCCCGGGTACTGGTAATTTTGTAGTCTTAATTACCATATCGGTATTGCTACTTCCTACAACGGCTATACGATGAAATACCATGAATTAAAAATGTTAGTAGTTTAATTATTTACTTAAGGGGAATCCCTGTTTTGTTATTGAGATCAAAATTAAGAAAGCTTAGGCAAATTAAGAAAATATATTTAGATTTCGCTTATTATAATTTTACCATAGGTAGTAATCTCAAAGACAAAGAAGTAGTTATCGAATTGCTAAGCCTGATTATGTCCAAGACTCACCCGATTGAGGTTCTTTTGGTTTTTAATAATGTTCGTTCTTCCAATCATCGATTGCGAAAGATGCTGTCAATTCGTCAATTATTTGTATTGCAAATGACCGTCTTATATCGCTTGCATTACTTTTGTCATCGCAAAAATCGAGTGATTCAATGGACAGTTTTAATAAACTGATAATTATTTCCTTTCATTCAAAACAGAAGAATTGCAATTTTTGAATACAATGAACATTCAAATTTTGGCTGGCTCAAAAACAATCAGATAATTATAAAAGTTTACATCTTTGAAGCCATTGTGTGATAATTATTCGTAATTTTATGACTCATTTGCAATTGTATATTAAGAACCCTTTTGATTATGAAGAAGAAAAAGAATACAGTGCTGTATCTCAGCATTTTGGGTGTTGTGGTGATTATTCTGCTTATCGTTGGCAAAAAGGCCGGGTGGTTTGGAAAAGATATGGCTTTGAAGGTCGCGATTGAAAAGGTTCAAAAGAAAGACATCACCGAAATCATAACGGCTAACGGGAAAATTGAACCTCAGATGCAGGTAAAAATTAGTCCGGAAGTACCTGGCGAAATTATTGAACTTCCTGTAAAAGAAGGGGACGAGGTAAAGAAAGGTGATTTACTGGTAGTTATACGCCCCGATATTTATATTTCGAATAAAAACCGCCTTGAAGCTTCGCTCAATAGTCAGAAAGCCCGTATGGCACAGGCCGAAGCGCAACTGGTTGAAAAAGATCTTAATTACAAAAGATCGAAACAACTTTTTGACAAGAACACCATAGCCAAATCGGATTTTGAAACCATTGAAGCGGCCTGGAAAGTTGCCCAGTCCGAAGTAGAAGCCGCTCGTTTCGGCATCAAAAGTGCAGAATCGAGCCTAAGCGAATCACAGGAAAACCTCACAAAAACAAAAATTTACTCCCCCATTTCGGGAACTGTTTCCAAACTAAATGTCGAACAAGGAGAAAAGGTGGTAGGAACTAATCAGTTTGCCGGTACCGACTTAATGATCATTGCAGACCTGAGCAAAATGGAAGTCAAAGTTGAAGTAAACGAAAACGATATTGTCAATGTCGAGAAATCGGATACTGCCAATGTTGAGATCGATGCCTATCTGAAACGTAAATTCAAGGGTCAGGTAACCGAAATCGCCAGTTCAGCCAATGTTTCCGGCACCTCAACAGATCAGGTTACCAATTTCAATGTAAAAATCCTGTTATTGCAGGATTCGTACGCCGATTTATTAGTAAGCAACCCACATCGTTACCCATTCCTTCCGGGAATGTCGGCAACCGTTGAAATACGGACTGAAACCCGCCGAGGTGTTATCTCGGTTCCAATTCAGGCAGTGACAACCCGTGCAAACGACGGAGCCTCGAAGAAAGAGGCTAATCAGCTTGAGCCTGACACCGAAGGAACAGACAAAAATGTCGATAAAGCGGCTCAAAAAGAGGCTGAACAATTTGAAGTCGTGTTTGTAAACCGCAAAGGCCTTGCCCGACAAGTGAAGGTAAAAACTGGTATTCAGGATAATACAAATATCGAAATCATCGAAGGCCTCAAACCGGATGATGAAATTATTATGGCGCCTTATGGTCTGATTTCTAAGACACTCAAAGACTCAACTTCGATTGAGGTGGTCAAGATCGACGATTTATACAAAGTAAAAAAATAAATGCTTATAAAGGTTGGTAGTTGGATCAGATCGTTTTTAATCAGACTATTATTATTGCCGGTATATTTTTACAAATATGCCATCTCACCAATGACACCAGCTTCGTGCCGGCATATCCCAAGTTGTTCGGAATATGCAGTGGAGGCTCTAAAAATCCATGGGCCAATTAAAGGTATCTATCTGGCAACAAGACGGATATTTAAATGTCATCCCTGGGGAACACACGGCTATGATCCGGTACCGCCCAAAAAATAATTGAAATGAGCATGATTGATAAATCACCTATTTAAATGATAATAAACTTCATGCGAATCGAAGATCAACGAAATGAAATGGAGTTAATTCCATGCGACCTTTAAAAAACATATTATTAACGCATGAAAACGAAAAATGAAAAGGTTTTTATTACCGTCGTTACTGATTGGAATATTGCTTTTGGGCTGTTTTTCAGGAGCTCAAAAACCAAAAAATAAAATATTGTTTGTTAGCATATTGCCCTTAAAGTATTTTACCGATAAAATTGCAGGGGATATCTACAAGGTTGAAGTTACCGTACCACCTGGAGCAGGTCCCGAAACCTATTCTCCCACCCCAAAACAGATGATGATGCTTGGTGAAGCAAGCGCTTATTTTTCAATCGGATACCTCGGATTTGAACAAACCTGGCTGGAGAATTTCAAATCCACCAATCCGAATCTTCCGGTTTTTGTGATCTCAAAAAAGATCGATTTAATAAAGGATGAAGGATCGCACGAAGACCACGCTCATTTACATGGCGTTGATCCTCACATCTGGTCGTCACCGAAAACTGCCCGACTGATAGCCCAAAATATTTTTGAAGGTATGATGCAAATCAATCCTGCAAACGGTGATACTTATCGGAAAAATCTTAAAAGCCTTATGACTGAGATTGAAAAAGTCGATTCGACTGTGACAAGGCTACTTTCAAATGCATCATCGAAAAAATTTATTATTTTCCATCCTGCATTAGGCTATTTTGCTCGTGACTACGGACTTGAGCAACTATCAATTGAATTCGAAGGCAAAGTTCCTTCTCCGAGGCACCTGAAAACTATTATTGAGACCGCCAAATCTGAAAATATCAAATTTGTATTGATTCAGAAAGAGTTTGACAAAGAAAACGCTGAGATCATTGCCAAAGAGACCGGCAGTAAAATCATTCAGATCGATCCGCTCGACTACAACTGGCCGGAACAGATGATCATGATAGCCGAAAAATTATCAACTACCCCCCAATAAACTTGCAACAAATTATTCAGACATGAACTCATTAGTCGAAATACGCAATTTGTCAGCTGGTTACGGCCAAAACATCGTTTTAAGGGAAGTGAATCTCTCGATCCAACAATATGATTTCATCGGCGTAATAGGACCTAACGGAGGGGGAAAGACTACGCTGTTAAAAGCTTTGCTCGGCTTAATACCTCCAATTTCAGGCGAAATTGTCTATGACGAATCCATGACGGAAGGAAACACGCATCGGATTGGTTATCTTCCACAAATCAATAACATTGATCGAAAATTTCCGATAACTGTTTTCGATGTTGTCCGGTCGGGATTGATGTCGCGCAAACGACTTTCCGGGCGTTACAGTAGTGAAGAGAATGAGCGGGCAAATAATCTGATGTCGGAAATGGGAATTTCGGGTATTCGCATGAAAGCGATTGGTGAGCTCTCGGGAGGACAAATCCAACGGGCGCTTTTGTGCCGTGCGTTGGTAAACAACCCAAAATTGTTGATCCTTGATGAGCCCAATACCTATGTCGACAATCGGTTTGAGCGCGAGTTGTACGAAAAACTGAAGATTTTAAATGACAAACTGGCCATTTTGTTGGTTTCGCACGATCTGGGGACGATCTCGACCTATGTCAAATCCTATGCCTGTGTAAACAGTTCATTGCATTACCATTCGGGTAATAAAGTAACTCCAGAGTTACTCAAATCGTACGAATGCCCGATCCAGATCATCTCTCATGGTGAAATTCCTCATACCGTTTTATATAACCACAAATACTGATGGAAAACCTTATTGCTTTATTCAACTTCGGATTCTTCAGAAATGCATTTATTGCTGCTTTCATTGCAAGTGTAACATGTGGAATAATAGGTACTTATATTGTATCACGCCGAATTGTTTTTATTAGCGGAGGAATTACACATGCCTCATTCGGCGGTATCGGAATGGGCTACTATTTTGGATTCGATCCAATACTTGGTGCCGTAGCTTTTGGGATCCTATCAGCGCTTGGAATTGAGTTTTTTACGAAAAAAGCCGATTTGCGCGAAGATTCAGCCATTGCTATGCTTTGGTCTTTGGGGATGGCATTAGGGGTGATCTTTATCTTTTTAACTCCGGGTTACGCCCCTAATCTGATGAGCTATTTATTTGGAAACATTCTCACCGTTTCGAAAGGTGATCTGGTCTATCTGTTTTTACTGGCTGTTTTTGTCATTGGCTTCTTTCTGATCTTCTATCGGATGATTATCTTTGTTTCGTTTGATGAAGAGTTTGCGCTGACCAACAATGCCCCTGTCCGGCTTTTCAATGCACTGTTGATCAGTCTTGTGGCACTAACTATTGTATTGAATATCAGAGTGGTAGGAATCATACTAGTGATGTCGCTGCTCACTATTCCACAGGCGATTGCGAATCTTTTCACCAAAAGGTTTGACTTTATGATACTCTACTCGATTGGTTTCGGATTTTTGGGCTCGGTAGCAGGACTGACCTTTTCATACACCTACGACATCCCTTCGGGTGCAGCAATCATTTTTACTTTAGTTGTACTTTACGGTCTAATTAAAACCACGTTCCTTATTATTGAAAGAGCAAATATCACAAGGGGAAAAGATTAAAGGATAAAAGTTAAAGCTAGCTTGCCCATCGCCCTTTCGCCAATTCGCTATTGATCCTTTTTCTTGCTGAACGAATCGACATCAAACAACAACGTAAACCTGATTGTATTTGCAAGAGGGTTATTTCTCTGAACAGGAATAACATATGAAAAATCTATCGCCGCAATATTCATTTTTACCCCAACTCCTGCCGTAAAGAATTTCCGGTTTCCTTTATTTTGAGCCTCATGAAAATAACCCGCTCTCAAAGCAAATTGCTTATTATACCAATATTCCAAACCAGTTGAGACCGTAAACTCCTGTAGTTCTTCCTTAAAACCTCCGGGAGCATCAGTAAAAGAACCAAAAATGGAACTAATCACCGATTTATTTGTGGTATTGTCGGGAAGAACGATTATACTTCCATCAGCCTCATAAATTAGTTGACTTTGGGGAGTAGGGACAAGCAACTTATTTAAATCCAATGATATCGAGAAAGTATTGTAATCATCGAATTCTTTTGTAAAAGTGGTCCCCAAACGCATATTCGCAGGCAAAAATTCTTTATTCGATCCCTGGTCGTAAGATATTTTCGATCCGATATTTGAGAAATTGATACCGGCTGCGATTGATTTTAAACTCCCTTCACCACCCCATTGATTGAAATAGTAGAACGAGACATCTGTTGCAAAAGCGTTGCCGGCAGTATAAGCTTCTGCGCCAATACCACCTGAAAGATCGGAACGAATGTATCTTAAAGCCACCCCTCCGGATAACTTATCGGATAACTTCCGCGAGTAACTGAAATCAAGAGCAAATTCACTCGGGCTAACTGTTCCAATGTTAGTTTGATCCTGGCCCGTGAGGGTTATATCGCCCATCGAAAAATAACGAAGTGAGGAACCGATCACCTGATTATTATCGATCCGATAATAACCTGACAGATAAGCAAGGTTGATATCATTAACCAATTCGCGCAGCCAGGGCGTATATGAAAGCGAAAATCCAAATTTTCCGTCAGTGAAAGCATATTTCGAAGGGTTCAGATACTGTGAATTGGCATCAGGTGAAGTGGCAACTCCGACATCACCCATAGCACCATGACGGGAATCCGGGGTGATAGTTAGAAAGGGCACCGCAGTTGAAATCGGATTGTACCGTACTTCCTGACCAGTTGGTAACGACTGACCTACAGCAACTAAGCTCAATGACAACGAAAAAATCAGTGGGATAACCCTGAATTTAAGATCTCGGTTCATGTAAGAAATTGAATAAATTAAAACTCTCATTTATCAGAGATTAAAGATACAATTTAAGATTAATTTTTTTTACGACCTTAAATAAAATTTATTTCAGCGGAATCTGTTAATTACGCCAGCTAAAAAAGAATTCATTTCTGAAGTAAAGTTTATTAATTGAAGATATCTGATCATTTTGGTGATTGTATTATTCCAAAGGAAACTGTTTTCAGTGTGTGATCAACATCGTAATCAAGAATCATATTCCCGGATGAACAATCGATTAAAAGGCAATTCAAAGGCAGTGTTACCTGCTTTACCAGCATTTGGAATCCCGAAATTATGCCAATAGAAAGATCGCCGTTGCCAAAAACAGAGAGATTAAATCTTGCACCATCCTCTAATTTCATATTGCTGAATATAAATGGTTTACCACCTATAGTCCGAAGTGAAAGAATTCCATTCTCATTTTTGAGCTGTTGAATCAGTCCGATCGCCTTAAATAACCATGGATTATTAATCGGGAATGAGGAGTTGTACCGTGTTATTAACCTTTGAAGCTGAATACCTGTAACTTCTGACTCCGTTTTTTGGAGAAGTTTCATTACGGCAACAATTCCCGCCACTTTTGGATGACATTTGTTACCAATCAGCAAGTTATATTCTTTATAAATTTCAGATGAAATATCAGACTTATTTGCGGTCCATGATAAGGGAACCATTCCGGGGGTAGAATTTCCGGAACCAGTAAAGCATAGCTTGTTATCGCTCGTTTCACCAAAACCGGTCTTTATGTTTCTTTCATCTTCGTTCGACCATTGGGTGGAAATATTTCCACCCGACCGATCAAATTTTACCATATAAGTTATTGATTCATCTTGTGCGGTCGAATCGATCCCTGCCTTATTCATCCAAATCAATTCGCCCTTCTGATTTAACTGGGCAATGAATAAATCAGCGTTGTTAATTCCGCTTTGAAGCGCGACACCGTCCATTTCAATCATCCCACTGAACGAGCCAGCTACATAGATCTCATCATCGCTTAGTTTAGATATTGCAAATGCGACAGCTTTTCCATCACCTTCAAATTTCCTTATCCACTGCAATGAGTTCCCCTCCGAAAAGCAAGCAACAAAAGGATAATAAGACAAATTGTAGGTTAAATATCCAGCAATCAAAGACTTTCCCCGTCGATCAAAAATAACATCCTGACTTATGCCGCCTCGTCGCGCGCCCATTTTTAACGCCAGCTTCCAAATTTCGATTGCTTTACCGGGTTGCGAAACTGAGCTTGAGAGGTCAATTATTTGAGGGCTTAGTCCTGCAAATTCAGGCATCATTACCCCAATCGGAGCTTTAAGAAAGGTTGGATCTGTGATATAATACTTTCCCCTATTAAAATAAAAAAAGTCACCATCTAAGGGCTCATCAAAACAGATTGCAGTAGAATAGCATCCCGGAAACTGCACACCAACAACTGGTGATCGGAGTAAAATTCTTACTAGCCAGGAGAACAGAACTGACTTGCTTCTGTCATCTCCCGATTTCGACGCAATTATTTGCTCCGAAAAGCGGCTTGGAGCCAATCCATCTTTTTGATTTACCGATACATAATCAAACTCCTTTTGCACAAACTGTTGTAAAAAAGCGGCCGCTTCGGTCTTGTCCATCTTCGACAACAAGGGAAAAAACTGTCCCAATAAATCCTCTTTTAGAATTGATGAAACCGGGGCTCCAAAATAGATTTCCGGGTCGGTTTCGGGATAATCGTTGTAGAATTGGATAGTTTCAGAATTAAACCGTAGTGTAAATTCGTAATTTTTATTGTTCCAATGATACAAAATCTTTCTTGACATTAATTTTCCATTGAAATTAAGCGCTTTATGAAATTCCAGATCGATCATTCCAACATTATCCGGAAATGGATTCTGGTAGGTTACCAACAACTGACTATTCATTTCGCGATCGAGATAAAATCGCTTCTTATCAATTACCACAAACTGTCTGGAATAGATTGTATTTTCAGATGGGAATAATATGGTCATGCTACTTTGATTGAATGCTACCCGAACATCAAAACCTGACCGAATCATTAAAGCCCATGTCAACAGATCGGCATTCAGTGGATTATCAGGAAAAATATGATTTGAAGCTACTTTTACTAACTGGAAATAACCCCAGTCACCCAAGCCAAGCAAATCACGATAGTCCATTAGTTGATCAACCAATTGGTTACTGTTCGTCCGCGCGAATGATTTCCAAAATTCCGAAATGGAATCTTCTGATACTGAATTAATTTTCGACAGCACCAGTAACTTGTCATAGCTAATACTTATCGGTTGTCCGAAAAACCTGAACTGTCCGTTAACTGAATTAAAATCATGAGATTCCGGTTTTCTTATCCTGGGAATCAGTTTTACCTGGCCAGTTCTATTGTTGTTGAAACCTACCACCTTCGAATATGGGAGATTTGCCGGAGGGTTCATAACAAGATCTGCATCATCAAAAACCGGTTGCTGAATGGGGCGCTTGAGGTATTCATCAGAAAGTCTGGCAAAAATGGAATAGTCGTGCCATGTCTCCTTTAAATATTCTGTGAATTCTTCATCAAGTGTTAGGGCATATTTATAAAAATCTGCACTCGAAAATAATTTATCTTTATCTTTTTCAGTAAGAAATATAAAATTGTTGTTTTGCCAAAGTTTTCGTAATTCATTTAATGACTGACCGTTTGATATCTGGCAACTAAGTCCAGTTATAAAACCCATCAGAATGAATCGAATACTCTGTCGATCTAAAGCCTTCAATATTAAGCGAATCAATATATTCACGCCGCAATATTTTAATTACCTGATAGAAACGATTGAAATGCAGAAAAGTTGATTCTTATTTTATCAACCATTTTATACTCCACAAATTTACTGAGAACATACATTAATAACGATAATAAAATTAGTTTTTTAGTGAAATATATTACAGGAGAGCATATGATTTAAAATCAGAAAATAATTAAATGCAGTTAAATTCTAAGCTGGATTTTAATCAGTTAACCAGAGATATCATTTCCCAAAACACTGGTTAAGGTATTTTCCGTCAACAAGTCTGAAGCCGATTTTTTCCAAATAATCGTTATGGGCTTTACTTTGTGGTTCGATATATAAATTACGGTATCCTAAAAAATCGATGCAACGTAATTCGCAATGATAAAAGGTTTTAGCAAGTTGTGATCGACGATGTTTTGGGACCATATAGTCGACACAAATTCTTAATGTTTCTGCATTTTTAATCTCAGCAATTATCAGTCCGACAGTTTCCATATTCGACAAAACTAAGGCTACGAGAAACTCCTCTTCAATCTTAAAGTCGAATCCGGGAAAAAATTTTGCGATGTCAGTACGGTAATATTCAAGGAAATGGTGGAGATAATAGTCATCATGATCGGAAATTAAAATTACCTCTAATGGTTTGTTTTTTCCGATGTGCTGTCGAAACTTACAGAGGGTCACTGCGCCCGCCAATACTGCAGAACCGGCAAGAAAGTAGGAATGAATAAATACTCCTCCTATTAAAAATCCTACAATCGCCACTATGTAAAACAACCAGCCATTGGTCTTCGGCTTGACCCAAAAACTACCGGCAAGTAAAATAACTGCTATAAAACCGTAAAACAAATTAATATAGGTATTATTCATTTCCATATAACACCCGAACAAAGGAAACCAAGGTTTTGTTTAGATAATTGGAAGCTCTTTTCTAAAGTAATTTAAAATGCAACAGTGGAGTCAGAAAATGATAATGTTTTTTAACTAAACGGTTGTTAAAAAAGCGACATTCTCACTATTTTTGTAATAGAGCAATGTGATATGGAGTACATACTTAAATTGTTAAGTGTTTTTCTGGTTGCGAGTATCAAATACTTTTGGGCAACCCCTTATTCTTTTGGTATGAAGCTAAATGAATGGGAAACAATTTTTTTCATCGAGGCAGGAGGAATTTTAGGATTTTTGTTTTTCTATTTCTTTTTCGGGTTTCTTTTCAAGGAGTTAAAACTATTGTGGCCGGTTGTTTATCGTTTTACCCCTGTTTTGTTCAAGGTGAGGTTCGAAATGTGGGTGAAGCGACAAAAAACTAAGCAGATCAATGCGAGAAAATTCACGAAAAGGAATAAAATGATTGTTAAAATGCGAAGACGCTATGGTATGTGGGGGCTGGTGATATTGTCACCCATAATTCTTTCAATTCCTGTCGGAGCCTTGTTGGGGAATAAATATTTCAGGCATAACCATCACTTTATTCCATATATGATCCTTTCAATCGTAGTTTGGGGAATTGTGTCAGTTGCACTTTTCAGCACATTTATGCACCATTAAGATCGGAGTTGCCTAAGCAGTTTCCCTGACCGATTGATAAAACCGACAGAACCGCCCTCTTCCATCAAGCACTCGATCACTGAAATTAGTTCCCCTTTTAAATCGGGTAAATGCTGAGCAATATTGAAAAGAAGCTGCAAAGCATTAGCGCGAACCGCGATGGGTTCTGACGGTGCAAGTAATTCAAAACTTCGGTTGACAATCGCTCCCAGGTATTCTTCCGGAATTTGGTATCGACACAGAATTCGGGTAAAATGTCTTTTTAAGGATCCATTTTTTGTGGATAAAAGTCCGGCAATAATCTCCGGAAGCTTATCGGCAAGTAAATCAGGAAACTCTTCGGAGGCGCTATCTATAATCCAGCAACAGTGCCATGATAAACGTTGATCATCAGAAAAAATGAACTGAAAAAGCTGATTAAAAAGTCTCTCATCAGCTATAACAGATTTTTTCCATATCCCCAGTTCTTTTACACCAAAACTCAGGGTTTTACTTTTAATGTTTTCAGTATCCTCATTATCGCACATTTCTATCGCGTAGGTAATCATAAAAACCTAATTGTGATTTTACTTGAGGTTCCTTTCCTTTGTCTTTGATTATGTTGTTTAAATCATTGTCCAGAATTCTTGCAGCGTTATTATCCTGCCATTGCAAATTGAAAAAATCCATCAACTCTTCCTTGATTTCCTTGTCATAAACAGGAACAGCAACTTCGACCCTTCGGTCAAGGTTACGGGACATAAAGTCCGATGATGAGATATAGACTTTTTCCTCACCTCCATTAAAGAAATAATACAATCTTGAGTGTTCAAGGTATCTATCAATCAATCCAATAGCCGGAATATTTACCAGACCGTCAGAAGAGGAAGTAAACATCGAAAACATTCCCCTGATATTCAATCTGACATCTACACCACATTTTGCCGCTTCATCGATTTTATTTATTATTTCATGATCGACCAAATTATTGCATTTCAGATAAATACGAGCCTCAATGCCCGCTTTTGCATTCGATATCTCCTGTTTGATCATCGTAACTATTTTGGTCCGCATCGTAAAGGGTGAAACCAGCAGATGCTGGAATCTTCCGATCTTGTAATTGCGATCAAAAAATTCAAAAACACGAGTCACTTCGCGTGTAATATTAGGATCAATAGTGCATAACAGTTGGTCTGAAAAAACTTTAGCCGTTGCTTCATTAAAATTTCCGGTACCTATGAATGCATACTTCTTAGTTTCTTTCTTTTCTTTGCGTGTGATCAGACACAACTTGGAATGCACTTTGAGACCAGGAACACCAAGAATCACCTTAACATTCTCTTTGCCAAGCATATTACCATATTGAATATTGTCATGTTCATTAAAACGAGCCTGAAGTTCGAGGACCATTGTAACCTTTTTCCCATTTCGGGCTGCATTAATCAATGCATTAATAATATGTGAATTACGCGCCAATCGGTAGCCAGTCATTTTTATTTCCGTCACTTTCGGATCAATAGAGACTTCACGTAATAAATCAATAAAATGATAGAAAGAGTGATAAGGAAAATGAAATAAAATATCGCCTTTACTGATGCTATTCAAATAGGTTTGCCCATGCACAATTTTCCGGTGTTTTACAGGATTAATCGGCTTATAATAAAGATGTTCAGCCCCTACCATTGGAAACTCCATAAAATCTTTAAAATTATGGATTCTGCTTCCTCCGATAACAACATCCTCCTTCTTGAAATTCAGTTTATAGAGAAGAAAAGTGAGTAAATTTTCTGGTATCTCCTTGTCGTGAACAAATCGAACAAGCGCACTGTTACCGCGCTTCACAATACTTTTTGCAACAAGTTTTACATAGCTCTCTGCCACATCATCATCCAGATCGAGCTCAGCATCTCGCGTTAATTTGAAGATATATGAGCTGATTTTTTTGTAGCTGAACATATAGAAGGTATCGTCCAATTCGTAACGAATAACATCTTCAAGAAGAATAATATACGTTTTATCATCGTCTGAAGGGATTATAACAAACCTGGGAAGCAGGTCGGTAGGAACTTCGATTAGCGCATATTCCGATTTTTTATTCTTTGCCATATCAACAGCGAGATAGATAGCATCATCGCGCAACTGGGGCATTTTGGTGCTTTTTTTCAGGATAATCGGCATTATCCGAGGCCTAACCTCTCTCTTGAAGAATAGCGTCACAAACTCACCTTGTTCAGGTGTCAACTGTTTCTCGTTAATAATGAAAATATTTTCATGAGCCAATTCTTTTAGAATCTGGTTATAGATCTCTTCAAATCGGTTGCTGTGTTCAATGACAATCTCTTCAATTTGCGAAAGAACCTCGCGTGGATTTCCCCCCTCCGCAAGCTCCACTTGACCAATCATTGCCAAACGTCTAAGGATGGCAACACGCACCCGAAAAAATTCATCAAGATTATTAGAATAAATTCCAAGGAACTTAAGTCGCTCAATCAGAGGTACTTCCTGCTTTGTGGCTTCCTGAAGAAGTCTTTCATTAAATGATAACCAACTAATTTCTTTACTTCGAAGTATTGTGTTCATAGCGTTCTGTTCCGAAATTAATTTCATAAAGATAAATAATCATCTTAAAATAAGACAATCGTCACTCTTATTTTTGTATTGAACTGTTTTTCTTGTAAGTTTGAAAAGCTGTAAAAACAAAATTGAGATGACTGAAATAGAGATAAAAGAGAAATACCAACAGGTTTGCAACTTGCTGTCAGCCCGTACGCTAAAGCCTGCCTTCGATCATCTGGAACAACTAATTTCGGCAAGTGGTATTGGTGAATTCCGGAATGAGTATATCGGTCTTGAGCAAAATTATAAATTCATGCTCAAATATACGGTAGAAGGGATCAACGATCCCGAAAGGCAAAAGATCTATGAACACCTATTAATATCCACTTTTGAACTTGCTGACAATACTTTTGAGCATCTGCGAATAAAATATTCACAATCTATTGAATATCAAAAGAAACGAGGATTTGCCAAACGCTATATAACTGATTTTAAGAAATTTTTACAGGGCTTGGAGAATTATACGGTACAAAAAGAACTTAGATTACTTCTCCCCGATCAATCCTTAGGGAGTGACGATACCTGGATAGATGCAGAGATACACCTGCAAAATATTTATACCCTTTTCTACCACTTTTGGTTTATCGACCGACTGACAGAAAATGAAATTCAATTTTTCAGATCATTTCAAAAAAATGAGGCTTTCCCTTTTTACGAAAAATCACTTATTGTTACCGGGCTCACCCTCAGTCTGATGCGCTTTTTCGATGAGAATAAGCTCATACTCCTTTTTAATGCATATGAAAACTTGGATGAAGAGGTTAGTCAAAGAGCTTTAATTGGCTTACTAATAAGCATATATAACTATGACAAAAGAATGCCATTTTTCCATGCTATCACTGGTAGGTTGGAAATTCTGATTGAAGATCCACGGTTTAAATCAAATTTTGAAAAATCCATCCTTCAATTTATCCGTAGCAAGGAGACAGAGAAAATCCAGCGAAAGCTTCAGGATGAGATTATACCTGAAATGATCAAACTAAGTCCCAATCTTCGTAATAAATTGAATATCGAAAGTTTGTTGACAGAAGGTTCTGAAGATAAAAACCCGGAGTGGCAGGAGATTCTCAAAGACTCTCCGGAGTTGATGGGTAAAATGGAGGAACTAACTGAGATGCAGCTCGAAGGGGCCGACGTATTTTTAAGCTCATTTTCAATGCTTAAGCATTTTCCGTTTTTTAGCGAATTTGCAAACTGGTTTTTCCCATTTACACCTGATCATCCTGAAATAAAAAGAAATCCGATCAGCAAAGAATCTGGTGATGATCTTACATTTACACATCTGATCATGAAATCACCAATGCTTTGTAATTCAGATAAATATTCGTTTTTCTTCAGCATATTGAATATTCCGACTGATTATAAAAAAATGGTTTCTGATTCCTTAAAAGCCGAATCGGAGCAATTTGAAGAAATTGTAAAAGATGATTCATTTTTATCGCATAATAAAAAGGCAGAAACAATTATCAGTCAATATGTTCGAGATCTTTACCGTTTCTTTAAAATTCATCCTCAACGCGAAGGTTTCGAAGACATTTTTGCCTGGAGGTTCGATTTTCATAATAAATTCGCCTTCAAAAAATTATTAGCCGAAGATTTAAAAATTCAACGAAACATTGCAGAGTTTAATTTTGCTAAAAACTATTTCCGCGAGGCTGCTGATATTTATGAATTGTTGCTTCAAAGGGACGATGATGCTGAAATGCTTCAGAAATTGGCTTTTTGTCATCAGAAAATGGGGGACTATAAAAAGGCACTCAGCTTTTACCTTAAAGCCGACCTGTTCGATCAAAATAAATGCTGGAATTTGAAAAAAATCGCTTTATGCTACCGCAACCTGAAAAAACCGGTTAAAGCGCTTGAATACTTTCAACAAGCCGAAATTCTCGAACCAGATAATTTAAGTTTACATGTTTCTATCGGACAATGCCAGATGGAGATTAATCTCTATGAAGATGCTCTAAAGTCATATTATAAAGTTGAATATCTTTCACCGGGAAATAAAAAAATATGGCGGCCCATTGGTTGGTGCTCTTTTCTTGTTGGAAAAGTTGAACAGGCTGAGAAATACTACGAACAACTAATTTCAGATGGACCTAACAAATATGATTTGCTCAACATGGGTCACGTACAATGGTGCCTCGGGCACAGGAAAGCTGCCCTTGACTTTTACAAAAAAAGTATAAACGATCCCGTCAGTTCTGAGGAAGACTTTATAGAAGCCTTTAACGAAGATCTACATCATCTTATCAAACAAGGCGTTGACCCAGACGATGTTCCTATCATGCTTGATCAGTTAAGATACTTTCTTGTAGAATAAACTAAATTTCGAAAACTATAAAAAAACCGATAATGAAGCATCATCGGTTTCAATTTACGGATATAACATACTTAACTAATCGTATAAACTATTACTGTAGTATCAATATTCAAACCTACTGTAAATGTCATAGTTCCGCTTGCATTACCCGAAACAGTAAGGATAATTTTCCGGTCTGCAGTGAGCTTTGCCGCAACCTGATCAAGTATTCCGGAGGCAATTACAGGCGTAAATGAATTATTCGTCGAAGTAATATTAGTTTGCGTGAATATATCTCCCACGCCCGTCACATTCAAAGTGACAGAATTAATCGTCTGGCCTGCACTAAGACCGGAAATTGCAACGACCATTGAGTTCAAGTCGATTGCTTTAATTCTTTCGAGGTATGGAGCAAGCTCAACATCGCTACTAAGTGCAAGATCCTGTGTTTTAGTAAATGAAACCGAGTTACCTATAGCAATCAGATCAAATGACTTCATGCCAACAGCAGTAACAACCACAGGAATATCAGTTTTCAGATGCGTAGAAACATTGATAGTGGTAGCCTCTTTAATGCTATTGCATCCTCCGATTACAAAAAGAAAAATCAAAAAACATAATAACTTAGTTTTCATGATAATAATTTAAATATGTAATAAAAATTAAAATCTTTGATAAAGTTTAAAAGAATGAAGGTACTTAAAAAAGATAAAAGCGACAATCTTAAATATACAACAGACTAATAAAAGCTTAAAAATATCTGGGCGCAACCTGCCTGCTTCTTCGACTATTAACAAAATCATAACTGATCAGAAACTCATGCGTACCTGCATTAACCTGCGTAGGATGGAAGGTAGTCTGATCATAGGAGTACCCAAATTTAAGCTGATTATTAACATTAAACTGAAAGATAAGTCCATACGAATTTTCAAATCTATAAGTCGCTCCAAACCATACCCGATCGTAGAGTAAAAAACTCCCCGAAACATCAAAGAAACTTGGAGTTCTTTCAGACCACCTGTATAAGACTGTCGGTTTAAATTTAAGCATGTCATTTAGAAAAAAAACATATCCTCCCATACCATAAAAATGGAGAACTTCTCTATAAACATTTGTCTTTTCGGCATTATCACTTTGAATTCTGTTTTTTATTATTTTAGGGGCAGATGCCCCTAAAAAAAACCGTTCACCGTGCCACATGATACCAACACCCATATTTGGCAGAAACTTAACATTAATATCATCGGCAAAAACACGGTCATTCCAATCAATAATAGTTAAACCAGAAAGGTAGGCCTGAAAAACACTGAATCCTCCCTTTAAACCAAAGGAGAGAAATTGATCCTGATTTAACCTTACGCGATAAGCGTAGTCAATATATACCCCATTTTGACGAATAGGTCCTGCCTTATCATTTACTATCGAAATTCCGTACCCAACATTAAACCTGCTTAGAGGACCACTAATAGTCATTGAATTCGTATTTGGAGCGCCCTCGAAACCTACCCACTGAGCACGCGAAATTCCTGTAATATTTAATGCGCCGGAAATTCCGGCATAAGCAGGCTGAATCGTCAGCAAATTATTCATATACTGAGTATACACAGGATCTTGCTGCGAAAAGCCATAAAATGCAAACCCCACAATCAGGTAAAGCGTAAGACCTATAACCCTATTAACCAATATGTTTCCGGTTTTTTTCAAAATTAGATCAATTAGCGATCAAATATAATTAATAAATCAAAAAACAAATCATAGTAGAAGAGATTATGCTAATATTTCCCAAATAAGGATAAAAAAGCTTTGTCCATTCTATAGGAGTTGTAATCTGCAATTGTCTAGTAAACAATGTATATAGACCCTTTAAGTGTGCGATTTGCCCCGCCTAACTTAAGTACATAGTAATAACTCCCACTTGGAATGGTTCTTCGATCCCTTGTACCACGGCTAAGGATTTTTCCATCCCAATCATTCAGATAATTATCGCTTTTGTAGATGATCAGCCCGTTTACCGTGAAAACTCTCAGTTTTGATCCCGGGTAGTTTTCCAAATCTTTGAAAACAAACAAATCGTTTAACCCATCACCATTCGGCGAAAAACCATCAGTTTTTCCGATTGGGGGATCAAATACATCAACAATTACTTCCGTTGAATCACATAAGTTGTATTCATCAGATACTTTATATTTAAATTTATCACGACCTAAAGCACACACATAAGGTATATATTTTAATACTCCACCATTAAGCACAATAACATTTCCACGCATGGGATTTTCAGTGATCACAACAGATTCAATGATAATATTGTCATCCGAACTATAATCATTATCAAGAACAGAGATGATCAATTCATCAGCCCAGGAACACCGTCCGTAATCTGGATTCGCAATTAAAACCTTTTGCAAATCAAACAACTTTTGCGTTATCGAAGACTCGCATCCGTATTTGTCTTTGACTAATAAACTATAAATCCCCGGAACTTTAACAATTACAACCGGCTTTTTATTGTCACTTATGATTGTTCCATTACCTGTATACCAGTCATAGCCAATTTTTGTTCCAAAAGAATTTGTCCCATCTAAAATTTTATGATCTTTTATATCAAAATTATCAGTAAAAACTATTTTGGCCATTGGTCGGTTGTCGATTTCAACCATTGTTGTATCACTATCAGTATTTCCAAATCTATCGGTTACCATTAATTTGATCCTGAACTTTGCAGGCAAATCTCCCTTGTAACTGGAAGACAACGAAAATTCTGCAATTTTGCTTCCTGCATTTATAATTATTCCTCCCGGATTAATTATTGACCACTCATAACGAATTATATCCCCTTGTGATGCTGAACCGTTTAATATCATTTGACGGCACGATCCGATAAGTGTATCGGCTCCGGCATTTGCGACAACGTGCGAGTCAAGAACCTGCATTTTCCCAACCTTGAGGTTCGAACATCCGGAGGGGGTAAACGATTGCACCCTAAAGTAATACTCGCCCGTTTTATTCCACTTCACAATAACCTCCGCACCTGAGTTTCCTTCCAAAAACTCAACATCCCCGGTCGAAACCTCAGTCTTTAAATTTCTGTCATTAAATATTTTCCAAAAAAAGCTATTTCCCGGACAACCTTCAACTCTTAGTTTACTGCACTCGCCGGTAAGGACCGAATTAATTCCTTGTGCGGTAGCAATATCTACCGCAAACAATAGAAACAAAACTGCCATTCCTACAATTTTAAATTTTGTGTAAACAAGCATTTACCTCAAGAATTTATATTTATATCATACGATTAAGCTTTGAGATATTAAAATCACAAATTGTCAGTATCGCTCCTATTAGATATATACTGGCCTAAATTGAAAGATTCAAGCATTACAATTACTTCTCAATTCTCAGCATATCAATACTTTGAATTGTCATTTGCTAAATTTGTATCTAATCTTAATTCTCTAATTGCTTATTCCATTTTATTAGCTTTACTTATATATTTAATAATGATCCATATGTCATTGATATTTAAATATTTATTCGTGTATATATTTAAGGAATTAAAAAATTAGTAACGGGCGGTATTGGCACAGCCAGCGGATCGCCTGACGGAGTATTTGAAATAATTGTCGGACGAGCTTTAATTGTTTGGGTAACTGTTTTACCAAAATTAACCTCTTCAGTACAATCTGTGTTGCTTATCACATCCTTAAGACTGGCAGCACTATAAGCCCCATCAATCCCTATTGCTATGTTTTGATCTGTTAGACCTTCCCATGTTCCATTCGAAATCACAAGCTTTATAAAAATGAGAAGTGAACCATCGGATGCAGCGATTGCCTTGACCGGAGAAGTAAATTCCCCACCTGTAGAATTGGCTGCTCCAGTGAAGGCAGTATATGTCCCGGAAACCGTTGCGGACCATCCCAACTCATTAATTGTCTGCCCTATATTTAAGGTGGAAATTTTCACTGAAGGAGTCCATTCGCCCGTAATATTTGAGGCCGTAACTTTTGAATAGAAGGTGTTTCTCCCATATGCATAGGCTACATGATCATCAGATATCACAGCATTTGTTATATCTGCAGCACAATATATTCCGGTTGTGCTAAGTCCTGCATTGTCAACGGCTTCAATTGCCAACAGAAAATTATTAACTGGACTGATCTTCCAGACCTTCATATTCGAAGCGCTGCAAGTGCCACTATTTTGACCATACTTAACAATCAGATAATACGGATTGGTTACCGCAAGCGCCACAGCATCAGCAGACCAAATTAAATTAATGGTTTTTTGACCGGCAGCCACATTGGCTTTCCCATAGGTAAGTCCGGTACCCACCGTAATGACGCTTCCCGCTGAAGGAACTTCTGAGCCAGAAATGATATCCGGATTGGTCGTAACGTACCATGTAAAATTGCCGGCATCCGTATATCCATTTATGGCAGAAATATTAACTGCATAAGTATACGGTACAGTCGCACTTGGACGAAGTGGTCCTGCAATTGTACGTGCTTGCCCGTTTGCTAAATTCACTGAGGCAAGAATTGCCGCTACAAATAATAATAGTTTTTTCATATCGATAGTTTTTAAAATAATAAATTGTTAATATTATGATTGTCAATCTTCATGTCTTATCAGTGCTTACACTTCATTTTAAGTTCGAAATTGGGATGATCAGTAGAAGGTTTTTTATCCATAAATAATTAGCTTACTTACTCATTTACTACTAATTAGCATATATGTTTATCGGCTCTTTGTTTCTAACTCTTTTTTTACCTGGGTTCATCATTTTAGTTTTAAGATTAGCAATACCATATTTAAAAATTCTGCCCGATATGAGGCCTTGGATGGACGCAAATGGTAACAATTGCGCGTTGACCAGCGGGCGTGATATTTCCGCATTTATCTTCAAGCCAATAAGTTATTCTGTGATTTACAACATTTTCAGCACTACCTGGAAATACGATTGCCAAGACCGTTGAAGAAGGTTGACCTGATCCTATAATTGGGATTGAATTTTGGTACAAATCAATCTGCCAATGAAGTACAAGCTCATCTTTTTGAGTACAATTATCTGTGAAGATTGCAGGATCGAGATCAAGCGAGTGATCATCATGAGTTAACATGTAATAATCAGGACGAGGCTCCGAGATATCATCTGCTCCATTAGAGCTCGCCACACTGATATCTGCCACACAAAAAGTCAGGGTATCCGAATAATCGATGAAAGTCGGTGGAAGGTTGTCTCCTACCGAAATTGCAACAAGCTGATTAACGGAACATCCCTGGGCTGACGAAGCAGTGATCCTAATCGACGTTTCAAGCAAAGTTTCTGGTGCAGAATTGCTTATTGAGGCATTTATGGGTGATGTTGTACCATTGGATGGAATAACAGTCAGTTTTTCACTGTTGACTCCTGTCCATTCCCAGAAAAAATTGGTTCCTGCCAACTCATTTGGATTCGAAAAACTGACAGATAAAATACTTGTATTAGGACAGGAAACCTGCGAAGAAGGTGAAACTTCCAGATCAGGCGTAGGATTAACTGTAACATCAACGATCTGGCTATTTGTACAACCGTCAAAATTTAAATTATATGAGTAATTAACCTCAATTGGAAGAAAGGTCGTGTTTGTAAGAACTTCACTAATTGTTCCTGAGCCGGAAGTTTCGGCTTCCAAAATGCCAGTTACCATGGTCCGGCTCCAATCAAAAACAGTTCCGGAACCAGCTGGAATATAATTAACCGCTGAACCGCTACATATTGAATGACTCAATGACGAAGTCAATACCGGCATCAAACAACCTTTAACAAAAATATCATCAATCCGGCTTGTGCCCCTGCCATCAATAACAGAACCATCAACACTCACATTACTATTCTCGATCCAAAGGATATAAACAATTGATTGATTGTCGCAACCAGAAGGAAGGGAGAAACTGCTCACTTTGCCGGAAGTGAAATTATCTTTTACAAGAATAGTTTTACCTGCATCAAACCAAACTATTGAATCAAGGCTATATTGTAATTTGAAATCACGTGGACCCAGGGTAGATGATCGTTGTTTTGAAGATAAGCTCAGATTTTTATACCCAATCGATGACAGGTTGATTTGCCAGTATTTCAGACTAATTCCATTATCCCATTGTTTGCAACTAATGGAATAATCGGAGCTCCCGGATGGATAACTTATTGCTCCATTTGTATTAGTCGTGATTTTCTTTTCAACATTAATCGCTAACCCGGAATCAGCAATCGAATCCTGATCCTCGAAATTCCATTCTACTAATGTGGTTTGGCTTCTGACAGTAATAAATAAAAGGACTGTCAGACAGGTAAATAATATCTGTCGGGCCATGTGGGAAAAGTGCCAGTGCGCCAAATAACCGGTTCTGGTTATATGAAGCTGCATCGACAATTGAATTAAGGATCAGCGAAACCTGAATGGCTCATGTTTTTAAGAATTAATTCCCGAAAATTCCGAAGACAAAAAAAGGCGGAAAAACAAGGAGCCAAAGTGGTCTCCAATGTTTTTTCGCCTTGTTTTTTGTACTTTACCCTGAGATATACCGTATCAAAAACTCATCGAATGATCTATGATTTAATACTATGCAAATTACTGAATTAATATCAAAAAAGCAATCTATAACCCAAAATATTTTAATTTAATGATCAGATTATTTTAATTTATAAAAATTCAAACAAGATTTGTCCCTGACAAAATCCCAACAAACCCTAATTGTGTCGAATTGTTTCGGCGCATTCCTGATTTTTTGCACAAAATCCGGAAAAGATTGTCTGTTGGGGATAGTGAATTTAGAAAACAAGAAACGGTTGTTTACTCAGCAATCATTTCTTTGTATTGATCAGCGGATAATAATTCATCCAATTCAACAGCATCGGACATTTTAATCCTGATCAGCCACCCTTTTTCGTAAGGATCTGTATTAACAAGTTCGGCAGCATCATTTAGAGCGTCATTCATTTCGAGAATTTCGCCCGAAACAGGCATGAACAGGTCTGAAACAGTTTTTACAGCTTCGATAGTACCAAAAACCTCTTCTTTTGCCAGTGTCTCGCCCACAGTTTCAATTTCGAGATATACAATGTCGCCCAACTCGCCCTGAGCAAAATCTGTAACACCGACAAAAGCGAATTCACCTTCAACACGAATCCATTCATGGTCTTTCGTGTACTTCAAATTTGATGGAATATTCATTGATAAAGCATTTAATGTGTCTGATTTTATTCCCCAAAAATACGATAAATAATTACGCCACAAACCTGATTTTTTGCACTATTGATATCAAATTATCATTTATAAGGTTAAGAATAAATCGAAAATTTCGGCGATTGCTTTTATTAAAGCCGGAATTTCATTAAACTTGGGGTGAAAAACAGCAGCATAGATGTTCAGCGCAGAAATAAAATCAATTTCAGAGATCAATCACATTGCAGCAAGATTTATCCAGGCACATCCGGCAGACCGGATATTCGCGTTTTATGGCGCAATGGGTGCAGGCAAAACGACTTTCATTAAGGCACTTTGCGAAGAGATGCAGGTATTGGACTATGTTACTTCACCCACATTTGCCCTTATAAATGAGTATAAAACAGAAAATAATAGCACCATTTTTCATTTCGATTTTTACCGCATCAAAGATCTTAGTGAGGCTTATGATTTTGGATACGAAGATTACTTTTACAGCGGTGAATATTGTTTTATCGAATGGCCCGAATTGGTTGAATCTCTTTTGCCTTCGATTGCGGTTAAGGTGAATATTAAAGAGATTGAAAATGGCAGAAGGATAATTGAGTCTCTATAATGGCAATTGTTTAAAAAATTTTCAGATTATGAATCAAAGGAAAGGTGGTAAATTATCGACTCTGGCCAATGACCAGCTTCTTCCGCGCGAAGAACTTTACAAGAGATGCCCACGAAACATTAAGCTTAGCATCGGCATTCCTGACAATTCTTTATCTATAGAATACAGTGTTCCATTGACTCCCCAATCGATTGAATTACTTGTCAATAACGGACACGATGTATTTGTGGAATCGGGTGCAGGTAAGGAGGCAAACTATTCAGACAAAGCCTTTTCAGATTAAGGGGCTGTGATATGTAAATCAGCTGCCGAAATTTTTCAATGTGATATCATCTTAAAAATGGCACCTTTCACCCATGAGGATAGCGAATTAATGAAAGGAAATCAGCTGCTTCTTTCGCCACTTTACTTAACCTTTCAGACTCAGGAATCGGTCCGACGTTTGATGCGGAAAAAAGTGACTGCAGTGGGTTTTGAATATATGAAAGACGAAAACGGTATTTTCCCTGTTGAAAGGATTTTTAGCGAGATCATGGGAAACTCTGCAATGATTGTTGCCAGCGAATACCTAAGTACCGCCCGTAACGGCAAAGGGGTTATTATGGGTTCAGTAACTGGAATCTCACCCACAGAAGTGGTTATCCTTGGCTCAGGAACAGCTGCTGAACATGCCGCACGCACGGCTTTGGCACTTGGTGCTACAGTAAAGGTATTTGACGATTCAATTCCGAAATTAATGGATTTTCAATTCCGATTGGGACAGCGGGTTTTTACTTCTGTTTTTCATCCTAAAGCCCTCCGAAAGGCAATGAAATCGGCTGAAGTTGTCATCGGTGCACTTTCGATGAATGAAGTGCCTAAAATGATTGTACCGGAAGATATGGTTGAAGGAATGAAAGAAAATTCGATCATTATCGACTTGAATATCATCCAGGGAGGATGTATAGAAACTTCAAGGATTACGAACCTTAAAAAACCAACTTATATTGAACATGGAGTCATCCATTATTGCGTACCTAATATTACATCCCGCGTAGCCCGCACAACATCAATTGCTGTAAGTAATATTCTAACACCAATGTTGCTCGAAATAGGGCAGTCGGGGGGAATTAATCAATATGTGAAAACTAACCGTGGATTTTGCGAAGGAATATATGTTTTTAACGGAGTTTTAACCAATCAGGATATTGGCGAAGTCCTTAACATTCCTGTTACCGATATTAATCTGCTGATGGCTGCATTCTAAATTAATTGCGAATGGATCATTAGTAATCAGCTTTAAGGGGAGTTTGCCTTTATACCGCAATGTCATATCACTTTACAGGCAACCTTGCCTTAAAAACGTAATTGAATAGGCTATTTTCTAATCTTCCGCTGCAAGGATCATCATCGAAATTGGATGTAAGCGCACGAGACTGGTTTTCGTATATCCGGCACCATTCGGCATTACTTCTCTGTTTTGAGCAACAATTAACCAGTTTTCAATGGGAATTTCGTACTCTACCGAATAATTATTACCATTGAGAAGCACCAGAATACGACGCCAACGATCACCATTCGCATGATCGCAAAGTTCGTAGGCGATGACCCCGGGAATATACTTTCCAAAAAATCGCAGTTTCGTGCGAACCATATCACCATCGGAGATCCTGAAAGCCGGGTGCTGGCGCCTTAATTGAATACAGTTTCTGATAAAAATCACTAATCCTGTATAGCGTACTTTTCGGGTCCAGTCGATTTGATTAATATAGTCGGGCGATCGGTATGAATCGGGATGTCCGCCTTTTGAACGAAGCATTTCATCTCCGGCAAGAATAAAAGGGACACCTTGCGAGGTGAAAATCACCCCAAAAGCAAGGCGGGCCATCCGTTCGATTATTTCGGGTGAAGCTTCAGGGCAAGAAAACTGAAGTTTATCGAAAAGGGTATAATTATCGTGACACGAGACATAATTCACGCATTGGGCAGGACTATTGGCCCACGCATGTTTCGATGTACTCACATAGTCGTAAATAATCTGATCGTGTTGAATGGCTCCGATAATAGCAAATTTAAGTTGCTCTTCGCGCAAGGTGACACCGCTAATAAAACCGGCATTATTTTTTTCGAAAGGAGATCCTTTCAGTCCATTGCGCATATCATCACAAAACGCAGCAATTCTGTCAAGCTGGTTTGTGTTTGATTTAACCGCACGCAATTTTTCAGGGAAAGGGCTTTCACCAGCTCCCCATCCTTCGCCATACATGAATATTTTAGGGTCAATAATATCAAGTCTTATCCTGATTTGATTCATCGTTTCAATATCCATCAAACCCATCAGATCGAAACGAAAACCGTCGATGTGGTATTCCTCAGCCCAATATGCCACCGATTCAATGATGTATTTTCTGACCATCTCCCGCTCAGTGGCCAATTCTGTTCCGCATCCACTGGCATCAGAAAATCTGCCATCCTTATTGAACCGGTAAAAATATCCTGGGATTGTCTGATTGAAATAGGATTCGAAAATCAACCCCGTATGGTTATAAACAACATCAATGATTACACCCATTCCAATATTATGCAATGACATAACGAGCATTTTCAACTCTCTGATCCTGATTGTGCAATCAGTAGGGTCTGTTGAATACCAACCTTCAGGAGTGTTATAATTTAACGGATCATAACCCCAATTGTACTGAGCTGTTGTATTTAATTCATCTACAGTGTAAAAATCGGCAACGGGAAGCAGATGTACGTGGGTAACTCCAAGTTCTTTCAAATGATCAATACCTGTCGTCTCTCCGGTAGAAAGTTTGGTTCCCGCTTCGGTAAATCCCAAATATTTACCTTTATTCTTAATTCCGGAAGATGGAGACATCGAGAAGTCGCGGATATGAACTTCATAGATCACCATATCCGTCGGACTTGCCAGTGTATGGTGAGTATCATCCTCCCAACGCGGAGGATTACTCTTTTGAGGATCGATAATCATCCCGCGAATACCATTTACACCAGTTGCTTTTGCATAAATATCGGGTCCCTCCTTAAGCCAGCCATCTCCATCGCGAACCTGAAGGGTGTAAAACAGGCCTTCGAGTTTCTCTTTGACCTCATAAATCCAGGTACCGTATTCATCCGGTAATAGCTGGAATTCTTTAATTGCCTCACCCCCCTGCCCCAGGTTGTACAAACGGAAAAAGATCCTCTTCGCTGTAGGTGCCCATATTTTTATAAATGTTCTTTCGGGTGACCAGTTTATTCCCAGATCACCACCCTTGTATACAGGGAAGTCACTAAAATCGCTATCCTTAAATTTCCAGTCTCTCATTAAATTAAAACCATTTTAGCCTGATTGTCTGACTTTTGAATATTTTGCCGCTACGGTCTTTCATCTCTATTCTCATTCGACAGGCCAATTGCAACTCCGGAACAGACTCATAGAACTGATCTAACGAAATATCTAATGCAGATGTTCTACCGGGCTCAATAAGAATAGGATAAATCTCCGAATGCTCAACTTTGAGTACGCGGAATTTTCGTTCAGTGAACCATCGCTTAAAGATAATAACCGGTGCATAAAGATCAATCTCTTTTGTTCCTGTATTTGTAACTGTCATTTCAACATTTGACTGATTAAACTGCCGACTTTTGACAAGGTTGATTTCAGCAGCGAAAGGCACTCTTCTATTACTAAACGACAACTTTTTACCTGATTTCCCTTTTGCAAAAGTGCGTGTACGGTTAAAAACAAATAATCCAACCACCAAAGCAGTGATTATCAGACTCCATTTCAACAACATCAATACAAAAGGTGAAAAATCCATCGTCGTTAGTTTGAAATTACCTGAACTTTCGGGACTTCGATTATTATTCCGATAAATTACCGCAAAAGAATATAAATTAAGAGAGATCAACAAACTTTAATTCCTTCTTAATTACCGGAACATTATAAAAGCCTGACATCTAATTCCGTCAGGCTTTTATTGGGTTTTCACAGGAGGCAGAGATTGTTTTTCTATAAATCACGAATACCTTCTTCTTTCCCTAATCGGGGTTTTTATCTTTTGAGGTTGTAGTTCTTCTCCAACAATCCGAAAATCAAGCTGTTTCTTGTCGAGATTCGCTCGTGCGATTTCAATTTCGATAACATCGCCCAGCTGATATTTTTTGTGGGTGCGCCGCCCAATAATGCAATAGTTCTTTTCATCGAATTCGTAAAAATCATCGGTAAGTTCAAATAATGGAATCATCCCTTCACACTTATTTTCATCAAGTTCAACATAAATACCCCATTCTTTTACCCCAGAGATCACCCCTTTGAACTGCTGACCAATCTTATCGGCCATAAACTCAACCTGTTTGTATTTTATGGATGCACGTTCTGCATTGGCTGCTTTACTCTCCATGGCTGATGAATGTTTGCACATCTCTTCGTACTGATCGGCTTGAACCGAACGTCCATCTTCGAGATAACGTGCCAACAACCGATGAACCATCATATCTGGATAACGCCGTATCGGAGACGTAAAATGCGTATAATATTCGAAACCTAAACCGTAATGACCAATATTCCGGGTCGAATATTCGGCTTTTGCCATTGTCCGGATCGCCAAAGTTTCGATCACATTCTGCTCTTTTTTACCCGCCAGATTTTCGATTAGTTTATTCATCGAGGCTGTGACTGTCTGGGGATTATTGGTCTGAATTCCATAACCAAACCGCTTGATAAAGTGATTAAATGAGTCAAGTTTCTCGGGATCAGGTTTGTCGTGGATCCGATAAACGAAGGTACGTTCCTTCTTCCTTGCTCCGGGTTTGCCAACAAATTCAGCAACCCTTTTGTTAGCAAGCAGCATAAACTCTTCTATTAATTTGTTGGAGCCTTTCGACTCTTTGAAAAACACACTCAGTGGTTTGCCATCTTTATCAATTTCAAACTTCACTTCAACGCGGTCAAAGTCAATTGATCCATTTTCAAATCGGATTTCCCGAAGTTTTTTAGCCAGACGGTCAAGTGTCAGTATCTCATCCTTCAAATCTCCATCACCTGTTTCGATAACCAGTTGTGCCTCTTCGTAGGCAAACCGGCGATCGGAATGGATAATTGTCCGTCCAAACCATTCGTGAAGAACCGTACTGTTATTATCCAATTGAAATACGGCAGAAAAACAGAGTTTATCTTCGTTGGGCCGCAATGAACAAACTCCGTTCGATAGTTTCTCAGGTAACATCGGGACTACCCGATCGACAAGGTAAACTGAGGTGGCTCTATTATAAGCCTCGTCTTCGAGCAACGATTCGGGTTTCACATAGTAAGTAACGTCGGCAATATGAACACCGACTTCCCAGAATCCACTATCCAGAATTTGAATCGAAAGGGCATCGTCGAAATCTTTGGCATCGCCCGGATCGATCGTAAAAGTAGGTACACCGCGAAAATCACGCCTGTTTTTAATCTCCTCCTCAGAAATCTCCGTGGGGATTTTTTCGGCTGCCTGGTTCACTGCCTCAGGATATCTGTAAGGGAGATCGAATTCAGCAAGAATGGCATGCATCTCGGTATTATTGTTTCCGGCATCTCCCAGAACATCAATGATTTCTGCAAATGGATTCCTTGCCCGCTCGGGCCAGTCCATAATACGGGCAACGGCCTTCTGACCATGTTTAGCCCCTAAGAGTTTGTCTTTAGGGATAAAAAGATCGAACGGCGTTTTTTTATTGGGAACCAGAAAAGCGCTGAATTGGGAAATCTCGACAGTTCCAACAAATGTTGTTTTTGCCCGCTCAATTACTTCGATCACTTCAGCCTCAGGATTACTTCTTTTCCGGCGTGCATACAAACGAACCCTTACTCTGTCACCATCAAGGGCATGATTCATATTAGCTGTCGAAACAAAGACCGGCTCATCAAGCTCTTCGCTTCTCACCTGACCATATCCTTTCGAATTAACTTCCATAATCCCGGATGCTGTTCCTCCCTGCGATTTAAGTCGGTACTTTCCACGTTCTGTTTCCACTAGGGTATCGGCGTCGCGTAGCTCCTGCAAAACAACATTTACAAGCTGCAATTCACCAACATCTTTTGCGCCGACAGCTGCTCCTATTTGTTTGTAATTAAATGATTGATTGCTATTTTCGTAATAGACTGACAGGATTGCTTTCTTCAACCCCGATTTATTAAAACTGAGTGCCTTTTTGTTTTTTTTATCTTTAGCCATAGCCTTTTGATTTTGTTACTAAAGGTAGATGATATTTTTGATAATCAAGTTTGATTTTAAGCATTTCTGAAATCCTTTGTTTAAATTTGTAATTGCATAGCAGTTAATAGAATCCGGATAAATGACACTATTCGACGATCTTATTTCTCTTTTCTATCCCCGGTTGTGTGCAGGGTGCAATACCCCACTTGTGAAAGGGGAAGAGACTCTGTGTTTGAATTGTCTCGCTGATCTTCCACGAACAAATTATCATTTACATGACAATAATCCAGTATATCAGGTATTTATCGGGAGGGTGAATATTACGATGGCCACATCATTTTGTTGTTTCGATAAAGGTGGGCGTTTACAGCATATTTTACATCAGCTTAAATATAAGGGAAATCGCGAGGTTGGCCGCAAAATGGGAATTCTATTCGGGTATGATCTGATTCAGATGCCTCTATATCTGGACATTGATGCAATTGTACCTGTTCCGCT
>JAPLDR010000026.1:0-334 GCA_026391655.1 Bacteroidia bacterium | reverse complement strand
AAAAAAAAAAAAAAAAAGGGGATTTAACCAAAGTGTTGAAATCTGTAAAGGATTGTCTGAATCAATGAACAGACCGCTAATCATTGGTAATCTGGTCAGAGAAATTCATAATGCGTCCCAAACCCGAAAGGGAAGGTTTGAACGATAGGAAAATGTAAGCGGGATTTTCAATGTCAAAAATGGAACTTTGCTAACAGGCAAGCATTTATTACTCGTTGATGATGTGGTAACTACAGGTGCAACGCTTGAAGCATGTTGCGAACCTTTGCTTAAAATTCCAGGGGTCAGGGTGAGCATAGCAACATTAGCAAGTGCGTAAAAGGGGGAGACTAAG
>JAPLDR010000080.1 GCA_026391655.1 Bacteroidia bacterium | reverse complement strand
TGAAACCGGGCGGTTCCATCCTTTTACTAAAACTAACCAAACTAACTAACCTAACTAAACCTAAACTTATGAAAAAAATGTAATACAAATGTAATGTGCCTGAAATAACCCACCAAATTTTTTAAGTTAAAGAATTGTAAAATAATTGAAATAATAATGAACGGAAGAAAGAGTTTTTCATCCGTAATTTGCAGGTTCAGCTAAAATAAAATACCTTGCGCGTTGGTTTAAAGACTATATAATGAAATTTCAAACAAGGTAAATGGATAAAGTCAAAAATTCTGATGGTGGCAATGTGATCGAACATTCGTCGGCTAATGCCTCAACCATGAACCCCATATCGGGACAAGCAATACTGATTCAAGAAGTTGACTCGAAAAAGAAGCTAAGGAAGTTTATTCATTTACCTGCCACCATACATAAGAATCACACCAATTGGGTTCCTCCTATTTATATGGATGAATGGGAATTTTTCGATCCTAAGAAGAATTTATCCTTCCAATCGTGCGACACCATTTTGTTGCTGGCAAATCGCAACAGCGAGGTCGTGGGTCGGATCATGGGAATCATTCACCGAAAATACAATGAACTACATAAGGAGAATCACGCGCGGTTTGCCTTTTTTGAAACCTTCAACGATGAAGAAGTTGCTGTAGCCTTACTGGAGGCGGTCGAAAACTGGGGAAGGGGAAAAGGGATGGAACGATTGGTGGGACCTCTGGCCTTTTCAGAAAAAGACCCGCAAGGTTTTCTGATAGAGGGTTTTGATGAACCTACCGTTATTGCTTCGAACTGCAATTTCCCGTATCAGGTTGAAATACTCGAAAAAAATTCATTTGTAAAAGTTGTTGATTTAGTCGTATACCAGATCAAAATTCCTGATCCGCTCCCCGAATTTTACCGAAAGATTAACGAGCGGGCCCTCCGGATGAATCCGGGATTACATGTACTGGAATTTACTTCAAGACGAAAAGTGAAACCCTATATTTATTCGGTTCTGCATTTGCTTAACCTCACCTTTTCCGAAATTTATGGTTTTATTCCCTTTTCGGAAAAAGAGATGGACAATTTTGCCAATCGTTACCTGTTTTTGATCAATCCACGATTTATCAAGCTGATTGTAACTGATCAGAATGAATTAGTGGCGTTTGTGGTTGGGATGTCGCATATTGGTGATGGAATTATAGCAGCAAAAGGAAAGCTGTTTCCCTTTGGAATTTTCAAAATCTTTGCAGCTGCGCGGAAATCGAAACAGTTGAATCTGCTGCTTGGAGGGATTGATCCTGCTTACCGTGGCAAAGGACTCGACGTGATGATGGGTGTTAAGATGCTCGAATCGGCCCTGGCACTAGGAAAAACTACGATTGATTCGCATCTTGAACTGGAAGATAACACTAAAATTCGCGCCGAAATGGAAAAATTGGGTGGACGCGTGTACAAACGATTCCGGATTTTCGGCAAAAATCTCAATGAATAATAGGTTCTGCCTCAGATTCTTAATCCTATTATAAAAATGGTATAATTTTATAAAATTAGGATTCGTTATATAACCGAAAATTACACCTTCTTCACACGGATGGCATTCAGACCTTTCAAACCTCGTTCGAGCTCAAATATGACCACATCGCCTTCTTTTACATCCTCCAGCAAACCGTTGACGTGCACAAAATATTTTTCCTGGGTTTCGTGTTCCTTAATGAAACCATAGCCTTTTGAATCGTTGAAAAATTCAATTCTACCCGTATGTACCGGATCAATCTCCTCCTCTTCTCTTCTGGGAACGCTTATTTCTATGCTACTTGCAACGACCTTTCTTTTCTTTGAGGGATCGGGAGGGGTATCTGTGAGGTTCCCATTTTCGTCAACGTAGGCCAACATGTTCTCAAGATCACCGCCAGTTGAGTTTGACTTACGGTCTTCTCTTTTTAGGTTTTTGTCTTGACGTTTCTTTAAACGTTTTTTCTCTTTTTCTTTTTTGTTAAAGGTATCCTGCGATTTTGCCATTCAATAATTGATTAAAAAGTTATATCTAAACTATTCTAAATGAATAGTGTGGGGTGCATAGAAATACTCAGGATCAGTAACTTTTCCGAACAAAACCAACGAAAGTCGGACTGTACAATCAGGGAATACTTTAGGTATTTATACGATTACCGTCGTGCAAAGGTACAAAAATATTCTGAAAGTCTTTGTTCGTCGATTATTAGGAGATAAATTGAATTGGCAGCGACTGTTACACATTAACCGCTTACAGAATAAGCGGATTGTTTACGGCACAAAAAAAAGCCCCGTAAACAGGGCCTTTGATGGTTTTAATTTATTTCGTTTTATCGTATTTGCTTTCTATAACGGAATATTCCCATGTTTTTTCAACGGATTTGTTTTGTGCTTGTTTTGGGTCATCTCGAGCGCCTGTATTATTTTGAAACGTGTCTGTGAGGGATAGATGATCTCATCAATATATCCAAGTTCTGCCGCCTTATATGGGTTGGCAAACTTCTCGCGGTAGTCATCAATCTTCTGCGCAAGCTCCTCGGCGTTCATTTTTTCGCGGTGAATAATTTTAACGGCTCCTTCCGCTCCCATTACGGCAATTTCAGCAGATGGCCATGCGAAGTTGATATCGCTACCCAAATACTTTGAACCCATAACAATAAAGGCTCCACCATATGCTTTACGTGTAATCAATGTAACCAGTGGCACTGATGCTTCAGCGTAGGCATACAGTAGTTTTGCACCTCGACGGATAATTCCATTCCACTCTTGCTCTGTTCCAGGCATAAATCCTGGAACATCAACCAAAGTAAGAATAGGTATATTAAAAGCATCGCAGAATCGCAAGAATCGCGCAGCTTTCTCGGATGAGTTGATATCAAGTGTTCCAGCGAGCTGTGAAGGCTGATTTGCAATCACGC
>JAPLDR010000131.1 GCA_026391655.1 Bacteroidia bacterium | reverse complement strand
TTCACCCATGGGAGCCCGACTTTTGAAAAGATGGGTGGCACTTCCGCTAAAAGATATTCAGCGAATTAACGATCGGCTTGATGTTGTTCAGAAATTCACAGAAAATGCTGAATTAAAGGGGAATATTGAAGAACAACTTCGGCATATCGGCGATCTGGAACGGATTATTTCGAAAGCCGCAGTCGGACGTGTAAATCCCCGGGAAGTGGTTCAGCTCAAAGTTGCGCTGAATGCAATTGTCCCGGTCAAAGAGTTATGCGCAACATCGGGAAACGGTGTTCTTATCCGGCTTGCCGAACAACTTAATTTGTGTCAGACCATCAGAGATCGGATTGAGCGTGAGATTTTTCCCGATCCGCCGATGATGATTGTTAAAGGACATGTTATCGCACGGGGAGTATCGGCAGAACTGGATGAATTACGTGATCTCGCTTTCTCAGGCAAAGATTATCTTCAGAAAATGCAGGAACGTGAGATTGTCAATACGGGAATCACGTCGTTAAAGATTGCTTTTAATAACGTTTTTGGATATTACATCGAAGTCAGGAATCTTCACAAGGATAAAGTTCCTGAGACCTGGATTCGCAAGCAGACACTCGTGAATGCGGAGCGTTATATTACTGAAGAACTAAAGAATTACGAATCAAAGATTTTAGGTGCTGAGGAGAAAATTCTCGCAATTGAGATTCGGTTGTTTGGTCAGCTTGTATCCGCACTTACAGAATATATTCAGGCCATTCAGTTGAATGCCTCGATCCTGGCTCAGATCGATTGTCTGCTTTCCTTTGCAACAATTGCGCTGGAGAATAACTACAACCGACCTGAAATAAATGAATCACAGGTGATTGACATTAAGGATGGCCGACATCCTGTGATAGAACGGGCGCTTCCAATTGGTGAAAAATACATCACGAACGATGTTTTTCTCGACAACGAAGAGCAGCAGATCATCATTATCACGGGTCCTAATATGGCCGGTAAATCGGCCTTGTTGCGCCAAACGGCATTGATAGTACTCATGGCTCAGATGGGTTCGTTTGTTCCAGCTGAAGCGGCTAAAATAGGATACGTTGATAAAATCTTCACGAGAGTAGGAGCTTCTGATAATATCTCACTCGGAGAATCGACTTTTATGGTTGAGATGAACGAAGCTGCGAGTATCCTGAATAATATGTCGGATCGAAGTCTTATTCTACTCGATGAGTTAGGTCGCGGAACAAGTACTTATGACGGTATTTCAATTGCCTGGTCGATTGTCGAATATATACATGAACATCCCAAAGGAAAGGCAAAAACCCTGTTTGCTACCCATTATCATGAATTGAACGAGATGGAAAAATCGTTCAGCAGAGTGCGCAATTTTAATGTCACTGTAAAAGAGATGGGGAATAAGGTGATCTTCCTGCGCAAGTTGGTTAGAGGTGGCAGCAACCATAGTTTTGGAATTCATGTGGCGCAAATGGCTGGTATGCCTAAGAGTGTAGTAAATCGTGCAAGCGAAATATTGAAACAGCTCGAACTGGCTAACCGAAAGGAACTACCTGCTAAAAGGGTAAAAGACCTCGCCGAAATGCGTGAAGGTTTTCAGCTTAGTTTTTTCCAGCTTGATGACCCGGTTCTCAAACAAATCAGGGACGAAATCAAGAATCTCGATGTCAATAACCTCACTCCCATGGAGGCGCTAAATAAACTGAATGAAATTCAGAAGATTATCGGGAAATAGATATTAATTTGGGTGTAGAGACAAGGCATTGCCTTGTCTCTACACCTGTTCCTGGATTTTTTATTCTAAATCACCCTCGCCACTTCTCCATGAATATGGTAATCCAATCCGCTTTTCTGAACGGCATCGGTCACTTTTACCGGAATATATTGGTTGATAACATGTAGCATTCCCCAGGTAAAGGAGCTTGCCCATACAATGGCAATGACTAAAGCAACCAATTCTTTAAATATCAGTTCGAAACCTCCGCCATAGAACAGACCGTCTATTGCACCCGGATTGATAGCTTTGGTCGCAAATAATGCAAGCAGAATCGTACCAAAAACACCACCTACTCCGTGAATGCCCCAAACATCGAGGGCATCGTCCCATTTCATGCGGTTTTTAAATGAAACGGCCATATAGCAAACTATACCTGACATTGTTCCGATCAAAGCGGCAGAACCTACTGTTACATAGCCGGATGCTGGTGTGATCGTCGCAAGTCCGGCTACAGCGCCTGTCATCAATCCGATAAAAGTTGGCTTCTTTTTGCCCCTGTTCCATTCTATCATTAACCATGTCATTGCTGCAAATGATGCTGAAACATCTGTATTAATAAAGGCTGCTACAGTGATGTCATTCATATCAAGTTCACTGCCTGCATTAAATCCATACCAGCCGAACCACAATAGCGTTGTACCGATGGCTACAAGGGGTATATTATTAGGTTCATGTTCGCCTCCTTTTCTTTTTCCTACATAAATTGTGGCTGCCAGAGCGGCAAAACCCGCTGTCGCATGGACTACAATTCCACCGGCAAAATCGAGTACACCCCATTGCTGAAGAATTCCACCTCCCCATACCATGTGAACAAATGGATAATAGACCAGTATTTGCCAGAATATCAGGAAGAAAACATACGACTTAAAGGTTACACGGTTGATAAAGGCGCCGGTTATTAATGCCGGTGTGATAATGGCAAACATCATTTGATAGGCAAAGAACACATATTCCGGAAAAGCTTTTCCTGGCATTATGGTCTTCGGTGTTATCCCATGCAGAAACGCTTTATCGAGGTTTCCGATGATTCCCCAAAGATCAGTGCCGTTGGCTAATGTACCACTAAAGCAAAGGGAATAACCGAAACTAAACCACAAAACAGTTGTAAGTCCCAGTGAAACAAAACTTTGCATCATGATGTTGAGGATATTCTTTTTATTACCCAATCCTCCATAGAAAAATGCCAATCCGGGTGTCATGAGCATGACAAGACTGGTCGCTAAAACCATAAATGTGGTTACACCTTTGTCAATCATTAATTCTTA
>JAPLDR010000037.1 GCA_026391655.1 Bacteroidia bacterium | reverse complement strand
TAACGGAACCATTGAATCACCATGACCTCCTAAAAGCATCGCCTGGATCTCTTTCTGAGAGATATTTAATGCTTCGGAAAGGAAGGCACGGTAACGGGCAGTATCCAGAATTCCCGCCATTCCCATTACTTTGGTACGTGGAAATTTTGAAGTAATATGAGCCTGATAAGTCATCACATCCAAGGGATTGGAAACTATGACGATAATGGCATCAGGTGAATATTTAACAACATTTTCAGTTACAGATTTAACAATGCCGGCATTGATTCCGATCAAATCATCGCGACTCATCCCCGGTTTACGTGGCAATCCCGATGTAATCACTACAACATCAGAACCTGCAGTCCGTGAATAATCACTGGTAACCCCAACGGTACGGGTATCATAACCATTAATAGGGGATTTCTGCAGAATATCAAGGGCTTTGCCTTCGGCAATACCTTCTTTGATATCCAATAAAATTACCTCATTTACTACTTCGCGATATGCCAATACGTCAGCACATGTTGCGCCTACATTTCCTGCCCCTATGACTGTAACTTTCATAAAAAATCGAATTATGTTTTTTGACAACAAATATTATTAATCCATAGAAAAAATCGTACAAATTTAGATTGTTTGTGACGATAAAAAAATTGAACTCCTAACACTTAACAAATACTTAACATTTTTAAAGAGTACTTAAATTCCGGCTATCTCGCGAATGGCAGAAATAATCTCTGCAGCCAGTGTATTGGCTCTTTCTGACGACTTGCTTTCAGAATAGATCTGATGATCGGCTCGGTATTCGACTTCCGCAAATGAACCCATTCTTTGTCAAAATCGATTCGAACGCCATCAGTATCGACAACAAAACACGCATGTTATTTGTTTTTGTTTATAACAATCAACATCAAGTAAAATTTTCGGAATTAGGTTCGGACAAATGGGTAAAATGTCGGTTTGTCAGACATTTAAATCCAATAACTTCGTTAATACCTGGTGTTATTTTTTTAATGATAAGGGTAAAAAGATTTAGTACTGTCATAGTAATCGGGGTAGAGAATGTAAGTTTTTCTGGAACATTGAAACAGCTTCACTATTTTTTGGTTAAAAAAAAACATTTTCAATAATATTGGTTTTTGTTGGAATTTTTTAAATAGTTTTACGGCTTCAAAAACCGACAATGAAGCATATAAATGATGTGAAACAGGGAGAATAAAGCCAAAATGATAAAAAAAGAGTATTTTGCACAATTGATGTTGACTTTTGGAATAATGATGGTAATACTGATCATTATTTTAGGAGTTTATATTTTATTATCATCATCGTTAAACTATTGGCCAAAATATTTTCGCACGATTTTTGCGACAGTTTTATTTGTATACGGATTTTATCGCTCAGTGAATATATTCTATAAATACAAAAACGAGGAGGATAAGCAATGAATCTTTTAAAATCAAAAACCGGCATACAATTAATTGGGGTAATCATTTTACTTTATTCATGCAATATGACCCCAAAAAAATTTACTGACGAAACGCCTACACGGGGGACTATCAAGATAGCCGTCGATGAATCATACCAACTGTTAGCCGATGCTGAGCTTTATACATTCCAGTCAATCTATAAAGATGCAAAAGTTAACCCTATCTATTTATCGGGAGACAGCATATTGAAACTATTTCTGGAAGACTCAGTCAGAATTATTATTTCAAGTACCAAATTAACCGAAAACGAAGTAGCTTATCTCAGAGGAAAAGCAATCATTCCCAGAACTACAAAAATTGCATACGACGCGCTTGCTTTCATCGTTAATAAATCGAACCCCGATTCATTAATCAGGTATAACACGCTGAGAGATATTTTCACAGGCAAAACCTCGAAATGGAAACAAATTAATCCTCAATCGAAGCTAAGTGATATTAAAATTGTATTTGATAACCCAGGGTCAAACAATGTGAAGACCATCATGAATAAATTTGAAATAACAGGCTCATTACCAAATTATTGTTATTCAGCCACCAAAAATTCCGAAGTTGTAAGTTTTGTTGAAAACAATCCGGAAGCCATAGGCATTATAAGTGTGAACTGGATAAGCGATCCGCGTGATTCAATCAGTCATTCTTTTCTAAGCAAAATCAAAGTGATTTCAGTAACTTCGGAATATAATTCGGAAGGTTCAGAATTTTATTTCCCACATCCTGCCTATATTGCAAATAAAGAGTATCCATTTATCAGGGAAGTTTATACGATAAACCGTGAAACTTTTTCAGGACTTGGAACAGGTTTAACATCATTTATTGCCGGAGATTCGGGGCAGCGAATCATTTTAAAAATGGGAATGTTGCCTGCATCAATGCCTGTAAGACTAGTAGAAATTAAGAAAAACTAAAAATTGTTGAAACTAAATATTTATTCAAAATGAGACTTATACTTGTAGTACTATTCTCGCTGATTACAGTTACGACATTTAGCCAGAAAAAAAAATCTGATTCAAATGCCCCTGCTGTTTCTGCGTTTAGCCCGGAGTTAAATTCTGCCTTAAAGCTTGCAACAAGCGAGCAATATGAAATTGCCGGACAAGCTTTCGATGCACTTTTAAAGAAAGAGCCGAATAATGGTGATATATATTATTATTACGGCGAAACTGTTATTAAAGATTACCTTTCTGATACATTGTCGAATTCATTGAAAGAGATGGCCACAAAAGCCGACGAGTTATTCCGAAAAGGTATTCAACAGGATCCATCGAATGTGCTAAATGATGTTGGCTTAGGCGGTATCTGTCTTCTTCGTTCAAGCGATACAATTGCTGCAGATAAATATTTTATAAAAGCAGAAGCTTCATTACCTGTCAAGCAAAAACTAATGACGCCTGCTCATGCCATTATACTCGCAAAACTAGGATCAGCTCAACTTCTGGGTAATATCAACAGGTATAATAAAGCCTTAAATTATTTGCTCAGAGCCAAAGAAATTGATCCCAATAATCCCTCTGTATATATTGAATTAGGCAATGTATATATACGACAAAATGATGCGACAAATGCATTGGCAAGCTATAAAATGGCCCTCTATCTTGACCCTAAATCACCATTATCAAAAATTAAAATTGGTAATATATATATGCGTGCTCCAAATTTAAATGCTGCACGCCCTTACTTTCAGGAAGCCCGTGAGATTGATTCTACATTTGCTCCTGTTTACCGTGAACTGGGTGAGTTATACACAAAGGCAGGCCAATACAACCTTTCCAAAGCCAACTTTCGTAAATTCCTTGATTTATCAGGCAATAATATTCCAGCTAAAATTCAATATGCCAAGGCGCTCTATAGATCAAGAGATTATACCACTGCTCTTGAAACAATAGAAGAAATATTAGCAGTCGATAAATCGCGTAATTATCTGAACCGCCTTGCAGCATTTTGCTGCTATGATAAAAAGCCGCCAGAACTTGAAAAAGGGCGGACCTACATGGAGACCTTCTTCAAAAATACCGATTCTGAAAGTATTATCCTAAGAGACTACCTATATTACAGTCGGATACTGTTTAAAAGTGCTAAAAACGATTCCCTCACATTAGTCAAGGCTTTTGATGCCTACAAAAAAGCATATGCGATGGATTCAAACAATGTTAATGCATCAGAAATAGCTTTAAGTTATTACTATTCACGTTGGTATAAGGATGCAATCATCTGGTTAAACATAAAAAACAGGAAAGGGAAATCGGATAAAGATGACCTTATGAAAATTGGGAGATCTTATTATCAAATAGCCGACTTTCACAGTGCAGATAGTGTCTTTAGTAAAATCATTACAGAACAGCCCGATAATATGCAGGCCTATGTTTGGCAGGCAAGGATAGCCTCAAGCATGGACCCATCGAGTGAACTCGGCTTTTCTTATCTTGGACCATATTTTATGCAAAAGAAAGACTACCCTGCTGCCAAATTATTGTACAAAAACCTATTTAGTCTCGATCCGTCCAACAAACAATGGCAGATCCAATCACTGCAACAGCAGGCATCGATTGCTTATGATGAAAAGAAATATGCTGAATCACGGGACTTTTGGATTGAAATTAAAAAACTTGATCCCAACTTTCCAAATGTTGACAAGATAATAAGAGATTTCAATAAAGCAATTGAAGCTGCCGCGGCAGCAGCAGCAGCTAAAAAGAAATAATACAAAACAGGGAGATTCTTTAGGTATAAAAAAATTGAGTTTAAAAAAATTTCAAGTCATATAAAATTTTAAAAAAAATTAGTTTCTTTGTACCCAATGAGTATTACACTAAATCGTTATATATTTACTTTAAACAAAAATTGAAAATGAAAGGACAAACATTAAAAGATGTATTAAAATCGTCTTTTGTATTGGCGGTTATCTTATTGTGCGCATTAGCTGGTTACGTGATTTGGTCTCAGATTATGGGTAACACTGTTAACTTTGAAGGTGGAAATAATGCCGGTCATCCACTTCCTGGTAACTATTTAGGGATCATTTACAAAGGTGGTTTTATTGTGCCTTTACTTATCGCAGTTAATCTAATTCTTCTCACATTTGTTGTTGAGCGTTTAATCAGCTTGTCTTACGCCAGCGGCAAAGGAAACCTGAATGCTTTTGTACGTTCATTGCAATCTCTTCTAAATGAAAACAAAATCGAAGAAGCTTCTGAGTTATGCGACATTCAAAGAGGTTCACTTGCAAATGTTATGAAAGCAGGGTTGCATCGTTACAGGATTTTACAATCGGACAAAACTCTTATGAACGACCAAAAAGTACTTGCGCTTCAGAAAGATCTCGAAGAGGCTACTGCTCTCGAATTACCGGTTCTTTCTCAAAATCTCATTATTCTTTCCACCATTGCCTCCGTGTCTGTACTTGTCGGACTTATTGGGACGGTACTTGGTATGATCCGCGCATTCGGTGCTCTGGCTACTGCTGGTGCCCCCGATTCATTAGCTTTGGCAAATGGTATTTCAGAAGCTCTTGTTAATACAGCATTTGGTATTACAGGATCAACATTGGCAATCATAGCTTATAACTATTTTTCAGCCAGAATTGATGCCACCACATACAAGATGGATGAGGCCAGTTTCAGTCTCACGTCAACATTTGCTTCAACTTTGAAGTAATTCTTTTAAATTTTGCTTAGACAGACATTGAAGAAAAAACAACTGAAAAATAATGGGAAAAATTAAAATAGCTGTAAAAACACCCCGAATCGACATGACGCCGATGGTGGACTTGTTTTTCCTTCTACTCGTCTTTTTTATTTTGACGGCCACATTTCGTCCGGAAGAAGCTGCACCAATTAAAACACCAATGTCAACATCGCAAACACCAATTCCCGATAGCCATCTTGTTACTGTTATGATATCAAAGGATGACAAAGTATTTTTTAATGTTGATAATGGGACCGACTCAACCGAGCACATTCGTGCTAATGTGTTGCAAGCTATGGGTAGCAATTACAAGATTAAATTTACTCCTAAAGAAATTAAAAAATTCGTTGGATTAGCATCTTTTGGTTTACCGATAACAAAGTTTAAAGACTTTCTTAATGCACCCGATCAGAAAACCCGGGAAGCAATGCAGGTAGGAATTCCAATAGACTCACTCGATAATCAATTAACGATGTGGATTAGATTTGCACGCACATACAATAACGATATGGTATTTGCCTTAAAAGGCGATGGTGATGCAAATTATCCGGTGGTAAAAAAAGTGATCGCTATTTTGGGTGACAATAATGTTTATAAGTTCAATTTAACAACTGACCTTAAAGCAGTTGAATTACCATCAGAATTTATTATTAAGTAATTTAAAGACATTCCAAAATGGCTGAAATAGTTCAAGAAGAGGGTCACAAAGGTAAAGGAAAGAGGAAGGCAAAAAAACACGGAACTCATATTGACATGACTCCAATGGTTGACCTTGCCTGTTTGCTGCTTACTTTTTTCATGCTTACTACGGCATTCAATAAACCTAAAGTAATGGAGATCATTCTGCCGGAAAAGCCGAAGGATAATACACCGCCGCCTGAGCTTGATAAAAACAGGGCTCTGAATATCATACTTGTTGATAATAATAAAATACTTTGGTATGTGGGTATGGCAGAACCAGGCAAAGCACTTGCTGAGGCGGATTATTCTAAGGAGGGAATTCGCAAGGTACTTTTACAACGGAACAAGGAATTGTTTTCAAGTATCTCTAAGATGAAAAAAGATTTGATAGTAGGAAAACTAAAACTGTCAACAGACTCCGTTGAAGGCAGAATGAAACGCTTTTATAAAGCGGATAAATCTGGACCAATAGTTCTAATAAAGGCAGCCGATGGTGTTAAGTATCGAAATGTTGTTGACATTATCGATGAAATGGCTATTACCAATATTGCCCGATATTCACTTGTCGATATTAACCCAGTGGAAAAAATGATGGTCCAAAATCATCTTGGTTCGAAACCATCAGTTACCGCCATTAAATAAACCATAATAAATGGATTTGAATCATGGATAATGAATTGCTTAAAAACGAAACGGTAACCCTTGAGGAAATAGTATTCGAACACAGGAATAAAGAATACGGGGCTTACGTTTTGCGCAAAAAATTTCGAAAATATTTATTGATAGCCTTTCTGATTGCTTTTTTCAGTGTAGGTGGCGCCGTATTAGTGCCTTTCATTCAAGCATACAATAACAGGGCTAACCGTGTTGTTTTGGTAAAAAGCACCGTGGTAACCATGGATAATGTCAAAGCAAAGGACGATATACCACCACCACCACCTCCTCCACCACCTCCTCCACCAGCCGCAGAAGCACAGGTAAAATATGTTGCTCCTGTAGTGGTTGATAGCGTGAAAGTGGAAGTCGAATTTGCAACAGTAAGCGAGACCAAAGAAGCGGTTGTCAATGAAGCTGTTCCTGAAAAAGTTGAAGTTGTAAAGGAGGTTGAAACTGCAATAGTAGAAGAAGAACCTGTATTTATAATCGTTGAGGAGCAAGCCTCTTTTCAGGGTGGCGATGTTAATACATTTCGCGAATGGGTTACAAAAAACCTAAAGTACCCGCAGATTGCTGCTGAGAATGGTGTATCAGGTAAAGTTTACGTACAATATGCTGTAAACTCAAAAGGAGAAGTTGTAGACGTTAAAGTAGTACGCGGCGTCGATCCTTCCCTCGATAAAGAAGCTGTCAGGGTTATTACGTCCTCCCCAAAATGGGAACCAGCAAAACAGAGAGGAACGAGAGTAAAACAGCAATTCACTATTCCTATTGCATTTATACTACAATAGCATAAAAAAAGGCTGTTACTACAATATCATAAAAAAGGCTGTCGTTTGACAGCCTTTTTTATGAATATATAAATTGTAATTATTTCTTATTCAACTCTTCCAATACACTCATCACTTCACGTACCTGAGCTTCGCTCGATTTCATCATCGTCATCTCCGCTTCGTTCAGTTTTAGTTCTACGATTCTTTCGATACCATTTTTACCCAGAACTACCGGAACTCCAAGGTAGCAATTTTCGATACCATACTCTCCCTGCAATTGAACACAAACCGGGAAGATACGACGCTGATCTTTTACTA
>JAPLDR010000001.1 GCA_026391655.1 Bacteroidia bacterium | reverse complement strand
TAACGGAACCATTGAATCACCATGACCTCCTAAAAGCATCGCCTGGATCTCTTTCTGAGAGATATTTAATGCTTCGGAAAGGAAGGCACGGTAACGGGCAGTATCCAGAATTCCCGCCATTCCCATTACTTTGGTACGTGGCAATTTTGAAGTAATATGAGCCTGATAAGTCATCACATCCAAGGGATTGGAAACTATGACGATAATGGCATCAGGTGAGTATTTAACAACATTTTCAGTTACAGATTTAACAATGCCGGCATTGATTCCGATCAAATCATCGCGGCTCATCCCCGGTTTACGTGGCAATCCCGATGTAATCACTACAACATCAGAACCTGCAGTCCGTGAATAATCACTGGTAACCCCAACGGTACGGGTATCATAACCATTAATAGGGGACTTCTGCAGAATATCAAGGGCTTTGCCTTCGGCAATACCTTCTTTGATATCCAATAAAATTACCTCATTTACTACTTCGCGATATGCCAATACGTCAGCACATGTTGCGCCTACATTTCCTGCCCCTATAACTGTAACTTTCATAAAAAATCAAATTATGTTTTTTAACAACAAATATTATTAATCCATAGAAAAAATCGTACAAATTTAGATTGTTTGTGACGATAAAAAAATTGAACTCCTAACACTTAACAAATACTTAACATTTTTAAAGAGTACTTACATTCCGGCTATCTCGCGAATGGCAGAAATAATCTCTGCAGCCAGCGTATTGGCCCTTTCTGACGATTTACTCTCAGAATAGATCCTTATGATCGGTTCTGTGTTTGACTTCCGCAAATGAATCCATTCATTGTCAAAATCGATCCGAACTCCATCGATGTCATTGACCTGCTCATTGCAGTATTTGTTTTTAATTTTCATCAAAATATCATCAACGTCAATGTCGGCTGTGAGTTCTATTTTATTCTTCGAAATAAAATAGTCAGGGTAGGTCGCCCGAAGTTCCGAACATTTCAGTTTCGAATTGGCCAGATGAGAGAGAAAAAGCCCGATTCCCACCATCGAATCACGGCCGTAATGGCTTGCCGGATAAATCACCCCTCCATTCCCTTCTCCGCCAATCACAGCATTTGTAGCTTTCATCATTGCGGTGACATTAACCTCGCCCACGGCGGATGGAGTATAGATACCACCATGCAATTCGGTAATATCACGCAACGCCCTTGATGATGACAGATTGGATACTGTGTTCCCTTTGGTATGCGACAGCACATAATCAGCAACTGCAACAAGCGTATATTCTTCATTAAACATGGTTCCATCCTCGTTGATGATCGCTAACCGATCAACATCAGGATCGACAACAAAACACACATCTACCTTTTTCTTGCATACAATTTCCGATGTCCCGACAAGATTCGCGGGAATCGGTTCGGGATTATGGGCAAAATGACCATTTGAAACACAGTTTATTTCAACAACTTCGCGAACTCCAAGTGCTTTTAGCAGCTGTGGAACAATTATTCCGCCAACCGAATTGACCGCATCAACCGCCACACTGAATTGAGCCTTTTTGATCGCTTCAACATTCACAAGTTTAAGATCAAGAATATGCTGAATATGGTAAGCAGTGTAATCCTTCGCGGATTCGTGTCCAAGGTTATCAACCTCAGCAAAAACAAAACTTTCATTTTCGGCAATCTCAAGTACCTTTTTCCCTTCTTTATCATTCAGAAACTCCCCGTTTTCATTGAGCAATTTCAGTGCATTCCATTGTTTGGGATTATGGCTGGCTGTGAGAATGATCCCTCCGTCAGCTTTTTCGGCCACAACTGCAAGTTCTGTTGTGGGTGTCGAAGCGAGGCCGATATTCACTACATCTGCTCCCATCCCGATTAAAGTGCCAGTAACCACGGCGTTGACCATTTCACCCGAAATCCGTGCATCACGTCCGACTACAATTTTCAGTTTTTGAT
>JAPLDR010000120.1 GCA_026391655.1 Bacteroidia bacterium | reverse complement strand
GACGAAAATGAAATAAAAGAATGCTTCCGTGTATCTGAGCGACACCTTAAAAATCTCTGGCTTCAAAGCAATAAACCATCTGCCAATTATATACTGTTTCAGGAATTCAGAAAATCCATTCGTGAAATGATTAATATCAATCTTAAACTTTCCAAAATCATTGAAAATAAATCAATTGCGCCGGAGGAAATCCTTTTATCTCACTTATTAAGTATGCTACAAACTACTGAATATGAGATTAATAATTATGGTTCAAACCAATCCACCGGACTTGATGAAATCGCACGTCCCATATATGAATTAAAGATTGCTTTGTAAACGACATATAATCAGAATTTTAAGCCTTTTAAGTCAAATAGAGTAAACCCCTCTCCCACTCGATTATAATAATATGTTTATATATCAGATAATAAGCTACTTACTTCTAAATTTTTGCTTTTTGTTGAAATTCGGAAATTCCGAATTTCTTTAAACGTTTTTAATAATATTTAAAAATTCATCCAATTTATATGCTCCGTCAACCGCACGTCTTTCGTAAACCATGAAGTAGCGATAATTATTTCCCGCTTTGCTTTTCCAAAGATCGCCAAGTTTGATTTTTTGTTCTGCGTCAAGGTGGTCACCTTTTGTTTCCAATAAAACTGTCTTGCCGCTCTTAGTCTGTATAATGAAATCCGGGTAATGATTAATAAAACCATTAATTCTGAAACCTTTACGCTCGATATTCCTTGTCCAGAAAGCAATATTAGTCATATTCCCAATCTCATTAATTACACGCTCTTCATAGCCATTCATACTTCCCTCTTTCTCATAAAGCGATTTGGCAATATTTTTTGATGTTTCACCGGGGGAAATGCTCTTTGGTAGTGTAAATGAAGGCTTTATAAAAACCTTGTCGGTATCAAGAAAATCTTTGAATTTTTGCTCAGCAAAAATTTCTGATAACGATTTGATTTTCAGCTTTATTTTGTCTGTGTATGTATATTCATTGTTCGCAAGATCGCTAAATTGTTCATCTCCAAAATCTTCTAAAATCCGCTTAATGTATTTTTCAATTTCGCGATCTGGAATTGGATACATATTTCCAATAATATTCATAATTCTTTTGGTGAAATTCATGACCCGACTTTCTTTTCTTGATGGGTCAAGGATATAAGCCATTATGCTTTGTTTAATCTCTCCGTCGAGCCTTACAAATGTTGGCGTATGCTCTTTTTTTGTTTCATCCAGATCTACTTTGTAAAGTTCGGATGTAATGCTGTCAAAGGCAATATTAATGTCTTGTTTGCTTAATGCGAACCCATCTAAAAGATTCTCCTTTTCTAAAGGCAATTCACCTTCTTTTTGTCCGAATAAATCGTTTGCCGGAACTTTCAAATAGAACTGTGGCAGATTTATTTGACCTGCTTGTTCTTTGAAAATGTCTTTAATAATAAATGTTTTCACAAGCTTTTGTATTTCGTTTGGTAGAACAGTTAAGTTATTGGCTTCCATATCGGAAACTGTTTTTTCAAATGCTTCGGTCTGTTGGATCGCTGTTTGTTCAATTTCAGTAACTGAATTACTCGTTAGCACTGTATTCGAAGGAACTGAAATTCTTGTTGTATCAATATCCGATGTGATGTCTTCGGTTGTTTCTTCAACAGAAGGAAATATCATGAGTTGTTGCAATGGATCTTGTTTTTTGGCTTCTTCAAGTATCGCAGGTTCTGTTAATTTGAAATCTTTATCGCTGAAACCTGCTTTATTTAAACCTTTTACAATATTTTCCAATGTTTCAAGAAACTTTGATGAAGCAGTTAAAACATAACTTAGATTGAGCAAAGGAAAATTGTGTTTCATTACATACGGTTGTCGTAAAACACGACCCAATATTTGCTCTACATCAATGGCCGATGACTTGTCTGCCAATGATGCCAGGATATAGGCAAACGGACAGTCCCAACCTTCTTTAAGTGCATTTATGGTAATGATATAACGAACTTTACAATCTTTGCTCATTAGGTCTTCGCCTTTTATTTCATTGACATAGGCTGTTTTAATTTTAATCTCGTCTGGCGAAATTTTGAGTTCAATAAGTTTTTCTTTTAATTTTTGAACATTCGACTTTTCTTCTTCTTCGTCTTTAAAGTTTTTTCCGTTCTTGGGTTGTGCCTTAAATAACACAATGGGTCGAATGTACTTGCCACCTTTTTTCTCTTCTTCTTCAGCTTGAAATTCCAACCGCTTTTGCAATTGCAATGCTGAATTGATTACTTCAGTCTTATCCTGATGATTGTAAACAATCACAGGAAGTTTAACCATGCTCTCCTTTTTCAATTCAAGCGCATCGATGAAACTGATAATGTTACTGTTGTTTCGGGGCGTTGCTGTAAGGTCAAGAATAAAACAAGGATTAATTACTTTGAGCATATCCACGCTCAAATCACTTTCTGCATTGTGGCTTTCATCAACAACGACTACCGGATTCAGGTACTCGATTACAGAACCCAGCGTTATTTCGGTGTCTTTACCCAAAAGGTTTTCAAACGATTGGAGATTTCCGTTTTCCTGAAAAACTTTTCTGTCTTCCTTGTTTTTAGCTCTTAAGCTATCAAAGCTGAATACCAAAATATTCAATTGTTCTTTGATCGATGTTGCATTAAATCCGCTACCCTGTAACAAAGTAGCCTTGTTGAAGATCTCAACTTTATTTCCAAAATGCGAATTTATTTTTTGACGATAAGGGTGCGAAGGATCTTTAAGGTTTTTGATGGTTTGGTCTAAAATGGTAATTGAAGGGACAAGCCAAACAACTGCTTTGGGTCGGTCGTAGGCAAAAGCATCAAAAATTGTCTTGATTGCATTACAGGCAATAAAAGTTTTTCCACCAGCCGTTGGCACTTTTATACAAATATGCGGAACTCGTGGTATGTTGTTTTTGTATGGTTCAATGGCCGTTCCAATGAAAGGAAACAAAGGTGTTTTTGGATGCTTCGTCCAGAAATTATAGAAAGCCTCTTTCACGTCTTTGGTTTCCTGAACCTGCTCCAAAAACAGTGAAAGGTCATTGATTACTTGCTGTTGGTATGGTTTGAGTTCCATTAAGCTATATCTATATCGTTATTATTTTCAAATAGTTCATGTAGTTTTTGCTGCAATATCTTTTTATCCGGTAATTGTATTTGATATTCGGAAACCATTGTAGGAGAAAGACTTCGGCTCAAAGCATATTCAACTACTTCATAGTCTTTATCCTTGCACAATAAAACACCAATACTTGGGTTTTCATTTTGTTTTTTCACATTGCGATCCAACGCTTCCAGGTAAAAATTAAGTTGACCCAAATGTGCGGGTTTAAACTTATCTGCTTTCAATTCAAAAGCGACTAAACATTGTAAACCTCTGTGATAGAATAGAAGATCAATAAAAAAATCGCTGTTACCAACTTGTACTTTATATTCTTCGTCAATAAACAAAAAGTCTTTACCCAATTCGAGGATAAAATTTTTCATTTGTTTGATTAACCCTTTTTGCAAATCGCTTTCGCTGTGTGATTCGTTTAAATTTAAAAATTCCAATATATAACTATCTTTAAAACTGCTGTTTATATCCGGGTGTATTTCTCTCAGCACTGTTGAGAGTTTTGATTTTCCTAACATTACTCTTTCAAATACACCACTGTTTATTTGTCTTTCCAGCTCTTTAACACTGTAATCTTCCTTTATACAAAGACGCAAATAAAATTCTCTTTCCTCGTCTGTTTTAGTTCTGGAAATAAGTGTTAAATGATGAGACCATCCTATTTTCGCTAAAATACTTTGTTTAATATCGCTGGTTTCTAATTGTGTCATCGTCGATGGCACAATTTCAGATTCTTGAATATCAACTATTTGTATTTGTGTCATTACTGGTGACACAAATGCCATGGATGAATATGTTTTATAAAACTGTTTCATCCGGTATAGCCCTCTGCGATTAAATCCTTTCAAATCGGGATGATTTTTTTGGATAAAATCGGCCAACTCATCTACTGTTTTTTCACCCCAACTCGAATTGGCTAATTGCTTATGTATATATGCGCCAACATTCCAGTAAAGGTTAATCAATTCGGTATTAATGGCTTTAATTGCGTTAAACCGAGATTGTTTAATGAGTTGAATGATTTCTATAAAATCCTTTTGTAACATAGTTTAAAATCTTGTTATATCTCGTGGTATTTTCTTAAAAATAATATGATGCCGGGTCATGTATTCTTTGGTAAGCAAACAGTTATCGGCGTAAATTACATATTGCTCCGCTTTGGTTTTCATTGTTGCCAAAAATTCATGATTCAAAGTCGTTACCTTATCCGGCTCATAATTAAAGTAATAAGCTGTTTGGTTATGCTTGCCAAGAAAAGTGTCTGAATCAGAATTAATCGGATTTACGGAATTCTCAGAATTCATTGTAACCACTTTCCCTTTATCCTGTAAATTCTCTAATTCTGTAAATCCTGATTCAGACATTGTTTGCTTTGTTTCTGTATAAAAAACATACTGGCGAATTTTCCGTATACCAACCGCCTCATTTAAAATACCTTCTTCAATAAACATGGGTTGCCCCAATTCGTAATAATCGAAACTACCGCCTGTTCCTTCTGTATCAGAAAAGCCGTTTATGACTCGTTTTACCCTTTCGGAGGTTATACTCTCCGCATAATCTTCCATTTCAATTAAAATAAACTTACGGTTACCGCCATCTTGTTTGTTTAAATTGAGAACTGCATGAGCGGTGGTGCCAGAACCGGCAAAAGAGTCGAGAATAGTATCATTCCAATCGGCTATTTGAGAAATCAGTTCCTGAATAAGCTCAAATGGTTTCGAAAACTCAAATGATCTATTATCAAATATTTGTTGAATTGAATTAGTTCCATCTCTTGTAAAATAATTTTCTCCGATAATTGAGGAATAACCAGTAACATCATCTTTTAACTCATTATAAAATTGCTTCTTGCGAGGTCGTCCACTTGCTAATTTAGGCCAAAGGATACGATCTTCTATGATCAAACGCCTCATAGTATTTCTATCATACCTCCAACCCATTTTAGGCTTTCCATAATTTATTTTTGTACTCGGATCAATCAAATCATAATGCAAATTAGGCCTCTGCTTTTCATCTAATAATCCAACCATATTGGCACTCTGCCAAGATCCACGTGGATCACTATCTGGATTTGAATATTGACTATAATCCCGTTCCAACCCTTTTAAAGATGTTCCGTAACAAAAAACATACTCATGGTCATTAGACACTTTATTTATATTTCTATTGTCTTTATTTTGCCTTGATTTCCAAACAAATTGACAAACAAATCTATTACTACCAAAAATTTCGTCACAGATTAATTTCAGATTTGCTTGTTCATTGTGGTCTATCGATATAAAAATAGCGCCGTCCATCGCTAGTAATTTGCTAAGTAATTTCAACCGTGGATACATCATACATAACCATTTGTCGTGTCGGCTTAAATCCTCCCCTTCTTTGCCAACAACAGAATGAAGCCACTTTTTAAATTTCGGATCGTTAACATTATCGTTATATACCCAGCCTTCATTCCCTGTGTTGTATGGTGGATCAATGTAAATGCATTTAATTCTTCCTTCGTATTCAGGCAATAGTGCTTTCAACGCTTCAAGGTTGTCGCCGTGTATAATTTTATTCCCGCTATTAGTTTCTTTTTCAGTTTGTTTGCCATTATCAAAGCCGTACGAGTGTTCCAAAACTTTAAACGGAACATCCATATGATGATTAATAACCTTCTCTTTTCCTATCCAGTGTAATGTGGGCATATATTGTTTTAAAGATCAATAGTGTTTTAAGTCGGTTAAAATACGAAAAATAACATTGTTTACCATATCAAAGTAAGCATCAACTGTCATTAATGGAATTTTTTCAAACCTTACCTTTTTACAATTGAAACAATGAAGAGATCTATTCGTTGTACTGTAAAAATCGATTCTCAATGAAAACAATAGTTTTTCTGTTTATTCTGTTTACAATCAATTTAAACCCTCAGGCTATGGCACAAGAAGATATCCGCCCGAAAAAGTTAAAAGAACAACACTTCACACCAAAAGTCACAAAACCGGCTGATGAATGGAAGGCAAAGCTTACACCACTCCAATATGAGGTAACCCGGAATAAGGGTACTGAACGCCCCTTTACAGGTCAATACTTTGATTTTTATGAAAAAGGAAATTACTATTGTGCAAATTGTGGCGCGCTCCTTTTTAATTCGGAGTCGAAATTCAAATCAGGTTGTGGGTGGCCGAGTTTTAATGATGTAATAAACCTTCAGTCTATTAATATAGTAACGGACAAAACTTCGGGAATGATTCGAACCGAAATCACCTGTTCGAATTGCGAAGCCCATTTAGGTCATGTTTTCGAGGATGGTCCACCGCCAACCGGACTTCGCTATTGTATTAATTCAGTGTCACTTAAGTTTATTCCTATTTCGGAACAAATAGGCAAACATTAGCATTTGCCTGGCGCCAACGGCTCATATAATTCACAGATTGATACAAATCCTGATCTTCTTAAACATCAAGATTCCGGGAGATGTATGAGGAGTAGTCCTTGATAATCGGCTTATAATCAAGATGGAACAAAGGTGATGAAATAATAAAATCTGCAGTTGACCGATTCGAAGCCGTTGGAATATTGTACAAAACGGCAATTCTTAGTAATGCTTTAACATCTACATCGTGAGGTTGCGGTTGCATTGGATCCCAAAAGAAAATTAAAAGGTTGACATTTCCTTCACAAATCATCGAACCAAGTTGCTGATCACCACCTAAAGGACCAGATTTTAAAATAATGACCTGTGGTGGCATTGCGTCATGCTCTTTACACTTCTGACTGATTGTATCTTCAACGAGTTTTCCCGTGGTACCCGTACAAACAAGGGTGTGCTGGGCCAATTCTTTCCAATTGTAACCTACCCATTCTGCCATATCTTTTTTTCGGTTATCGTGTGCTACAATGGCAATCGTTTTCTTGATTTTCATTCTCATGTTTTGAAAAATTTAGGACAAAGGTAATTGAATGAGGTTTCCTCTCATAATATTATTGATTATCAAAATATTTATATTTCATTAAAAATGACCTGAGTGTTAAGATTTCCTTATATTTCGGATCAATTGTAACATTATCGTATCGCGCAAGATCGTTACTGGTGATTATTGATTGTGCCATTTCAGCATATTGATCAGATTCGTGGTAGCTGCCCATATAATGTAACAATTCTGAAGAGGTTCCACCTTCCCAACGTTTTTCCCTGAATCTCTGATACGAAGAAACTTTTGAAATTAACAGGTAATAGTGTTCGACTGACTCTAATACAGAACTATAAGTTCGGAGAAATCGCTCATCATCTCCCTCATCAAACTGTATATGAGACCGTGGATCCTCATTTGAAAACGACATTATTCCAAAAATATTACTCCCTTTTCTAAATATACTTGAAGTACCCCACCCTGATTCAAGTACAGCCTGCGTTAGTGCCAGACTAACCGGATGTGGATATACTCTTACTTTTAATTCATCTAATTCATTAGTCTCATACTTCAACTTCATTCTGACCAGAAAGGTAGAATCATAATCCGAAATCGTCTTATTTTTGGAGATTCTTTCTTCTATAAACTCAACATGGTGTAAATCATCCAATAAACGTTCCCTGGTAATTACAATAGCAGGAAGTAAATGCTGAATAAACAAATCTTTTCTCTTTTCTGGATTTACTGAACGAAAATCAATTGAGCCAATATAATTTACAGGAATTAAAGTAGTATCAGATTGATAGATAATTGAATCATCATCAGCCAGGTTAACGTCCCTGATTTTAATCACTTCCGGCCAGTATCTCGAATTATATTTTTCGGTCTTTGCAAATAAATAAATGGCGAAAATGATTAGAGCAAAATAAATTAAATCGCGAATTATTCTCAGCATAAAAACGAAGGGTATGGATGCTGCCAAAAATACAAAATATCAGCCATTAAAAAAACCGATATAACCAATTGTATATTACTGTAAATCAACTAAATTCATTTTTTAGGTTGGAGACCCAATTTTCAATTCGTCCATTTGTTAACCTCGCCTGATTTTCCTGATCAAGTGGCAGACCCAAAAAATGGCCATCTCTAACGGCTTTTGATTCTTCAAAAGTATAACCTTCCAAAGGAAATTTACCAACGATTAAAGCCCCTTTCTCTTCAAAAAATGCGGCCATAATCCCTATGGCGTCGCAGAAGTTCTCAGGATATCCTCTTTGATCACCCAATCCAAAAACGGCAATCCTCTTGTGTGAAAAATCAATATCTTCAAGGGCCGGTAACAATTCGTCCCAGTAATTAGGCAATTCACCATCAAACCATGTAGGAACCCCTATAATCAAATTATCAAACTCAAGAAAATGTTCCTTTTTGACTTCATCAACATTTACTGGTTGAATATTCTCTCCAGGGAATGCGTTGTGGATAGCTCCGGCAATCTTTGCCGTTTTTTTTGAATTAAAACTGTAAAAAAGGCCTATTTTTTCCATAGTTAGTATTTTAAAAGAGCTTGAGCAGCAGCATAAATCTTCTCTTCATTTATCAAAATGGCGGCTTCCAGAATCCGGTTAAAACCAACTGGTGTAAATGCAGAACCTACCCTACGAACGGGAGCATCCAGATATTCGAATGCCTCTTCGCCTATGATCCCTGCCAATTCTCCACCAAAACCGCCAAATACTTTATCCTCATGTACCACTAAAACTCGTCCTGTTTTTTTCACCGAATTAATGATCGTTTCTTTATCGAGTGGAATCAGGGAGCGAATATCAATCACTTCAAGGTTATAACCTTCACTGGCAAGTCTTTGAGCGACGTTAAGTGACAGATGAGTTGTGTTACCATAAGTTATTATGCTTAAATCAGTTCCTTCGCGCCGGATTCTTGCTTTTCCGAATGGGACTTCAAAATCATCGGGAATCGGAGTAGCTGCGGCCGGGGAATTATAAAGCGCTTTGGGTTCTAAAAATAGAGTTGGTCCCTTGGATCGTATTGAAGTACGGAGTAATCCTGCTGCATCGTCGGCAAAAGAAGGATAAACTATTCGAATGCCCGGAAAAGTTGCCAGTGTCCCTTCTGTCGATTGTGAATGATACAATCCACCGCCGATATATCCTCCTGAAGCCAGGCGAATAGTAACATTCGGACTGAACGCACCATTCGTTCGCCAATATTCATGTGTCATTTCGACATACTGTTCCATTGCAGGCCAGAAATAATCTGCAAACTCAGCTCCTTCAACTACTATCCTGATTTTCTGATTGTAACGCGACATGCCATTGGCTGTTCCTGTAATATAGTCTTCTGCTATAGGCCCGTTAAACACCCTGGCTCGACCGAATTCTTTCTGCAATCCTTTTGAAACATTGAAAATTCCGCCTTTGTCTTTATTGGCCATGTCCTGACCCCAAATAAAGGTATCGGGATTTAGACGGAACTCTGCTTTAAGTGTTTCATTTAACCCTTCGATGAGCTTCTTCTTTTCGCCGTTGAAATTATGCACTCCATCGGGATATTTTGATGCCGGATAAGGCACCGGAATTACAAAATCATAGATCGATGCCGGATCCGGGTCTGGCGATGCCATTGCATTTCGGTGAGCCGCTTTAAGCTCCTCCTTTGCTTTTGCTTCAATAACTTGAATTTCATCGTCTGTAAACCTTTCATAACGCACCAGCATCCGCTTAAACTTTAACAATGGGTCTGATTCCTGCACATAACCCAATTCAGCTTCGTTACGATACAAATCATGTCTGTCAGAGTTTGAATGAGAATGAATCCTGATACAATTAGCCTGAACGATACATGGTTGCTGATTCTCCAAAGACCATTTCTTCGCCTCAGTCATTGCGTTGATTGAATCAAAAACATCTTTACCGTTACAATGAATGATCCTGAGATTTTTAAATCCTGAAAAGTTATTGGCAACCTTTCGATTGGCTGTCTGATCTTTTTTGGGAACTGAAATTCCGTATCCGTTATCCTGAAAAACAAAAATTACTGGAAGTTCCTCTGTTGAAGCGCCATTAATTGCCTCATAAACATACCCTTCCGATACAGAAGATTCGCCCTGTGAACTGATGGCAACCCCTTTTCCCTTGTAATACTTTATGGCACGCGCAACACCAACTGCATGTAAAGTATGATTTCCAGTAGCTGAGGAAACATTATGAATATTCCATTCCGGTTTACCGATATGATTCGACATATGCCTTCCTCCCGAATTCACATCTGCAGCTTTGGAAATTCCGTTTAATATGATCTCTTCGGCTGTGAGCCCTGCTGACAAGTTGGTCAACATATCGCGATAATACGGAAAAAGGTGATCATTTTCCTTGTCAAATATTTGTCCGATAGCCAATTGTATGCCATCATGTCCGGCATAAGGGGCATGATACGACCATCCGATGGCTTGCTTCAGATAATTCGGAGCCTTTTCATCGATCATACGTCCCAATGTCATCAGATAAAACCATTTTTCGAGGATTGCTTTATCTGTATTCTTGATCGTAAAGGTTTTGTGTATAGGAATATCTTGTAATACTTTCATATTAAAAATTTTAAGCCAGGTTAAATACCATTATTTTGTTCAAATTGTTCTAATAAATCGGCAATTCTCCGGAGAAATTTTCCTCCCAGCATTCCGTCAACAACCCTATGGTCGTAAGAAAGCGATAAGAACATTTTATGTCTGACAACGATAGCATCACCTGTGGAAGTTTCCATCACAGCAGGTTTTTTTTCGATCATTCCTACTGCCAAAATCGCAACCTGTGGTTGATTAATAATCGGGGTTCCGATGAGTCCTCCAAAAGATCCGAAATTTGTGATGGTAAAGGTTCCCCCCTGAAGATCATCAGGATTAAGTTTATTCTCACGACCTGCCCTCGCAAAACTGTTGATTTCACGCGTGATACCTACAAGGTTCTTTGAATCAGCATCTTTTATCACCGGAACTACAAGATTACCGTCGTTGGTGGCTACCGCAATGGCAACATTGATATGTTTACGTAAGATAATATTGTCATCATCCACTGATGCATTTACCTGACGGAATTCTGAGAGCGCTTTTGCGGTTGCCTCGGCGAATAATGGCATAAATGTAAGTTTCTCGCCATATTTCCGTTCAAATTCATCTTTGACTGCATTGCGCCAAAGAACGAGGTTGGTCACATCAGCTTCCACAACTGTCGTCACGTGTGGCGAAACCTGTTTTGACATTACCATGTGATTGGCAATTAGCTTACGGATGCGATCCATTTTAATGATGGTATCCTCAGAACCAATAGAGACGGACACTTTTGGTCTATCTAATTGTATAACCGGAGCATTTGAGGGTGATTTGGTTTGAGCAACCTGCGAAGAGGGCTTGCCGGATATATTGCGGCGCTGTTCGACGAAGCTGACAATATCATTTTTTTGAACTCTTCCACCTAATCCACTGCCTGTTATCGATTCGAGTTCAGACAACATTACACCTTCTTTGGTCGCTATGCTTTTTACAAGTGGCGAATAAAAGCGACCAGTATTTTTTAAATCGTTCTTTTTGATTGTCAGCGTGGTTGGTATAGTTGAAACTGGTTTTACATCAAGAATTTTTTCTTTATCGGGAATAACCTCTGGTTCAGGTGCAACAGTATCGTCTTTTCCTAACGCGATAACAATAACGATCTGGCCAACAGGAATCAAATCATTCTCGGCGCAACGTATCTCCTTAATTGTTCCGGCAACCGGTGAAGGAATTTCTGAATCAACTTTATCAGTTGCTATTTCAAAAAGAATATCATCTTCGACTACTGTATCTCCTTGTTTTACAAATAGTTTAGTTATAGTTGCTTCCTGAATACTCTCACCCAGCTTTGGTATAAGTACATGAAAATCTGACATCGCTTCTTGTTTACTTTAAATTAGTATTCATAAATAAATGCAAGTTTATGCATTCAATTTAACAACTAACAAAAAGCGATTAGATTTAGTTTAAAAAAACTTCAAATTGTTCAATTGTTTAGAAATGAGAATAGATCGTAGTTGGGCCAATGATCAACTTTTAATAAAATATGCGACATAATGCGATCCATTTCAATGGCAAGTCTCGGACCTTTGTAATTACTCGTGTTTGAAAGAATAACCCATGAAAATCCATCGGGTTGTCTCTTAACAAGCGCCGAAGTCCCAGGCAAAGTTCCGGTACGCCACCATTCGCCTCTTTCATTGGTAGCTCTCCAGCCCAAAGGGTCTAATCCATTGGGATCAACGAGCGTCATTTCGTGTATACTTTCGGAAGAAAGTATATCTTTTACAGCGGGTTCATTATCAATAACAACAACTAACTTCATTAAGTCGATTACGGAGGAGAGCCAGCCGCCGGCCGAACTCAACAGATGAATATCGTTTCCGCCATAAGTTTTCGGCACCATACGCCCACTTCCATCATATGCTTCTATTGGTTGGCCGTCTTCAGGCTGATAGTACCTTACTTCATTAGGAAGTGCTTCTTCAAAAAAACTTCTGCCAAGTTGCATATCAACTATTCCGGCAGGCTCAAGCACCTCTTTTTTGACAAACGTTTCGTAATCTGTACCAGCAATTTTTGCAATAACTTTACCCAAAATAACATATCCAAGATTGGAATAGACACTATTTGAACCGGGCTCGAAGTGAACCTTATGAGTCGTAACGAACTTAATATAGGAATCAATATTTACAGGTAACGATTCGCCAACACCTTTAGCTACAGCCTTGGGAAGAAAGGCCAGATCGCCGTAGTGTTGTGACCAGCCTCCGGAGTGGTTAAGCAGGTGGCGCACGGTAATTTTTTCAAGCCGATGATCTTTGATATGAAGAAACTGATCATCGTTGAGAATCCCATATTTGCCGAACACCTTTGAATCAAGTGAAATTTTTGAATTCTCAACGAGTTTCATAATTGCTACAGCTGTGATCAATTTTGAAACACTCGCGATCCGGAAAAGATGATTTGGGGTAACCTGAATCTGAGTTTCTTCATTGGCAAAACCATATCCTTTGGCAAAAACCAGTTTTTCATCCTTTACTATGGCAACTGTTACCCCTTTTAATCCGTTTTGCACTCTGAACTTTGAATTTTTATTTGAAAAAGTACCTTGTTCAAAAGGTATTAAAAGAAAAATCAATGACCAAAAAGTAAATAAACGATTTCTAAACTTAGACATAAATAATCTGGTAATTAAAACAACTCATCATAAAAGGAAATTCAAACGCATGATTCACAAATGTAATTCACATATGTAAACACCCTATTAAGTCATTTATAGAACTGATTTTATGACGATTAAGATACTGGTCAATTCCGTCAATGATTTTCACCGTTGCTAAAGGATCGATAAAATTGGCCGTCCCCACCTGTATTGCGGAAGCTCCTGCCAGAAAAAATTCAATAGCATCAGTAGCATTCATAATCCCTCCCAAGCCGACAATCGGGATTTTAACTGCCTGAGCAACCTGCCAGACCATTCTTAGGGCAATTGGCTTTACAGCTGGTCCCGAAAGACCACCTGTTATAGTGGAGAGAACCGGTTTACGGGTTTCAGCATTAATTGCCATACCTAACAGCGTATTTATCAGCGATAAACTGTCGGCTCCTGCACCTTCGGCTGCCCGGGCTATTTCAGCGATATCAGTCACATTGGGCGAAAGTTTAACGATCATGGTTTTCTTATAGATCTTTCTGACTGCACTTACGACCGCTGCTACTGAAGAACAACTGGTTCCGAATGCCATTCCACCTTCCTTTACGTTCGGACACGAAATATTCAACTCAATACCCGCTATTCGATCGAGTTCGTTGATGATTTCTGCGCAGGCGATATACTCTTCAACAGTAGATCCGGATACATTAACGAGTACATTGGTTTCGTATTTTATAAGTTTTGGATAAATATCTGAAGCAAAATAGTGTGCACCGCCGTTTTGAAGACCAACTGCATTGAGCATACCAGAATAGGTTTCAGCCATTCTGGGATATGGATTTCCTTGCCGGGGATGAATTGTTGTCCCTTTAACAATAAAACCGCCAAGCAGGTTAACATCAAAAAAATCATCAAATTCAATCCCATATCCGAATGTGCCAGAGGCAGTTAGTACAGGATTTTTTAGTTTAATATTGTGAATTATAGTGTTTAAATCTGCCATTTCAATTGATTTATATTAAAAACAGGTCCATCCGTACATACACATTTGTGACCTTGGATGGTTTCGGTGACACAACATAAACAAACTCCAAAACCGCATGCCATAGTATTCTCCAGTGATACCTCGCAAAACACCGATTTGGTTTTTGCCTTAGTGGCAACTGCTTTCATCATTGGTTCCGGACCACAGCAGTAAATACGTGTAAACTGATCCAGTTCAATGCTAAAGATCGAATGATCTGTTACAAAACCCTTCTCACCATAAGATCCATCCTCGGTGGTTGTATAAATTTTACCGTACTTTGCGTACTGATCAAGTTCCACAAGATCAATTTCAGATCTGCCTCCCAGCAGTATATTTACGTCATTTAAATCTCGGTTAAGTACTTGAGCTAAATGCAATAACGGAGCAACCCCACATCCTCCACCTACAAGAAGAACATTCTCTTTAGATGCAGGAAGTGTAAATCCGTTGCCGAGTGGAAAAATAACACTAAGGTAGCTGTCAATTGGTGTATGTGAAAGAGTCCGTGTCCCTTCACCAATTTCCTTAATCAGAATTGAAATAGTATTTTTCTGATAATCAATAGTATGAATAGAGAATGGCCGACGTAAAAAAACACTTTGTGACTGATCGACCTGTATATTGGCAAACTGTCCGGGATAAATATTTTCAAGTTGATCTGGTGCATTTAATTGTAATAAATAGTGATCATCGTTAAGTCTTAGGTTAGCGACAACCTTCATATTCTGAACAGATTTCCTCATCTGCATGAAATTTAAACATTCGTTTATTGCAGTTTAAAAAGCTTGTGTTAGTATTCCATCAAACATACCGTTAAACTGCGTTAATTCATGCAAAGATAGGTCAATTTCTATTTTGAAGGGGTATATGACGTGAAAGTTTTGTCTTTAAAAAAGAGTACAATTCTTTCAACCTCTTTATTATCAACCGAAACATTCATCAAATCTGTCATTGCTTGTGCTATATTTGATTCAAATGGTTGATTTGAATTTACTGAAGAAAATCGTTTATCAGTAAGGTTATCAATCTGTTGATTAGAAGATTCTTTTACTGAATGATCGCCTGCATTATTGTTTTCTTTTGGCATTTTTGGTAATTCAGTCTCAGTCGGAAATTGAAATAAGGTAGGTTCTTTAACTGACGTTGGTTTAGCGTCAGAAATCGTCCCTTCACCCAGCAGCAACCAGCGTGGATTTAATGTTTTGTAAGATCCAAGCATCTTTTGAATAAAGGAAGCACTTGGGTAATTACGTCCATTGAGAACGTGGGAAACGCTTGATCTTTGCACACCAATCTTATCAGCAAATTCTGCGGGAGAAATTCCTTCACTTACCAGGAACTGTGTAATCCGATCTTTCATTCCATTTGTAATTTTACACATTACAAATGTAAGAAATATTTTAATGACATATGTACTTAAATGAATAAATTCATTGGGTTTACATTATTGAATTTTATTAGTTGAAGTACAATAGTGAATTATCGGATTAAAATGAAATCAACCAAATATTAAATATTCAACGTTTAATATTTATATTTAAATCACTCTATTACATTTATATACATTAATAAGGGACTGTTTTACAAAGTAAAAGTATGAATTTAACGCTATCCCGAAGTAATGGTTGAAATAAATCATATATAATGCTGATTAATAAATATATATGTTTTACTATCGCATCTCTTTATCGATTTTTATCGAATTAATCACAAATGTAATCATATATTATAATCTATTGGTGCAGCAAAAACCATTACAGCTCTAATAATGTGTACTTTATGATATAGTTTCCGTGTCAAGAATAGTTACTTAAATTCTCTCGAAATATTTTATAAAAATTGTGAAATTGAGTAATTTTTCAGGCAATACAAATGTTATTAATGATGTTTTACTAATTATTTGATACATATGTGATCAATAATTTATGATTAACATTTGTATATTGTGATATATTTGTTATCTTTTAGTAAATATCTCATCAAATCGAATATATGAAGTTCAATGCCTTCAACCGGTAAGTATAATTTAGGACAGATTAGTCTTTGTGGGCTAATTGGATGGTAGTTCCTCGTCGAATAAACAAAACAATGTCTCACCTGCACTATTTGAATTATTTTTGTCAGGAAAAGATATAAAGCTTTGTAGTAGTTAATGATTTGTTTTTAAACAGTTTTAGTTTGATTTAAGCATTGTTATTCCCTGCTGAGAATTGCGTAAAAAAATTTCCCTGGCTATTGGCAGGGATATTTTTTAATCTGAAACGGATATTCTTGTTGAAATTTGATTTAATAAAGAGAATTCTGCTTTAAAGCACACTGAAATTGATCGAAAAGAGAAACTCGAAATTTAAACTTTTTAGATCCATAAGATAAGATGTTCTTATACCAATTTGGGCGGGAACAAGCAATCTTAGAATATTGCAATCGGAGGTAAACTCTCCGCCTGCTGATCCGAAATTTATTTGATTTTCGCTGATTTGATTATGCACAGGCACCATTGCCCAGGCCTGGTCATAAAATAGCCTTAATGAGATTCTTTTGAAGTAACTCAATTTTCCTAAACTCCAGTCAGGATAAAACAATGGCAATACATAGTCAGATTTCAAACAAAATAATTGATTGCTGACCAGATTGGGATAACCTCTCGGATAAGAAACAAGATCGGTAAAAGAGCTTTCGGAGGTGTGTTTTTGCTGATAACCTCCATAAATTCTCAAACCATGATGTCTAACCACACCAGGAAAATACAAAGTTCCTTCAGCAGACCAAATCGTACCGAAATCACGATCTCCAAATGGCGAATGACGGTAAGCTACATCAATTATCTGACCGATCGCAGGTTGAATATCACGATGTCCGAGTATTAAAAGATTGTGAGCATATAGTCTGTAAGTCAATGGAATAATCGTTCCTCTGAATAAGTTTTGAGGGTTCGATGCCTCCTGCCAGATTCGTGTAAACCCTACCTGAAACTCAGGCTGAACCAATCGGTACATTTTCCCATGCGATAAGTTTAGCGGCATTCTTACTCCCCCGTTAATATTGAGCACTTTATAGGAAAAGTTGATCAGCTGGGTATCTTTCCTGACGATCTGTCCTGATGAGTTGGTATAGTTATTAATCTGATAATACTGCGACCTTTCTCTTCCATAATCAGCCTTCAGGTTTATTACCGGAAAAAGACCCGTATAATCAAGTTTAGCCACCCACTTACCTGTTTTATTTGCTGTTGAATAATCATATCCCAGTTGTGTTATAGTCGTACTTAGTTTATTCTGTGACATTAGTGATATTCCCGGCCTGATCTCTTCTGATTCAGAATCAATATGAACTGGCGCCCAGCTATGAAAATTGAATAAATTGGCCAATTTTGAATACCGCTTTGAGACATAAGAAGTTGTATCCAATGTCGAAAAACCGGGTATCCCTTTCTCCTGCGATGAAAGTTGAACAGGTAATTTGTAGTCGAAAGATTTTGACAGGTCGGTAACACTGAAATGTAAGGTGCTCAGTGCCATTTTAACGACCTTAAAACCATCTGACGTATAGTTACAATAAACCAAAGATTTGCCGTCTGATGTTGTCTGAATGTCCCTTACTCCAAATCGGGATGTGGTGATGATGTAATTTGTCTTTTCTTTCAGATTAAAGGCATTAATATCAGTTGCACCACCAATTGTGCTTGTATAGTAGACAAAATTTCCGCGCTGAACAGGACGCATAAGTTCGTTGTAGGAGAAGGGCAACAGATAACTTATTGTTCCGTTAAATGGGTTTATTTTAGCCAGCGATTTACCCTTGTTTCCCAGCACAACAGCGAATAAGTCAGTATTATTTTCTGCCCATGAAGGTGTAATTATAAAAAGATCTTCTGATAAAGGCATATTTTTGACGACCGCACCTGTCTGAGGAGATAACAACACGATGGAACAATGATTGTTATTATCAACTTGAACTGCAGCAAGATACTTACCGTCAAAAGATAAGCAAGGTGAATAGATCTTTTCCAAGTATTTCTTTTCAGTCACTTTTCCGGTATTCAGATTAAAAATTCGTAGTTGCGAATATTCACGATGAGTCCATCGTATATCAGTTTTAGATTCGATCCAGAAGACTTTCCCCTGTCCGTATGTAATCGATTCCTCAAATAAATTCCCTGGTGTAAAAATCGCCTTCTCCTCACCTTTCGGCCCGATTATAACAAACCTTGTAAGTTCATCAAGTGAATATTTTACAGCAAAATAAGTTGAATCACTGATCGGATAAGGATACCTGTAGCTGAAATACTTCGGTTGTTGCTTTGTAATCATTTCAAATTCAGTCTTTTTTAAAGCTTTATCTTTAATCGTCCAGGAGTCTTTGAGTTCAGTGAAAACCGTCTTGTAAAGTTCCACTTGATTTTTGCCGGTTACCTCCTTTAATCCTCGTGAAAACGCATTAATTGACAATGGATTACGAGCAACATGATTCAAAACTTCCGACCAGCTATTTACACCATATTTACTTCGTATGCCGGCAACCATTTGATAGCCAAATTGATAATAATCCGGGATATAATCTTTGTAGGAACCCAGGTAAGCTTTATCGTAACTAAATAACCCTTTCTCTACACTTTGAGCTCTTAACTCCATTTCAAATGAAGGTACTCTTCCCCTTCCGGAATGGCTTAAGGCCGTTTCGGTGACTACTGCATCGCCCTCGAGAAACCAAAAAGGTAAATAGGCTCCAATCACCATTGCCGCAGCTTGTTCACCCAACAGAATCTTAAATATCTTTGGTAATTCCGATCCGATTTTATCGATTTGAACAACATGTCGTAACTCATGAATAGCCAGCTGTTCCAGCCAGTCCTGGGCATATATCTCCTGATGAGGCGTAGTGAAAAGTTCAACACGAGCTGGAGCCCAGGCAGCAAAACCATTTGAACGTACTGTACTCGTATGGAGAATAACAGAAATCTTTCGGGGCTGATGTTGAAGCGAATAGCCTGCGAAATGATAAACTTTTTCAAGAATTGAAGCCATACGTTGAGCCTTCATCTCAAAATCTTTTGGATAAATGATCTGAAAATTAGCTGTATTAATCTGTCGCCAGTGAATACCAGACGGATCCTCCCCTACTGAATAATACTGAGCAGCAAGCAGATAAGGCAATAAGGCAAGAAAAAAGATCAATAAATATCGCTTCATTTGATATTGTTTTTTGACGCAAGACGTTATGCGTTTGTAATTAAATTGTGGAACATTGGGCTTTCAGCCATTTAAAAACATCTGTATTTAAAAAGGTGCCCAATTCTTTAAGAACTCTTGCATGATAAGCATTTAGCCATTTCAATTCATCATCGGCTAAAAGTTGTCGGTCCACTAGCTTTCGGTCAATCGGACACAAGGTCAGCGTATCGAAAGAAAGGAAGCGGCCAAATTTGGATTGACATTCTTCTTTGCATACCAAAACGTTTTCGATTCTGATCCCATATTCTCCTTCACGATAAAGACCAGGTTCATCAGTTATTATCTGTCCTGCACGAATAGGTTCCCCGTTATATTCCTGACGAATAGCCATGGGCCCCTCATGCACCGATAAATAATGCCCGACACCATGTCCGGTTCCGTGCCCATAATTCAATCCATTACTCCATAAAGCTTTACGCGCAAGAATATCCAGCGAATAACCTTTCGTGTTTTCAGGGAAAACAGCCTTCGCAAGCTGAATCATTCCTTTTAGTACCAAGGTGAAGTCAGTTTGATGTCTCAAGGTTATTTTGCCTGTGGCAATAGTTCTGGTTAAATCGGTGGTTCCATCAAGATACTGACCTCCTGAGTCAATAAGAAGGATACTATCGGGCAGTACCTCAAATTCAGATTCAGAAGTTGCGCTGTAATGTACAATTGCGCCGTGTACTCCGAAAGCTACAATCGGCGAAAAACTCTCGCCCATATAAAAAGCTTGCTCCGAACGGAACTTTCCAAGCTCTTCTGCAATTGAAAGTTCAGTAATCTTTTTTTTACCAAAATGTTTATCAAACCAGAAGAGAAAATTTACCATTGCAACACCATCACGAATGTGCGCTTCCTTTATTCCTAAAGTCTCCACTTCATTTTTAACCGATTTTAAAAATGTAGGAATTGACAGACCGTCATTTACTTTGCAATATTTTGAAATTAACCGGTAGATTAGCGAATTTGTTCGGTCAGGATCGAGGTAAAATGAAAGCTGTTTTAACTGTTTTAAAAACGAAAATATTGATTCATAATTTATTACATGAACCCCTTCCCTTTCCAAAACATCTTTGAGCGCTGTCGGAACTTTTTCATCATCAATAAAAAGGATCGCCTGCTCTTGATCGACATAACCATATCCTGTAAAAAGGGGATTGTAACTAATATCCTTTCCCCTGAGATTAAAACTCCAGGCCAGATCATCCAATTGACAGACTAATGTTGCTTTACTTCCATTTACAGTCAATTGATTTCTGATTTGCGCCAGTTTTTCTGAACGGCAATGACCTGCAAAACGAATTGGAAAATCGGTAACCACCGACTGAGAAAGAATGGGGCGGTTTTCCCAAATTGGGGATACCAGATCGGCATTCAGATCCAAAATAATCCCATTCGCACTTAATTTCAGTTCAAGTGTATTAGCTTCTGCGGCTGAAATCGTTAATCCGTCGATGGCAACAATACTTCCCGGTTTAAGTTTCTGCTTCATCCAATTATCAACAGAAATAGTATCGGCCTGACGATCTTTAATCATTACGATTTTGGTGCCCGACAACTGCGATTCAGCCTGAATAAAATAACGGGAGTCGGTCCAAAGCGCTGCATAATCTTGCGTGATGGCTACTTTTCCATAAGAACCCGTAAAACCGCTGATCCATTCGCGGCTCCGCCAGGCCTCTGGAACGTATTCGCTTAAATGGGGATCAGTACCATAAATCAAATATCCGTCAATATTCTTTTCACGCATTAAACTACGAAGTGAAGTAATTCGATCTATAACGTTCATTTATATTTTTTTATAAACATTATCCTATATATTTATTAATGTATTGACTGATAATATTCGCCATACTTTCAGAGCACAATTCCTCCTTTTTCACATCTTGCGGAAAGATAAACTCAACTTCTGAAACATCATCTGCAGGAAAAATCGCTTCAAGATTGTCAATTGTACAAATGAAGGCAAGATCAACTGTGAAAACGGAGAAACCGGAGTAAATATATTCATTTGGAAATGATGCTAAATATGCTACATTCGTCACTTTTACTCCAAGTTCTTCTTTGATTTCCCTAATAACGGCAGCTTCGGCGCTCTCCTTTGGTTCCACAAATCCTCCCGGAAGATCGAGCATCCCTTTGCCTGGTTCGATAGCCCGACGAGCGAGCAAAAGTTTACCTTCGGCATTGAATATAAGACACGCTACAGCCGCCGAATTATTTATGTAATAATCAAAGTGACACCCTTCGCAATTAAACGAACGCCCTTTATCGTTGGTTTTGAATGCATTACATCCGCATCTGGGACAATATTTTATTACATCCCCAGGATGAGTCTTTATAACCATT
>JAPLDR010000093.1:4567-13560 GCA_026391655.1 Bacteroidia bacterium | reverse complement strand
AAATTATCATCCCAACTAAAAGCCAGATCTGTACTAACACCTTCTGAATTATAGAACTTAATTGTGATATTAGCATTTTCTATTATTTTCTTTGCGATAATTTTTATAATGATTATAGGTGTTTGGTGCATTGGAATAGTTGGGACTTCATTTTGATAATCTTTTACATAAATATCTTTAATATAGACAGGAGACATATTTATGTTATTATTCCTATACTTTTCAATGGGTGCTCTTTCTTTATTGTTTATCCCCCTTGAAAAATAATATTGAACTACCTCATATGAGTACCCTTCTTTTTCTACCAAGCCATTGTCTAGAAGTATTCCTGAATTGCATAAACTCTTTATAGCCCCCATATTATGACTCACAAACAACACCGTTCTTCCCTCTCCTTTACTCACTTCTCCCATCTTTCCCAAACATTTTTTTTGAAACTCTGCATCGCCTACTGCAAGTACCTCATCCACTATCATAATTTCACTTTCCAAATGGGCCGCCACCGCAAATGCCAGTCGCACATACATACCACTGCTGTAGCGTTTAACAGGTGTATCAATATAGCGCTCAATACCACTAAAGTCAATAATTTCGTCTAGTTTGCAGTTAATCTCATTTTTACGCATTCCCAAAATGGCTCCGTTTAGGTAGATATTTTCGCGTCCGGTAAGTTCGGCATGAAAACCTGTGCCAACTTCTAAAAGACTTGCTACGCGTCCTTTGATTTTTATTTTACCGGTTGTTGGACTCGTAACCTGGGAAAGTATTTTTAATAAGGTGCTTTTACCCGCCCCGTTTTTACCAATAATACCAAGGGCATCACCTTGTTGAACTTCAAGATTAATATCCCTGAGACTATAAACAATATCACTAATACCCTTTTTGCTGCGGTCGTTGGTTTCGCCTATTTTTAAGAAAGGGTCTTCCTGCCCCATAATCTTCATTTTGTACCAGCGTTCGAGATCGCGGTTGAGTGTTCCGGTGCCGATTTCGCCGAGACGGTATATTTTGGAGAGGTTTTTTATTTCAATAACGGTAGACATACGAAAGTGTAAAGTGAGGAAGGGTTAAGTGTTAAGTGGGAAAATGGTTAAACGTAAAAGTTAATTTTTATACAATCAAACTAAAAACTATCTGTTTTTGAAAGGACTTAAATGTAAATCTTAAAACCGAAGTTGATAAGGTCTTAAAGCACTATTTATTAATAAATTCTCCATTTTTTTTGAACAGTTGCTTTGCAAATTGCAAGTAGTATTCAATTTCTTTTCTTGAAGGTAAAATATACTTGGGTCCCGGATAACGATCAGTCTCATAAAAATCCTTAATTGCAATACTGTCTGTAAAATGTTTTTCGCGAAAAAGCAATCGGGCTGTTTAGAGATTACGGCTCGCAAGGTTAAGCCATTCGAGAGCATATGTTCTATTAGGCATAGATTGTTTTCCCTTTAAAATAAATTTCTTTATAAAACAAATCGCCCATTTCAATTCGCTCCTTTATCCGTTGTTCGTTGTCAACCAGGATATCAAATGAAAAGCTAAGCTTACCCAATTTCACCCATAAGCCTTTTTTAATTTAATTCTGAAATCGCGGGTTTCATTTGCAGGTATATTCTTAATAACCAAGAGGTCGAAATCGCTATACTAATCTGGTGTTCCATAGGCATATGAGCCAAAAAGAATGATCTTTTCAATTCCATATTGTTTCAATATAGCAGTTATTTCGGATAATATATTTTCAGCATCCATTATGTTTTTTTTCTAAAAGTACGAAAATTTAATTTTCCGGACTCATTGTAAGTAATTAAAGTCCTAAAACTGTATATTTTTTGAAAGGTGAAAATTTCAATCCTAAAACTATTTTTCTCATACCGTATCTACAAACGTCTTTTCGGTTTTGTTAAAAATAACGATACCTAAAATTAAAACAATCAAGGTTATAAGTGCGGAATAGCCAACGCTCCAGGCACTGAATTCCCCTTTCCCCAAAAAACTATAACGAAAAGCTTCGATAATACCGGTCATAGGATTAAGTTCAATGATATGTTTGTATTTAAGTGGTGCGGCGCTTAAAGGATAAATCACGGTTGTGGTGTACATCATTAACTGTACCCCAAAAGTAATCAGGAATGCCAGGTCGCGGTATTTTGTTGTCATGGCCGTAACTATCAAACCCATTCCCAAGCCAAGTAATGCCATCATCAACACCAAAACCGGAAACATTAGTAGGGCCCAATTGGGTGTAAAAGCTGCTCCCTGCCAATAATAATAACCAAGCATAGCAAAAAACAGAAACATCTGAACACCAAACCGAACTAGGTTACTTGCTACAATACTCAAAGGTAAAATAAGCCTAGGAAAATAAACCTTACCAAAAATATTTGAATTATCCCTAAAAACAGTACTTGTTTTAGTAAGACAATCGGCAAAGTAATTCCATGCGGTAATACCTGCCAGATAAAATAAGGGTTGTGGAAGGCCATCAGTACTGATAGCCGCAAGACTACCAAAAATAAAGGTGTAAATTATTGTGGTAAAAAGTGGCTGTATGAAAAACCATAGCGGTCCAAGGATAGTTTGTTTGTAAAAACTCACAAAGTCACGTTTTACAAACATCACCAATAAATCGCGATAGCGCCAGACATCCTTAAATTTAAGATCGAAAAGGGAGTTGCTTCCTTCAAGAACAAGGTCCCATTCTTTATCATCTATTTCATGGCTCATTAATAGTGATTAAATTTTTAAAATTATGTGTTAAGATCCTAAAAATTAAAATTTTAGATTTGAAACTTGAGTCTGCTCCGTAAAGTCTTTTTTGCCACGAAGATACGAAGGATCAAAGTTTCACTAAGGATATATTGCAGATATTAAATACTTTGTGCAACTTGGTGTTTTAGTGTCTTTATGGCATTTTTGCTATTTTTGATTTTCGGAGTGGACTCAAACTTTGAAAAACAGCTTTACTATTCACATCAATATTATTTGCTATGCCTAAGAGGCAGATCAATATATCTAATTATCAGGCGTGTAATAATGCCCGTTCTAATTTCTTTTCGGTCTGTCAGTTTATGATATAGTTATCCACAACATACTTTGCAAAAGGGAAACTACAGGTAAAAGCCGGCGACACAGCATTCAGAACATGTACAGAATGATGGTCACCTTCGACGACAAAATCCATGACTAATTCTTTTGTTCGCTTATTCAACAGTTGTGCTCTGATACCCGGTCTTCCCCATTCCGAAAAACCCTTCGAATCGATTTGATGAACCATTTTACCCGCTAATCCAATAAAATACTTTTTCTGGTATTTGCGGATTTCATCAAATGTCAGACTACGGAAGTTAAATGAATTTGTCAAAAACAATAATCCCTCCCAGCCAAAAATTGCAATAAGCTCGTCAAGTTTGAAATTATCCATTCCGGCGTAATTCTCCCTCCAGAGTGCCGGGACAGATGTCGGACCAATCTTTACAGTACCGTCAACAGTAATCGTAAAATGTACCCCAAGAAAAGGATTTTTCAGATTGGGTACAGGATAAACATTGGTTTTCACGGTTTTATGCTCTCCATGGTACTTCAAATAAATCCCTTTAAACGGAATTATTGTATAATCCTTTGAAAAGCCGAAATCCTCTGCAATCCTGTCTGCATATAACCCGGCAGCGTTGATTATTTTTTCGCCTGAAATAATTCGGTTCTTGGTTGTTTCTATAGTATTACTGCCAAGCGAACGATAATATCCTTCGCTAAAAAAAAGTGATATCCCTTTCCTAACCAACTCGTTTTTTATTGTAAGATTCACTTCAACAGGATCAACGGTAGCCGTGGTGGGAGAATAAAGGGCAAATTGTGTAGTCAGTACGTTCGGGTCAATTTCCAGTAATTCCTTTTCATCAATTACCTGAACCTTAACGCCATTTGCTTTACCACGCCTTTCAAGTTCAAAAATTGTCTCAACCTCAGCTTCATTTTTAGCTACCACAACCTTTTTGCATTCATTAATCTTCAATCCGTTTTCATAACAATATTCACGTATCTGAGTATTCCCTTCCCTGGTAAATTTTGCCTTTAGAGAATCTGCGGTATAATAAAACCCGGCATGTAGTACCCCACTATTTCGTCCGCTGCTATGATATGCCACATCAGGCTCTTTTTCAAGCAGAGCAATCTTTTTATCCGGAAAACGGTTAATTAACTCCCTTGCAATAGATAACCCGATAATACCACCGCCAATTATCAGAAAATCAACCCTAATCATATTTTTGGGGAGTAATTTTCATCTTCTTACTGTCGTTACTGATGCTGTAGTTTTCAAACTTTATTGCTGTATCGCTCATATATTGGTCCGCAGATTAAAGGATTTAAAATTGGTCCGCAGATTAAGCAGATTAAAAGGATTAATAATCTGTGTAATCTGTGGACAAAAAAAAGTTTAATCTGTGGATCATTTATCTGTAAAAATGTTCGGGTGAAATAAGTCGCTTGTATTTCAGACTTCGTTCGCCAAAGTTGACCAGAAGTCCAACTTTTTTACCTGTAGCTTTTAAATAATTCAATACTTGTGCCTCATGATCATTCGTTAACTGAGATAAAGCCTTGAATTCAACTATCACAGAGTCGAAACAGATAAAATCCGGAAAATATTGTTTTGAGAGTTTATATCCTTTATAAGTAATATTTAATGGTTGTTCCCGTAAATAGGGAATTGATTGCTCGTTAAGTTCAATCTCGAACGCCTCATGATATACGACCTCCAAAAAACCACATCCAAGGTTTTTGTGAACTTCCATTGCTGCTCCAATAATCGCATAGGTTTCATCCTTTAATGGGAATTGATATTCAAGCAGATCAGGCATAATTCTATTATTTTCAAGTGATTAGTCCGCAGATTAAAATGATTAAAAGATGGTGGTCCACAGATTAAGGGATTTAAAATGGGTCCGCAGATTAAGCAGATTAAATGGATTTAAAAATTTTATCCAAAGAATAAGATAAAAATCTGCTTAAATCTGAGTAATCTGTGGACTTAATACTGTGTAATTTGTGGACAGAAATTTATAGCATCATTTTCAATACCCAAATCGACCTTCCATAATTCCTATAACTGAAAGATCTTCGTCGATATCAGGCCAATGCAGACCAGTGCCTCCACAAATAATTTCAATATTCTTTCTTTGCAGTTCATCCGCATTTTTTAGTTTCTTGTTGACTTCAACCGGGAAACGTATTTCTTTTTGATCTGACATAGTAAGACAAATCATTCCATTTTCGTACGATGCTTCTTTTACGGTAAACATTAATTCAGCGACCATGTACTTCATACCATTTGGTTTTAATCAGTTCAAGATGATCAATAATCAGTTGTTCTGCAATTTTTAGATCATTAACCTTCATACCTTGTGAAAACTCAAGTTCAATAGGTTCAATCCAATATTTTGCAAATCCTCCGGCTTTTCTGGCATGAATATGCATTGGCTCATACCCTTCATTTGCATAGAAGAAAAATACAAATCCAAACTCTCTAAAAACTTCAGGCATATCAGTTAAAAAATTCATCTCAAATATACGTTAAATTTGGATGATTTGTTTTAAAAACTGTCTTAAAACAGGGACTTGTAAACGATGTTAAAATCTGAGTACCATTAATTTTCAGATACAAATTCTAAAGAGATTTTAACTGTTTATCATTTCTGTGTGGAAACCTGTGCTAAATTCACCAAGCCGGTATTGTATGCAGATAATTTCAAATTTATTGCGATATCGGACATAAAAGATTACACGGATTTTTTTGGTCCACGAATTAGAACAGATAACACGAAAGAGCGCTGACGCTTACTAATATTCAGGAAACATTTTGTCCATAAGATATCACAAAGTAGTAATAATCAAGGAACAAAAGGGACAAAACTACTAAGCAGTTCAGCTCCAGGCTCGGTATGCCTGTACAGATTGAATTGAGGCAGTATAGCCTGAAGAAGTTATCGAATTTTAGGTGATGTCACTCATGGAATGGGTTTAGGTTTAAAAGTTCTTAGTTTTTCTTTTGGCTTTTTTTGTTTCTTTTTCAGCATAACCATAACCATAACCATAACCATAACCATAACCTCTTTTACTGGTTTTAATACCATTCATGAGGATACCGATATTGGTGATTCCGGATTCTTCAACGAGGCCAATATTGTAAGCGAAGAGTTGTTTTGCAGTGAAATTGTGCCTTATAATATATAGCATGGCGTTGCAATATGGACCGAGCAGCAGGGCATCGGCTACCAATCCGACAGGACTCGTGTCGATAATGATGAAGTCGTAGCTATCTTTCAATTTTGTAAATAATACTGCTATCTTTTCGGAGGTAATCAACTCGGCAGGGTTGGGTGGTATAGGGCCTGAAAGGATACAATCGAGATGGGGATGACCCGTGTGTTGGATGATCTCTTCCATGGTAGATTCACCAATAAGATAGTTCGTAATTCCATGTTTGGATTCGGTTTTGAAGTAGTCATGAAACCGTGGTTTGCGTAAATCCATTTCAAGAATTACCGTTTTCTTCCCGGAAAGGGCCATAATGCCAGCCAAATTGACGGCACAAAAGGTTTTTCCTTCGCCCGAGATGGAGGAGGTAACCAGGATGGTTTGTTGACTTTGTCCTTTGGTAAGATAGGTAATCCGGGTCCGCAGTACCCTGAAGGCTTCTGATGTTGGTGATCTGGGTTTTTCCATCGTTACAAAATCTACATTTTCTTTGCTCTCAGTTATGCTTCCAACAATTGGTACACTGGTGAGTCGTTCCAGATCTTCGCGTGTTTCTATTTTGTTATTCAGGAAGTCAAGCAACAGCAGGTAAAGAAACGGGATAAGCAGACCCACTATAAGGCCGGTTATCAACATTTTATTCGTTTGTGGCTCTATTTGACTAACAAGAGAAGCTCGCTCGACTATTTCGTTATCGGCTACATTGGATGCTTTCTTTAATTGAGCTTCTATGCCTTTACTAAGGAACATCGTATAGAGGTTATCCGTCAATTTAAAACTTCGTTCTATACCAAATAACTCCTGTTCTTTTGCGGGTAGCTGCTTTCGATCATTGGTATATCTTTGTTTTTGGAAATCAATCGTTTCTAAATTAAAATTGATATTCTCACCCAGGTTTTTGATATACTCCTGTATAGAGGCCATCAGTAAACTCTCCTGTTTTTGCAGATTAATCAAATAGGGGTTATTTAGCTTACCTTGTCCCATATATTGAAATAGCTCACCCCTGATTTCGCTGAGTTTTTGCAGGTAAGAACCAAATTCACCAGCCTCGAGTCCAACGATAGAAGGGGCAATGAGTTTATTATAGTCCTCACGTTTACTAAGGTACGTTTTTAGTTGTTCGAGGTAGCTCTTTTGTAGTTGCAGTTTTATTTGTTGCGCTTCGAGAGCTTCCAGCTTGGCATAGCTACTTTGAATCTGCACCTGGGGAGGTACGACTTTATTTGAAATGCTGAAGTTCTGAAGTTTGTTGCTAACCAAATTGAGTGTGTCACCAAAATTGACTAACTGTTTGTAGATAAAGTCTATGGTATTGTTAGCCATCTGGTTTTTTTTGTCAAGATCCGATTGTATCCAATCCATCATTAATTGGTTGATAAAGGTGATTGATTTGTTGAGACAGGTACCGGTGTGAGAAAGGTAGACAACGGAAGAACCTTCAGCTGCCTTTTCGAGATTAATGTTGCTGAATTCACTAACTAAGTCGTCATTTCTTTTAAAGACAAAGTAATAATCACTTATATTTGCCCGTTTGTCTAGCGGGATATCTGTTTGTGTGAGGTTAAAGGAAAAGTTGTTTGTGGTAATGGTTTGACCCGGTTTGATCTCGCTGTCTATTTTCAGATCGCTGACAAAACCTGTTTCGCGTTTTTGTTTGAAGTTGTAAAGCATGACATTTTGCCCTTCACCTTGAATAAGTAGTTGTCCATTTTGCCCTATCCTGAGGCGCATCTCTACATTCAATGGCTGAACATGAGTGGAGTCAATACTGACACGGAAAGGCAACTCAGGATAAAATTCGATCACTCCAAAGCGACCCTTAGAGTAGTAACAGATGTTAAAGTCAAGTCGATCAAGGGTATTCTTGATCCGAGTAGGTGTTTTTAATAATATTGTTTGATTGGCCAGATTCCCATCTTCAAAAGAGCTAAAACCGGTCAACATGGCAGCATCAGTGCTCATCTGGTTCCCTTTATCCTGCTTTATAAGGACACTGGATCTTACTTTAAAGATCGGAACTGTGTAACGATTTTTTATATAGGCCACCGAAAGTCCCAGGATAGCAAAGATAGCGAAGAGATACCAATAGCCAAGTATCAGGAATATCCATTTCTTGAGGAGATCGTCTTCAGGATTATTGGTTGGATTGTTACGGTTCGGAGTGCTTTCTTTTAACATGGAAAGTATTCTTTTATTTGTTTATCTGTCAATTGTTGAAACTGGCTACCTGGTAGCAATGTGAGCCAGATTTTATTATTTAAAAGTTCTTATCAAAAGATAAAAACTAATCAGGCTCGTGATGAAACTTAGAGAAAATGTTTCGCCGAAACCAAACATCTTGGCTTTAATAGGCTCTATATAAATAATGTCGTTGGGGTATATGTAGGACTCCTCGGAGTCGAGGAGGTTTTTATCGGTGAGATCAATTGTTTTTACAATGGAGATACCGCTAATCGTTGGACGGATGATTTTAACCTGTTTGCGTTTGGAGTAGATGGTGAGGTCGCCCGACATGGCGATGGCTTCGTAAATGGTAATCTGGTCTTTTGACATGGTATAGATGCCTGAATTTGCCTCTCCAAGGATGATAAAGTAGGTATTGGTGAGTTCAACCATCAGTGTAAAATTGTCGATCTGGGACTTGAGTATTTCGGTAAGTTTTTGTTTTACCTCGCTACGGGTAAGCCCTTTTACGGGTATCTTACCCAACGATGGAAAATCAATCTCTCCTTTGTCAT
>JAPLDR010000093.1:0-4544 GCA_026391655.1 Bacteroidia bacterium | reverse complement strand
TACGACATAAACTTGCTCCCCGCCTGTCCCTGCATTGTCATGTTCATGTTACTACTAATTCCACCGGAAAGATTATAGTAGGCAGCGACCTTTTCGTTATCGGTAATAACCCGGATGTAGATGTAATCATTGGTTTGGATTTTGTATTTCTCGGTAATCACCCTGGCTTTTGAGTAAACATTGGTGTAGTTTTTGTCACCACTTTTGTCTTGCATGTAGATGGTGCTTTTGGGAGATATACATGAGAAAAACAGCGTAACCATCGAAAAGAGGTAGCCGATGTGTTTAAGTTTGTTCATATTATGATCTGTTTTATATGATTTTTTTACGGATTTCGCCGATGGGAGGTTGTTCCCGGATATTTAAGTATTCCACAGCTTCGCCCTCTCACTCCCATTTGATGACCTTCTGCTGGCAAAATAGTGAGTTTTATCATAGCTTTCGGATGCGTGAAAATAGCCTAAATCACACAATAGCTGTTCATTTTTATAATTAAATGATATTGACTTGATAGCTGTCATTATTTTGGTAACAGGTGTATGATTTTTACAGGACTACTAGATTTAAAGTGAAAAGTGGAAAGCGTTTTATAAGTTTTCCGACCTTAGATCATCTGATAGCGGCTTTTTTATTCGTTTTTCAATAATCTGTTTCGTTCGATTCTTTTAATGAAATAGTCAATTTACTAATGAAATCAGGCTTTGACTGAGCAAATTCAGCTTCATGAACCATTGCACCATGGAGGTGCCAGCTTTTAATAATTGCTTACTTAAAACATATTCCTTATGCTGTGGGATAATTTGTTTATAAATCTTGATTACCTTCAATGCAAAAGCATGTCTTTTTGTCTTAATATCCTTGCTGCCATATTTTTCACTTTTCACTTTTTGTTAGTTACTTGCGCTTCCACCATGGTTTGGGTGTACTTGCAGGATTTTCTTCTTCATGACAAATTATCTGATATATTTCGCCCCATGAAGGGATTCCTCCCAGATTGCGATCGTCGATGTAAATATCTGCGAATATCTTACGGCTATCGTTTTCATTCCATTCTTCTTCCGGATAATTTTTGTTCACTGCATAGAACTCGATACCATTTGAACGACAGAATTCAACAGCTTCTTCGAGTTCGTTACCAGTACGGTGGCTCCAAAGGATAAGCTGGTGGTTCTTTGCCTGAAGTGCTTTTAACATTTCAAAAGCAAATATACGAATACGTCCAATGGCTGGAAACTTGTGTTCAACAATGGTTCCGTCAAAATCTACAGCAATAATCATAGTTATTAATGTTGGAGGAGAACAAATTTCAGCATCAGAAAATTAAATATAGAGAGTGGAAAATTGATTCTTTTAGTTTCGGTTTTGTGTACTTTGGATGTAATAACCTGTGCTTTATTCACAGCTTCGCCTCCTCAGTCACACTGACTACTTGAGTTTTATGCAAAGCCATACTAATTCTATGGTCAGAATAGCATAATAAAAACGATTGTAAAAATGTATTGATCCTTATTTAGTTAAATCATTGATTCCAAAAATAACCTAAAATACTTATTATTCAAACGATTTATATGATTTCTTTCTTTTTCTTCATACAAATTGAATTGTTATCAATTATAGTGATTAATGAAAAGAGAAAAAGTGAGGGAGAGACTTAGGGACTTTGAGATTTAGAGAAGAGAAAAGGCAGTCTCAAAAAATCTTTGAGACGGCCTCTTGTTATGGTTAATAGTACAACTATTTCAGCTGGTTGAATAATGTTCTGAAACTCACCTGTTTTAGAATAATTTCGCGTAAAGTACTGATTTCGACACGCTCCTGAAGCATTGTATCGCGAAAACGAATGGTTACCGTATTATCCTCAGCTGTCTGATGGTCGACCGTCACACAAAATGGCGTTCCGATCGCATCCTGACGCCGGTAACGTTTACCGATCGAATCTTTTTCGTCGTACTGGCAATTGAAATCGAATTTAAGCTCGTCAATAATTTCACGTGCTATTTCGGGAAGACCATCTTTTTTGATCAGCGGCATTACAGCCAGTTTAACCGGGGCGAGTGGCGCCGGTAGTCTCAGGACTACTCTTGTATCTTTCTGTCCGTTAACATCTTCAACAACCTCTTCGTGGTAAGCTGCCGATATAATCTGAAGAAACATGCGATCGACGCCTATTGAGGTTTCGACGACAAACGGCACATACGATTCGTTAATATCGGGATCGAAATACTGAATTTTTTTACCTGAGAATTTTTGGTGCTGCGACAGATCATAATCGGTACGCGAATGTATTCCTTCCACTTCCTTGAATCCAAAAGGGAATTTAAACTCGATATCAACTGCCGCATTGGCATAATGAGCCAGTTTTTCGTGAACATGGAAACGGTAATTCTCGTTGCCAAACCCAAGCGCCTGATGCCATTTGATGCGTAATTCCTTCCATTTTTCGAACCACACAAGTTCGGTACCGGGGCGAACAAAGAACTGGAGTTCCATCTGTTCAAATTCGCGCATTCTGAAAATAAACTGCCGGGCGACAATCTCGTTCCTGAAAGCCTTCCCAATCTGCGCTATACCGAAAGGAATTTTCATTCTGCCCGATTTCTGGACATTCATATAATTTACAAAAATACCCTGTGCAGTTTCCGGACGAAGATAAACCTTTAACGCTCCGTCGGCGGTGGATCCCATTTCGGTTGAGAACATGAGGTTAAACTGACGCACTTCTGTCCAGTTTCTCGTACCCGAAACAGGACAAACGATCTCGTTATCCTCAATAATCTTCTTTAATTCAACAAGATCGACATTATTAAGTGCTGCCGCGAAGCGGTTGTGAAGCTCATCCCATTTTGTCTGCGCTTCCAATACTCTTGCATTGGTGGCACGAAACTTCGCCTCATCAAAAGTTTCGCCAAAACGGGCTTTCGCTTTTTCGATCTCCTTGTCAATTTTTCCCTCAATTTTTGCCAGATGTTCTTCAATCAGCACATCAGCGCGATATCTTTTTTTTGAATCACGATTATCAATTAGCGGGTCATTAAACGCATCAACATGGCCTGAAGCTTTCCAGATAGTGGGGTGCATAAAAATAGCAGAGTCGATTCCAACTATATTTTCATGAAGCAAAACCATTGAATCCCACCAGTATTTCTTGATGTTGTTCTTTAGTTCAACGCCATATTGTCCATAATCATAAACCGCGCTTAATCCATCATAGATTTCGCTCGATGGGAATACGTAACCGTATTCTTTACAATGTGCAATCAACTTTTTGAATAAATCTTCCTGAGCCATATTATAAGTAATTTTTCAATTAATAATGTTGAGTCCACTCGGAAAAATCAAAAATGCCACGAAGGCACTAAGGTCACCAAGTTACACAAAATATTGAATATCTATGACGTATTCTTAGTGAAACCTTGTGTCTTTGAGCCTTAGTGGCAAAAAAAGATTTTTCGGAGTGGACTCAAATTTTATTTCTTATCATTGATTTCTTCAAATTCGATATAATCTCCATCGCTACGATTGTACTGCTTTGGTTTTTTATCAGAATAATCGATAGTAACATCTCCCTTCCGAACAGTTCGCCGGTCTTTGGATGCCTCTCTGTTCTTCATATCCTCAAAAAGTTTGTCGGCGGCTTTTTCAACAACTTTCGGGGCAATAAACCGCATCAATAACTTGTAACCATAAAAGAGCAAAAGAATGAAAATTACAATCTTGAATTCAGTGATTATACTGAGTAAAATATAGAGTGTCATAACTGTTGATTTTGATAATCCCGGCAAAATTAGGAAATATTTTTACTAAAATCCCATTATTGACGCTTTAACGAAATGTGATCTATAATTTGTTATGCTGTTTATGATTCAATGAGAGCGGCTTGCAATTAGCCTGGTTCCCGGATTACCCACACTAAACATCTCAGGGTCTTAATATGGACATTGACAATTTGGATTTAACGAAGTTCCGTCTCTCCCGCTGCTTTTGATGATTTCGTTGTTAAAAATGAAATTGATCCCGATTCGCAGGTTCATGTTTCTCGCTTTGGATGGATAGAATGGCGAAAATAAATTATCGGCAGCAGAGTAGATCTGAAATGATCCTATCTTAATCCCCATTCCCAAACCCAGGTTATCAAAGGTCGATTCCATAACAGAATAGCTTGCCGACAATGACAATCTATCCCCTATCAATGTATTAGCCGCGACCGTTAAAGAAGTATGTACCCTGTCGTTGCTAATCCTTATCCTGCTCAAACCTGATAAACTCACTACATTATTCAATTTATAATCTATGCCAAAATAGATTTTTGCCGGTAAAAGCGTTGAAAACCTGGTTCCTGCGGTATCGGGTCGGAATGCAGCGGAAAGAGAATCACTTAACTGATTGATAACTGTTTTAAAAAGGGGAATGACCGGAGGTTTCTGGGTCGGGTCTACGAAATTGATTCCGCGGTATAAAAAATGGCCTTCTTCGGTTAATATTGTCACATTGCTTTTCCAACCAATCATTCCCAGATCAATAATGCTCGCTGAGAGTTCTGTGTT
>JAPLDR010000057.1 GCA_026391655.1 Bacteroidia bacterium | reverse complement strand
ATACGGAATTTTTCAGGCAAAAAGGAGCATTATTCAGGAAGATAAATGCTATCTTGTTGAAGGATATACCGATGTAACATCGCTTCACCAATCTGGTATAGAGAATGTAGTTGCTTCGTCGGGAACTTCGCTAACAATCGATCAGATCAGGCTGATCAGAAGGTTTACGAACAATGTCACAATAATATACGATGGCGACCAGGCAGGTATAAAAGCTTCGATGCGCGGAATTGACATGGTTCTGGAGGAGGGAATCAATGTAAAAGTACTTCCGTTGCCCGAAGGTGAAGATCCCGATTCATTTTCACGATCGATGAGTGCTACGCAACTGGCTGATTACATTCGTGAAAACGAGACCAATTTTATTAAATTCAAAACAAAATTGTTGCTTGCCGGAGTTGAAAATGACCCGATTAGCAGAGCAAAGTTAATTACCGATATTGTGAGTTCAATTTCGGTAATTCCGGATGAAATTGTGCGGTCGGAATACCTGAAAGAGTGTAGTCGTCTTCTTGATGTGCGCGAAACGGTACTTTATAATGAAATCCGTAAGCTAAAGATGAAGTCTGAGGATGAGTTGATTAAGCATCAGGAGCGCGAACTTTTGAAGGAAACCAATATAAAAAGCCAGCCCCTTCATATTCCGATACCTGAAATCAACCCATGTGAAAATGAGGAACGAGAATTACTTAAATTACTGATTAAGTATGGATTACACAAAATATTTGAGGTGGAGAATCCGACGACAGGCGAAACTCACCCTGTTTACGTGGCGGGATATATTCTTATGGAGCTCGAAGGCGATCAGATGGAGTCTGTCAATCCGGTGATCAAAGCCGTTTTTGATGAATACCGTATGCACGCAGATGACGAAAACTTCGACGCAATAAAGCATTTTGTCAACCATCCGGATCATCAGATCAGTCAGTTGGTTTCAGATATTATGTCCGAAAAAAATAAGCTTAGCCAGTTTTGGCGCAAAAGGGGTAGTTTTATCGAGGAGGAACATGAGATTCTGTATCTACTAGTCCCTAAGGTATTACAAGAGTGTAAATTGCGATACATTTCGTTTTTAATTTCACAGGCAGAGAAAGGGATAGTAAAGGCTTCGGAGAACAAAGATGATGAAGCCGTGAAGGAATTTCAAAAGCGTCATCAAAAACTTAAAACAGTAGAAGGCCTCCTTAGTGGACATCTTAAAAGGACAATTAACTCCTAAGGGAAAAAATATACTGGTTGTGTAATGTAGTTTGAATAATATGCAGAATTTGAAATACTATGATAAAAGAATTTGAGCCAATTACTTATGGAATAACCTCCTTGATTGAAACATGGGAAGTTAAACTATCAAAACTTCCAACCGATGTTATCACTGAACGGAAAAACAGTCAAAACCGGACTATTAAACAGATTCTTGGGCATTTGATTGATTCTGCCTCAAATAATACGCATAGAATTGTTCATTTGCAGTATCAGGATAGCCCTGTGAAATTTCCGAATTATGCAAGTAATGGTAACAATGACAGATGGATCGCTATTCAGAATTACCAGGAAGAAAACTGGAATAATCTAATTCAATTTTGGAAGTATTCAAATTGGCACCTGGTTCATGTAATTGAGAATATAAAAGTCGAAAAGTTAGAGAATGAGTGGATCGCTTCTTTCCAAAACAACGTATCACTCAAAGCGATGGTTACAGATTACCTAAGACATTTCGAATTACATTTAAATGAAATTGACGAATTAATAAATGAAGGAATAGATTAATTCCCAATTCTAAAGAAATATAGTTATGAAATTTGTTACAGGCGGAACCGGAATGGTTGGGGCACATTTGCTTTATGATCTGGTGAGCCAGGGAGAGAAAGTTCGTGCACTCAAACGGACTGGAAGCAGCATTCAACTTACGGAAAAAATATTTGCCTTTTATAGTGCAGAATATCAATCCCTCATGCGAAAAATTGAATGGGTAGAAGGTGATATTCTCGAAAAGGATAGTCTTCGCGATCATTTAGCAGGTGTTAATCAGATATATCACGCGGCCGCGATGATATCCTTCAATCCGCAGGATCGCGATATTATGATTCATAATAATTATGAGGGAACAGCGAATCTCGTCGATCTGGCATTATCACTGCAAATCCCCCGGTTTTGTCATGTCAGTTCAATTGCAGCAATCGGATCGCCACCAGAAGGCATCGAAGCGAATGAAGATCATCCATGGCACAATAATATGGAACATTCGGCTTACGCCGAAAGTAAATATCTTTCCGAAATGGAAGTTTGGCGGGCGATTCTTCAAGGATTGAATGCAGTAATTGTCAATCCATCAGTGATTATTGGTCCGGGTGATTGGAAAACAGGAAGTTCATTACTGTTTTATACAGTCTGGAAGGGAATGAAATTTTATACAAAAGGCGGAACCGGTTTTGTCGATGTAAGGGATGTAACTGCAGCAATGCGACGCCTGATGGATGATGATATTTGGGAAATTGTTAAAAACCAACGTTATATTCTCAATGCGAAAAATATTCCATTCCGTGAATTTTTTAGTCAGGTCGCAAACTCTCTCCATTTAAAAGCCCCGGAATACTTTGTTGATGAAACCTTACTTAACCTGGTGTGGCGGTTATCGGCGCTAAAAAGCTTCCTGACCGGAACCCGGCCATCCATTACACGTGAAACCGCCAGAAGTGCCAATAAATTAAGTTATTATAACGGTTCAAAAATATGTCAGGCAACTGGATTCGAATATACTCCCGTTGAGGATTCTATCCGTAATATCTCCGCATTGTTTCTCCGGGATTTCGGTTTAAAGTAATTTGTAGCGCAACCTTTTGACCTTCGGATTCATCAATCTACCGTAACCTTCAATCTTTTTTATGAGAAAATCAGCAATTGTGTTAATTGCGCTACTGTTTTTGATAAATATATCTTTTGCACAAAGAGATAAAAGAGATGTTGTTTATCTGAAAAACGGCAGTGTTATTCGTGGACAAATCATCAACAGACTCCCCTCCGGACAGGTTCAAATAAAGAGGGGAGACAACAGCTACCAGGTTTATGAATCTTCCCAATTTGATAGTATTGGTAAGGTCAACAGAATTCACCCCACGTATTTTAACCTTACTGAAGCTGGTATTTTAGCCGGTAACTCCAATAACAAATACGCTTCCCAATTTTCGTTGATGAACATTAGCGGGTGGCAATTCAAAAATCATTTTTCATTGGGAGCAGGTGCAGGAGTCGAATTTTTCAGCGAAACTTATCTTCCTGTCGTGGCGGACTTCAGGTATTCATTTAATCTTCACAAAATGAACACTTTCTTTGGCCTTCAGGCTGGATATAGTTTTGCAATCAGTAAACCCGATAGTGCCTATATGTACTATTATGATGAACTTAGTAATTCCTTTGGCCCTCCGCCAGGCAAATACGTTGAGGTTAAGGCAAAGGGCGGATTCTTATTTAACCCTTTTATGGGATTTTGCACAGCAATAAGCAAAAATCTCGCACTTACGTTTAACATTGGCTACAGAATCATGCGTCTGCACTATAGCAAGGAATATCCTTACGAAAATTTCGAATTCTATAGTGACAATAATCGCTTTTCTCTTAAAATGGGGTTGATACTCCAATAAACGAAACTTAAACAAATAATTCCATGATTAAAAAATCAGTATCAGCGTTTCTGTCATTACTGTTCATGATAAATCTGTCTTTTGCACAAAAACATAAAAGAGATGTTATTTATCTGAAAAACGGCAGTGTTATTAATGGTCAGATCATCAGTTCTCTCCCTTCCGGACAGGTGAAAATTAAGACGAAGGACAATAGCCTTTGGGTTTTTGAATCATCACAAATTGACAGCATTAGTAAGTCAGGTCGCGCATCAAATCAAATTCGCAACGGGTATTTCAACCTCACCGAAGCGGGGATTTTAGCCGGAAACACAAATAACAAGTACGGCTCTCCTTTCTCCTTGATGAACATCAGCGGATGGCAATTTAAAAGCGGATTTTCAATTGGAGCCGGAGCTGGAGTTGAGTTTTTTAGTGAAACTTACCTTCCCGTAGTAGCCGATTTCCGTTATTATCTTAAACGTCATGGGGTAAATCCTTTCTTTGGGCTTCAAGGTGGTTATAGCTTTGCGCTGGACACACCGGACAAGCAATATGTTTATCAAAATTATATTTTATGGCCAGAACCGTCATCTGGCAACACGCTGGATATCAAAGCAAGAGGAGGTTTTCTGTTCAATCCTTCTTTGGGATTTTGTACCTCACTAAACGAAAATATGGCATTCACATTTAGTGTCGGGTACCGGATCATGCGCCATAGGTACAACCGCGAGGATAACTACAAGATCGATATCGACTACAACCGTCTTTCGATTAAAGTCGGGTTAATATTTCAATAAACTAAACTAAAATTCAAAATGAAAACAAATCGATTAAATACAATTTTTCAACTTCTGGCAATGATTTTTATTCTGTCAGGTTGTGAGGATAAATACACCGAGCAGTATATTTCACTCGAACCGGTCTATATGAGTTACAAGGATTTCAGGGAAGCTGTTAAAACCGAAAGTACTCATTTGCTTGAGAAGCCCGGTAAAATCTACTACAAAGATAATTACCTGTTTATTAATGAAATCATGAAAGGTATTCATGTTTATAACAACACTAATCCCGCTTCTCCGCAATATGTGGGTTTTATAACTATTCCGGGTAATGTGGATATGGTGATTAAAGGAAACATCATGTATGCCGATAGTTACATCGACCTTATTGGCATCGACATCTCGAATCCGGCAAATGTGAAAGAGGTAGCTCGCCTGAAAAGTGTATTCCCTTATTCTGTGCCACCTCATGAGTCCAATTATCGTGTCGGTCAAATTGATGACACACAGGGCGTTGTTGTTGATTGGTCGGTCAGGAAAGTTCGAAAGGAAATCGAACAAATCGATTATCCGGTTTACCCCGTGTTTTTTGGAAGCCAGTTTGCCGACCTATCTATGAGTACCGATGCAAGTAAAAACAGCGCTTCACAAACCTCAGGCGCTGGTGTCGGGGGTTCAATGGCTCGATTCGGGCTGATTGGTAATCATTTACTCGCTGTTGACAACAGCACGTATTATAACTTTGATTTGACCAACGCAACCAGCCCTTCACTCGAAACCAAGACCGGCATTAGCTCTGGAATAGAGACCATGTTTCTGTCGGGCAATACGATGTTTCTGGGAACCAGAACGGGGATGCGGGTTTACAACGTTACGGATGTAACCAAACCAACTTATATTTCTGACTTTTGGCACGCCACCGGTTGTGATCCGGTAGTTGTCCAAAACAACAAGGCATATGTGACCATCCGCGGCGGGAATGTCTGTGGCAGCAATGTGAACCGTTTGGATGTTCTTGATATTACAAACATTAAAACACCTGTATTAATCCGATCGTACAATATGACCGGACCTTACGGTCTCGGAATCGACGATGATGTTCTGTTTGTTTGCGACGGGGATGCAGGTTTAAAAGTTTATAATGCGTCCGATCCGTACTCGATTTCAGAACACCTGATTGCAACGTTTAAGGACATCAATGCCTATGATGTGATCCCACTCGGCAGCTCTCTTTTAATGATTGGCGCTGACGGTTTCTATCAGTACAATTACACCAATCTTAATGATATAAAGCAAATTAGTGCGATTAAGGTCGTCAAATGATGGTCGTCGTAGTGAGTTTTTTGTTTATATCACAAAAAAAAGACTAAACTATTCTTTCAGTATTGGTCCATCTGTTATTCTCCCTATTTCGGGAAAAGTTGAATGGATATTAAGGAAAGAATTTGGAAAAACTAAGGGGCAAACTGTTGATTCCAGGACTAACGAATCTGATGGTCAAAAAGTTAATTTAAGCATGGATTTAGGATTTGATATTGGATACAGATTGTCAGAAAGGCTTAATATAGCGCTTCAACCAGGTATTTCTTATACTTTAATTGGCACAGAGAACACATATGCCCGGGATAAATTATACTATATCAGCTTGTTTAGCAATGAAAACAAATCGACAAAAGAGCATTTAATCAGTTACGGGCTTTCTTTAAAAATGATTTACAGTTTGTGATTAATTGGAAGATGACACCAATACAAGATTTATAAATAAATTACACTCATGAAAAAATCAGCATTGTTTCTTTTATGGTCTATTTTAATATTTTCAAATACATCACATGCTCAGAAAAATGAAGTGAAAACCCGCAAAGGTCAGATCGGAATCACATTTTCGTCTTTTGGTGAGAATGATGTTGTTCGTTCTCAGGAATTAATGGGTGGTGCAAGTTATAACGGAGACAAGTTTCTCACATTTGGGATAGACTATCTTTTCAAACTGAACAGCACTTTGGATCTCGAAACCGGCATTGAATACTCAAATCATAAAATCTTTATCAAATACATGTTGCTTCCGCATATGGATTATTATTCACCAGATTATAGTGCAAGTTTATCATTGATAAATATACCTGTTATCTTGAGGGTTAATTTTTTGAAATACTTTTTTGTAAACGGAGGATTACTATTGGACATTGATGCAGGAACTTCAAGACCAATTGATAGCCAGACCGGAATCGGGAGTGTTTTGGGATTGGGAATTAAATATGATTTTAAATCGGGATTTTCAGTTTTTGTAAATCCGTATTATAAACTGCATTCGTTGGTTCCGTTCTCTTCAGGTGATAATCATCAGAGGATTATGGAATCCGGATTCAGATTTGGCTTGATGTATAAACTGAAATAAATCTATATGATTATTTCAGTTATCTTTGGAGAATAGATGCAAAGAAAAAATAAAATAGCAGGAATCACAGCACGTTTTGTACTTATAACGATGTCGATCACAATGATGTTTTTAGGAACATCATCCTGTGGAGAAAGGTCTGCAAAGAAGAATGTTAAGACTGGTTCAGAAATACTGGCCAGTATATTCGAGGACAATAACACACCAAACGAATCGCAGTCTGTCAATGCGTTATTAGTCTCACCAAAAAATCCGCACACCGGAGAGTTATTCCATGTTTTGGCGGTGGGCGGAAAAAACATCCGGAAAGCACAGATTGTGGTCACTTGTCAGTCCGGTCCGATCGAATCACAAAAAACCAGGAATGGGGACGGTTTGCCGTTTTGGAGAATCGATGAGTTTGAAGCTGGAACATCCGGCAAATATCAGGTTACATTAACAACGAAGGAGAAAACTGTCACTAATCTTGAGTTTTCTATATCCGCTAAACCGCCTTTGCAATCCTCGGGGGTAATCTGGAAAACCGTACAAGGATGGGGAGCCGAAACAGAAGCACTCTATTCGGCCTGGATAAACGCCCTGTTTTATGAAGCCGATGAACGCTCTTCCTGGGCTGCACTTGATGAAGTTTTGCAGAACCCCAAACGGAATTTCCTGTTTAACCATCTTGGAATGGGAGAAGATGACGCAACCGGAAAAACCAGGGTAATCATGGAGCCTGACTGTGCCGATAATCCGTTTTACATGAGAGCCTACTTTGCCTGGAAACTTGGTCTCCCTTTCGGTTACCACCTATCCGACCGGGGCTATCTGGGGCAAGCTCCAAAAACCGGACGATGGATCACGAATGAATCCCCTTCAACTAAAACTCACCCTGTACTTGCATTTAATACTTTCCTGAGGGGGGTGGCGAATGGTGTCCATTCAGGTACGGCACGCACGGCACTTAAAGACGAAAGTTCTGACTATTACCCGGTTCCTCTGACCCATAATGCCTTGCGCCCCGGTGTTGTTTTTGCCGATCCATACGGTCACACGCTGATACTTGTCCGTTGGGTGCCCCAATCGGACGACAAGCCTGGCGTGCTTCTTTCTGTCGACGCCCAACCAGATGGTACAGTTGGCATTAAGCGGTTCTGGAAGGGTAACTTTCTGTTTACCACATCCGAAGTAATCGGAGATCCGGGATTCAAAGCCTTTCGCCCAATCATGATGAACGATGGCCATCCCCGACAATTGAAAAATAACGAGCTATCTGCAGAATCGGGATTGATCCCATTTTCCCTTCAGCAAAAGGGGATGATCGGTGATGCTTTCTAACACACTATGGAGCGGATCATCAACCCTGAACCGCTTGATCCCGAAACAGCCTTGCTCGATCTGATCCAGGCGCTGTATGAGCAGTTGACGGTGAGGATTATATCAGTTGCCAACGGTGAGGCTTACATGAAATCACATCCCGGCGAGGTGATTGCGATGCCAGGCGGACTTACAGGAGTGTTTCAGGCTGGTGGACAATGGGAAGATTTTTCAACCCCAAACCGCGATCTGAGGCTCCTGATTGCAATGGATGCAGTACTCGATTTTCCGGATAAGATCGTTCGTTCACCGGATGATTTCAAGATGTCAAAACTCAGTTCTCCTGAGCGGGTGAAGAAGAATCTTGAGACCTTTTTAGCCCGGAAGTTATCGGAACTGTCAATTACTTATATTCGTACTAACGGTACCGAACAAATCCTGACACTCGCGGAAATTCTGAAAAGAAAGGACGCGTTTGAGATGGCATATAACCCTAACGATGGTATCGAAATCCGTTGGGGAGCTCCCGAAAACAGTGACGAACGTTCAACATGCCATCGCCATGTACCAGCGGGACAATTGGAAAAAATGCGCTCGGTTCGCATATGGTTTCAGAAGAGACTGCATCCGCCAACGTAGGATTTAATAATCATGCGGCTGGCTATTGGCAACTGGGGCCTGGCTGAATCTCCAATCAAATTTATGGATCAATCAGATACGCCAATCTTTTTATCATCTTGATGAATGTTAAAGAGATTGGCATTGCCAATGCAGGTAACTTCATGTCATGCAAAACCGCAAGTTGCCAGTTGTAAACAGCCAGTTGCTTTAAATTTCCTATCTTCGGCGATTCAATTTCCGAACAATGATGCTTAAGTTTCTGGCAGGCTGCCTGCTTTCCCTTATTTATTTTCAACTTTGTGCGAAAAGTACTGACCGTCATTATAAAAATCCAACAGAGGATTCACCATTTTTGAGGAAAGACAGTTCCATCACGACAGGTACTGTAAATCAGAACTTTAAAATCCATGCCAACAGAACAAAAGGCATCATTAAACTGGATGGAATTATCGACGAAGAAGATTGGCTAAAGGCTGAAAAAGCGACCGATTTCTTTATGGTGCTTCCTTACGATACGGGGCACAGTGTTGCAAAGTCGGAAGTGATGATGGTTTACGACGATAAAGCATTCTATCTGGCTGTAATTTTCCACGATACCCTTCCCGGGAAAAGACCTGTAGAATCGTTAAGAAGAGATTTTATTTTTGCAAATAATGATAATTTTCTTTTTTTTATTGATCCGTATAACGATCAGACGACAGGCTACTCATTTGGTGTAAATGCCGCTGGTGCGAAATGGGACGGCACAATGAGCGGCGGTCAGGGATCAAATCTGATCTGGGATTGTAAATGGGAATCAAAAACTAAAAACTATTCTGATAAATGGATATCTGAAATAAGAATTCCTTTTAAATCAGTGCGATACAATCCAGAAGTTGACCATTGGAATATTCAGTTTTCGCGACTGGACCTGAAATTAAACGAGAAATCGGCCTGGGCACCTGTTCCACGACAGTTTCCAACAGCTGCATTGGCTTATGCCGGTCAGCTAAAATGGGAAACGCCACCACCTAAATCGGGACTTAAACTCTCACTGATCCCCTACCTGTTCGGAAGTACTGTCCGAAATTTTGAGAAAAACGGGAAAACGGTGTTTCATAAAGATTTTGGACTCGATGCAAAGTTAGGTCTCTCCTCATCGCTGGATCTTGATTTAACTTATAATCCCGATTTTTCGCAGGCAGAAGTTGACGATCAGGTAACTAATCTCGAAAGGTTCGAATTGTATTTTCCTGAGAAACGACAGTTTTTTCTTGAAAATAGCGACCTGTTCAGTAATTATGGAGCAACGAATATCCGCCCTTTCTTTTCAAGACGAATTGGTCTTGATGCCCCCGTAAATGCCGGGATCCGATTAAGTGGTAAAATCGGACAGGACTGGCGTATAGGAGTTATGGATATGCAAACAGGCAGTGAAGGTGATTATCTTTCACGGAATTTTTTCGTGACAACTGTTCAAAAGAAAATCTTTTCGAGGTCGAATATCGGAGCGATTTTTGTCAATAAACAACAACTAAATATTCCTTCCGACTGGCAGGGAATCAATTATAACCGGGTGGTTGGACTCGAATACAACCTGGCCAGCAGCAATAATTTCTGGATTGGGAAACTCTTTACCCAGAAGTCTTTCACCCCGAAAGCAAATATTTCAGAAGAATATTCGCAGGGTTTGAATGTGGCCTATTCACGTAAAAATTACCTGCTTGAATTTTTGCAACTCTATGTAGGTAAAGATTTTAACGCAGAGACGGGTTATGTACCACGACGCAATTTTCTGGAAGTCATTCCACGTGCAACTGTGAAGTTTTATCCTCAAAACGGACCGCTCGAGTATCACGGTTTATTGACCGAAATCAATAATTTTTACAAGCCTGATAACAAAGAACTTACCGATCATTCATTGGGGTTTGATTACTTTTTCCAGTTCAAGAGTCGTGCCCGACTCGAAATAAAAGGTAATAACCGGTATGTTCTTCTGCAACAGAACTTCGATCCGACGAATAAAGGATCCAGCTTCCTGTTGTCGGGTAGCACTTATAGCTGGAACGACTTTTCTGCTCTTTTTATTTCGGATAACCGGAAGATGTTCAAATATGATTTTCAGGCCGGATATGGCGGGTATTTTAATGGTAAGCGATGGTTTATACAGGGTTCGTTAAATTACCGTTTTCAGCCATATGGATATATTTCGATGATATACAGCTATAATGATCTTAAATTACCTGATCCGTGGCAGCATAAAGGATTCTGGTTGGTTGGACCAAAACTTGATGTAACATTTACCGATAAACTGTTTTTTACGACCTACGTGCAATATAACGAACAGTCGGACAATCTGAATATTAACGCACGGTTTCAGTGGCGATATAAACCGGTTTCCGATTTCTTTCTCGTCTATTCCGATAACTATTTCCCTGGAAGCATGAATGTAAAGAGTAGGGCGCTTGTTCTAAAACTCTCATACTGGTTTAATTGAGCATTCAATTTTATGTATTGTTAACAAAAATCAAAGGTTAATTCATTGACATTTTCTGTTACTTTTGACGATTATATAATTTGATTGATATGGGTGTTCCGAATATTGAAAAACAATTGAAGTTGGATGAACGTTATCTGAGAATGGCTATGATTTGGTCCGAAAATTCGTATTGTACGCGTCGTCAGGTTGGAGCCCTTCTAGTAAAGGATAAAATGATTATATCCGATGGTTATAACGGCACTCCTTCGGGATTCGAGAATGTCTGTGAAGATGAAAACGATAAGACGAAGCCTTATGTTCTTCATGCGGAAGCAAATGCTATAACAAAGGTTGCCAAGTCGAACAACAGTAGCGAAGGTGCAACGTTATATGTTACTTCGTCGCCATGTCTCGAATGTTCTAAATTGATTATTCAGGCCGGAATTAAAAGGGTTGTTTTTTCGGAACCCTATCATATGAACGATGGTGTCGAATTGCTCGAAAGAGCTAAAGTGGAGATCGTCAAGGTTGAGCTTCACTGATAAGATAGTATTATTAATGGTTTTTTCTCATGATATTAATAGATTAAGATGGATAACAGAACTCGGAAAATAGTGATTTGGATGCCGGTTTTTTTGGCTGTAGCCGTAATTGTCGGTATTTTTCTTGGAGCAAAACTCCAAAGCAGGATGCAACTGAGCACCAGGACAACTCCTGCAAATAGTGCCGGCAAAGTGGGATTGATTATGAATCTTATTGATGAGAATTATGTCGATACGGTTGATTCAAAAAAAATCGTTGAGGCTGCCATCCCGGAGATGCTTAAGCAACTCGACCCTCACACGGTTTATATTCCTGCCAAAGATATGCAGGAAGTCAGCGAAGAGATGTCCGGAAATTTCAGCGGCATAGGCGTACAGTTTTCAATTCAGAACGATACAATAATGGTGATCGATGTTATTTCGGGTGGCCCCTCACAAAAGCTGGGGATCAGAGCCGGCGATCGTATTGTAAAAGTTAACGACTCCATTATGGCCGGTGTTAAAGTAACCAATGAAAAGGTGCTTAAAAAGCTTCGCGGCGAGAAAGGAACTAAAGTGAATGTTAGTATAGCTCGTAAAGGATTTGCGGAACTTATCCCTTTCGAAATTAAAAGAGGCGAGATACCACTTACCAGTATTGATGTCAGCTATATGATTGACAATAAGATAGGATATATCAAAGTGGGACGGTTTGCCGAAAAGACCTATGAGGAATTTATAAACGGCTTAAACAAGCTTGACAAGGCTGGTGCCGATCAGATCATTATCGACTTGCGTGGTAATCCGGGTGGTTATCTGGGTGCCGTCATAAAAATGGTAAACGAATTTCTCGATAATGGAGAGTTGGTTGTTTATACCGAGGGTCGTACGCAGCCCAAAAGAACCTTCAATGCCGATAAGAAAGGAAAGTATTTTGGGAAGAAAGTTGTTGTGCTCGTTGATGAATATTCAGCATCGGCAAGTGAGATTTTTGCAGGGGCAATTCAGGATAACGATCGGGGGACAATTATCGGTCGGCGCACTTTTGGCAAGGGCCTTGTACAGGAGCAAATCCCATTTTATGATGGTTCTGCTATGCGTTTAACAGTTGCCCGATATTATACACCTGCAGGACGTTGCATTCAAAAATCTTATATTAAGGGGCTGGATGATTATTATGGCGATATCAGTCGTCGGTATGCTCATGGTGAGTTTGAACAAAAGGACAGTATCCACTACAGCGACACGCTGAAATATTATACGCGTATGAAAAGAGTCGTTTATGGCGGCGGCGGAATCATGCCCGATATTTTCGTTGCTGCTGATACCACAGGTTTTTCAGGTTATTATGGCAAGATCACCCAGAAAGGACTTGTATATCAGTTTGCGTTCGAGTATTCGGATAAATACCGTGACGAACTCGGAAAGCTGAAAACAGGGAAGGATTTTGAGACCTATTTATTGCAGCGGAAAATTCTGTCATTGTTTGCAGAATATGCTGCCAGGAAGGGAATTGCAACTGATCCAAAAGGTTTAGCGACTTCCGGAAAAATCCTGAAGACCCAATTAATGGCTTACATATCCCGGAATATTATCGGAGAGGTGGGCTTTTATTCGGTGATCAGTAAAATTGATCCGACACTTATTGAAGCCATCAAAGCATTGGATAAGAAGGATCTTCTCGTACAATCGAATTAGCATTTTTAGTGAAGGCCTGACTTGTTCAAATCATGAAGAAGTCATGCCTTCACTAATTCTTCGATAAAAACCGCGGAAACGAAGAGTTTTCGCGGTTTTAAATTTGAAAGTAAGTGTATATTCCTAAAATAGGTTGCCTGTTATTTGAATTAGTAAATCCCCTTGTATTCCCCCTTTTCCAAATGGGGAGTCATTCAAAATCAGATTGATATCCCAATAAAAACTTGTGTTAATACAATTATATTTAGAATAACAATTGTCCTTGAACGAACTCCCCCTTTCCCAAAAGGGGGGCCAGGGGGGATTTGCTGATTCTGATTAACTCATTTTTGGAAAGAAATCCGACCTGAAGACCGGGCATATTGTACAATTTGGAAATTAACCTCTTTACAATCAAATTTTGGAATAAAGTTTATGCGTAATTTTATTCTCAGTTTGTTAGAATGGCAAAGTAATGAAACACCCAATTCAGTATAATAGAAACCTTAAACCTTTCGCGCGTAGATTACGCAATGAAGGAACAAAAGGGGAGGCATATTGTGGTTTTTGCTTTAAAAGCACGAAAGATGTATGGATATCAGTTTAACAGACAATATCCTCTTGGAGATTATGTTGTTGACTTTATTTGCAGAAAGCTCAACCTGATTATTGAGATTGATGGTAGTTCTCATCTTTCTAAATCAGAATCAGATCTTATTAGACAGAACTTTCTTGAAGGATTGGGAAATGAAGTTCTAAGGTTTTCAGAAGTCGAAGTTGTTTATCGACTTGATGATGTCGTTGAGAAAATAAGCTATGCCGTTGAATCTCTCGAGAAGAATGTTACTCTTTCACCATCGTGAAAATCTCCTTTGTATTCCCCCTTTTCCAAAGGGGGAGCCATTCAAAATCAGATTGATATCCCAATAAATACTTGTGTTTAGACAATTATATTGAGAATAACAATTGTCCTTGAACGAACTCCCCCTTTCCCAAAAGGGGGGCCAGGGGGGATTTGCTGATTCTGATTAATTAACTCATTTTTGAAAAAAAATTCGATCAGCTGTAACAATCCATCATTTCATGCGTCTTATGATTTAGAAGGCTTAACTGAAAAGATGACGATTAAAGACTATAACCGGGCTGTTGATACGTGGGCTGACGGGCTTTACCGATTCGTACTGAAGAATATCTCCGATTCTGAGAAATCGAGGGACATTATTCAGGATTGTTATGAGAAAATGTGGATGCATCGTGAAAATATTGATGCCGAAAAGGTTAAAGCCTATTTGTTTACAACGGCTCATCATACGATGATCGACTACATCCGAAAAGCGAAGCATGAGACTTCGCTCGACTGGAAGAAAGTTGCAGAACCCAGTGTTCATCATGATTATACCGACCTTCAGGAGGTGCTGCACGAGGCGGTGCAACGGCTGCCCGAAATACAACGATCTGTTGTCATGTTACGCGATTATGAAGGTTATTCGTACCGCGAAATCAGTGGAATAACGGGAATAACCGAGGTCCAGGTAAAAGTATATATCTACCGTGCGCGAATCTTTTTGAAAAGTTATATCGGACAAATTCAAAGTGTTGTATAAAATGAAGATTACCAGGTCAAATTACGAAAGTTGGTTTCTTGATTTTCTTGAAGGAAATCTGGAGTTTTCCTTAAAGGACGAATTTCGCGTATTTCTGAAGAACAATCCCGATCTGGCCAAAGAGCTTGATATGGCTGATTTGGTAATGCTTGAAACTGATAAAACCATCCTGTTTGACTCAAAGGATGAGCTCAAAAAGACAATCAACGATCAGCAGGTTGTATTCGGGGAACGAGCTGTGGCCTATTACGAAGGAGACCTGTCGTTAGGTGAACGGATAAACTTTGAGGTATTCCTTTCCGAAAATTCGACCAGCGCTGCTGAGGCTGAACAGTTTGGAAAATTGAAACTGGTAGCCGACAACGCTATTGTTTACGGGAATAAAGAACAACTCAAGAGGAGAGTAACCATCCTTCCATTATGGATCAAAATAGCTTCTGCCGCCGCGGTATTGTTGTTGGCTTACCTGCTTTTTCAACCCCATAACGAAATACAACCTAAATTTTCGCAACTGGTTGATGATTTTAAAAATAAAAGCCCTAAAAGCATCGTTGTACCCGGGGGAAAAGTAAAATCTGATGAGAAAATTTTGGAAAAAACTACCCCTGCTTTGATGCCAAAGAAATTACCGGCAAATTTTCCCATCAAACAAAAAACGAAACCTACGGGACAGAAATCTGAAAAGAAAGTGTTACCAACTCAGAATTTACGAGCTCCCGAACCAGAACCTTCGCTGTTGAAACCACAAGGCATCAATTTCGGACAACCTGACGATATCGAATTAGCGGTGATGACCCTTAAAGATCCGGCACTGACCTCCGAAGACCTTGAGCTCTCTAAATTATTAAAAGTGCAGTTGGCTGCTATCCGCAAAAGCGACGATCGTGAAATTTTGTCCACAGAGCACCTGGGATTGTCAGGATTACAACTGTTTGCCAGGCTATCAGGGAAAAGGCTAACCGCACGAAAAGGGAATGATGGTGTTGTAAAATCGGTTTCTTATAACTCCCGCTTACTCGCCTTTTTAATTCCGGTGAACAGGTAAGGTCTGATGTTCAAATCAGAATTAACACAATATCCTATTTATTCATTTTTGATCCTCTTGGTGGTTTGGCGCATAAAACGGATCAGTTCAAACTGTTGTGCGATGAAAAAATTAACAACGCAAAAGGAATATAATGTTTAACCGCTACGCGGTAATGGATATCCTTGATTACGATGTTGCTACAATACCTAAACCTCTACGAGGTAAGTGATTTGCAATCGCGGTTATGACCTGAAATTATTACGACAAAAAAAGGGTGGAAAACCGAAGTTTTCCACCCTTAATGATAAATCTAAATTACCCTAATCATTTATAGTTAGCCGGATTTTCGTCCTGCCATTCGTTGACACCATCACGGACCCTGTTACGGAAGGTAAGTGTATCCTGTGCGAAACAAGTATTTCCTGCGGCATTTACATACTTGTAACTCAGTAGTATTTTTCTGTTTTGTAACAACTTAGCCCTGTTAAAAGTGCTGGCGCCATCGGGTACTACTGCAAAGGTAGAACCTGCATTGGTACTTACAACAATATTAGTACCATCGAGGGTCAGTTTCATTTCATCTTTTGCTGTGGTCTGATCGGCGTATCCGTTAGTAACCAACGCATTCGGGGCAACAGTTTTCAATTTCCAGACTTTATTTTCAGGCTGATTTACTGCAGTGTAATAGGCAACTGTCGAAACAACTGTTCCTGTAGGAGTTTTCTCTGTTGTCACTCCGCCATGCCAATAGTTTCCAAACAACATATTCTCATATTTAACACCGATTACGTTTGATCTTTTCGACTGAAGAAGAGTATCAGCGTCGGCGGTGTTGATGTAGAATGGTATAGCGTAGTTGGCAAACAGCGTTTTCGGATCTGCGCAGAAAAGGGCAGAGTCAACCTTCATCACCACGGTACCCACATAGGTTCCGGCCTTAATTACCATTTTGCTGTTGTCGCTCAACGTAAAATAATTAGCAGGAAGCGGCGTAAGCGTAGTAACGGGTGCAACAGCATCTTTGATATACTGAGCGCCTGCCTTCATCAGGGTCAGCGTGGCCGGAGAAACCAGCGTGTTGTCGAGTGAAAACGCAACAGTACGATCTCTCGTGTTATCTCTTACACCGCCTAAAGCCGCACCGACCTCTATTTTCATCCCCTCGCCGACAACGAATGTACGAACATCAATCTGGTAAGGAAAATAAATGCTGTCGTAGGTGAAGTCCTCTATGTAACTCTTATAGCACGAAACCAGGGTTGCCGCAAGAATTAAAACAATTAATACTTTTTTCATATCTGTCTGTTTTTTAATATTTATTTCCATGCTTCCCAACCTGCATTTTGCTCCAGCTTACTCATCCTTAATATATCGTTGTAAGGAATGGGCAGATAGGCCGATTTAAAAGCGCGCACCTCAGCCTCTTTGTTCAGGTTATAGGTATAAGTTCCGTCAGTGTTTTTCTGGATCTCAGCCATATGAACTGCTTTATTCAGGTCGGTGAGATTGGTTGACCAGCGGCGCATATCAAAGAAACGCGTCCCTTCGAAACAAGTCTCAATTCTCCGTTCGTTTTTTATAAAATCGTCGAATTTAACAGCATCCAGCGATACCTCATTCAGGTAAAGATCATTCGCAACCGTATACAATGTTGCATTATCGTAGGTATTACGAGTGCGCAGGTACTGAATCGCGGTTTTCGCTGAAAGTCCGTATTTGGCTGCGTCGGTTGGCCCAACCACTTTATTGGCAGCTTCGGCAAAGTTCAATACCATATGCGACCAACGGATAAACATCTTAACATGAGATGCCCTTTGAATTGAAGCATCTGCCCAGTTCGTACCCATATAGACGTACTTCTTAATGTAGTAATTGGTAAGGCTATTGGTCGGTTTAACCCCGGCAGCATCTTTTCCACCATTAGCATTGCTCTCAATGGTGTACATCAGCGCATTTGTCGTAATCCTCTTAACCTGTGCAGCATTATAAAATATAAGGCTGTAAAACCTTGGGTCGCGATTTGCATATGGATCGGTGGCGCTATAAAGGCTTCTTGAGTCGGTGATCGGATAGCTGTTTTTCATCGGGAATGCATTAACAAGTTCCTGTGTAGCACCTATCACTCCATTTCCCTGGAATCCGCCCGGATAGAACATCCGCTCCATTGCATCATTCGAAGCTGTAAAACGTGCTGAATAGACAATTTCCGGAGAGTTTGGATCGGTCCAGTTGACTACTTTGGCTGTGGTAAATCCACCCGATACGTTGTCGACCTTTAGTTTGAAATCCATTACTTTTTTAGCATTTACAGCGGCTGAGTCCCAACGCGCTACAACATTACCTGAATTGAATAACGGACTTGCCCACGTAAGGTAAACATTCGATTTAAGGGCAATCATGGTGATTCCATCAAGTTTCCCCCAATAACGACCACCAGCATAAACGCGGTCGGAAGCGATGGGAACCAGGAAGTCGCGGTGCGCCATAAAGGATGGAAGTTTCGGAGGATTAAAATATTTAAGTGCGGAATCGCAGTCGGCGATAATCTGCTTCACGCAATCGTCGTAAGTATCGCGCGGAAGGTTGATTTCAGTGTTGATGTCGATGGGTTCAAGGGTCAAAGGAATCCCCAGCATTTTGCCACTGATACTCTTCCCTCCGAATTTCTGAAGCAAATCCCAGTAAAACCATGCCCGAAGGGCAAAAGCTTCACCCTGCAAACGGTAACGGACAAGGCTGTCCAGACGCGGGACGATAATGAATTTTGTATTAAACCCGCGACGGCCTTTCAGAAACATATTCACCTGTTTGATCGATTTATAATCGCGATCCCAATAGGTTGCAAACGGATCAGTTCCCGTGGTTAACGAACCAACCGCCAACCGACGCATGGCATGAGTAGGGCTTGTTGATACTGCGTCGTCGGTAGCCATATCAAGATAAGCACCTTCGTTGTCACTGTAAAGTCTCGGCATGTTGTCGTAGCATTGCCCGACAAGACCTTGTACCATATCCTGATATTGAAAGAGGGTTTCGTCGGAGCGGTCTCCGTTTGGATAGGGATCCAGGTACTTGGTACATGCACTGAATAACGCAAATATACCCCCTAACAGTAATATTATTTTTGTCTTCATAGTTGTTTTCATTTAAAAGGTTAATTTAATTCCGGCTGAATAAGTACTGAACAGCGGATAAGATTCAACACCAGAATTAATCGACTCAGGATCAACATCTTTTACTTTTGAGATGGTCAACAGGTTAGCCCCCCTGATAAAGATACGGGTTCCCCTGGCGCCGATGATTTTGAGTGCATTGGCAGGAAGATTGTAAGCCAGTTCAACATTTTGCACCTTGAAAAAACCACCTTTTTCCAACCAGAAACTCGATCCGACAAAGTTATTGTTGACTTTGTTGTAGGTAAGTCTTGGATAAGCTCCACCGATATTGTCTTTGACGAAATTTGAATACGTATTATCACCCCAGCCATTCCAATAGTACTGGTTTGTTAATTGGATATCATAGAAGGCACGTCCCGTTCCAAGCGCATACAATTCGAACCCCTTATAGTTGAGTTTCAGATTGATGGCATAGAATAAGCGCGGAGAGGAGTGGCCGATCGGGCCCTGGTCGCTGTCGTCAACAATACCGTCACCATTCATATCTTTGTATTTCAGATCACCTGCATGAAGTACCTGGTCAAAAATCTGCGGAACCACTAACGCTTCGGCATCATTTGCAAACTTACCAATGTAGGTTTGTCCATAAATAACGTCAGCATCTTTACCAGTACGGATTTGATAATCATTACGATATTGCGGTTCATCGTATTTCACATTGATTGATTTCTGATAGGTCGCATTTCCACCGACGGTATATTTTAATTTGCCGGCGTTATCGTTGTACTGAATACCCAATTCAACCCCTGTGTACCTGATTTTGTTAAAGTTGAATCGCGGAAGTGCGGCTGAAATACCGACAATATTCGGAATAAGGCTTGAAACCTGAGAGATAATACCGTCGCGCAGGTTATTGTAGTAATTCAGTTCAAGGGTAAGTTTCTGTTTGAAGAACATTCCGTCTATTCCTGCACTTAATTCTCTGCGTTTTTCCCATCCGATATCGGGATTTCCTGTACGGTTAGGCGATACCCTGTAAACCAGTGATTCGGTTGTGTTTCCGAACCATTGATTGGTTGAAGCGGGACCGAAAAGCGTACCGTTGTTATTGTTATTCCACCTGTCGCGGTAAGTGAAAGGCCCCAGGAAGCTATCGTAACCAAGGATACCACCTTCAACACGCAGTTTCAGGTAATCAATGCATTTAATATCTTTCATAAAGCTTTCTTCCGATACTACCCAGGCCAGCCCTGCTGTTGGGAAGAGACCATAACGGTTACCTACATCAAAACTTGATGTTCCGCCATAATTTAATGCTCCGTTGAAAATATATTTATTATCGTACGAATACATTCCCGAGAAAATACCGTTCTGAGACCGCTGCGGTTCTTCTGTTTCGTTCCGTGCTACCTTGGCCAGGAACCAGGTCATTGCAGCCTGAATCTCATTTTTCCCAAATGTTTTTTCATAACTCAGATTTTCGTACATCGCCATCCTTTGCAAATAGTAGTCGTTCAAAAGGGTGTTATCATCCATCTGGGTACCATTATGTTTATTTGCCAGCAGAATGGTGTCCTTACCGCCAGCCGTTAAAGCGGGTGTGGCGATATACGCGTAATAATCTTCCGATTTACCGATACGGAGCATATTAAAGGCATTAAATCCAAGGTATGATCTCGATTTTAATCCCGGGAGGATACTTTTCATATCGAACTCCAATGCCACATTGGCTGTTCCTGTACGACCCGATTCAGTATAGTAACCATTCGAAGTAAGGTTGGCAATCGGGTTTTGGCCAAAATTAGATGTTACACCAAAATACGGAGGATTTCCCGATGCAGGATCGTAAGGGGCTGCATAAACCGGGAATGCAATCGGAGGAATGGACGTAATATCATTAATTACTGAGTTAAACTCCACTGCAGACAAGGTAAGATTGGTAGCGGCATCCTGGTTTGTGAAATTTGAGTTATAACCGTAGTTGGCAGAACGACGATAAGAGAGGCCTCCAAAGAAGTCGAACTTCACCTTGATAAAGTCGTTGATGTTAATATCGATATTCGACCGGGCATTCAACCGGTTATAGTCAGCCTTAGGACCAATTTTATAAATATCACCATCGCCGGCGTAACCAACATATGCAAAATATTGCACCTTGTCGTTTCCACCTGAAGAAGACACATTTACCCTTTTGAAAGAGACTGTATTTTTCAGCATCATCTCCCTGTAATTGCTGCTTGGGTGGTAATAGTCGTACGGATTATTTTTGGCATAGGCGGCAATATCGGCATCAGTGTAACGCGGAGCCAAGCCATCGTTTAAACGCGCCTGGTTGTTCAATGTTGCATAACCTGCGCCATCTACCCATCCCGGCATACGGTCGATCTGCGACACACCTGCTTCTACGTTCACATTGAGGATTCTTTCGTTCTTTTTACCCCTTTTGGTTTTGATGAATATGATTCCATCGGCTGCGGCGGGACCATACATAGCTTTACCCACGATATCCTTAATAACCGTAATCGTCTCAATCTCATTTGGATCAAGGGGCATTTCAGTGATATCAACAGGCACATCATCAATGATGTACATTAAACTGCGGCCACGGGTAGATACACCGATTTTTTCGGCGAGGCCGTAATTAGTATTACGACTCTGCTTTTCCTCAGCACTCATTCCAATGGACCCGTTATTTTCCTTTACTTCCATGCCATTTACTAATCCGGTAAAGGCATTACGAAGATCGTTTGAAGGGTATTTCTCGAGTTGTGCCGGGCGTAATACAACCGGTGCACTCGAGAGATTTCTTCTTTTGACGCTCATAAACGGGAGCTCAATATCATCTTCGGCTGTCATCTGAAGTTTTGACTTCACCATTTTTATGGTATTCTGAGTCAAAAGATTTTCAACAAGAACAACACTCTTATCATATCCGCTTGACGAAACTGCCACAAAATCATCGGGATACCCGTTGAATGAGAAAGTTCCATTATCATCGGTTTCGGCATGAATGAGCCCCTCGCCTACCACCACCTGAGCATGTGGAAAGGCATTCCCGTTTTCATCGGTAACCTTAAGGCTGACGCTGATTGTTTTCGCTTTTTTCGCAGTTTTCGCAGTTTTATCCTGCGCTGAAAGGGATACGGCCAGAAAAACGCAGAGGAGCATCAGACCGATCGTTCTGTACTTCAATAGTATATTATGAAATCTCATAATTCTCATTTTTTTAGGTGTTTGTTACCAAACTGGGTTTGACACAAAATTCTTCATCTTATAGGTATCCTCTGTATTGAAAGGAAGATAATACATCGGCTCTTTCCAGTTGATCTGGCGGTCGGCTGAGAGCGCGTAGCGTGTATATTTGAACCCCGTAGGATAGGTCGTTGTAACCGCAACTTTTTCGATGTCAACACCCATTAACGGACCTGCATAAGCAGCCGGAGCATCTTTCCAGCGGCGCAGATCAAAATAATAGTGTCCCTCGAAACAGAGCTCAATATTGCGCTCGTTTTTGATACGAGGTCTGAAGGTAGCTGTTGAGACCGTATATTGCGGAAAAACATTTGGCTGACCGATCCTTGTGCGGATAAGGTTAATAGCATCTTCTGCCGTTATTGCACCTGCCACGGGCGCAGCTGTCTTCGGGCCGTATGCTTCGTTGGCTGCTTCAGCGTAATTGAGGTAGAGCTCTCCCAAACGGATGATCGGATCAGTTATTTGTTTGGTTGTCTGATTTTTAACACTGTTTTCGCCCCAACGTTTGCGTGAATAATATCCTGTCCGGGTAATTCCCAGGAAAGCCGGGTTGATCAGTTCAGCATAAACAGCAACACCATTGGTCATTGTATAATAGATCTGAGCCTTTGAACTCGTCCAGCCAACCATATTCGTAGCCTGATTGTGAATAATATCGATATAAAATCGTGGATCGCGGTTAGTATACGGATCCTGCTCTTTATAATGACCGGCAGCGGTAGCCGCATCACGTTCGGCCTGCGTATTCAACGGCTCACCAAATTTTGTTTCAAATTTATCGACAAAATTCTGGGTGGGGCACTCGCCTGACCAGCTGGATGCGCTGTTTCCAATAACCCCGCTTACCATTCCCTGCTGGTTTCCGTTATTGTATGCCCAGCCTCCATAACTGTAACCCCATAGTTGTTCGTTGGTATAAGTTGTGCCAACATAGTTGTCTTTATACTTTGCAGCTACAAGCAGGTCGTATCCATATTGTTTGGCAATGGTAATCGCTTCCCAGTTGGCCTGGGCAGCCACTTCCCAGTCTTTTACACCAAGTTCATTGTTCAGTGGGCTGGCAGCATAAAGTAATGCACGCGCTTTAAACGCTTTGGCTGCCACACCGTTGGGCATTCTCTGATCGGTATTGGTCAGGTGGCCAGGAGCTCCCGGAACCGGATTATCGCGGCGCATCAGATTTGCTTTTGCAAAAAAGGTAGCGGCGGAATCCATATCGGCAGCAACGCGGAGCAAGGTTTCATGCTTCGACAACCGGGGTAAATCCCACACATCATCAGCAGTCATCGCTTTGGTAAGATAAGGCATCGGTCCCCAAATTCTGAATAATTCGAAGTGACAGAAAGCCCTGACAAAATGTGCCTGTGCCGTATAGTCATCAATAACGACCTGATCGGCCTGCAATAGCTTGATATTTTGCAGCGTCAGATTACAGATACGGATGCACGTAAACAAGGAGCCAAGAATAGGCCGGCGGGCAGGGTCATAAGTGAATTTATTTACTATTGAAATAACCTGACCGCTTTTGACGGTCTGACCCTCCATAATACGACCCATGTCGGCACAATCGGTCAACCCTTCCCAGGTATATTTTTGATCCCATTGGTCGAAATAGAAAGGCATTCCGCATTTGATGTTCCAGTCCCTCCATGCATATACACCACCGACATCCGGCCTGTTTTGACGGCCTTCGTAGACATCCAAAAAGAATTTTTTGAAGTTGTCCAGTTTTTTGAAAACATCATCAGACGTTAGACCCGCTTCGGGTGACTTATCGAGATAGCTTTCCAGACACGAAGAAAAGAGTACCGGGAGAAGAACTATGCTCACAATTAAAATGATATATTTTTTCATTGTTGATCTGTTTTAACGTTTAAAAAGCAACTTTAACACCAAGTTTGACAGATGTCATTTGCGGATAGAAACCCTGCTGGAAATCTTTCCGTTCGGGGTCTCCTTCAATCAGGTTGGTCAGTGTCCAGAGGTTATTTCCTGTGGCGTAAAACAACAGTTTCGATACTCCGGCCAAACGATTAAGGAATTTTGAAGTGATGTTGTAACCAACATAAATCTCTTTCAGACGCAGGTAATCGGCCTTGCGCCAGAAACGGTTTTCAACCGCAATCTGGTAACCCCTGTCGGCCTCGCCACCACCCCAGAACAAAATGTCAGCACTATTACTACCGCTGTAGTGAAGCGTTGAGTGATTTGCCAATGGGTTATTAGGTGCCCAGAAATCAAGCTGAGAGGAGTGAACACGCCAGTCGCCCTTAATAAATTCGACTTCATAGGTCTGATTGTATTCGACATATTTCCCCTCGTTCCCCTGGAACATAAAGTTGAATTCGAAATCTTTGTAGCTAAATCCGCCCGAAAAGGAGTAGGTGATCGGAGGAAATGTAGAGCCGGGCAATGGATACTTGTCAACACTTGTAATGGTACCGTCAGCCGTGTAGTCAAGGAATTTATAGTCACCCACATTCAACTTGGTAATAGCGATCGGCGAAGGATTGTTATGGATATCGTTAATAGAGGTGTAATATCCCGTACCGGTCAGTTCCACACCATTTAATTGGGCACCCAACGATTTTCCGGCCTCCTTGGTGTAATCGGGAGCGTATGGAGGGTCATCTTTATAAAGGATTCTGTTTTCGTTGTAGCCGAATAGTCCTTTCACCCAATAATTCAGTTTGGTAGCAGTTGTTTTATTAAATTCAACTTCGAGTTCGAATCCTTGCTTTTTGAGTTTTCCAAGATTCAGATCTTTAAAAGTGTTTCCCACCAACATGGTCACGCTTCGTGGACTGAGCAACATCTTATCACGATGTTCGTCAAAAAAGTCAAGACCAAAACTAAGGGTATTTTTGAAAAGACTTACTTCTAAACCTAAGTCTCTCTTTCGGGCTTCTTCCCATTGTGCGGTAGGGTTTGCACCAAGATCTTCGTGCAGGAATGCACCACCAAGACCGGCAGTGGTGTTATTGTCAGTAAAGTAGCCACTATTATAAAGCCAACGACTGCCAGCATTATCGCTACCTGTTAAACCATCCGAATAACGTAGTTTAAGCTTGTTAACCCAAGGCAGGGCATCTTTCATGAATTTTTCCTCAGAAACAACCCATCCAAGAGCTCCGGATGGAAAAACACCGAAACGGTTTCCCGGTGCAAATCGTTCTGAACCTGTGTAACCTACATTAAATTCTACGAGATATTTGTGCGAAAAATCGTAGGTAGCCCTTCCAACGAGCGACTCATTATAATAGGGAAACTGGGTATCATTATTCTTTTGAGTCCGGGTCATCAGTGCAAGACCAGATACCGTATGTTTTCCAAATGTATTGGCATAGTTGAATCCAAACTCATAATAGAGGTTACGATAATAGCCACCCTGCAAAGCACCAACATTGATATCAAGGGGTGCCATCTGGTAGTACTCGTTCCCCGGTGAAGTCATTCTCACCCAGGGATTCTTTCCGGCAACTCCGATATCTGAATAGGTGAGCATGTATTCGGGATAAGCCTGTGATGCGGTAAGAATTCTGTTTTGATAGTAAGAACTTAAAGATACTTTACCGTTGAATGATAACCCTTTGGTTATAAAATCCAGTCTCTGATCAAACAGAAGGTCGGTATACAATTTGGAATCAAGATCCTGGTTGAACTGACCTGTATTTAAACTTGTGTAGGGGTTACCTGTATATTCCCCAAAATTAGCTGCAAGACGTATTCCGGAGTCGTTAGGATAATCGGGATCGGGAACCTGCTGTAGCACCCATTCCGGAAAATAGGCCGGATAACGGGCCGGACCAGTTGCATAAAGGTTTCTCCATGGTGTACTGTTAGGTGAATTCTTGATACCGGTTTCACCACCAAGATTGAATGACATGGTGGTCGTTTTTGTTAATTGAAAATCGACATTGGTACGATAATTAAACCGGTTATACCTGTAGCTCAGATCATAAAATCCATCCTTCCTCGCATTGAACAAATCACCCTCGTTATAGTATCCCAAAGAACAGAAATACTTTACAAAGTTTGTTCCACCTGTAACATTAAAGTTGGCGTTCACTGTGGGAGAAAATGCCCGGGTCACTTCTTTAAACCAGTTAACGTTAGGATAACGCAAAGCGTTCAGTGGTGTAGATGGGTTTTTATACTGATCAAGAATACTCTGAGGAATCAAACTCTGAAATGTAGCACCGTTCATCAAACCCACGTTATACATTGACATGGTGGTGAATGAACTGATATGATCGGGAATCCTCGTTGCTTTCTGAAGACCATAGGAGGCTGAGAAATCCAATGATGGTTTTCCAACCTTACCACGCTTGGTGGAAACCATAATAACCCCGTTTGCCCCTTTAGCCCCGAATACGGCTGTAGCCGAAGCATCCTTTAAAACCGAAATCGTATTGATTTCGTTGGGGTCCAATGAGTTGAAATCACGTTCAACACCATCGACAAGTACCAGCGGAGCCGAGCCGTTCCAGCTTGAAAGACCACGGATCACAATTTCGGAGTTGTCTGCACCCGGCTCACCGGTCTGCTGAATGGTCAAAACTCCCGAAAGTTTACCCGTGATAGCTGAGGTAACATTCGAAGAACCTGAACGCATCAGCGATTGGTTGTTCACCTGCGTAATTGCACCAACTACACTCTCCTTCTTCTGGATTCCGTATCCTACCACCACAACTTCGTCGATGCCAATTGTGCTGGCGGAAAGTGTTACATTGAATACAGTTCCCGTACCTACCGGAATTTCTTTTGAAATAAGTCCGACAAAAGAGAATACCAGCGTATTAGCTGAATTCGGAATCTTCAGCGTAAACTTACCGTCATAGTCGGTAACTGTTCCTGTGGTAGTCCCTTTCACAATAATTGAGGCTCCGGGAATCGGCGCTTTATCATCGCCGATAATTGTACCTGAGATCGTTTTTTGTTGTGCCGAAGCACTTAGCTGGGAGAGGAAGAAAATCCCAACTAAAAAAAACGTTGCAAAGAGTGGAAAATGTCTCTTCAGGAAAAAATTTTGCGTCGCATCATTTTTCATACACATCCATTTAGTTAATTTTCGTTAATTAATAAGTGACTTATCGTAAAGGCATTTTACAATTATATATCTAACAAACAGAATATAATGGTTTAGTATGGATTTCGTTAAGGCACACGACGAAGTTAAAAAATAAATCTTGAATAAAAAGGGTGTTAAAATCATTTTTTAGCGATTGAAAGGGGATAAAATCAACAAATATTTTATAAAGTACAACAGAATAATACTTTAACTTTTTTACCTTTGTTTTTCATGTTGTAAAACATGTTTTTGATATTTAAACCTTTGCATATTTGTAATGTCGATGATTGCTAATATGGTTGATTATTAGAAGTATGGTTAGAATATTTTACCATATAACTGACAATAAAATTATATGACTAGTTAATTCAATGCAACTATCATATTGACAATAATATAGATAAAATGGCTACAAAATTAGAATAATAGAATTGGGTTTTAGACTAGCGGATTCTAATGTGCGAATCCTGACAATTCAGTACCGGAAGATTCGATGATTTATTTCTCTTTTTGCATATTGAAATAACTGATAATCAGAAAAGCATTTTAATTTTTTCGAAAACAGAATGCGGATCGGGATTAAGCGGAAAGACGAGCAATGGCTCCAGGTAGTTTATTTTGTTTTCGCGTTTGAATTTCTCGATTCCGCCACCTGTAATATTCAGCATAATCGTTGCATTTTTATCAGTATTGCCTTCATGTATAGCCTGAATCAGTGATGCAACTGCAACTGCAGCAGCAGGTTCTATATCATTTCCCTCAGTTTCGGAGAATAACCGGGCTGCATTTGCTGCTTCCTGATTAGTTATAGCAAAAATTTCGCCTCCGGCATCCTTCATGGCATCATACAATCCGCCAATGATGCTGTAGGGTGGTTTTCTATTAGATAATACTTTTGCGTCGATCTCCTCTACCTGTTTCCGGGCCTCTTCATCGTTCATCGCAAGCATCTGTCTCGAATCGGCATCCCAGGCATCTTTGATTGGAATAAAAGGGGCGTTTTGCGACAACATTAGTTTCATTTTTGTCGAACCGTAGCGTCCGTCTTCCAGAAACCGCAGGTTGGCCTCCCAGGCGGCAATAGCACCTGTTCCACTTCCAATAGCCTGAAAATAGAAATCAGGAATTCTTCCGATTGTAGAAACAGCAGATAAAACGGTAGTTCCCATTCCATCGCGGCGCGCGACATTTTTAGCGCCCCCTTCAGGATAAAACCCTTCAATATGGCATGCCAGATTTGATAAGTGTATTGCATCAAAATAATCGCTTCCCGATTCTACTGCGATTAGCTTCACGCATGGATCGATCTTCCGTGAAAACCATAATGCGTTTAAGTTATCCTCTGGTACACAAATTAATACCGGGATTTTATTTTCAGAACAAACTTTTGCAAAAGCACGGGCTGTGTTTCCGGCTGATGCAACGACCATTACACCATTGGTGTTCTCATTGGAACGGGCACAAACAGAATAGGCCTCACACTCTTTGAATGTACCGGTTTCCATCATTGCCCCCTTTTCGGGCCAGTATCCGTTAAAAGTTATATAAAGATTTGTTAATCCTAATTCCTTTGCCAGTCCTATACTTTTAAAGGTCACTGGTGAACCCGATCCTTTCAGCGTTTTATTAACCGGAAGCCATGAAGCAAATTTGTACAAACCGGGCTGTGTTTCGTCAATAATCAATTGTTTGTTGTCGTAAATGGCGCGGATAAGGCTGGGCTCATCATTGTTCGGGCAGTTAAGTTCCCAGTTTTGATCCTCGAAACGTTCTCCGCAGCACAGTGATTGAAGGTGATATTTTGTTTTAGTAAAATCTGCCATAACTATAATTTTGAGTCTCCAAAAGTAGCCTTTTTGAAAAGGAATACAAATATTAGATGTTTTATCGTTTGGGGAGGTACCGGCAACTCGCGACTGGAAATTGGCTTCTGACTTTTGTCTCCTAAATAAAGAGCAGTATCAGAATTCCCAGAAAGTTGGCAAGGTTGGCTCGTAATAATTTCAATGCCCTGCTGATCAGCGCTTCAACCACCTTGTGGGATATCGCCATCTTAATGGAAATCTGTGCATAAGTTAATCCATCGATTCTGCTGTATTCGAATGCTTTACGACAACGGTCAGGAAGATTGGCAATTGCCAGCCATAAATGGGAATTCAGGTCGTTAGCATCGATCTTCTCTTCGGTCACATTTTCCGGAGAATCTGTCTGATTAGTGATTTGTACAATATGGGTTCGCTGCCGCTCCCTTATATGATCGATGCAACGGTTGCGTACCATGCAAAACAGATAGGAGTAGAGATCGACGATATTGGATAACTCCCGCCGTTTTTCCCAAAACCTGACAAAACAATCCTGTACAAGGCTTTGGGCAGAATCCTGATCATGAACATACCGAATGGCCTGAACAGATAATACCTTATAGTATTTTCTGAAAATGAAATCGAAAGCCTCCTCCTTACCCAAACGCATCTGAGTAAACAGAAAACAGTCTGAATTTTCGTTTTCAAAATTCATTGCTGTGTTTATAGTCTGTTAGTTTTTCCTAACAAATATAGATTGTTTTTTTGAGGTTACAATTTATTCAAACAAACATCTTGTTTTGGCTTTAATAAAAACCTGAAAAAATTCAATACTGATGTAGGGTATAGGTGAAGAAAATACGTCTTAAATAAAACTTTGAAAAAAATGCAGGAAAACATTCATGACTTAATGTCAGGATATTTTACCGGAAGCCTAACAGAATCTGAACATCTGGAGTTGAAAAATCATCTGACGTCAGATCCTGCCGACCGAAAAATATTTGAGGACTATCGCCTGCTATGGGAAGAATCGGGACAAAAAATTGATTTAAAACCGATTGATGTCGAAAGTGCATTGATTAAAATCAAGTTGAGACTATTTTTCAGAAAAATCAATTTTGTCCAGTTCCTGTTAAGGACTGCGGCAATATTTATTTTGGCTGGGTTATTTTCGACAGCTTATATTTATTACCACTATCCTGTTGCTGTTAAAGTAGCTGAAAAGAGTGAACCTCCGGTGATTTTACAGGAAATTTCCTCCATTTACGGAACCCGTTCGAAGTTTCAGCTCTCCGACGGGACTACAGTTTTTCTTAACTCGGGTAGTAAGCTGATCTTCCCGGTCGAATTCAAAGGAATTTCCCGAAAAGTGGAATTGATTGGGGAGGCCTTTTTTGAGATTACTTCTGATTCCGTAAAACCGTTCATCGTGAGGGCGAAAGGCATCACTGTAAAGGCATTGGGTACAGCTTTTAATCTTCAATCATATCCGAAATCCAATGAGATCAGCACGACGGTCGTTCACGGCAGAGTTGTAATTGAGAGAGAGTCATGCGGGATTTTGAAACAATTGGCAGAACTCAAACCTTCGGATCGGGCAGTAATTAAAATCGACAAACAAGCCATTGATATTACAGCAGAAGAAGATCTCGATAAATATATTGGGTGGAAAGACGGTAAACTGGTTTTCTTCAATGATCCCATTGGCATTGTATCCGAAAAACTCGGAAACTGGTACAATGTAAAGGTTAAGATTTGCAACAAAGATCTGAAGGAGTACAGGTTTACTGCCACTTTTACAGATGAGCCCATCGAGCAAGTGCTTGATTTGCTAAGTAAGTCATCGCCAATTAGATATCAAATAAAAAAAGCATCAAGACTCCCGGACAATTCGTATTCGAAGCGGGAAGTTATTTTAAACTAACATTAGCATAAACTTTAAACTTACTGCCTATGATTTAAACAAAGTGAAAAAAATAACGGGAAAGTGTTAGCGCACCTCCCCGTTAAAGATTAAATGTCTTATTTCTCTACAAAAAAAAATATTAACGAACATTTAACAAAGCAAAAATATGAAAAAACTCGGATTAAATTCTCCGGACGGTGATCGATATGCCGTTTTAAAGAAAGGATTAATTACTATGAAAATTACGCTGTTACTGATCCTCATTTCCACTTTAAATCTTTTAGCCACGGGCACCTACTCTCAGACTGCAAGGGTATCGCTAAAACTAAATCAAGCATCTGTAAAACAAGTGCTTAAGGAAATTGAGCGGTCAAGTGAGTTTTATTTCCTGTACAACAACGATCTGGTTGATGTTGAACGGAAAGTGGATATTCTGGCCGAAAATGAACAGATCAATTCAATTCTTGATCAGCTATTTGCCAGTAAGGATGCAAAATATGCTGTTTACGACAGGCAGATCGTGATCTCTCCTGCTGATATGCCGCTACCTCAGGTGGCCCAGCGAAAGATCAGCGGTAAGGTTACCGAACATTCAGGTAACGGAATACCGGGTGTATCGGTGATCGTAAAAGGGACGACTACGGGAATAGTTACAGATATGGATGGTAAATTCAGTTTATCAATCCCGGCTGATGCAAAAGCGCTGGAATTCTCCTTCGTTGGAATGATAACGCAGGAGGTGCCTGTTAGTAACAGTTCAGTATATGATGTGATCCTTGCTGAAGAGAACATTGGTGTCGAAGAAGTAGTTGTTGTTGGATATGGTGTAGTAAAGAAAAAAGACCTGACAGGTTCTGTTTCGTCGGTTACTAATGCAAAGCTCATGGAAAAAGCCAGCTTTAGTGCGGCACAGGCTTTACAGGGAAAAGCAGCAGGTGTTTACGTTCAACAGAAAAGTGCCGCTCCGGGTAGTGATGCAACTGTTATGATCCGTGGTAATCGTTCGATTACTGCCGGCAGTTCACCATTATATGTTGTAGATGGAATACCATTGGTTATCGGCCTAAGTGAAATCAGTCAGTCGGATATCGAAACCATCGATATTTTGAAAGACGCTTCTGCAACCGCCATTTATGGAGCACGTGGAGCTAATGGAGTAGTCCTGATTACTACCAAGAAAGGTAAAGAAGGAAAGGCAGTAATTGACTATAACAGTTATTACGGGGTTCAAACACCAGCAAAATCGATTGCCCTTTTTAACGGGCCTGAATGGGTTGAATTTATACGTGAAGCCTACCGTAAAAGTGGAAAATTGCCAGTTGTCCCAACCTATGTCACAGACGTGTTAATGATGCCGGTTGGTCAGGAAAACGACCCTGCCGGGATTGCCTTTAAAATTAAAAATGCATATGATGCCGACGGTTCCTGGCATGGTGAACGTTTGGAAACAACCGATTGGCTGGGCGAAGTAACGCGCACAGGAACCATTACGAATCATGAAGTAAGTGTTCGCGGAGGAACTGAAAAATTAAAAGTAATGGCTTCAGCTACCTATTTTAATCAAAAAGGATTAGTCAAAACCCAGGATTATTCGCGCTATTCTGTCCGCGTAAATTTTGACTGGAATCTTACGGATAGAATAACGATTGGAGGTCAAACACAATTCTCACATTTCGATAGAAATGATGGTCCTAATGTATACAATGGAATCACAAGTCTTTCACCCCTTGCAAATATTCGCGACGCAAATGGTGTTGTATTCAATCGCCCGGGAAATGACCCTCAGTTATGGAATCCGGTGCTTAATGTAAGTGATGTAATTGTCAGATACCGGAAAGACCGGTTTATGGGGAGTTATTATATGGAAGTGAAATTGCCTTTCGATTTTAAATTCCGTTCAAACTTTGGTTTGGATGTTGGCCCTTACTACGATCAACGTTTTTATGGATCACGTAGTTCCGATCGTCAGGGTGCTTTGGCACGTGCTGAAAATAATAGTGATACCCGGACAATGTTTACCGTGGAGAATCTTTTATATTGGAACAAAACCATCAATAAACATACTTTCGGTGTTACGATGCTGCAATCAATTCAACAGGAAAAGTATGAAAATGCAAGAATAAGTGTGACTGACTTACCGTACGAAACTCAGTTGTGGTATAATGTCGGTAGTTCACCTAAACCTGCAGGTGTAAGTAGTTCATACGCTAAATGGCAACTTGCTTCCTTTATGGGTCGTTTAAACTACAGTTTTAATGATAAGTATTTATTGACAGCTTCTCTTCGTAATGACGGCTCTTCACGATTGGCTGAAGGACACCAGTGGGTGCTCTTCCCTGCTGCTGCACTTGCATGGCGTGCCAGCGAAGAATCATTTATGAAAGGTATCGACGTCATAAGCGCTTTGAAATTAAGAGTAGGATACGGCGTTACAGCGACAACGGATATTGCTGCCTATAAAACAGGCGGTAGTCTTAACTATTCCCGCTACAATTTTGGTTCAAACAATGTGATGGCTTTTTATCAGTACGAAATGCCAAACCCGAATCTGGGATGGGAAACGACCAAATCATGGAATGCCGGTATTGATTTTGGACTCTTCAAAGGACGTATCAATGGAGTAGTTGATGTTTACCTGCAAAACACTTCGGATATCTTGCTGCAAAGAAATCTACCTCAGGTATCGGGATTCAACAGTGTACTTTCGAATGTTGCAAAAACTCAGAACAAGGGGATCGAAATTACATTGAATACCCAAAACATCAAGAAAAAAGATTTCAGCTGGAATACCGATTTTATTTTTGCACGAAACCAGGAGAAAATTGTTGACCTGTATGGTGATAAAAAAGACGATGTGGGTAGTGGCTGGTTCATCGGACAACCCATAGAAGTTTATTTTGATTATAAATCTTTGGGAATTTGGCAATTGGGCGAAGAAGCTGAAATGGCAAAATATGTGGGCAATACATTTAAGCCCGGCGATATTAAGGTACAGGATACCAATGGCGACTATAAAATTACCGAGGCAGACCGTGTTGTTATCGGAACACCTCGTCCGAAATTCACTGCCAATATTGCCAACTACATAGATTACAAGAGTTTTGATCTGAATTTCTCATTCAATGCTTCTTACGGTAATATGCTGAAATTTGACCGTGGGTTGAGTTTCAATGGCCGTTACAACTGTATGAAAGTAAATTACTGGAAAGCAACTGCATACGATGCTTCAGGAAATGTAACCGAAAGTAATGGCAGCAACGAGGCGCCCCGGCCAAACAACGGAGTAGAAAATCCACCATTCAGGAGCGCATTGAATTATTTTGAAGCTTCCTTTCTACGTTTAAGTGATGTGACACTGGGTTATACATTACCTAAAAATCTTATTAATAAGGTTGGAATTACCAAGTTTAGAATGTATGTGACTGTTCAGAATGCTTTCTGTATCACCAAATTTCCTGGTACAGACCCTGAAAGCGGACAGGATTTTAATGTTCCAACGCCACGTACATTTATGGTAGGTATTAATATGAGTTTGTAATCTGACTTTTAAAATGTAAATTATACAAAGCGATATGAAAAGAATATCTTATTTAATACTAGTCCTGGTTTTATTTGCGGCTACTGCCTGCAATAACTACCTCAAGGAGGAACAATATACGAATGTAGGTTATACCTATCTGAACACTAAGGTTGGGATGGAAGCTGCTGTAAATGGCGTCTATCAGGCTATGCGTTGGTATTGTGGTTCGTATAATCAAGGTGACAACACTACTGCAGGCGGTAATATGGAAGCCTATTATTGTCTGACTGAATATGGTACAGATTTTACCTGGGAAGGTGCTGATGGCGGAAACAAAGACGCTTTCAATAAATACCTGAGTGGTTTGGATCCAAGTCAGGATGTAATTAACAAATTTTGGAACAACAATTACAAGGGAATTACCCGGGCGAATACAGCTTTGATGTATATGCCAAATGTCACAGATATGACAGCTGATCAAAAGACGCAACGTTCAGCTGAGCTTCAATTCCTGCGTGCCTATTATTACTTCGATTTGGTTCAGCATTATGGTGCTCTTCCATTAATTGTCCAGGGTAATGTTACAGAAATAACCACTGAATTTAAGAGAGCTCCTGTAGCTGATGTTTACAAACAAATAATCAGTGATCTGGCGGCTGCTTATGCTGTTTTGCCCGATGTTTACCAACAGTCTGATCGTGGACGCGCGACAAAATGGTCAGCTGCACATTTATTGGCAAAGGTGTATCTTACCAGGAATAGTTCGGATGCCGCTACACGTGGAGGAAAAGCTACGGACCTGGATAGTGCTGCAATTTATGCCACGCAGGTGATTAATTCCGGAAAATTTTCATTGGAAGCCAACTTTGCGAATGTTTTCGAACAGAACAATCAAAAAGTTTCCAAAGAGATTATATGGGATGTTGAGTACACTAAATCTGATGCCAATTTTAATGGTGCGGGAACTTCCGGATCCGATGGTGGAAATCAATTACACCTATACTGGGTAGAGCAATATGATGTTAAACTTGGAATGATCCGCGATATGCCCAATGGCCGCCCCTGGAAACGAATCCATATCAGTCCTGTGACCATTCAAAAACTTTGGGATCGGACAACAGATTCCCGCTTATATAAAACCTTTAAATGGGCTTATATTTCGAATAATGCAACCACAGCTGCTACTAACGTTTGGAAAGCCAAATATTATTACATTGATCCGGTTACCAATGCAGATGTAACAACGGATGTCATCTATACCACACCGACTGATTTGGTAGGTAAACCTAAATTCAAAGTTGGGGATACAGCCATCTATATTTCTTCGAAATACTATGGTGCACTTAGTTATTATTCAACTACAAATCCGAAGCAAACCAAGCTTGATGATGCAAAATATCGTCAAATGCTGACAGACATTGCAAAGTCTCGTTACCTTTTCATTCCGGTTGATAAATACGATGTGAATAACTTCCCTACCATGTTGAAATGGCTCGATGATCAAAGACAGGATATGAACTATCAGGCTGGTTCACGTAATTTTCATCGCATGCGTTTGGCAGAAACCTATTTGATCGCTGGCGAAGCGTATGGCCGAAAAGGGGATTGGACTAATGCACTTAAGTATATTAACGAAGTTCGTAAACGGGCTGCTTATGTCGATGGTGAATCAAAACCAGCTCAGGTTTATACAATCGACGGGGGTACGAATAATACAACTTCCACACAATCGAGCATGTTGGTTACTGCGGCAGACGTATTAGTACCCAAGTACCCATCGGGTGCCGGATTTGATGCTTTTGTGGACTGGATGCTCGAAGAGAGGGCTCGTGAATTATACGGAGAGTTGAATCGCTGGGAAGATTTAGCCCGGACAGGAACATTGGTTGCACGTGCGAAACTGTATAATCCTGATGCTGTTGCAAATATTAAGGATTATCATAAGCTCAGACCAATTCCTAATACCTATACAAATCGCTTACTTCCTCAACCACCGATGTCAGAGATGCAAAACCCCGGATATTATTAGTAGTTGACTGCTGATATTTTTAAAGACTGCCCGAAAATGGGCAGTCTTTTTTTTGAAATTTTTCAAAAACACGATGAGCCGTTTAATACCTCTAAAAATCGGATAGGAGAAACGGGATTAATTCCCGTTTCGTCCTTCCACACCACCGTGCGTACCGTTCGGTACACGGCGGTTCCTTAATTTACGCCATTAACTTTCCGAAAATAATCCGTCAAGAAGATGTATCCTGACTGTT
>JAPLDR010000023.1 GCA_026391655.1 Bacteroidia bacterium | reverse complement strand
ATGAAGCAAATCCCCTGAGCGAGTCGCTGAAAAACCACCTTGCCACCTCGTATCAGTAATTAGGGAACATCCATCAGTCGATGGGCCACATGGAAGAAGCCCTTAAATACTTTGAAAATTTTAATCAATTATTAAAAGAACTCTATGAATCCAATCCACGTAGCGAGTCGCTGAAAAACCACCTGGCCATCTCGTATCAGTTTTTAGGGATCATCCATCAGTCGATGGGCCACATGGAAGAAGCCCTTAAATACTTTGAAATTGATTTAGAATTAACGAAAGAACTCTATGAAGCCAATCCCCGTAGCGAGTCGCTGAAAAACGGCCTTGCGATCTCGTATTCGAAATTAGGGGACATCCATCAGTCGATAGGGCACATGGAAGAAGCCCTTAAATACTTTGAAAAGCGTTCTGTTTTAGGGAAAGAACTCTATGAAGCCAATCCCAGTAGCGAGTCGCTGAAAGACGGCCTTGTGATCTCGTATGGGAGATTAGGGGACATCCATCAGTCGATGGGCCACATGGAAGAAGCCCTTAAATACTTTGAATTACATTATCAATACAGCAAAGAACTCTATGAAGCCAATCCCCGTAGGGAGTCGCTGAAAAAAGGCCTTGCGATCTCGCATGGGAGATTAGGGGACATCCATCAGTCAATGGGCCACATGGAAGAAGCCCTTAAATACTTTGATGACGTAGTCAGATTATTTAAAGAACTCTATGAAGCCAATCCCCGTAGCGAGTCGATGAAAAACGGCCTTGCGATCTCGTATTCGAAATTAGGGGACATCCATCAGTCGATGTGCCACATGGAAGAAGCCCTTAAATACTTTGATGACGTAGTCAGATTATCTAAAGAACTCTATGAAGCCAATCCCGGCAATATTAATTTGTTGGAAGGGCTTGGTATTTCAAATTACAAACTCGCCATGATATATAAGTCGGCAGGAAATAATAAAAATGGTATGGAGCGTTTTAAACAATGGAAAGACATTATTTCCTTTCTGGCTAAGAATGTGCCACAGGTATCAAAATACAAGGAGTTGGACAAAATTGAATATTAAAAACTGGCATTTCGTTAAAACAGTGCCTTTAAGTCGGGGATTTGTAATCAGCCAGATCCAAACTATTCTAATATTTCTGTAAACAGAATTTATTTTAGCCAATTTGTTTCAGTCAACAGAAACATTTTTATCTTTGAGGTAGTAAAAACAAACCGCATGGACAAGAATAAATTATTCGGCATACTTAACGATTGGAACTACTGGGATAAGCCGGTACCGGAGTTTTTTCCGAGGGACGAATATCAGGGAAAAATAAATAAATACCTGTCAACCGGGGAGGTTATCGTATTGAAAGGGATCCGTAGGTCAGGAAAATCTACCCTGATGATCAACCATATCCGGCATCTGACCGGCACGGGTGTGGATAAAAAGGAGATTCTTTTCGTAAATTTTGAAGACCCCCGTTTCAACGGCGAACTGAACAGCGACTTACTGGAACAGATTTTTGAGGTTTACAAAGAATTTGTCAACAACGAAACAAAGCCCCACATTTTTCTCGATGAAGTTCAGCATGTTGCACAATGGGAAAAGTGGGTACTGACTGGTTATGAACTCAAAAGGGCACGTTTTTATGTAACAGGTTCTTCTTCAAAACTCTTTAGCCGGGAATTTGGCACCGCCCTGAGCGGACGGTTTCTTGCTATTAATGTTTTTCCGCTTAGTTTCAAAGAGTATCTCCTGTTTAAGGATTTACCAGCACCCGACAAAATTTCCCTTGTTACCCGGAAATTGATTTATAAAAAAGCCTTCAATGATTACCTCAAAGGGGGAGGTTTCCCGAAAGCAAGTTCTCTTGAAGATGACTTGAGGAGGCAGGAAATCATCATGTATTACGAAACCATAATCCTGAAAGATATTGTAGCCCGCCACAACCTCAAAAACTACAACAGTGTTAAAAAAGTAGCGCTTTATTTATTATCTAACATTGGTAAACCCTTTAACCTCAATAAGGTAAAAATCGCGCTCACACTGTCCTACGACCTGGCAGATAAATATTTCGAATACCTGAAAGATACTTTTATGTTGTTTGAAGTCTATCAATACGACCACTCATTGAACAGGCAATTTGCCAATCGCCGGAAAGTCTATTGCATTGACAATGGAATACTGACCAATACTACATTCAGGATTTCAGAAGACTATGGCAGGTACCTTGAGAATCTCGTTTTTATTGAATTGGTGCGAAGGGGGCATGAGGTATATTTCCACCAGGGGAAAAAGGAATGTGACTTTATCATCAAAGAAGGATTAAACATCAGGCAAGCCATACAGGTAAGCCGCACCTTGCATGATGAAGAGACCAAAAAACGAGAACTCGAAGGATTAATGGAAGCCCTTGACATCTATGGGTTGAATGAAGGAATGATACTGACTGAGGACGAAGAATACAAAATAGATGCAGGAGACCGCAGTATCATCGTTCAACCTGTTTGGAAATGGTTATTGGAACAAAAGGAAACGTAGTTTAACAAACAAAAAATCAATGCAATATACTGATATCCGGCCCTATCTTAGCTACTCCCAACTCCTCACTGCAAAACCCCGCCGAGGTGGTGGCAATATGTTCCGCCACCAGATGGAAACGCTTGCTATCCTGTTGGAATACGGGTACACCCAACCGGTACTTCTTAAAGCCTCCCTTATACATGACCTCATAGAAGATGGCGAAGAGATTAGCTTTAGTGCCTTCGATGAAATAGCAGATATAGATAATGATGGAGCAGCAGTACTTGCTTTGGTCAGGGAAGTTAGCCAGCACTTGATAAATGGCGCAGAAGAACCTAAAAGTGAATTTTTGTTACGCATTATGCGTCAGGGGTCGGAACAGGCTAAAATTTTGAAGCTTGCCGACCGGATTTCAAACATCAGCGCACTGCCAATGGCTGGTAATCAGGAGTTCATTCTTAGCTACGCTGCTGAAACAGTAAACTACATCATGCCTTATGCTGATAAGATAAATCCGGCAATGGCACTTGAACTGAAAAACCGTATTGAAACAATCTATAAAACTTTCAAAAATGACAACCCCGATTGAAAAACAGATGGGTTTTATTGCAGAATTTGTAAAAGTAAGACCCGATTATGTTGATTTTGCAAAGCTGTTGGAGACAATTTTAAACAAAGTCGGCGAAAAATTTGGATTCCTTGCCCTGGTGCAGGCACGGGCAAAAACTGTGGTGAGCTTTTCCAATAAGATCATCATGAAAGACAAATACCGGAACCCGCTCACCGATATGACCGACCTGTGCGGCGCAAGGGTGATCGTTCATTTCCAGAGCCATGTCGAAAAAGTCTGCTCGTTTATCAAAGAGAATTTCGAGGTTGACGAAGCCAATAGTCTGGATCTGAAATCGCGGCTGAAAGTCAGTGAATTTGGCTACCGCTCTATCCATTACATCATTACACCTAAAAAGGACAATATTCTGGGTGTACTTATTGCTGAGAAATTTAAAACCATGAAGGCTGAAGTTCAGGTGCGTACCCTCGCCGAACATGTCTGGGCCGATATTTCGCACGACCGGATTTATAAAACCTGCCTCAATATCCCCGAAGAGTGGAAACGGGAAGCAGCACGGCTATCGGCCATCCTCGAAAATGCAGACATTATTTTTGCAAAAATGGCATTCGATATTGATTCTGTTTCAGTCGTTTACGAATTACAGTACGAAACCGAGAAAGCGAAAACCGAGATTGAAAAACTGAATACTCTGATCGCAGTTCAGGAAAATGATCCCGATGAGTGTGTAAAAAATCTCCTGAAGTTGTCGGCAATATACCGGGCGATGGACAAATTCACCGAAGCAGGTGCTGAACTTAAATCCTGGCTGGGCAAACCGCTGAAAAATCCTGTGTTATCAGGGAAATTATTGTTTGAATATGGCGTAGTTCTGGCACTCTCGTCCGGTAATGATACTTCGGCCAACAATTACGCTGAAGGGATGAAAGTTATCAAACAAAGTCTCGAACTATTTGATAACCTGGCTGATGATGTGCAAAAAAACAATCAGTTGGAGTTGAGTTACATCCATTACAGACTTGGGCGATTGTTGCAACGTAATGAAGAAGAATCCCGGCAACAGGCAGATCATTTCTCCCTCGCGTACAGCATTATGCCCGAAAATCCGCTATATCTGGTGGCATTAATGGAATCGCTTGTGCTTCGTAATATCGATATAGCCAGGTATAATATCAGCCTTTTCAAAGCCAACATCGGTGAAGCAATTCCGAAATTAAAAGAACTGATTGATATCGGAATCAAACGTGTACCGGCCTGGTTTGCCATTGGCCACTGCTATCTGATGCTCGGTGATGAGGTCGGATGTATAATGGCTTATTCAAGGGCAGTTGAAACAATTTTAAACAACTCCTTCCTGACAAGTCATGCCACCATTGCAGCCGAAATAACGCTAATCGGCAAGTTTAAGGCACTAAACCCCAAACTTTCGGAGCAGATTAAACTTTACCTGAATATCGCGATGGTTCTTGTGGCAGATTCCTCAAATAAAGGCCGTTATAAAAACTATCTCGAGAACCACAAAATAAGAAAAGAACCATTCAAAACACCAGTGGTTATTGTTGCGGGTGGTGCTTCTCTGATGGATGACAGCAAGATAGATTATTACCGCGATTATATCAGGGAAATGATGTACGATTTTAAAGGCACCATTATCAGCGGTGGCACTACAGCCGGAATCCCGGGACTGGTGGGTCAGGTGAAGGATGAGATACAGAAACAAGCTCCGGTAGAATTCGATCTGATGGCTTACCTGCCTGAAAAACTTCCTGACGATGCTGTTAAATCCATGGTATACAACCGGTTTTATAAAACAGATTCAGATAAATTCTCCGCT
>JAPLDR010000032.1 GCA_026391655.1 Bacteroidia bacterium | reverse complement strand
GATTGCTATTTGCCATCTGCAACGACAATCGGTTTTTGTATTTCGCTTTCAGTTGTAATAACGAGCTTAAAATGAGGAAGTTGATGAGTGCAGGTTGGTCGGTTGAACTATCCTCGAAAGAGAAGAATAAAAAATTTAACGCTACGGTTACTTTCCCGGGAATCAAAATGATGGGGATGGGAAACAGAAGACCTGGTAGTCAATTTGAGAAAAAACCTGTTGGTAATCCGCTGATCAAAGCTTATCAATCGCAATTGACCGTCCTTAAAACCAAGGGTTTTATGTCAAACCAGGGCGAACTGAAGATAAATGACCGGAATGGAATTGACATTGCCGTCGGAGCAGACAGCACCCAAAATATTGTCTGCGAAATCGCCATTCCCTTAAAAGAATTGATGGCTGAAAACCTGGTTCAGCTTGATGAACTGATTACGTTAAACGTCGCAGTAAATGCACTGGAACGGCCATCTTCCGGAGGAGGTCAGTCAGGCAGGGGTGGCGGCAGATCAGGAGGCGGAATGTCGGAAATGAGTGGCGGTGGAATGGGCGGTGGAATGGGCGGTGGCAGATCAGGCGGTGGCAGAGGTGGAATGGGTGGCGGCCGATCTGGTGGAATGTCACGCGGTGGTGGCGGTTACAGCGGAAATAGTTCGGGCGACATAAGCGGACTGTTTGAAAGGGTTTCGTTTAAACAGAAATTTACTTTGGCAAAAAACTGATTTGGAAATTTGAAGATGGGGAAATGTGCTAATATGCTAATGAGATAATTTGTCCCTCAGATGGCGGATGAAGATGAGATAAGTCTTAAGCACCTACAATTAAAACACAATATGGCTGATGAACGAAAAGTTCATCGGATTGACTATTTTTGTCGCCTGTCAGTTCAGCGATCCACATAAGTGTTCGCTAAATTCAGCGGTTTTAATTTTTGAGAAATCATTTGATATGGAGCACTATAAAATAAATCATTTACGGGAACTTGAATCTGAATCAATCTTTGTAATACGCGAAGTTGTTGCTCAGTTTGAGAAACCCGTGATGCTTTTTTCGGGAGGAAAAGATTCAATTGTGATGTTTCATCTTGCCCGGAAAGCTTTTCATCCTTTGAAGGTTCCATTCCCATTGATGCATATTGATACTGGTCACAACTTTGAAGAGACGATCAAATACCGCGACGACCTGGCTGAAAAAACTGGTACGCGACTCATTGTTAAATATGTGCAGGATTCGATCGATGAAGGTCGCGCAGTAGAAGAAAGAGGATTGAGTGCAAGTCGGAATGTTCTTCAAACGGTTACGCTGCTAGATGCTATCGAAGAGATGAAATTTGATTGTGCCATGGGTGGTGGCCGGCGCGACGAAGAGAAAGCCCGTGCAAAAGAGCGTTTTTTCTCACATCGTGACGAGTTTGGACAGTGGGATCCCAAAAACCAGCGTCCTGAGCTTTGGAATTTGTTCTGTGGAGCGAAGCATATGGGCGAACATTTCCGCGTGTTTCCGATCAGCAACTGGACCGAAATGGATGTCTGGCAATATATTCTGATGGAAAATATCGAGATGCCCAGTCTGTATTTTACCCATGAGCGCGAAGTATTTTGCCGCGATGGTGCATGGCTGGCGTGTGCTCCCTTTATGCAACTGAAGCCCAACGAAAAATCTGAAATAAGAAAGGTTCGCTGTCGCACAATTGGCGATATAACATGCACAGGCGTAACACTTTCGGAAGCCAACACACTCGAAGAAATCATACAGGAAGTTGCAGCCAGTCGTGTTACCGAAAGGGGTGGCAGGGCCGACGATAAACGTTCGGAAGCGGCAATGGAAGATCGGAAACGGGAAGGATATTTTTGATGCGAAATAAAATGAAATTGGACTAAAGTCCACAAACTATATGGACATCAAATACCCCGACTTGAAAGTCGGGGCAATTCAAAAATATTTAGAATACAAAATATGTCTGGAAAAGATAAAGGATACCTCGATATGGAATTACTGCGGTTTACGACTGCAGGTAGTGTTGATGATGGGAAAAGCACCCTGATTGGCAGGTTATTATACGATAGTAAAGCAATTTTTGAAGATCAGATGGAGGCTTTGGAGCAAGCCAGCATCAGTCGCGGAGGTGAGGAGGTTAATCTGGCGTTACTCACTGACGGACTTAGGGCTGAACGTGAACAAGGGATTACGATTGATGTGGCTTACCGTTATTTCGCAACTCCCAAACGGAAATTTATCATTGCCGATACCCCGGGGCATATTCAGTACACGCGCAATATGGTCACCGGAGCCTCGACTTCCAATGCGGCTGTAATTCTTGTCGATGCCCGCAACGGGGTCATCGAGCAGACCCGACGTCATGCCTATATTGCTGCATTACTGAATATTCCGCATGTTTTGGTCTGTGTCAATAAAATGGACCTGGTCGATTTTAGTCAGGAAGTTTTTGAACGGATTAAAGCCGATTTTATACAGGTCGCCGGACGATTGGGTAATCAGGATATTCATTTTTTGCCGATAAGTGCCAAATTGGGGGATAATGTCGTTGAAGAATCGACAAATATGCCCTGGTACACAGGGGCAACATTTTTGGGATTACTCGAAATGTTACCGGTCGGTGAGGATTGGAACCTGAACGATCCACGTTTCCCGGTTCAGTATGTAATTCGACCCATATCAGACGAATATCACGACTTCCGTGGTTATGCAGGCCGGGTTGCGAGTGGTGTTTTCAGAGTAGGGCAGGAGGTGGTTGTTCTGCCGGGTGGACAAAAGACAAAGATTGAAGCGATCGATTTTGCAGGTGAAAGTCTCAAATATGCTTTTCCTCCGCAATCTGTAACCATAAGGCTGACCGATGAAATTGATGTGAGCAGGGGATCGATGATTGTTGATGCGGTTAATCAGCCGCAACAATCGCAGGAGATTGATCTGATGGTTTGCTGGCTTAACGAAAAACCGCTGGTTTTAAGGGGTAAATACCAGTTAAAACACAATTCGAATGAGGCACGCTGCATCATCACGGCAGTGAGATACAAGGTGAATATCAATACAACGGAGGAGATTCACGACGATTTGAGTGTTGGATTAAACGAGATAGCACGGATTACCATTAAAACAACCAAGCCGTTATTCTTCGATCCATACAAGAAAAACCGCGACACAGGCAGCCTGATTCTGATAGATGAGGGAACCAATAATGTGGTGGGTGCGGGGATGATTCTTTAAACATTAAATCTCATGGGATTTCGAAAATAAAAAAAGAGGAGCTATTTTACATCTCCTCTTTTTTGCATAATATAGTTTTGTATTTCAGAGTTTTATTCCCAAAGTGAAGACTACTTCGTTGTTACTCATATGGTATTTGACCGGCTCAGCATCAATATTATCCATGTAATTATAATCAGTTCTGTTGCCCAGACTGTATGAAACATCAAGCGAAACATTATTAATGCGGTATCCTATACCGGCATTGATTGTGTTGTAACTATAATCCTTGTTAGGTTGTGACTGATTATAAGAAAATGATTTATAGGGGTTTCCGAACAATTCGTAACCGGCTCTGAGACTTAATGCTTCGGTTGCTTTAATCTCACCGCCAAAGCGGAGATTACTTACTGAACGATAGATAGTGTTAATATCGGTGTTCTCTGAAGAAAAGTTATAACCACCCAGCCCTTTTCTTAGTTTCATCTTTGAATAGTCAACATATTCATAATCAAATGAAACCATTCCTTTTTTACCAAACTGCAAGGCAAGACTGCCTATGGCTCTCATCGGGGTGTCCATTTTATATTCAAAGTCACCGAGCGGTGTTTCTGCTGAGTGAAGCCCATCTGCAGCCGTACTTACATTCTGCAAATTGGAAGTCATCACTGAATTATACGCCTCTTTCAAACTAAAGAAGGTCGGTGTATGAATAGCAGCTCCAAGCCGGAGAGAAGGTACAGGTCTGTAAATAATCCCAAGTTTAATGTTATAGCCATTGCCTCTGGTGCGTTCACTGCTTATATAATCAAAACGTCCAAATTCGCCATCTTCAGAATAAGACTTTGATTCATCGTAATAGATATCCTGCATTCCAATTGTTGCACCCAGATATAACTTGTGATTGAAATTGGCACCCATTGATATGACATATTCGTTAACGTATCCTTCCTTATTAACTGTAAGGTTCTGGTTAACCAGCTCATTGGTTAAAAGTATTGATTCATAGGTATTTCCCATTCCGTCCTGATCGGGATTTCTGACATTCATCAGATAAGTTTCCCAGGCCATTTTGCTCTCCCATGGTGTTCCGTTGGTGTAGGGATTGTATTGGTCAAGGAGATTCTTACTGTTGATTCCATTTGTATTTAGGGCAAAAGCATCCGTCTTTGAATAGGGTGAATTGTTTTTCCCGACCGAAATACTCTGGTTGAAGTTATTGAGTTTATTGAACCCGATTCCGAAATTAAACGAAACCAGGCCTGAACCTTCACTTTGAACAGGGGCCGCCATTATATAACCGAAGTTGCGAAAATTGAAGTTATTGCTCCGGTCGTCGGTAATCTGCCCCCGGTAAGTTGCTTCTGTATTGTTTATCCCCATGATATTCAATGTACCTGTTGTTTCAGACCGGAGATAAATTCCTATACCGGCAGGATTAATACTCAATGAGGAGAAATCGCCTCCGATAGCTCCAAAGGCATTTCCCATCGCCTTTGATCGGGCGGTTGATCCAAAATTCTGCTGCGAGAAGATTAATGCCTGGTCAACATACTGGCCGAACGTGAGGGACATTAATCCTGCTGATGCAAATAGGGTAAGTATTAACTTTTTCATTTGTATTTATTTTTAAAAGGTTGTATGGAACTCGCCCCGATTCATCGGGGCTCGTTTTATAATCAGTGTTTTATTTTTATTTATAAGAGATTATTTCGGGAATAACGCTTCCTTTTATCGTTGGCGTCCGGTTCCGCCGCCGCCACCGCCACTACTGCTACTGCCGCTGCTGCTGCTGCTGCCTCCTCCTGAAGAAATATTGCTGGCAGGTGAAGAAGAAGGAACATATGAACTGGACGAACTGCTTCTGGACGAACTGCCCGACGAGCCTGAATAATCGCTGCTTCTTGTCGCAGAGCCGGATGATGAACCGCTGTAGTTTGAACTGCTGCTTGAACCTATTTGATAGGAACTACTACCAGATGAAGATCTCCCTGAATATGTTGAACCGGTAGAACTACTCTGAGGTCTTGAATAACGGCTGCCATCATTACTTCCCGAATAACCGGAACCGGAAGATTGCGGTCTGGAGTATTGATGGGTTGTTCCGCTATTGTAGGTGGCTTGTGTATTTGTTCTTGGCCTCGAATAGGTTGGCGTATAACTTTGTGAATTGCCTGACATTGAACTTTGTCTTGTTGATTGATTATTCTGACCCGATGAGTTCATTCCTTGCCGGGAAATTCCGGAAGACTGACCTCTGCGCAAATTGGTAATGGTTTCGGTATTTCTGGTTGTTCCCGTCTGACCTGATGTGCCCGTTCTGACACCTCTGGTTACATTCGGATCAACAGTATAACGTATTCCGGCCTGACGAGTTGAATTTGTTCCTGATACTCCGGATGCCTGACGCCCGCCTGTAATTACTCCTCCATTGTTTATTGTACCGGATGATCTGGTTGTTGACGGCGAGGAACTGGCTCAGGTCGCCGGTGCGCCAGGCAGCCGGCGCCACGGAGGCTGTAGCCGGTCCGGCGATGCGCCGCTC
>JAPLDR010000113.1:11021-14496 GCA_026391655.1 Bacteroidia bacterium | reverse complement strand
GCACCCTGGCCTGCAACTAAAGATGAATTGATCGATTTTGCCATTCGATCAGGAGCGCCACTTGAAGTAATTGAAAATCTGCAAGAGATGGAAGATGAAGGCGAAGTTTATGAATCGATAGAGGATATTTGGCCTGATTATCCGAGCAAAGATGATTTCTTTTTTAATGAAGATGAATACTAAAGGTTACTTAGGCAGCAGGCATTAGCAATAGGCAAGATGTAGTATTTCAATCGCCCAGTCGCCCCTTCGCCTTTTCACTATTGAGTCACATAATTACCAGATGCAGATTTCTTTTTAGGATCTGCATTTCTTTTGCGCTTTACGTCGATGGGATAAAGGTCGTATTGGTTGACAGGTCTTTCACTCTCTCTCCAACGAAATCCATCTAATTTGATATCTTCAGGCTTGAGTTCTTTTATTGGGATGGTTTTTCCTTCAGGTTTAGGATAAAACCTGATACTATCAATCTGATTACTATTGTTGAGCCGAAGCTTGATTTTGCTGCTTATCAATCGGTTCATCCCTGAATACCTATCCTTATCCTTTAAATAATAGAGTGATTGGGCATTGCCGTTCACATCTGCAATCCGAAGCTTGTTATCAAAAACCTGACCAACAATAATCTTACCTGAAATCTGATTGAATTTCACCGAATCCTCCGACATCACTATGAAAGCATTGTTTTCGAGACGGGCAATATCGGGATCAATATTTTTTGAAATAAATTGAATTTTCTCAGCGGTCATCTGGTTTTTCTCCGACCAAAGAACCGGATCATAGAACATCAGTAGGGTTGAATCTTTCATCCGGTATCCCAATGAGTCGCATTCTCCCTGCAAGTCAAGCTTATGAAATCTGACATGTCTGTAAGCCATAAAAAATTTATCGTCTTTGCTCTTAATGATTGGCGTATCAGCTTTAGTTCGAAGCGTATCAGGTCTGTGCTGTATGATATTATCAGCTTTAGTTCGAAGGGTATCAGCTTCAGTCCGAAGAGTATCAGCTTTCGTTCGAAGTGTATCAGGTCTGTGCTGAATGATATTATCAGCTTTAGTTCGAAGCGTATCAGCTTTAGTCCGACGTGTAACAGGTTTGTACTGAATGATTTTATCAGGTTTGATCTGAGTAGTGTCGGGTTTGGTCTGAAGGGTATCTGCATGCATATACATGGTATCCTTCTTACTGTATTGAATGAACATGGCCGAATCTGTGACAAAAGCTATCTTCGTAATTTCGTTATAAACCCCGATTTTCCCTGTAATGACTACTTTGTTCGTCGTATCAGTAAGTGTCACCCTGTGTTTTCCACGCCCGTTTCCGCTCGCCCTGTCGTAAAAAAGTGTATCTGCTTCGAGCACCTGTGATTTATTGGTGATTTTCGACGCTTTAAAAAGTTCGGCAAGATTCTTTTTGGTGTCGTACCACCCTCTTTCAGAGTAAAGAACGCCATCTTTCTCAGTCCCTTTAATCGTTGTCGGACCAACAATAAAGGCTACTTCAGTTTTACTGTTGTATTTCAAGGTATCGGCACGTAAGACAAAATCTTTATTGGTTAAAACCACCGAATCTTTGAAAAACATCATATTATCATTCGAATAATATCTTCCGATAACACTCGTCAATACGTTCGCCGTATCAACAATTTTTGCCCCGTTATTGTAGTAGCCAATATTCGACTGAAGGTCAAAATCGAGCGCTTCTGTTGTAAGCGTTATCGATTTGTTAACCAGTTTTACATTACTAACGAATCTCGCTAATTTCGTATCACCATCATAAAACATTTTTTTGCCATATAAATGCAAGGTGTCACCCTGAATAATATGGACATTTCCAAAAGTGTCAAACTTTTTACTATCGGTATACATATAGGCAGTGTCGCAAAACATCAACGCTCCATCGCGGCTGAAACTTACATTCCCGATTAAAAGATTAGCATTGGCTGCTATTTTTTCATCATGAGTCATTAAATCAGCATTATCTATATCGACACGTTGCTTCTTTTTTTTGTCTTGTGGCTGAATCGCCTGGATAAAAAGCAAAACAACCGCAACAAGAAGAAGCGAAGGGTAAAAAGCTGATTTTTTGGGAAGACCCATACTACAGTGTGATAAAGTTTAAATCAGGACAAAAGTGCCGGACAAATTACTTATCAATTCATCCGACACTTTTGCCCTGGAAATTCAATTATTTATTTTTTCCACGATTTCAATTTGAAATTGCAGTTTGCATATGAATCGTCGACATGAATGTAGGTTTTTGCCTGTTGTCTGGCGATCCATTTCCGATAAGCCTCCTCCTTTTTCTTGGCCAGAAACATCTCGCTAAGCTTTTGATAATCTTCCTGAAGATTGGCCTGATGTGCCTTTGTTTTATTGTTCAGCTTGATGACTTTATAAACTTGCCTTTGTTTATCGTCGACGGTTATAAACGGACGGGAGGTTTCGCCGATATTCATCGTTGTAATCACTTTACTTACGTCAGGATCAAGCTCAGAAACTTCAAATTTTGATGAGCCTGTGTGCTGCGATGTCACTAATCCCCCATTATTACGTGTGTTTTTATCCGACGAATAGAGATAGGTAGCCTGTTCCCAGGTAATCTTCCCCTTACGGACAAAATCAGCGATACTGTCAATCCGGTTTTTAGCTAATTCAAGTTCTTTTGGATCTACCTTTGGCATGAGCAAAATATGACGGCATTTAATTTTTTGCCCCTTACGATCGATTAGCTGGATAATATGGTACCCATATTCGCTTTTTACCACTTTCGAAATCTGGTTAGGCTTTAGGTTAAAAGCTTCAGTTGCAAAGGCCGGATCGAGCATTGCTCTTCCTACATAATCCATTTCACCACCATTTCTGGCCGATCCGGGATCCTCGGAATACATGATTGCGAGTGTGGCAAAATTATCGCCATTTTCAACTCGCTTTTTGAACTCGCGTAGTTTTGCTTTTACCTCAAGATCTTGTTTCTCTGTAATGGCAGGAAGTACAGTAATCTGGGCATATTCCAATTGTGAACCGATTTCAGGAATCTCTTTTGAAGGTAATTGCCTGAAAAATTGTCTCACTTCCGAAGGAGTTGCAGTTACCTTCGAAATGATTTTAGTCTGCATCTGTTCTGTTTTCAACTGTTCTTTGATCGTTTCAGACATTTCGGCTTTGAGTTGATTGATCGGTTTATTGAAATATTTCTCCACCTCTTTTTCCGAACCGATGTTTTCGATGAAATAATTCAGCCGTCGATCCATCTGCTGATTGATTTGATTATCAGTAACAGTAATCAACGTGTCGAGTTCAGCTTCAGCCAAAAGTAATTTTTGCTCAAGCAACTGCTCGAGTATTTCGCACTTGGCATCACCCAGAGTTGTCATTCCCGATGCCTGATTCGAAATGGCCTGAGTTTCGATATCCGATTTGAGGATCGGGTTGCTTCCGACAACCGCCACAATCTGATCAATCACTTTATCCTG
>JAPLDR010000113.1:0-10998 GCA_026391655.1 Bacteroidia bacterium | reverse complement strand
CAACACAAGGACACTTTTTATTACGTTTTTGAGCATTTCTTATATCTTATATCAGTCTGTAATTTTAAAAAGATTCTGGTCTTTCCCTTTTTGGTAAATATTCTTTTGAAGTTCATCAATTAACTCCATCTTTCTGTTGTTCAAAATTAAATTGGCAATCCGGTCTTTAACAAATTCGAATGGAGCTTTGTCGCCTATTAACCGGTAATCTTTAATGGCCACAAGATAATATTTGTTGCCTTCGTACGTTTCAATAAAACCATTTCGCTGAAGTGCAGCATCAGGACTTGTGATGCTAACCGGAATTCTTGACCTTATCAGACTGAAATCAATCCACTGTTCATTAAAATAGTCAAACTTTGTAGCGTACTGGAAACTGTATTTTTCAAGTTCGGTTCGCGATTTGTCGTCAAGCGTACTCATCCATCTTTTAAGCTGATCTACCTTCGCCACGTTTTTAGGCACTTCAATATAGATAGCCTTCACAATATGCTGATCAAGAATAAACTTTTGGGGATTCAAATCATAAAACTGACGAATATCCGTAGCGGTAAGCACAGTATCAAGTTTTTGACTGATGAGTTGTTGCTGATACCTGTGAATAATGAGTGAAGTCCGGTATTCATCCAATTCGCGCTGAACGTCTTTCTGATCGTCAGCAAGGTTTTCTTCCGCCATCCGGAGCATCAACTCCTGTTTGGTCCAACGCTGGATGTAATCTTTTGCCTGATTCACACTGTCGGTTTTCGTGATACCACCCTGAAGTGCTGATGCAAGTTCTTTACGAAGCAACAATTTATCACCGACTTTGGCTACAACAACATCGCCCGAAGATGACCGGGAGAAATAGGTACACCCCGATAAAAGGCTAAATACTACTATAATAAGATAAAAATCTCTTTTCATTTAAAATAAAATCGTTTCCTCAGCCAACAGAAAATATTAAACCATCTTATCCACAGACGCAATTCGATGGCATACGGTTGTCACAGGCGTCAAATTTACCTTAAATTCCTGAGAAAAAGATGCTCCTTTTCAATCGCGCGAATAATTAGGCGATTCGCTTGTGATCGTGACATCGTGCGGATGACTCTCTGCTATCCCCGCATTGGTGATTCGCACAAATTTCGCTTCGTGCAACTTTTCGATGCTATGAGTGCCACAATATCCCATACCGGCCCTTAATCCACCAACGATCTGATACATTACTTCATATAGGGTTCCTTTGTAGGGAACCCGTCCGACAATCCCTTCGGGGACAAATTTTTTGATGTCATCTTCCATATCCTGGTAATAGCGGTCTTTCGAGCCCTGTTGCATCGCTTCAACTGAACCCATTCCGCGGTACGATTTGTATTTCCGGCCCTGAAATATAATGGTTTCACCCGGTGATTCTTCAACTCCCGCGAAAAGCGATCCTGCCATTACACTTTGGGCTCCTGCCGCCAATGCCTTAACGATATCGCCAGAATAACGGAGTCCGCCATCTGCAATAATAGGTATGCCGCTGTTTCGAAGGGCTTTGGATACATTATAAATTGCTGATAGTTGCGGTATTCCTACTCCGGCAATGATCCTTGTCGTGCAGATCGATCCCGGACCAATACCCACTTTTACAGCATCGGCACCCGCAAATACAAGTTCTGAAGCAGCTTCAGCGGTCGCAATATTTCCTACAATAAAATCTTTATCAGGATATTTATTTTTGGCCTTCTTCAATAGTTCGAGTACCCCTTTGGTATGTCCATGAGCGGTATCGATTACAATGGCATCAGCCTGTGCAAGAATTAAAGCACCGATCCTGTCCATCGCATCGCTTGTGATTCCAACTGCGGCAGCAACTCTGAGCCGTCCCTGCCCGTCTTTACACGCCAATGGTTTGTCTTTTGCTTTGGTGATATCTTTATAAGTGACCAAACCCACGAGTTTATTATTTTTATCAACAACAGGAAGCTTTTCGATTTTGTAGTTTTTAAAAATCTCAGTCGCTTTTTCGAGGCTGGTACTCGCATCAGTAGTGATCAGGTTTTTTGATGTCATTACTTCTGAAATTGGCCTTGTCATCTTTTTTTCAAAACGAAGGTCACGGTTGGTAACAATCCCTACGAGATGCCGCTCCTCGTCTATTACTGGTATCCCTCCGATTTTGTAAATCTCCATGAGCTTAAGCGCATCGCCAACAACTTTCTCTTTCGAAATGGTGATCGGATCGATGATCATTCCGGTTTCCGACCGTTTAACAATCGTAACCTGTTTAGCCTGCTCATCAATTGACATATTCTTATGAATCACCCCTATCCCACCCTCGCGCGCAATGGCAATGGCCATCTTCGCTTCGGTGACTGTATCCATGGCTGCCGAAACAATAGGCGTATTTAGCCGGATATTACGTGAAAACATCGACGACAAATTAACATCCCGCGGAAGTACATCCGAATAGGCGGGTATTAACAGCACATCATCGAAAGTAAGACCTTCGATAATAACTTTATCTGAAATAAATGACATGACGTTTGGTTTTTGAGTGAGAATTTGCTTGGCAAATATAAGAAAATGAAGTGGATTTTAAGACTTAAATTCAGGAGAATCGCTACCGGATTTTAACAATTTATTTTTAATGAATATAAATTACAAAGCCACATAAAAAAACTTCGAAAATTGAGGTAACAATTTAAGGTCTATTCCTATTAATGGAAAATCGGAATTGGGAATCATGGATAACCTGACATTTTGCCTGAAACCAAATAGCGTTTATCTGAATCTAAAATACGACCAGAATTTCAACCGGTCGTTCGGCTCTCTTTATGCGATTCGCCCTCCCCGATGCAAAAGTAAAAGTTGATTTCAAATAATCCGTTAAGCGAATCCCAGGTAGACCTTTCATATCTCACATAACTGAATTCTTCCTTTTCGTTCGTTTCTATCATAGTCTGCAAATTTAATTGTTATTCTTTGCAGACACAGTTTCATGAACAGTCTCGAAGAAGCCACTAAAACACAGCTACTAATGGCTCAGGTACGACTTGAAATTGATGAGGCCTATCGGCAGATTACCAAACGAATCAATGCCCAGATTGTAATAAATGGCGAAGTACCTTACAAAGTATTTGTTGATGAATTAAATCAGCGGATTGATTTTTACGGCAACAATGCAGCCATACGATCAGGCCAAAATGCCAAAGACAACCCACCACCAGCAAGTGAAAATTGAATGGTAGCGAACAGTGAAGGTTTCACTTTGAGTGAAGCCTTCACTGTAAATAATTAACTGCCTGAATATATTATAAATAACTCCATCGGAGTTTCCTGTAAATAACCCCCAGTGAAACTGGGTGGAAGACAATGAAACTGAGTGGCAACCCCATCGGGGTTACCCATAAACATATCATATTATGAACAGTTACCGACAAATATTGTATCATATCGTATTTTGCACCTTTAACAGGGACAATACAATCCCTATCGACCAACAAGTTGCCTTGTATAAGTACGTATGGGGAATAATTACAAAGCGAAAATGTGTTTTGTATCGAATAAACGGGATGGAAAACCATATTCATATTTTATCCGATTTGCACCCAACAGTTGCTCTTGCTGATTTTGTCAAGGAAATTAAGACAGCTTCGAATACATGGATGAAGGAAACCGGAAGGTATCCTAAATTTATTTCATGGGCAGAAGGTTATTGTGCCTTGACCTACGCATATCGGGATAAGGAAATGATTGTAAACTATATTAAAAATCAAAAAGAACACCATAAAAGAATAACTTTTGAAGATGAATATAGAGCCTTACTAAAAGAAAATGGGGTAGAATTTGATGAACGATATATCTTTTGATACTGACAGACAACTCCTACAGAGTTGGGTTAGTGCGCTTTTCGCTTCCTTTTCCTCCGGTTGAAACCGAAGGTTATTTACAGGCAACTCCTATGGAGTTTTTTTAGTGATGCTCTTGCTTCCTCCGATCTTCCTGGTCCTCAAATATTATTCAGATGCGGGATTTGCAATTGAATTGAAAATCAACGAAGTTAAAATCAGCGAAGCTAAATCCGCACTGGCAAGGACTCAGTCCAACTCGGTTTTATTTCCCATTTCCCCCTCGTATTTCAATTTACATTCAACAAGTTATTTGCTATTCATCTTTTTAAAACCTAATTTTGGGGAAACGTTAAATAAAACGCTATTACGTTGTGCGTCATGCCATGGAGACGCTACTACAAACATTTCTAAAAAATTAGATAGTGAAAAGTATTATCGAGTTAAACAAAACTGACGCAAAAGAATTCCTCTTAAAAGAAAAGAGCTATATAAATTTTGACCTTCCGACATACTTTTCATTTCAAAATTTACTAAATCTGATAGATAAACAGCTAACAGGGAAAAAGCTCTCAGATTTTAGAATTCTTAGCCCAAGAGACTTTGATGACATAAATTATTACTTACTTAACAACAAGGATGGGAAATATGCTTGGCGACCATATCAAATAATAAATCCTGCAATATATGTTTCGTTAGTTCATTGCATTACAGAAAAAGATAATTGGAAACTAATTCAGAAAAGATTCACGGACTTTCAGAAAAATAACAAAATTGAGTGCCACAGCTTACCAATGGTTTCAGAAAGTGAAGAAAAAACTGATAAAGAATCCCAAATATTTACTTGGTGGCAAATGATTGAACAGAAATCAATTACTCTTTCTCTAGATTATCATTATATACTGCAAACTGATATTACCGATTGCTACGGCTCTATTTATACACATTCAATTAGTTGGGCAATTCATACAAAATTAGAAGCTAAGAAGAAGGAAAATAGAAAAGATCATTCACTACTTGGTGTAGCAATTGATGATCATTTACAAGATATGAGCTATGGACAAACCAATGGAATTCCACAAGGTAGTACTCTTATGGATTTCATAGCAGAAATTGTGCTTGGTTATGTGGACGAACTGCTCGCCAATAAAATCAACGATTTAGGAATCTCAGATTACAAAATTTTAAGATACCGAGATGACTATAGAATTTTCACAAACAACCCATTTGAGGCTGAGCAAATAACAAAATCTTTATCGGAGATACTCACTGATATAGGCTTAAAATTAAATGTCAGTAAAACAGAAGCATCTGACAATGTTATTAAAAGCTCAATAAAACCAGATAAACGCTATTGGATTATTAATAAGCGAATAACTGAAAACAAACAAAAATGGTTAATTCAGTTGTTTCTATTATCTGAACTTTTTCCTAATTCAGGTACATTAGATACTCAAATGAAAGAATTCTTAAGTGTTCTCGAAAAAAGTAAAAGAGAAGATGCAAATATTGAATCATTAATAAGTTTAGTAACTGAAATTGCTTGTCGAAATCCCAGAATAGTACCAACATCAATAGGAATTCTTTCTCTTTTAGTGAAAAAAATACCAGACAGAAATGAGAAAAAAATCATTTTAAAAAGGATATACAATAAGTTTCAGCAAATACCAAATTCATCATTCTTAAAAGTATGGCTACAAAGACTTACTGTAAAAATTGATAAGACAATTATTTATGATGAACCTATTTGCAAATTGATTTCTGACTCTGAAGTGCAATTATGGAATATTGAATGGTTAAGAGATAATTTTAAATCTAAAATTAAAAATACCCCAATCATTATTCAATCAAAAGTGAAAACATTAAAAGCTGTTGTTACTAAAAAAGAAATAGATATAATAACAACAAGTAATGCATATGATTATGAATAAGGCACGAACGCATAACAGCAAGCTACCCGGCAAGTCGGGTTTCGGTGCTTCGTTGACAGAATCCGTCAGCTGACGGATGAAAAGCAGCACTTCGTAGGAAGTTCATCGGTTCAATCCCGACCTGTAGGCGGAACGTTGGCAACCATTTAATAAAAACCGACACAATATGAATGAAGGTAATTTAACTAAATTAATTCCGTTTGTTTGTCCAGATTGTAAGAATTCACTCCGCTCAGACAATCTTTCACTACACTGTGACAAGTGTGATAGGACATATCCGATAGTTGACGAAATCCCTGATTTTATTTTGGGAGATTCTCAAAACAAATCGACTCCAATATTTAAAATGGCTAAGAAAGCGGATTTATTATCTTCTTTTTACGAATCAAAATATTGGTATAAACTTTCTTTAAAATTAGCTTGTGCCCGTAAAAGTTCGCTTGAGAGCCTTGCTAATTTCCATGCAGAAACATTGAAGACTATAAATGGTTCTGTGCTTGATGTTGCTTGTGGAACGGCCACTTACAGCCGGCGTATCGCATCGTCATCTAAGAATGTTTATGGCATTGATATTTCAATGGGGATGCTTAAAAAAGGGAAGAGTTATATAAAGCAAGGTCATATATCAGGCGTTTATCTTAGTCGGGCATCAGTAGAAAAATTACCGTTTGATAATGCTGTCTTCGATGGAGTAATTTGTTCAGGGTCTCTGCATCTCTTCCCAGATACCGTACTCGTTCTTCGCGAAATAGGACGAACCATGAAGCCAGGCGCTCCATTATCAGTTCAGACATTTATCGAAGGGAATACTATAGTTAATCGGATGTTGAAAAAGCAACCTTGGGTTCATAATTTTAAACTTGCAGAGTTGCAACAATGTCTGACCGAGGCTGGTTTTGAAGAATTTGAATACAAATTTGATGGTCCCATTGTAATAACTTTTAGTGTAAAAAAGGCAGCTTCTAATTAAGATTGTTGATTTGAGAACAGTATAGCAGGTAAAATTAATAAAAATAAACCCAATGGATGATATAATAACAACAGAGAAACTGACCAAGAAATACAAGGACGTACTGGCTGTTTCTGAAATTTCCCTGAATGTCCGTAAGGGTGAAATTTATGGCTTCTTAGGGCTTAATGGTGCCGGCAAAACCACTACCATACGCATGTTGCTTGGTATGATAAATCCTACTAAAGGTAAAGCATTCATTAACAGGAAAGAGGTACATTCCGGCAGTACTGATTTATGGAAGGAAATCGGCTACTTGGTTGAAATCCCTTACTCATATCCCGACCTTACAGTTAGGGAAAACCTCGAAATTATCCGGCAGCTAAGGCTTATGAATGACAATAACGTTGTTGCTTCAATTATGGATAAACTGAGACTCACTCAATATGCAAACCGAAAAGCTAAAAATTTATCACTTGGTAATGCACAACGCTTGGGGCTTGCCAAAGCATTAATTCACAATCCTAACATCCTGATTCTCGATGAGCCTGCAAACGGTCTCGATCCTGCTGGTATTTATGAAATCAGAGAGTTGCTCATCGATCTTGCAAAAAATAAAGGAGTAACGATTTTCATATCAAGTCATATTCTTGGTGAAATATCACGGTTTTCGACCCGTATCGGAATTATACACAATGGCAAATTAATTCAGGAAATAAATACACCTCAATTAGAGCAACTCTGTCAGAAACGATTAAAAATAAATACAAGGAATAATAACCTTGCTAAATCTGTTTTGCATCAAGCCGGAATTATTGCTAAGGATACTACAGATAATATGCTCGAAATACAAAACGAAACAATAATCAATAACCCTGAATCTATCGCAACCCTTTTAGTCAACAATCAGGTGCCGCCATCACTTTTAAATGTGGTTGAAGAAGATTTAGAATCCTATTTTTTAAGAACAATCGGAATAAAAGGAGAATAGCTATGAAAAATATCAGTATTGCACTTTGGACAGAGTATATGAAAATCCGTAAATCAAAGATTTTTTTCACTACTCTGATTATTTTTACAATCATTCCTATGATGATTAGTCTAATGATGTTTGTTTCTAAGAATCCTGATATAGCTTCAAAATTAGGACTGATAGGAACAAAATCAAAAATGTTTGGCGAAAACGACTGGAAAGGTTATTTGGGACTGATGAGCCAGTTAATCGCTTCTATTGGACTTCTTGGCTTTGGGTTTGTTACTGCATGGGTTTTTGGCCGTGAACATTCCGACCGAACAATGAAAGATATTTTGGCTTTGCCTGTTGGTCGCCCATCCATTGTTTTTGCAAAATTCATTATTATTTTTCTTTGGTGTTTAATCCTTACTGTTGTAACATTTTCTGTTGGAATCCTTATAGGACAAGTCATAGACATACCCGGTTGGTCTCCTGCCTTATTTTCTGATTTTTCTAAATCTTTTTTCATTACTTACTTTCTTACATTATTTCTTTGTTCTCCGGTAGCTTATTTGGCTGGGTATAGCAGGGGTATAATAGCTCCTTTGGGTTTTGTATTGTTAACAATGATTTTTGTTCAGTTTATTGGCTTGGTTGGTCTTGGCCCGTTTTTCCCTTGGGCCATACCTGGTCTATACTCTGTTGCTAAAGATGAACCAGGTTTTCAACTTCATTTATCAAGCTATATTATTCTTGCTTCAACCTTTGTTTTCGGATATTGGGCAACACTTCGCTGGTGGCAGCATGCTGACCATCATTGATTGACGTTCTGATTTTTTTATAAAAATATTTTTTAATACTTGAGGTGTAAATAGATTAACCAGTTCATTAACCCCAATCGAGTAGACGGCCTCGTCAGTGATTAACTGACGAAGGTGCGCCTCTCACACCATCCGCCAGCTGGCGGATATGGTTCTCGTATACAGCGGTTTCCGTCAGTTGACGGATGGAGCAATTTTCTCGTAGTAAGTAAGCATTGCCTCGTACCCTCTTTTGCGCTGGCGTTCTAAAGGCAAGCAGGGTTTCGGTGCTTTTTTGACAGGAAAGCGTATATTTGAAGTGCAGCTCCTTGCAGGGAGTTCACCGGTTAAATCCCGCTCTGCGTGTAGCAGCGGAACGTTAGGCACATTATTTCACAATAGAACGAAGCTTACCATGAAAATCAGAACGTTATTCATCATCCTTTTAACAAGTTGCTCTTTTTTGCTCTACTCACAAGATTGCAAGATTGATTTATCAAAGAGCCCTAAACTTGCAACAGGATATTCATTTTCTCAATTAAACAAGACTTTTGAACAATCGTTGGTGTGCAAAATTGTATTCTCTGAAGGACTGGACACACTTAAATACAAAAGAATTACCACCAGGCTTACTAGCTGGTTCTTGAATAACAAGGCTAAAAGAGAGTTTCAGTTTTCTTCAACCGTGAGAAAGATAGATTCTAATTGTACTTATCTTTTTATTGGTTTATTCAATGATTTCTCCAACCTAAAAGATTATAAACTACCTCTTTCATTTGATGAGAATCATTGGTCTTTGGGAAAAATTACACTCAATGGCAAAAATGATGCTATTGTGATTATTAATAGTTCAGCAAATTGTCTTGCTGTTCTAGGTAACACATATGAAGGTATTGAAAATATTTATTCCCGTTGGCTAGGCTATTATGATTTCTACATACTGCAAGATAACAAAATAAGATATTTTGGCAACCTTAAAAATGGCAAGTTTAACTCAGACAGTTTAGTTGACCTTGACCTAATCCGGAAAGAAAACTACTCTAGAATAATTGAGAATGATTTTATAAAAGCTCGTTTTTCATGCAAGTTTGAAAATCCATATAAATATCAATCAACTCTTGATTCCTTAAATGAGGTTTTCAATACATTCTGTAAACTATTTAAAACTGATATGCCATCTCAAAAGCTTGAATATTTTATTCATTATGAACTATTTGAACTTAACATCGTCAGTGGATCTCCAAAACCTGGGACAACTAGTGGGTTGGTTATCGATGGATTTATCCATAGTGTTGGAATTGATCTGGACTTACTCACTCATGAAGGAGTTCATTTTATTTTTAATCAAAAAATTAAATTCAGAGATCAATTCTTCAACGAAGGTATCCCAGGCGCTTTTGGCCTATATCTTCACCCTGACCAATTACAAACTGATTGCAAACTGATCCTTGATTACATTGACTATGACTTTTATAGGCTTATCACTGGAGGTCTTGACTTTTATAAGGCACCCTATAAAAATGGACAATGTCTATCATATCAGATTTCAGGACTCTTTGTTAAATACCTGATTGACAACTGGGGAATTGACAAGACGATAGAATTTTATAAATATCCTGAAGTAAATAAGGGATTCGAGAAAATTTTTAATAAGCCTCTTGACTCCCTCATTCAAGACTGGAAACAGTGGATAATGACGATGTCATGTCAAAAAAATAATACTGTGCCTAATCGAGTAGACGGCTCCGCCAGTAATTAGCTGACGGAGTGCGCCTCTCACACCATCCGCCAGCTGGCGGATACGGTTCTCGTATACAGCGGTTTCCCGATGCATCGGGATGGAGCAATTTTCTCGTAGTAAGTAAGCATTGCCTCGTACCCTCTTTTGCGCAGGCGTTCTAAAGGCATGCAAGGTTTCGGTGCTTTGTTGACAGGATCCGTCAGCTGACGGATGAAAAGCAACTCTTCGTAGGGAGTTCATCGGTTAAATCCCTGCCTACGTGTAGTCGAGACGTTATGACGCTAATAAAAATTAGCCACGACAATTTACTCAGAGATATTTGGAATTTGACAAAAACATGTTATCTTTGGAGATAACAATGCTGATTATTTTATTTAATGGTTTTCAAAAAAAGACACAAAAAACACCAATGAATGAGATTGAAAAGGCAATGAGGATAAAGAAAGAGTATTTTGAATTTAAAAAATTAAAACATGACTGAATATAAAGGAATAAAAACATTTGATGAACTCATAGAAAAAGAGCATGGTAAAATTGGGACTGACAGTCGAAATGAATATGAAGAAGGTGCTCAAATGTTCATCGTGAGCGAGATGCTTAAGGAAGCAAGAAAAACTGCGAACCTGACTCAAGAACAACTGGCTATAAAGGCAGGTACCAAGAAAAGTTATATCTCAAAAATTGAAAATGCCAAAGGGAATATTCAATTGTCTACGCTGATCAGAATATTTGAGAAGGGATTAAACAGAAGGATAGGATTGACGTTTCTTTAGTCAATTACGCACCATAACAAACGCCAAATGC
>JAPLDR010000137.1:26742-32267 GCA_026391655.1 Bacteroidia bacterium | reverse complement strand
TCGGGTCGGAACTTTGCCGCCAGCTTCCTTCAGATTCCACCTCGCAATGGACACCCTTGCTCTTGGCTAATGGTTGGCTATACTACATACCCCCATAACGGACTTGCACCGTCAAGTTATTCGCCATGCACGGCGCACAAGAAAAAGGGACCTGTTCCCAACAGGTCCCTTCTCAATAGTAACAAACTAAATTGTTGAAGAAAATATTAATTCAAAAGATTATCTTGAAAGTGGCGTTTCAGAGTTTTTGTCCATTTTCATACCTGAATAACCTTCAGTTCCCATTTCTGGTACATCAAGTCCATCAAGTTCATCTTGAGCACTAACTCTCATTCCACCAGTTATTAAACCAATTAATTTAAAGACAACCCAGCCAATAGAAGCAACATAAACAATATTAGTAACTACACCAATGATTTGAGCATAAAACTGAGAGGCATCGCCATAGAATAAACCTTTTACTGTACCGGCAACACCGTTCCATCCATCGCCATAAGTTCCGTCAGCAAAAAGGCCTAACGCAATTACACCCCATGTACCATTGACACCGTGAACAGCTACTGCACCAACCGGATCATCAACCTTAAGTTTTCTCTCAATGAAGAAGGCTGCTTCAATAACTAAAACACCTGAAATTAATCCTATTAATGCCGCTGATTGAACTGATACAAAAGCACAGGGAGCGGTAATAGCTACTAATCCAGCCAACATACCGTTGATCATCATGGATGGATCTGGTTTTTTAGTTTTAAAAAACCACATGTAAAGCATTGAAGCAAATGCACCTGTTGCAGAAGCAATCATTGTATTTACAGCAATTACACTAATTCTTAAATCACCTCCGGCCAATGTTGATCCCGGGTTGAATCCAAACCACCCAAATGCAAGGATAAAGCAACCAACTACTGCCATTGGAATACTATGACCGGGAATAGCATTAGGTGAGCCGTCTTTGTTGTATTTACCCAAACGAGGTCCGATCATTGCCGCACCCACAAAAGCCAACACACCACCTGTCATGTGAACTACCGAAGAACCTGCAAAGTCGACGACTCCATGGCCTAAATGGAAATTGCTACCAAGCGTTGCAAGCCAGCCTCCACCCCAAACCCAGTTTCCGTAGATAGGATAAATTAATGCACCAACTACTACACCGTAAATGACGAAAGAAGAGAATTTCCAACGTTCAGCCATAGACCCTGTTGGGATGGTGGCAGTGGTATCCATAAATACCATCTGGAAAAGGAATAATCCAAATACAGCCACATCATAAGTACCTGTGAGAAAAAATCCTTTCGTTCCGATCAAACCAAAAGTATGACCAAATAAATTTATGGTAAATTCGTTTGCCAGTCCACCAAAACCGCCTAATGTCCCCAAGGCTCCGACTCCACCAAACATGATAGCAAATCCGCTAATGAAGAATCCTATCATTCCTAAAGCATAGACCATCATATTCATGGACATAGTATGTGCAGCATTCTTTGCACGGGTTAATCCAGCTTCGACCATGGCAAATCCTGCTTGCATGAACATGACCAGGAAGCCGCAAATCAACAACCAAACCATATTTATGGAGATCTTGTTGTGACCTGCCTGAGCTGCAACTTCATTTAAAGTAGGTTGACCAGGAATGGCGGCTGTTACATCGATTGCTGTTCCTGTGGCAACTCCGCTGGGGTCAGCAACCCTATCTGCCGCATACAATGACGCTGATTCTAAAGTGCTTATCGTTGGCACCACCAACATGAATAAGCTTAGAATGGATAATATTATAATTTTCTTATACATAACCGTTGAATTTTATATTTAAATATTTTCTGACTAATCGAGGTTGAATAAGGATGTATCACCGGATTCACCTGTTCTGATTCGGTAGGATTCATTGATATCCCAAACGAAGATCTTACCGTCTCCAACTACTCCTGTTTTTGCATATTTAAGAATACAATCAACTGTTTTCTTTAAGTTAACATCTCTTACAACAATACTTAATACTCTCCGGGGTATATATTCTGTATCGGAAACAGTTCCGCGATATATTCGTTCCCCTTTGTGCAACTCATTTCCCAGGCCGGTAGCATCCCAATAGGAAAGAAAATCAATACCCACATCCTTCAAAGCCGCTTTTACTTCTTCGAACTTTGAAACCCGAATAATTGCTTCTATTTTTTTCATGACTAATCGATTTAAATGATAATTTTATTTTATCAAATATTAAAAGTTAATATCCAACTGAGTTGTGAAGGAATTTTTGTTCGTATTTACAGAGTTATAATACGTTTTGCTGTCATTGTAAATATCATAGCCTACAATTACAGACACCTTATCCGAGAAAGCCCATGAAAAGCCAAAGTTCAATGATCCCAGGTAATTATTTCCACCCTGGTAGTCCACAGCAAACCAAAGTTTGTCAGATATTTCTTTCATTGAACGATCCCATGACGCTAATATTCCTGAGCCCGCCTTACCTCCGGTACCATTAACAAGGAGTTTATCATTACCTGTATAGTAACCAACAGAAAGTCTGCCAAGTACCGGTATTGTTTTGGCAATAATACCATAGGCCATGTTGTAATTGGTTAAATTATTTTTTAAACCAAAGTTATATGCGCCAATTGCAATTGCTGGAGCGCCTTTAAACATAGCTCCCTCCGGTATTCCAATCTTGGCATTAAAATAAATTGGGTGATCATCGTAAACATTGTCTCCCATTGAAAGGTAATCAATACCAACTTCTGCCTGCAATTTTTTAAATGGCAAAACACCAACGGTTAAACCAAAATCATAAATTCCGGCTCCACGTATACCATTATCCTTTTGAGTCCGGATATAATTGTCAATTCCAAGGTGCCAGGAATTAAAACCTTGAAAGTCTGCCGAAGGAATCCAAATAATAGTAGAACCCGTCGCTTTTGCAACGTTAACAGCCATCATTAAACCCATTGCCGATAATAATACCAGCTTTGCGAAACTTTTTGCTACTTTTTTCATAATCATCTTTTTAAAATTAAACAATAAATAAGGTATTTCGTTTTTAAAATGTCTATTTTAAATATTTAAATTAAATGTCTTTTTTCAATATATACCCCCCTTATAAAATAGTATTACGATGCAAATTTATATTTGTTTTCATTTTGTACCCCATTTTTATAATCTTATATGCTCATAATAACATTAATTTAACAATCATACCCCCTTTTACGTGATTTTAGAACAATTAAATTAATATTTCAAGCAATATGATCGTTAATATGCCTTTATTATGGCACTATGATTATTAATAGCATCATAAAATACCAATAGTATATCATATTGCCATATATAATGACTATATGATATTAAATAACGAAAATGAGATATGAGAAATTGATGAATCATAAAATGGTCTCGTAACTCGCAGATGAACACCTGTTGTTTACGGATAAAGTCTAAATTGGGAAAAGAGTTGGCGAATAAGTTTAGTAAAGAAGGATCACATTTCAGAACCATACCCCTCATTGCAACAACCGCAAATCACAAGTAAATGACATCAACTGCCAAAATATTACCCTTTTCCTTTTTTTTGCAAGGATTATAATAATTTTGCATGACAAACTATAATTCTCAAACACAATGAAGCTCTGGGACAAGGGTACCGAAATAAATCAGCTGATCGAAGCTTTTACGATTGGCTGCGACACCGAAATGGACTATTTTTTGGCCGAATTCGATGTAATTGGTTCACTGGCACATATTAAAATGCTCGAATCGATCGGATTATTAACTGTGCCTGAATTGGAGTCGCTCTCCATTGAATTGCGCAAAATCTACAGAGAGATAAAAGCGGGGAAATTTGTGATCGAGGCGGGGAGTGAAGACGTTCATTCGCAGGTCGAACTATTGCTTACCCGAAAATTAGGCGATGTCGGAAAAAAAATCCACAGCGGCCGTTCCAGAAACGATCAGGTATTGCTTGATTTAAAACTATTTACACGCAGCGAGATTAAATCAGTCGTTGAACAGACTTTTGAGCTATTTGATATCCTGATTGCTCAAAGCGAGAAATATCAACATGTTTTAATGCCGGGATATACACATCTGCAGGTTGCAATGCCTTCTTCGTTTGGGTTATGGTTCGGCGCTTATGCCGAAAGCCTTATTGACGATTTGCTTTTATTGCAGGCCGCTTACCGGATTGCCGATCAGAATCCTCTTGGTTCTGCAGCGGGTTACGGCTCCTCGTTTCCCCTTAACAGGCAAATGACTACCGATCTTTTAGGCTTCGAATCGATGAATTACAATGTTGTATACGCGCAGATGGGACGTGGAAAAGTGGAAAAAACTGCAGCTTTTGGCCTTGCTTCGGTGGCAGCCACATTGTCAAGGATGGCTTATGATGTTTGTCTGTTTATGAGCCAGAATTTCAATTTTGTATCCTTACCCGACGAACTGACAACCGGGTCAAGCATTATGCCCCATAAAAAAAATCCTGATGTTTTCGAGTTACTCAGATCCCATTGCAACCATATTCAGTCGCTTCCCAACCAGATTTTACTGATGACTAACAATTTACCGAGCGGATATTTTCGTGACTTACAGCTAATTAAAGAAGTATTCATTCCATCTTTTGCCGAATTGAAAAGCTGTCTTACGATTGCCTCCTTCGCCATCAGCAATATAAAGGTAAACGAGAAGATTATGGATGACAATCGGTACGAAAACATTTATAGTGTTGAAGAGGTGAACCGAAAGGTACTTCAAGGTGTTCCTTTCAGGGATGCTTATCGCCAGGTAGGTGAATCAATCAACAAAGGTGATTTTCACCCGGATAAAAACATTCACCATACGCATGAAGGGAGTATCGGAAACCTTTGCCTCAATCAGATACGGGAAAAGATGGAAGAGGTTTTACACAGTTTCAACTTCAGTAAGGCTGAAAAAGCGTTCGAACGACTCACTTCAGATGATAAATTGCAGTAATAAATTGATTCATTTACTCGTCAAAATCGCGTGAAATAGCCCCAAAATCAACCTGTTTATTTTCAATTTGTCGGAAATGGTCGTTATTTAGTTACTTAATGACATTTAATAATTATTTAATACTTATAGTTAGATCTTTGATTATCAATATCTTTAGATCCAAAAAACCCGGATACTCAATGTTCAGATAAAGGATTTTTTGCTTTCGGAGTGTATGTCAACTTTGATATTCGACGTAAAAATTGTAATTTTGATTCTAATTAATAAGCAATAACTGTCATTTACTTTCATTTTGTTACATATTATTGCATTAATTTGATTATTTATCATCAGATCATTTCAAACGCTTCCTATCTGACAACAGGTACGAAGTTTTGCTAATTTTATATCACATGGAACAGAATAGTTTTCCAAAAGCTCGGGGGCTCTATGATCCCAATAATGAACACGATGCATGCGGGATCGGTTTTGTCGCCCATATCAAAGGTCAGAAGTCGCACGACATTATTCAGCGCGGTCTTACTGTTTTGCTGAATATGGATCATCGCGGCGCTACAAGCTCA
>JAPLDR010000137.1:0-26695 GCA_026391655.1 Bacteroidia bacterium | reverse complement strand
GCCGGTATTCTCATGCAATTGCCACACGATTTCTATATCTCGCTGAAAATTGCAGTTCCCGAGATCGGGAAATACGGGACGGGTCTTGTATTTTTACCGGTAAATGAAGAAGAAGCTGCATATTGCATTGAAGTTCTGAACCGTTATATTGAAGCGGAAGGTCTTCATCTGATCTGCTGGCGCGATGTTCCAGTTGACAGTTCAGTGATTGGTGAAATAGCAAAACGATCGGAACCATGTATTCGTCAGATATTTGTAAAAGGAAATTACGAACAGGATGTTCTTGAGCGTAAACTATACCTCGCTCGTAAACAAGCCGAAAGAATAGTAAGAGGATCGCAACTGGCTGAGAAAGATTCGTTTTATTTGCCAAGTTTCTCAAGCAAAGTGATTATCTATAAAGGGATGTTTACCGCAGGACAGTTACGCGACTACTTTAAAGACCTCAATAATCCTGCAATGACCAGTGCCATAGCACTCGTTCATTCCCGATTTAGCACGAATACATTCCCCACATGGGATCTCGCACAACCGTTCAGGATGATTGCTCATAACGGCGAAATCAATACGATCAAAGGTAATCGTCAGTGGATGCATGCACGTGAATCGTTGCTCCAATCCGATCTTTTCGGTGACGATCTTGACAAACTTTTCCCGATCGTTGAACCCGGGAAATCTGACTCTGCCTCGTTCGACAATACACTTGAGTTCCTGCATATGACCGGAAGAAGTATACCTCACTCACTCTGTATGCTGATTCCTGAATCATTTAACGAGAAGAATCCGATACCGGAGAGTCTGAAAGCATTCTACGAATATCACTCCACACTCATGGAACCATGGGATGGACCTGCTTCAATGGTCTTCTCCGACGGCCGGTATATAGGTGGTACGCTCGACCGGAGCGGCTTGCGCCCTTCAAGGTACGTCATTACCAAAAATGATCTGATCGTTATGGGATCCGAAGTTGGAGTTCAGGTTTTTCCTGCCAGCGAAATCAAGGAAAAAGGACGATTAAGACCCGGGAAATTATTACTTGTTGATACACAGCTAGGTATAATCATCCCGGATAAGGAGGTTAAAGCGGAATTAAGCCGCAAAAATCCATTTGTTAACTGGCTGAAAGAAAACAGATTAGAACTCGAAGATATTAAAGTTAAACAGCGTGTTCCGTCTGGAATGGGCGACCAGTTCGGTCCCTATTCCAAAGTATTTGGTTACAGCAAAGAGGAGATGATGGTCATCATCAAAGAGATGGCTGAAACCGCACAGGAACCGACAAGCTCGATGGGTAACGATACGCCGCTTGCAGTTTTCTCCGATAAACCTAAACGATTTTTTAGTTATTTCCGACAGTTATTTGCGCAGGTCACCAATCCACCAATCGATTCGATCCGCGAAGGATTGGTCATGTCGCTTACGAATTACATCGGTTCACTGAGCAGCAATATACTTAATGAGACACCAAACCATTGCAAACTGATTAAATTCGATAGTCCTATCATTACCAATACCGATCTTGGCAAGATTAAAGATCTTAAACATGAAACTTTTACTCATGCCACAATCCCGATGCTTTTCTCGAAAAAAGAGGGTGTCGAAGGATTTAAAAAGTCGTTTAAAGCGATGCTTGAAGCTGCCGAGAAAGCCGTTGATGATAAGAAGAACTTTATCATTCTCACCGACCGCAATGTTTCGGAAGATTTGGTTCCTATCCCATCTCTTCTTTCTGTTTCTGCTGTGCATCACCACCTGATCAAAACCAAAAAAAGGATGCAGATCGGGATCATTGTTGAGACGGCCGAACCTCGCGAGATTATGCATTTCGCACTTTTACTGGGTTACGGAGCGAGTGTAGTTAACCCTTATCTGGCTTTTGCAGCAATTGACTATCTCGTGACTGAAGGTGAGATTAAACTGCCTTATGTCGAAGCGCGTAAAAACTATATTAAATCAATCGATAAAGGTCTTCTCAAGATCCAGTCGAAAATGGGAATATCGACACTTCGCTCGTACCATGGGTCTCAACTATTTGAAGCTATTGGCGTTAGCAACGAATTGATCGACAATTATTTCATAGGAACTCCATCACGTATCGGAGGTGTCGGTTATGAGGAGATTTTCAAAGAAGCAATGATTTTCCACGACGATGCCTATAAAAATCCCTCGAAGAAAGTTCAATTTTCAACAGTCGGTGAATACCATTATCGCAACAACGGTGAATTCCATGCATGGAATCCGCAAAGTATTGCTCTATTACAATGGGCCACAAAAACGGATGATTATCAGATATATAAAAAATTCAGTAAGCTCGTCGATGAGCAGAATGCCAAACCTGCGTTTATCCGTGGTGCTTTAAAGTGGAAGAAGAACCCCATCCCGATTGAGGAGGTCGAACCTGCTGAAAATATTCTCAAACGATTTGTAACAGGAGCAATGTCCTACGGATCAATTTCGAAGGAGGCTCATGAAGCGATTGCCGTTGCAATGAATTCGATTGGCGGCAGGAGCAATACGGGTGAAGGCGGAGAAGATGCCGGCCGTTTTGGAACGGACAAAAACTCGAAGATAAAACAAGTTGCTTCGGGTCGTTTTGGGGTGACAAATAACTACCTGATCAATGCAGTTGAACTTCAGATAAAAATTGCCCAGGGCGCAAAACCAGGTGAAGGTGGACAGTTGCCTCATGACATTTACTCAATTGAGGATCTTGCCCAGTTAATATTTGATTTAAAGAATGTTAACCCGACAGCAAAGGTTTCGGTAAAATTAGTTGCCGAATCGGGAGTTGGAACAATTGCAGCAGGTGTTGCCAAAGGATTTGCGGATATTATCATCATAAGCGGATGTGAAGGGGGAACAGGGGCTTCACCTGCAAGTTCTATCAAACATGCCGGGTTACCAGCTGAATTCGGGATTGCGGAAGCACAGCAAACCCTGGTAATGAACAATTTGCGCGGCCGTGTCAAACTTCAGGTCGACGGACAATTGAAGACGGGTCGCGATGTGGTGATCATGGGAATGCTTGGAGGTGAAGAGTTTGGATTTGCAACCGGAGCGTTGATCTCGCTGGGTTGTATCATGATGCGTAAATGCCACCTGAATACTTGTCCTGCCGGTATTGCCACCCAAAATAAAAATCTAAGAAAACGTTTCTTGGGTCGTTCGCAAAACGTCATCAACTATTTCACATTTATATCGGAGGAAATTCGTGAATATATGGCCGAAATAGGTGTGCGTACTTTCGATGAACTTGTCGGAAGGGTTGACCTTTTAGAACAAAACCATGAAGTGACCAACTGGAAGATGAAAAACGTCGATTTATCGAAATTCCTCAATCTTCCGGAAGAGGCAAAACTATATCCAATCCATAACACTCATCCGAATACTAAAAATCTGGATGATGTGATTGATAAAACATTGATACGTGAAGCCAATAAGGCGATTAAAAGTGGCGATAAAGTATGGCTGGCCTACGAAATTAACAATGTGATGCGCACGGTAGGGGCAATGCTTTCGGGACAAATCTCAAAACGATATGGTGAAGAGGGTTTGCCAAAAGATACCATCAACTGCACTTTCCGTGGAACGGCCGGACAGAGTTTCGGCGCTTTTTTGGTGAAAGGGGTATCTTTCAGACTTGAAGGTGATTCCAACGATTATCTTGGAAAAGGACTTTCGGGGGGTAAAATCGTGGTCCTTCCTCCAAACGGTTCAACTTTTGCTCCCGATAAAAATATCATTGTCGGAAATACAACCCTTTATGGTGCAACCAGTGGTGAAGTTTACATCCAGGGAGTTGCCGGTGAGCGTTTCTGTGTCCGGAATTCAGGAGCCAAAGCAGTTGTAGAAGGAACCGGTGACCATTGCTGCGAATACATGACCGGCGGACGCACAGTCGTCCTGGGGACAACAGGTCGAAATTTTGCAGCAGGTATGAGCGGCGGGATAGCTTATGTACTCGACGAAAACGGTGATTTCGAGTATTACTGCAATAAAGGACTCGTTGAATTAGGTCCTGTTGAAGATAAGGCAGACATTACGGAATTACAGGAATTGATCGGAAATCATCTCCTGTACACACAAAGTCCGCTTGCCAGCAAGGTACTTACCAATTGGGAAGAGTACCTGCCCAAATTCGTAAAAGTAATTCCATTGGAATATAAGAAAGTGTTGAACGAGATGAAACTGAAAGAGGTGAAACGAAAACTTGAATTGGCTGAAGACGCCCCTAACAGAAAGGAGTAATTTACTGATAGAGAAGACGTTTAACACTAACAACGATTAAAGTTTAGAAAAATGGGAAATCCAAAGGGTTTTATCGAAATAGAACGTAAAGAAAGCGGTTATCGCCCAGTCAATGAGCGGATATTTGATTCCGGCGAAGTTGAACAAACACTTAACGAGAATGACCGTAAAGATCAGGCTTCGAGATGTATGGATTGTGGAATACCCTTTTGCCACAGTTCCTGTCCGGTTGAAAGTAATATCCCTGAATGGCAGGATGCTGTTTATCACGGCAAATGGGGCGAAGCTTATGATTTACTTTCGGCAACCAACAGCTTTCCGGAATTTACCGGAAGAGTTTGTCCGGCTCCTTGCGAAAAATCATGCGTTCTTGCCATTCACGATGAGGCCGTCACCATTCGCGAAAACGAATGTTCCATTGTTGAAAAAGCGTTCGACATGGATCATGTCATTGAACAGATTCCGACAAAAAGAACCGGGAAAAAAATTGCGGTTATCGGTTCCGGTCCTGCAGGATTATCAACAGCAGATCTGTTAAATCAGGCAGGGCATTCTGTGACTGTGTTCGAACAGGATGACAAAGTAGGTGGTCTGCTCCGTTATGGAATACCCGATTTCAAATTAAATAAAACATTGATTGACAGAAGGATAAATCTGTTTTCAAAGGAAGGAATTATATTCAGGGTAAATACCAAAGTTGGAGTTGATCTTCCGGCTGATAAACTTATGAATGAATTCGATGCTGTTTGTCTGGCTTGCGGAGCGATGGATCCCCGTGATTTACCTGCAGATGGACGTGAACTCAAAGGAATTTATTTTGCAATGGATTTTCTCCGGCAGCAAAACAAAGTCATTAGTGGTGAGAAGGTTGATGAAACGACACGAATTTCAGCTAAAGATCTAAAAGTATTGGTCATAGGTGGGGGTGATACAGGTTCCGATTGTGTAGGCACCTCCATCCGTCAGAAAGCCGCGTTTGTAATCCAGATAGAGATACTTCCCAAACCACCTAAAAAGCGGGGTGATGATAATCCCTGGCCCTACTGGCCAAATACGCTTCGGACCTCAAGTTCACATCTCGAAGGATGCGAAAGAAGATGGAGCCTCGCCACAAAAAGATTCATTGGTCAGAACGGAGTACTGACCGGAGTTGAAGTTATACAGGTTGAGTGGATTAGCGATAATGGCCGGATGATTATGAAAGAGATTCCCGGAACCATTGAACTCATCGAAACTGACTTAGTACTCCTTTCAATGGGATTTTTATCTCCGGTTCATGCAGGTCTGCTCGATAGTTTAGGCGTTGAATACGATCCGCGTGGTAATGTTAAATCATTCGATAATACGACCAATCTTGATAAGATTTTCGTCGCAGGCGATGTAACCCGGGGTGCAAGCCTTGTTGTCTGGGCCATTCGCTCGGGACGTGATGCCGCAAAACGGATTCACCAATTTGTAATGAAATAATTGGAACGCGGATGACACTGATGTAAACAACGCGGATTTCCACAGATTTGAAGATCTTTGAAAATCCGCGTTTGTAAATCCGCGATAATCGCGTTCCAGTTTTATTTCTTGTTCAGAATTTTATAAACAAATCCTCTTTTTTCTGTCTTACTTTTGCAAGATGTTGATACTTATCATCCGGAGACCGGTAACCAACAGCCATAATAACCTTTGATTTCAATCCTAATTTATTAATATTCAAAATATTATCAAAATCAGGTGCACTAAATCCTTCCATAGGACAGGCATCAAGGCCCAATACTGCCGCAGCAACGAGTCCGAAACCAAGTGCAATATAAGCCTGTTTGCTCACCCATGTTTCAACCTGCTCCTGATTCATCCCCTGAAGTGATCCTTTCATCATATCGCCATATCCCGATAAAACATCCTTAGGAATATTCCGGGTTTGTGCGACAAGATCAACAAATTCATCGACTGTCTTTTCATTGGTTTCATATTTAACCGCAAAAACGAGCAATGCCGATGCATCGGTAATCTGGGGTTGGTCCCATGCAACCTTCCGGAGTTCTGCCCTGATTTTAGGATCTTCAACGACCAAAACCTTGTAAGGTTGTAATCCATAGGAAGAAGCAGACAAACGAATTGCCTCCAATAATTTTTCCATATCAGCTTCCGAAACATTTTTCGAAGGATCGAAAACTTTGGTGGCGTAGCGTGTATTCAATTGTATTACACCAAGACAACAATTTGTACCCATTTAAGTTCTAAATGAAAACATGACATGTTTTGTCATTATCAGCTGGTAATTCGACTCTATAACGCTTCGTGTGGATTCGAATTTATACTACATAAAGTATCCGGCAGCTAGAGGAGAGAACCTTATTTCCACTTGATTAACCTTAGTAGTAAGCGTACCCCCAATATTCAACCGTATTAATCTATCAATAAGGCAATAAGGTTAATTCCTCTTCCGAATTACACGACTACTAAGGTTCCCCTGGCAAATAAGGTACTTAGTTTTTCGATATCAAATTTTATTTTGCCCGTACAACAAAAATACCGGTTGTATTTTTTGAATCTTTGAGATAATCGGCTAGTGGAACCGTAGTGGTCATAACTTTCTCGCCTGACAATGGCGCATGCAACAGGAAAACGCGTCCATCTTTCTTGAAAAGTATCCCCACATGCGATACATCCATTCCTGGAATTTTTGTAACAAATGCGACCAGGTCGCCATTCAGAATCTGACTTTCGCAAGAGGCAATTTTCTCCTTTGGAATAAAGAAAAATTGCTTTGCAGATACCTGTATTTCAATTTGTTTGATTTCTTTTATCAAAGCGGGATTTGCCATCAGCTGAGGATACGAATCTGGATGGGTACTCATAAAGTTAAGGACAACCGGACACTTTTCACCTCCAATTTTCGAAGACATATCTTCAACAATCCCTTTTCCCGAATTATTGGTAATCCATTCACCAAAATAATGCAACCGGCTCACGTAACCGTTTAACTGACCGTTGCGATACCTGATCTTTTCAAGTTCATTTGTGAAACTTTCGAAGGTGGGGTTCCCTTTTTTAATAGTCCGGGCAATTGCCAGACAATTTTCGACGAATGTAGTGCAGTCGAGTTCACGTAAATTCACAACAAGATTTTCCTCAATATTGAGATCCAGTGTCTTACCGACATAGGGTGTTCCCTTGAAGTCGTTTCCGATCTTCAGAATCAGTTCGCCAACAGATAGGTTGCTGTCTTTCGAAAACTTATCGAATTTTTCCTGAAGGATTGACTTGTCTTTTTCGGTAACGATGATTTTCGGCGCAGCTGCAGCAATCAAAATATTGATCGAGAAAGCGCACAAAAACAATAGTAAAAGTCTAATCTTCATAATATTCATCTTTATTTGCTCTGCCTTATATGTCTGTCAAATGACATTTATAGCATTTTGGAGTCTGTATTTATTGTTGTTCAATTATATCATCAGGAGTATTTTTCTTAATTCCTTTTACATTAAAATCCTTATCAAATGTTATAATGGTCAAATCATATTTTTGAGCAATACAGAATTGGTAGGAATCATCAAAATCAAGTTTAAACTTCTGTATATTAGCAATAACATCTAATAATTCAATCGAATCCAGAGATAGTTGCTCTAACTGTCCATTTACAAACAAATCATTTATGAACTTCTCTAAAACATCAAATTTCTTTAACCTTGATAAGATAACTCCGATTGAATGAATTGAAAAATCGCTGACAAATAGCTCATCTGTTGGAATTAAGTCAAAAAATCTTGAAGTAATCTCAGACTTTTCCTGATCTAGCAATCGTTCTAACCAAACATTGGTGTCAACCAGATATTTTATTTTTGTCTCCAATCCAGTGCTTTTTTTTGTAAGTCAATGGCTGACAACTCAATATCGTTTAATCCACCAGCCCAATCTTGACTTAATTTTTTGGGTCTTTGAACCACCCGTTTATTAATCAAATAATCCAAATAGTGGTCTAATTCACCAATTAATCCAGGGGATAATTGACTAATTTTTGTTTCTATATTTTTTATTGCTCTCATAAAACAAAGATAATCAAATTTAATTCTAAGCACACTGTCTCAAATGAAATGCCCATCACCATTAGCTGCAACATTTTTACTTGTGTCTCTTCTTTAACTCTTTGGCGATATCTTCAATCCGGTAACCTTTGTGCGACAACAGCACGATTAGATGGTAAACAAGATCGGAAGCTTCGTAAAGCAATCGTTCGTCATTTCCAGCCATGGCTTCGATCACCGTTTCAATGGCTTCTTCACCAATCTTTTGCGCCATACGTGATAAACCATCTTCAAACAATGTAGTTGTGTATGAACCTTTTGGCATTTCATGTTTACGTTTGTCGATAAAATCCTGCAAATATTTCAGGAACATGATATCATCCGGCTTATTCTCTTCACCCCAGCAGGTATCGGTACCCGTATGACAAACCGGACCAACGGGATCAACTTTGATCAATAGGGTATCCTGATCGCAATCGGGCTGAATGGAAATTACCTTCATAAAATTGCCCGACTCCTCCCCTTTTGTCCAGAGCCGGTTTTTGGTGCGGCTGAAAAAAGTGACCAAACCTGTTGAAACGGTTTTATCGTAGGCCTCCTTATTCATAAAACCAAGCATTAAAACCTTGCCTGTTGTATTATCTTGAATAACAGCAGGAAGGATATTGCCTGCCAGTTTATTGAAATTAAGTTCCATATATTAATTGTATCAATCATTTGACTTTTCGCTCTCAGCGTCTTTGCGGGAAACCATTAAATCCATATATTGTCGGAAGATTTTTCCTTCGTCTTATCTTACACAAATTCCCTGCCCGCGAAGGTAGTGCTTTAGATCGGGAATGGCAATTTCACGAAAGTGGAAAATGCTCGCAGCGAGACCTGCGTCGGCCTTACCAATCGTAAAAACATCTGCGAAATGTTCCATTGTTCCGGCTCCACCCGATGCGATAAGCGGAATGGTGAGATTTTCGGAGAGCTTTGCCAACTCCATATTGGCAAAACCATTTTTGGTTCCGTCGTGGTTCATCGAAGTAAAGAGAATTTCGCCGGCTCCGCGGTTTTCGGCTTCTTTTGCCCAGGAGAAAAGTTCTTTTTCGGTGGGAATGCGACCTCCATTGACTGTAACCGTCCAATGATTATTCGCTTCGCGTGCATCAATGGCAACAACAACAAACTGACTTCCGAAATTACGTGCCAGATCATCAATCAGTTGCGGATTCTGAACGGCTGAAGAGTTGATCGAAATTTTGTCAGCACCAGCTGCAAGCAAGGCTTCTGCATCTTTAATTTCGCTGATTCCGCCACCTACTGTAAACGGGATGTCGAGGTTTTGGGCAATACGCCTGACAAGTTCAACAAAGGTCTTGCGACCTTCGTGAGTGGCCGTAATATCAAGGAAAACAAGTTCATCAGCACCTTGTTCCGCATAAAGCTTCCCCAACTCAACCGGATCACCAACATTGATGATATTGACAAAATTGATCCCTTTAACGGTTTGTCCGTCCCTGATATCGAGGCATGGTATAATTCGTTTTGCAAGCATGTGACTATTCTTTTATTTTCAAATCAACCAATAAATATTCTGATTTCCTCCATCGTTATCCTTCCTTCATAAATCGCTTTTCCAGTGATTACAGCAGGAATTCCGGCATTCTGCAATTCAAGAATATCAGCCATCGAACTTACTCCGCCACTTGCGATCAGGTAGATATCGGGTACTGATTTAAGGATCTTCTTATAAAGTTCGGTTGCTGCGCCCTGCAACATCCCGTCGCGGCTGATATCGGTACTGATAATTTTTCGAATCCCCTTTGAATACCAATTATTTATAAAACTAAATATGTCTGTAAATGTACTTTCCTGCCATCCGGCAACAGCGATCATCTCATTTTTTGCATCGGCCCCCAAAATGATTTTTTCGGCACCAAATTTTTCGATCCACTTCAAAAAGATCTCTGGCGATTTTACAGCAATACTTCCTCCGGTTACCATCGATGCACCCGATTCGAACGCAATTTTCAAATCTTCATCCGATTTAAGTCCACCGCCAAAGTCGATGATTAAACTTGTATTCGAGGCAATGTTTTCTAAAACTTTCTGATTAACAATGTGATGTGCTTTCGCTCCATCAAGATCGACAAGATGCAATCTTTTCAGTCCGGCCGCTTCGAACATTTTGGCGACCTCAAGCGGATTTTCGTTGTAAATAGTTTTTTGCTGATAGTCACCCTGGCTAAGCCGGACACATTTACCATCAATGATATCAATGGCCGGAATAATTTCAATCTTAAAATTTTTCAAACTTTCAGATTTATAAAGTTTTCGAGTATTTTGGCTCCTGTCTTACCGCTTTTTTCGGGATGGAACTGTGTGGCGTAATAATTATTACGATTAAGCGCAGCGCTAAATGGAATCAGGTAGTTGCATGTTGCTATGGTATCAACTCCAGTTGTAGCATAATATGAATGAACGAAATAGAAGTACTCCTCCTCGCTGATATTATCAAAAAGTGTCGTTTTTAATCCGGAAATACTATTCCAACCCATGTGGGGAACTTTAAACAAAGTTGTATCCTCCGGTTGAGGAATGAATTTCCTGACTTTCTCAGGAAAAATACCCAAACACTCAGTGTCATTCTCTTCAGAATAAGAGCACATCAGCTGTAATCCCAGACAGACGCCAAGAACCGGTTGACGAAGGTCGCAAATTAAAGTATCCAGTTTGTGATGTTTTAGATAACTCATTGTAGTAGAAGCCTCTCCTACGCCTGGAAAAATAACGTGATCAGCATTTCTGATTTCATCATGATCGGCGGTGATCAATGCCGACACGCCAAGTCGCTGAAGTGCAAAGTCTACCGACCTGATGTTTCCTGCATTATATTTAATAATGACTATCTTCATTCAAAATCTTGTTGATTTTTGATTATTCAAATATCAGGCCGGCATAATCTACTAACAAATAGACATTTAGGCATACTATAACTTTTCCAGCATTTTCTGTATTTCGGATTTCAGTTTGGGTAAATGATTAATCACAATGCTCCAGATCAAATCATCAGAAATTTTATCATAACCGTGTGCTAATCTCACTATCCATAAATAAGATGCTTTGAAAATTCTAAAGATTGTCGTAAATATGGGTTATTTATAGCCTTATCTTCAAGTAAATCAATATCTCGGTTAAAAAGCTTCTCCAATGAAAATTTCAAATCAAAATAATTATCTGCATAATCATACAATTCAACACCCTGAAAATCAACAATAAAATCAATGTCGCTATTTTTTTTAAATCTATCCGTTATGACTGATCCAACAACAAATAACTTTGCCACTTTATGCTTTTTGCACAAATCACGAACACCTTCAATATTTTTTTCGACCAAATTCATTCTACGAAAATACTTAAATTTTTATCAATTGGCGATTTAACCTTCTATTTCAATAGCAATCCAATAACCTGTACCATCTCCCTAAACTCATTCTCTTTAAACAGACGCGTCATATAAACAATCTTCCCACTTTTATCGATGATCACATTGCGGGTTACCCCAGCTCTCTTATTTGCAAAAATTCCAAAAACATCGGCGAAAGGATCCAGGGCAAGCGGATAAGAAATATCCATCTCCTTCTGGTATCTTTTAACCTTTTCGAGCGGTTCGTCACGGTCAACACCAAAAAGCAAAAAATCATTGTTTCGCTTGTGTTTAAGCCAGATATCCTTTTCAATAAATGGCATCTCTTTGCGACAAACACCACACCAGCTTGCAGTAAACTGAAGCATCACAACTTTGCCTTTCCAATCTTTTGATGATACTTTTTTCCCATTTGTCAGGGTCATCGTAAAATCGGGGATTAGATCACCAATTTTGGCGATAAATTCGTATTCTGCAGGGATCTCCTGAGCAGGAAGTTCAATAACCGGTTGTGCAAAAGCATTTGAGAAAATCAACAAGCCCACTAAGGCAATTTTGGTACTTATTAAAATGCTTTTCATAGTCATCTATTTTTAATTGAATACTACAGTTCTGTTATTATAGACAAGTATTTTTCGCTGAAGATGCTTGTAAACAGCTTCGCTTAATACAATTTTTTCCAGATCGCGCCCTTTGCGGATCAAACTATCGACATTATCAATGTGCGAAATCCGTACGACGTCCTGAGCAATAATAGGACCTGCATCGAGATCAATTGTGACGTAATGACTTGTAGCCCCGATAATTTTCACCCCACGCTCGTGTGCTGCATGATAAGGTTTTGCACCGGCAAATGCGGGCAAAAACGAATGGTGTATATTGATAATCCCGTTCGGATAATTTGCCACAAATTGATCGGACAGCACCTGCATGTACCTGGCTAATACTACGAAATCGATATTGTATTGTTTCAGAATTTCCAACTCTTTTTGTTCCTGTACTGCTTTATTCGAATTGTTTTTTTCAATCAGATGAAAATCGATCCCAAAACGTTGTGCTACGGGTCTTAAAGTGTCATGATTGCTAATTATCACTGGAATGTCTGTCTCCCAATCGCCTGCAGTATATCGCGAAAGAATATCAAAAAGGCAATGCGACATTTTAGATACAAACACAGCCATTCTCGGGCGTTTATCGGAAAAATGGAGCGAAAATTTTATGGTAAATTTCTGAGCAATAAGTGTTTGAAAGTAATCAGCAATTTTCTCGCGGGGAATTGCAAATTTATCCAATTCCCATTCAACTCGCATATAGAAAATCCCCTCCTCGTGATCGACATGCTGATCGAGGTAAATAATGTTTCCGCGGTTTTCGTTCAAAAATTCGGTAACAGCGGCCAGGATTCCCTGTTTATCAGGACAATAAATCAGTAAAATCGCGGTGTTTCTTATTCCGGTTTCTGTGCGAATCGATTGCATATAATTGATTGAAAGTTTATACCATTTGAAATTACTTAAAGCACGCCTTTTGTACTCGGAAGCGATTGCACAAACGGATCTTTGCGGATAGCCATCTTCAAAGCTCGTGCAAAAGCCTTGAAGATTCCTTCGATCTTATGATGCTCATTCGTCCCGTCAGCTTTAATATTCAGATTAGCTAAAGCAGAATCAGACAATGATTTAAAAAAATGAAAGAACATCTCAGTTGGCACATCACCAATTTTTTCGCGATGGAATTTAGCATCCCAAACTAACCAGGATCTCCCCCCGAAATCGAGTGCTACCTGTGCCAGACAATCGTCCATTGGCAGACAGAAACCGTATCTTTCAATACCCCTTTTGTCTCCAAGCGCTTTTCGGATTGCCTCACCAAGGGCAATACCTGTATCTTCAATTGTATGATGCTCATCAACAACCAGATCACCAATCACTTTGATTGTAAGATCGCAACCTGAATGACGTCCGATCTGATCGAGCATATGATCAAAAAATCCCAGGCCAGTGGAAATATCACATTTGCCTGTACCATCCAATTTTAATTCAACAAAAATGTCGGTTTCCTTTGTTATTCTTCGGATAGCAGCGGTGCGTTCGCCAATTGCCAGGTAACTAAAAATGTTGTCCCAACTGTCAGATATTAAAGCACAATATTGATCTAATTTTCTATCAACAAGTTCGTTGCTGCGACTTTCAGAAGCAAAAAAGATCCCTTTCGCACCCAGGTTTTTCGCCAGTTCCATGTCAGTCAGCCGATCACCAATAACAAACGACCCGGCGAGATCATATTCTTCAGAAAAAAACGATGTCAACATACCTGTTCCCGGTTTTCGGTTGGGAGAATTTTCCGCAGGCATTGACGGATCGATATGAATCTTACTGAAATTGATTCCTTCGTTTTCAAAAGCTTTCAGCATCATCTGCTGGGCTGGCCAAAATGTCTCCTCAGGATAGGATGAGGTACCCAATCCATCCTGATTTGAAACAATGACTAATTCAAAATCAAGATTTTTTTGAATATTATAGAGATTCCGGAACACACCGGGAATAAACTCCAGTTTCTCCAGCGAATCAACCTGCATGTCGTTTGATGGTTCGACAATCATCGTTCCGTCACGATCAATAAAAAGGACTTTTTTCATTCTAATCTGGTTTTAATCTTGAGAACGATTTCAAAGTTGCCAATAAAATTTCAATCTACTAAAGATACTAAATTGTAGTGTTTTATATCGCGTTCAGTGTAATTATTTTCAGATGTTATATCATCTTTCTCTGAGATATTGATCTTGTACTACGATACATCAAATCAATCCGTCCAATGCCTCAATTAATATGGCATTTTCTTCAGGCGAACCGATGCTAATCCGCAGACAACCTTCACAAAACGAGATAGATGAACGGTCACGGACGATAATTTTCTCCTCAACAAGGTACTGATAAATTCCGCGCGGATCGTGAGTTTTGACCAATACAAAGTTGGCATCAGTCGGATAAACCTTCACCACGAACGGATATTTCTTCAATTTCTCAATCATTTTCTCCCGCTCTTTCAGAATAATCGTAACCCAATCAAGCTTTTGCTGCTCGTCGGCAAGCAGTTCAATGCCCTTTTGCTGGGTCAGAATACTCAGATTATACGGGTATTTTATACGGCTCAACACTTCAATGATTTGTTCTTTTGCAAAGGCCATTCCGAGGCGCAGCCCGGCCATTCCCCATGCTTTCGAAAATGTCTGAAGAATAACGAGATTAGGAAATTGACCCAATACTGGCAAAAATGATTTTTCAGGACAAAAATCGATATAGGCTTCATCGATGACAACAAGACCACCAAATTTTTCGATAATCCTTAACATATCGCTATTTTTCAGCGCATTACCGGAAGGATTATTAGGCGAACACAGGAAGATAATTTTGGTATCAGGCGTTACAGCAGCGAGCAAAGCATCTGCATCCAATTCAAAATCAACACTCAATGGAACCAGATTCACGGTTACATTGTTCGTATCAGCAGCAACCCGGTACATTCCGTAAGTCGGATTGATCGAAACAATATTATCTTTTCCGGGTTCGCAAAATGCCCGAAACAGCAGATCGATCGGCTCGTCACTTCCGTTACCGAGGAAGATATTCTGAACTGGAATATTTTTAATTTCACCAACCCTGGTTTTCAATTTTACCTGACGCGGATCGGGATAACGGTTCCATGGCGAATTGTATGGATTTTCGTTGGCATCAAGAAAAGCGACCGCCTCGCCGGAAAACTCATCCCTTGCGCTGGAATAGGGCTTTAATGTGCGGATATTCTCTCTAAGTAATTTATTGATATCTAAACTCATATCGAAACATTTCAAGTATTGCATTGACTAAATCCTAAGCAAAATTCATAATTCGTAATTTACAATTTGTAATTTATTTCATTCTTAACGTCGCTGCATTCTTATGAGCAAAAAGCTGCTCAGCCTGCGCCATCTCTTCAATGACCGGCCCCAACCGCTTTATTCCCTCTTTGGTAATCTCCTGAAAGGTTATTTTCTTACAGAAACTGTCCAACCCAATGCCACTAAACGATTTTGCCCAGCCATTAGTAGGGAGCGTGTGGTTCGTTCCGGAAGCGTAATCACCGGCACTCTCCGGAGAATAGTTTCCAATAAAAACCGAACCAGCATTCGAGATCCGTTCTGCCAGAGCAGCAGCATCTTTCGTAGCAATAATCAAATGTTCAGGTGCATAAAAATTGATCAGTCCAAGCATTTCCTCAACATCTTTCACCAGGATTGCATGACTGTTTTCGAGTGCTTTTGAGGCTGTGGAAGAGCGTGGAAGTGCTGCAAGTTGTTTCCCCATCACTTTAATAACTTCGCTAATCAATTGCTCTTCAGTAGTTATGAGAATAACCTGACTATCCGGACCGTGCTCGGCCTGCGACAAAAGATCGGCAGCGACAAAGGCCGGATTTGCCGTTTCGTCAGCCATTACCGCCACTTCCGAGGGACCGGCAGGCATATCAATTGCGCAATCCGACATGGCCACAAATTGCTTGGCTGCTGTGACCCATGAATTTCCGGGGCCGAATATTTTATCAACCTTATTTATTGATTCAGTACCATATGCCAATGCCCCGATTGCCTGCATACCGCCTATTTTATAAATCTCTGTGATATGACAAATTGAGGCAGCAAATAATATAGCCGGATGAATTTTTCCATTCGGATCGGGTGGCGTGCAAAGTACTACATCGCCGCAACCGGCAATCATCGCAGGGATTCCGAGCATTAATACCGTCGAGAATAACGGCGCCGAACCACCGGGAATATACAACCCGACGCGCTCAATTGGAACCGATTTCTGCCAGCATTTAACGCCAGGCATTGTTTCAACAACCCGATGAGGAATTTTTTGCGTAATATGAAATGTATCAATATTTTGGGCAGCAATGCTGATCGCTTTTTTCAGTGCCGGGCTTATTATCCGGATGGCATCCCCGATTTCCGCTTCTGTAACTTTAAAATCAGCAATATCCACATGGTCAAACTGATTCGTGTATTCACGGATTGCCGCATCACCGTCTTCGCGGATCTTCAGCATTACTTCACGCACAGTTTCGATCTTGTCTGAATAATCGGCTGATGGTCGCCGCGTAATATCAGGCCACGAATTAAACCGGGGGTATCGGTAGATTTGCATGACTTAAAATTTTATAAAATCATTTTCTCAATCGGAATAACCAAAATTCCTTCGGCACCATTTTTTTTCAGATTGCCAATCACTTCCCAGAATTCACTTTCGTTAATAACCGAATGAAGTGAACTCCAGCCGCTCTTCGCCAGTGGCATAATTGTAGGAGAGGTCATTCCCGGAAGGACTTTGATAATCTGATCCAGCTTGTCGTTCGGCGCATTAAGCAGAATGTATTTTTTTCCTCTCCCCTTTTGGACTGATTCGATACGGAAAATCAATTCGTCGAGTATCGCCTGCTTCTCTTTTGAAAGTGTAGGTGTTGCCACCAATACGGCTTCAGAATCCATAATGGTCTGCACCTCTTTTAAACGATTACTTACAAGCGTACTTCCCGAACTAACAATATCGAATATGGCATCTGACAGTCCAATTCCCGGAGCAATTTCTACTGAACCGGCAATAAAATGAATGTCAGCGTTGATATTGTTCTGTATCAAAAAGTCTTTCAGAATCCGGGGATAGGAAGTAGCGATCTTCTTTCCCGAAAACCAGTCAAGTCCTGTATATTCAAAGTCTTTCGGAATGGCCAGTGATAAACGGCACTTACTGAATCCCAGGTGTTGTTTGTTGTTGCTCCATCACCTCATTTTTACCGACAATTCCGATATCGGCAACCCCGTCAGCAACGCACTGCGGAATATCATCATCGCGCAGGAACAAGGCTTCCATCGGGAAGTTTTTTGCCTGTGATATCAATCTGCGACTACTCGCGACAAACTTAATGTCTGTTTCTGTGAGCAATGCCATTGAATCTTCGTTTAACCGACCTTTGGTCTGAATAGCAATTCTTAAAATCGAATCCATGTGTTTAAATTAAAAAAGGCCTACCTGATTGAAGAGGTAAGCCTGTGTTTTGGTAATATGATTATGGACGTACCAACCCCGGCTCACCTTAAGGCAAGTGATGATGAAGTCCTGTATGAATGCTGATCTTTGTCATATTTATTTTAATAATGCAATATTAAGCAAAAAACAGATTGAATCTTTCAAAACGCAAAATTGAATGTTAAATTTTAATTAATTGTCTTTGCATGCGGTTGCACGTTTAATATATTTGCACTCAAACTATATTAATCTAATGCTATGATGAAAAAAATGCTCTCTTTTATGACGCTTGTTTTAATTATCACAACTAGCTTCTCAAAACCAGACAATAACAAAAAGTTATTTACGCCAGGTTACATCAAAAAAACAATGAAAAGTGTAACAGCCTGGCAACTCAAAAATCCAAAACACGAACCAACAGACTGGACAAACGGTGCGTTCTATGCCGGTGTTTCTGCCGCATGGAAAACCACCAAATCCAAAACCATTTATCAGGCGATGATGGACATGGGTAAAGCAAACAACTGGAAACCAGGCAAACGCTGGTATCATGCCGACGATATTGCCATTTGTCAGACGTACGTAGATGTTTATAAAGTGGAAAAAAAACAGGAGATGATTCAACCTTTCATCGATACGCTGGCTATCTTCATGAAAAAACCTTATCCTACAAAAGGAAACGAGGTCATTAAATGGTGGTGGTGCGATGCCCTTTTTATGGGTCCTCCTGCAATCGTTAAACTGGGTGCGGCAACGGGCAATGAAAGTTACTTTAAATACTGCGATCAGCTGTTCAAAGAGAGTTACGATCTTCTGTATGATAAGGAAGAACATCTTTTTGCACGCGACCTAAAATACGTGATCAAGAACGGAAAGATGTTCGCGAAGCAAACGGTAAAAAGATTTTCTGGTCACGTGGAAATGGCTGGGTAATGGGGGGAATTGTACGGGTTTTGCAGGAACTTCCGGCCAATTATGCAGGTCGCGAGTTTTATATTACATTACTGAAGCAAATGTCCGCGCGATTGAAAGAGCTACAACAAGCTGACGGAATGTGGCGTGCAAGCTTACTTGATCCGGAGGCATATCCTGGAGGCGAAGTAAGTGGCTCAGGTTTTGATTGTTATGCCATTGCATGGGGAATCAACAATGGAATTCTCGATAAGGCTACTTACCTTCCGGTTGTTGAAAAAGCATGGATCGGACTCAATAAATGTGTCAGCAAAGATGGCCATGTTGGATGGGTTCAGCCAGTCGGAGCCGATCCGAAGAAAAACTTTACTGCTGATAGCTGGGAAGTTTATGGTTCTGGTGCTTACCTGCTTGCCGGAAGTGAAGTGATCAAACTGAAAAGATAATCCGAGTAGAGACAAGGCATGCCATGTCTCTACACATAAATACCTTGTCTCTAAATACATAAGAGCTTGGTAGTTCATCGAAAACTGCCAGGTTTTTTTTTTGAATATCTTCAAATTAAGATGAGCTTGACATATACTATCTTTTTTCTAAAGATTGGGAATTGGTTTACTCCGCCTGTTTCATCGAAAAAGCAATCCTCTTTCTTGCGATATCAACCTCAAGTACTTTCACTTTAACATGCTGATGCAGTTTGACGATTTCAGCCGGATCGCTCACAAAACGGTTGGCCAACTCGCTGATATGAACCAATCCATCCTGCTTGACACCCACTAACAGAATATTCAAATCGTTGAGTATCCAGACAATCTGCGAAATATACAATATTTTAAAATTGTGTATATTTGTAAAAAATAGTGCTATGGAATTGAAGTTAAATATTGGATTAAATCAAATTATTGGATTAATTAGAGAATTACCATATAATGACAAATTGATGATTAAACATCAATTAGATAATGATTTAATCCCAAAATTTAAAAATTCCAGCTTAACTTTGAATCAATTATTATTAGCCGGACCTGTTATGACAGAAGAGGGTTATAATAATTACAGGGAATTAAGAAAGCAATTCAACAAATGGACAAAGAAATTATCTGTTTAGACACTTCCCTATTCATTGATTATTTTCGAAAACTGCGAAAAGATCGTACGTTGCTTGCAAAACTATCAGAGGATTATGATTTCTCAATTTCTGTGATAACAAAACTTGAGATCGGAGTCGGGATTGGCAAAGGACAAAAGGATTTTTGGGATGACGTTTTTGAAAAATTAACAATTCTTCCACTTACTGAAATAGAGATTGACAAAGCTTGTGAAATAATTCAAACACTCAGGAAAAGCAACAAAATCATTGGTCTACAGGACATACTTATAGCTTCAACTGCTATTGTTAATGATTTAAAACTTGCGACATTGAATCTAAAAGATTTCGAAAGAGTTCAAGATTTAAAGATATTGAAATTTTGAAATATTCAACCATTATTCCACCTGTTTCATCGAAAAAGCAATTCTCTTCCGCGGAATATCAACCTCAAGCACTTTCACTTTAACATGCTGATGCAGTTTGACGATTTCAGCCGGATCGCTCACAAAACGGTTGGCCAACTCGCTGATATGAACCAATCCATCCTGCTTTACGCCAACATCGATAAATACACCGAACCGCGTGATATTCGTAACAATTCCGGGGAGTACCATGCCAATCTGCAAATCCTTCATCGAAAAGATACCGTCGGCAAATTCGAATATTTTGATTCCGGTTCGGGGGTCGAGACCTGGTTTAGCCAACTCTGCAAGAATATCATTTAAAGTCGGAAGACCCACTTCATCGCTCAGGTATTTTTCTGTTACAATCTCTGACTTCAAATTTTCCAATCCAATAAGTTCCTCAACTTTACACTTTCGTTCGGCAGCAATCTTACTCACAAGCGAATACCTTTCGGGATGAACGGCTGAGTTGTCGAGCGGATTGACGCCACCCGGAATCCGGAGAAATCCGGCACACTGTTCAAACGCTTTCGGCCCCATCCTTGGTACCTTCATCAGTTCGGTGCGCACTGTAAACGGACCATTTTCTTTCCGATACTCAACAATATTCGTAGCCAGCAATGGTCCCAGACCTGATACAAAGTTGAGCAGATGACTACTTGCTGTGTTGACATTTACCCCAACAAGGTTAACGCACGATTCAACTACAGTGTCGAGCCCTTTCTGCAACAGTCTCTGATCAACATCGTGCTGATACTGACCCACCCCAATCGACTTGGCTTCAATCTTTACGAGTTCAGCCAAAGGATCCATCAGTCGCCTACCAATCGAAACAGCTCCGCGTACCGTTACATCATATTGTGGAAATTCATCACGTGCCACTTTCGAAGCTGAGTAAATCGAAGCGCCATCTTCGCTCACCATAAATACCTGTAGCGGGCGATCAAAAGCGATCTTCTTAATAAATACCTCCGTTTCGCGACTTGCTGTACCGTCGCCAATGGCAATTGCCTCTATCTTATAGGTACTTACAAGTGATGAAACCTTGCGGATCGACTGACTCACCTCCGACTGAGGCTGATGCGGATAAATCGTTTCGTTGTGAATCAGGTTTCCCTGGGCATCGAGACAAACTAACTTGCAACCAGACTTATAGCCTGGATCGAGTGCAAGAACCCGTTTTTGTCCAAGTGGTGCAGCAAGAAGCAGTTGACGCAAATTTTCCGCAAAAACTTTGATCGCTTCTGTATCGGCCTGTGACTTAGAGGTGCCAAAAAACTCGGTTTCGATGGCTGGAGCAAGTAATCTTTTGTAGCTGTCCTTAACAGCCAAAGACACTTGCACTCCGCTGTCATTCCGGCTCTTCACAAAATAGTGTTCAAGTGCAGCGATGGTTTTCTCATCATCCGGAGCAACGCTCAGTTTAAGAAATCCTTCCTTCTCTCCTCTGCGCATAGCCAATAAACGATGTGAAGGACAACGCTTTAGAGGTTCAGAAGAATCAAAGTAATTGCTAAACTTAATTCCTTCTTCTTCTTTTCCTTTCGCAACATGTGAGGAAATCACTGCCTCGCGCGAAAATTGATTTCGCACAATTGTTCGTGCATGCAGATCTTCATTGATCCATTCGGCAATAATATCCCGCGCCCCGGCAAGTGCCTCGGCCACGTCAGGAACAGCATCGTTCAGAAACTGGAGTGCCCGGTTTTCGGGATCGGTTTCAAACTGCTTAAAAATCAACTTCGCAAGCGGTTCGAGGCCTTTCTCGCGGGCAACTGTGGCACGAGTGCGTCGTTTGGGTTTAAACGGAAGGTAGATATCTTCGAGTTCGTTCAGATCGTAGCATTGCTCAATCTTCGACTGTAGTTCAGGCGTGAGTAGTTCCCGTTCTTCTATCGTCTTAAGAATGGTTACCTTTCGCTTGTCAAGCTCCTCAAGTTGCTCTTTGGCCTCTTTAATATATCCGATGGCCACCTCATCGAGACTGCCGGTCATTTCCTTGCGGTAACGCGAAATAAAAGGGACTGTTGCTCCCTCGTCGAGTAAAGTAATTGTATTGGCTATCTGCCTGATGCTGATTCCAAGTCGTCCGGCAATCAGCTGATGGTTTTTCTGAACTGTCATAAACGCAAATTTAATAAGAATCGATTAAAATCAGGCTATTTAGACTGAAGGCTGAAGACTTTTCGTATTTTCGTAATCTTCAGTCACTGCATCCGACACATTCTTCGTCAGGATGGTTCAAGGGTAAATAAATTAATTAGACCATCATGCAGCGATTTAAATATTGTAGAAATATTGTATTCATAGACATCCGCTACAGCGGTTGAAGTATTGCAATGTTAATAATTAGATGGTAAATGGTTCTTACCGCGTAGCGGTCGTAGTATTGTAGCAAAGAATTATATACGGCGCAGATACCGCGTAGTGGTTAAAGTATTGCATATGTACATTTTAAAATCTTATAATGTGATTAAAATTCAATAAATTAAAAATCCTTACGATGAAACCTGGAGCCTTCACACAATTCTACATTCAACTGGTTTTTAGTCCCAAACACCGGGATCGCTTGTTAGTCGAAAAGATCCGTCCGCGAATCTTTCAATATTTAAGTGGAATTACTACAAATCTTGTACATAAATCAATAATAATCAATGGAGTCACAGATCATGTTCATTTGTTTATAGGACTAAATCCAAAAATCTCCGTTTCAGAAACGGTAAAAGAGTTGAAAAGGAGTTCAAGCATCTTTATCAACGATCATAAATTTTTTCCGGGAAAATTTGAATGGCAGGAAGGATATGGGGGATTCTCATATGGCCGATCTCAAATCGAAAAAGTTTATGAATACATTAAAAATCAGGAACAGCACCACAAAAAACAAACATTTAAGGAGGAGTATATAGAATTTTTAAACAAATATGAAATCGAATTTGAAAAACAATATTTATTCGAATTTTTTGATTAATAATAGTTTAACCGCTACGCGGTAAAGGTTCCAATGGCGGACGATTTTTCTACAATACTACAAGCCCTACGGGCTATCTGAGGAAAACATTTTTTAAATGATCAAAAAGAATTGTTTAAAATTTAATTCTAAGAATATTTTGTAATAAATCTCATCCACGTAATACTTTATAAGAAACGGTAAAATCATGCAATCCTTGAAAGAAGAATTTCTTGAAATATTATCGAATTATCAGGGCATCTTACACAAAGTCAACCTGATCTATTTTCGAAATAAAGCGGACAGGGAAGATAATTTCCAGGAAATCATATATCAGTTGTGGAAGTCATTTCCGGGGCTGCAGAACCGGAATAGTATCGGGTCATGGATTTATGCGGTTTCAATCAATACATCAATTTCAAGACTCAAGAAAGAATCGCGGATTGAATACCGTGAAAAGCTGCCAGACTCAATTGACAAGTTTGATCTTATCGAAGAATTATCATTCAATGAAAACTTTCGGATGTTATTACAAGCTATTTATAACATGAATGAAATCGATAAATCAATCATGCTTTTATACCTTGAAGAAAAGAGTTATGATGAAATTGCCGAAATCATTGGTATATCGAAGTCGAATGTTGGCGTACGAATTAACAGAGCGAAAGAATTACTGAAACAAAATTTAAATCATTTAAATCATGGAAACTAACGAATTACAAAACATCTGGAAAAATATTGATGCTGAAATTAAATCAAAAACAGTTGAAGAATTGAATCAATTACTGACTGCCAAAACCAGGAAAACTATTAATAAATTTCTGTTTATCATTGGCTTAGATCTTATTGCTTGTGTGGGTCTGATTGTTTTTCTGATTATAACCACACTAAACCGGCAAGGTGATTCGATTTATCAGATTATCAACTTTATACTTTGCGCAATAACACTTATCTCTTTAATTGCTTCTTTATACTCCTGGAATAAACTTCACAATAATAAATTCAATTTACCCTTAAAGGATTGGCTTGAACAAAGAATAAAACTGCTGTCAAAATGGCTTTTGGGCAAGTACAGCAAAGCGTATATTGTTTTTATGCCAATTCTGGTGGCACTGATCATGCTGTCAATTCATGTCTATTATGAACATAAACCGTTTACAGAAGTAATGAAAAACGAGGAATCAATTTATGGCCTGATAGTTGGTTTTATAATTGGGTTATTCGTTGCCTTCTACGCAGTAAATAAAATTCGAAAATACCAACTAAAAAATCTCGAATTTTTGAAAGAGTTGTACAGCAGGCTATGAAAGGCAAGTTATTAATTGACTCTTTAACGGTTTGTGTTGTCAATATATATAATTGAGCTGCTGGCAACTGGCAGCTGGCAGCTTCCTAAAGCTAAATATTGCACTTGCGAAATCGAAGGATTGTAAATGTTAAAACATTATTTACCCATTCATTTCGTTATAGAACCAAAAAAGTGTATGTTTGATAGGACTAATTACTATTCGTATGGATCAGCGCATTAAAAACACCATTGTTGCATTGGCAGTGGTGCTGTTCGGATTACTTGTGTACTACTTCAGCTATATCGTCACCTATATTTTGATCGCGGCAGTTCTGGCTTTGATTGGACGTCCGCTTGTGCGAAAATATCAGCAAATCAAATACCGGAAGTTTCATATTGGTAAATCATCCGCCGCTCTACTTACTTTATTGACACTCTGGCTTGTACTGATCAGCTTCTTCTCGATTTTAATTCCGCTTGTGGTATCCGAAGTTGATCAGCTTTCATCCATCAATATACAGGATGTGATCAGTTATCTTAACAATGCGCTGGTTCAGCTAAAGATCAGTTTTCCTCACTTTGCCCCTAATCTCCCGGCGGCCGGAAATCTCGAAGATTATCTCGAATCGCAATTGAAGGGATTTCTTAATGTTGGCGAGGTGAGCCGTGTATTCGGATCTGTTGCAACTATGTTGGGAAACATCTTTATGATGATCTTTTCAGTTTCTTTTATCCTTTACTTTTTTCTTAAAGAGGAGAACCTTTTCCGGAACTGGATTCTCGTGTTAGCCCCTGTGAAATTTGAATCGCGCATTTCGATGGTAATGGATAAAGTCAGCAATTTGCTGAAAAGATACCTGATCGGGATGCTGTTCCAGGTTCTCGGGGTCATGGTTTTGTCGATTACAGGATTTACCATTGCAGGTTTAGGGTTTGGCCATGCGGTAGTTGTTGGCGTCTTTGCCGGAATATTGAATGTCATTCCCTATATCGGGCCGTGGATCGGTGCCATATTTGGACTCGTAGTCGCTGTGGCCAACAACCTGAATTCCAGTTTTACAGAAGTAACGTTGCCGCTAATGTTTTGGATTATCGTTGTAGTGATGGTGGTTCAGTTTATCGACAATATGGTTTTACAGACTGTGATTTACTCGAACAGCGTAAAAGCCCATCCGCTTGAAATATTTTTCGTGATTCTGATGGCAGGAGGCATTGCCGGCATCCCCGGAATGATTCTCGCTATCCCGGTATACACTGTGTTAAGGGTGATCGCGGCAGAGTTCCTTTCTGAGTTTAAAATTGTGCAGCAGCTGACGCCGAAAGAGGGGTAGGAATTTTTATCAATATGATGCTATACGGTACAAATTTAGGAGTTGGCTACAAATTAAAAAGATGGCACATTGACAATTTTGTGATACTTGAATTAGTTATATTTTGAAGAATAATAAAGGGATTTGTAATTCACATAAATATGAAATTACCACAAAACGAAACTGGCAATGTAACTGAAAGAAGGGTTAAGGAAAAACTTGAGTTAATTGGATTGATTGTGAGAAAACCTGTTCCTGATGTTGGAATAGACTATTTAGTTTCCAGTGTTAAAAATCCAAACAAATTTGCTAAAATTCAAGTTAAAGGAAGAAATCCAGAGCTAATAAAAACATATCGCTGCTTTCAATTGAGGGTTCAAAAAAGTGAATTAAGATTAGCCATAAATTCTGGAATACAAGCAAATGAAACTTGGCGTAATAAAGTGCTAATGGTAGATTTCTTCATTTTAGATGCGGTTCATTATGATGAAATGTGGATACTTTCTCAGGAGCAAACGTTCCAACTCATATCATTAAATGAGCTCCAATATAGAAGCCGTCCGGATAATATCTTTCAATATGAAGATCCATTGAAAAGTAAACAGAAAGAGATGAACTTGGAAGCACAAGTTCCTGGAATTCCAATCATTAAACGATTAGGATCATGCCAAAACAATTTCACTCCACTATTAAATTTTTTGGAAATTTAATAACAAGGAATGCCAATGAGGAGTAAAATTAAATCAAAAAAAGAACCTCCTCTTTAGCTTAATAACCTTAGCAGCAAGCATATTCTCCTGATTTTCAACCTTATTAATTAATCGGTAAATCAATAAGGTTACTTCTTCTTCCGCCTTCTATTTCTACTAAGATACTGTGATTACTTCCAAATTTTTCCCAAATTAATTTCCTAAATTTTCTTTTTTTATCTTTGCCAAGCAGAAAGAAGGCTTCAGTCGATTCGTTGAACCGAAGTCTATCTAGTGGCGGAGAATTTATT
>JAPLDR010000074.1 GCA_026391655.1 Bacteroidia bacterium | reverse complement strand
GATAAATTCTCCGCTCTCGATATTCTCATTTGCTGGAGTGATCTGGTTGGCAATGGAATAAAACCTGCGGATGTGATTCTTATTGGAATTGACGGGGGTGTAATCGCCAATATGGAATACCGGATTGCCCTTTCACTTGGGGCGAAAGTGGGTCTGGTTACCTCCAGCGGAAGGGCTGTTACCGATTTTCTTTATGACAAAACATGGGCAAACCATCCCAATCTGTTGCAGTTACCCAACGATCCGCTCACCGCCTGGGCATTGGTGAACCAGTCGGCAAAAACAATCCTGTCAAAAGAAAAAATTGAAAAACTTGCACCAATTGCACATGAGTTTTACCGGCAGAAAAGGTTGGAAGAATTTAACCCTAACACTGAAGATATCAACAAATTCAAAGTACTGATGCCCTGGGAAAAACTGAATCCATCACTTAAACATTCAAATCTGAAACAAGTTGCTTTTTACGAGCATATTTTGAAACGGGTTGGCCTGAATATAAGGGAAGAAGTGAATCCGGTATTGTTCAATATCAAAGCTGAACAGAGCACTACCGTATACGACTACCTTGCCAAACTCGAACATGCCCGATGGAATGCTGAACGCTTACTCGAAGGCTGGAGGTATGGGCCTGAAAAGAACATAACAGCTAAGCTAAACCCTTGTATCACTGCCTGGGAAAATCTTGACGATGCAACACGCGTCTTTGACTATGACCCTGTTGATAATATTCCAAAGCTGCTTGCAGAAATTGGATATGAAGTGTATCGGGTCTAAATGCGGTCTAAAATCGCTACAAATTGAGACAATTCGACGATTAGACAATGAGGCAATTTGATAATGAGACGATTTGCTTTAACCTCGTAAATTGTGTAGTTTGGTTAATTCCTAATTCCTAATTCATAATTCTTTCATTTTATACATTTTATTTTTTAATTTAGTGCGCTTAATCAAATTCCTGAAATACACCTGAATATGGAGAATTTTAAGAAAATTGGGTGGAGCCTCACCATACCCATTGTGTTATGTTTTCTCACTGTTTTACTGGGATATATCAGCTTTAACACCGTTTTTCCTGATTATCCGTTTCTCAGAAAATTGTATTATGCCTTTCAGCTGTTTTCAATGGAATCGGGCGACCGGTTTTATGAAAGAGATGTCACCTATTCGCTGATGACACAGATCATTTACAATACCGCCAGGTTCCTCGCGATATTAACGCTGATTTACACCATTGTACTCGCGTTTCTGTCGGTGATTAAGGAGAGGTTTAATTCATCGAGGGTCAAAAAGATGCATGACCATACCATTCTTTGCGGACTCGGAGATTTGGGAAATACTATTGCCCGGAATTTTGAACCCAAGAAAAAGCTCGTCATCATTGAAAAAAATACGCAAAACGAAAATCTCGAACAGCTCCGGAAACAGGGAGTCAAAATCATCGGAGGCAATGCCCTCGATCCCGAAGTATTGAAGAAAGTTGGAATTGAGCACGCGAAATGCCTTTATGCTCTTACTGGTGATGACTTCGACAATCTCACAATAATAAGAAATGCAAAGACTATTTTAAAAGATTTTCCTTCAGGTAATTCTGGGCTTATACTGGCAGGCAATATCGATAGTCTGAATCTTAAAAAAGTGGCTTATCAGGAAATGAACAACATTGATGATGATCAGAAGTGTGAATTGCGGGAACTGCTTAATACCTTCCGGGAAAAGGCTGTGTCAATCGCTGATACCCAGAGTGGAAATGAAACAAACGTCCGGTTTTTCAAAGAATTTGAACAGTTAAAAACTGAACTGAGGGACTATAACCCAGCTATTCATCCTGAAAGAACCAAACCTGAGAATAAAGTTAAATTATTTAATATCAACGAACTCGCAGCAAGGTACATTTTTCGTCAATACCCTCCCGACAGGTTTATTCCGGTTACAAATAAGCAGGCTCCACAGGTTCATATTTTGTTAATGGGTTACAGTTAGATGGGAGAGGAGCTCTTTAAGCTTTGTGTCCAGAACTGTCATTATATCAATCGTAAGAATACCAGAATTACCCTACTCTACCAGGATGCCGATCTTGCCGGAAATAAAATACTTACAAAACACAAAAACATCACAAAGCTGATTGATCTGCAGTTTATTAAACTTAATCCACATCATCTTACACCTGGCAACCTGATCGAAAATGGCTTAACCAGTGTGGATGTCATTTATATCTGTAGCGAGCAGGATCGCTCTCAGGCATCCTACACACGAACAGCGCGGGAAGTATTTGGGGCAGCAATTCCAATAGTCAGGTGGTTCAGTAAAAATATTGTAACGGGAGCTTCAAACAAAGATACAGGCAATATACACACGGTCGAAATTCTAAAGTCTGCTGCTACTCCACAGAATATTATTGATGAAGCCATTGATTTCAAAGCCATTGCTATACACAACAGGTGGTTAAAGCATGCTATTTTGGGTTATGTTGACAATGTAGAAAAAAATATCAAAGAAAAGCAGGAAATCCCTGTACCAAAGGCTACACTGCTACCATGGCACCTGCTTGATGAAGAAATCCGCGATGACAACAGATCGGTTGTAGAACACAATTTCATCAAACTACGCACTGTGGGTCAGCTTACTAATCCCGAACTTTATCTGAACCCTGAAAATGGCATAGTTGACTTCAGTTTTTTGAACAATGAAGCAATGGTTGAACAACTGGCAGACATGGAGCATCGGCGCTGGATGGCCAACAAGTATTTCCATGCCTGGGAATACAACTCCGTGCGCAATGATTCAAAAAAGCAACACAACGATCTAATGGACTTCGACAACCTGGATCAAGATACTAAGAATTATGATATTAACCAGGTTAAAGAACTAAAGGAAGTTTGGGAATTGAAGGATAAATAATCAACCGCTAATTAAATAATAACCTATGCTACAGCAAACTAAAATCTTTCGCGTATTTGTTAGCTCAACATTTACCGATATGAAGTTGGAGAGATGTATTTTTCAAAGAGATACTCTTCCGGCTTTGAAAAATTCCTTCATCAACTCGAAGCCGGAATTTTGGGAGCTTTCCCCAATCATATAATAACCTGATTTATTGATATTAACTAATAGATATATGTTGTTTTTAATAAATTAAAACTAAATATTATGAAGCAAAAGGTATTCTTTTCTTATTCTTTCAAGCATCATTTGATCATTGAATATTATTATTCCATGCTTTCAAAATATGCCAATGATGATTTTGATATATTTTTTTACGATAGAATTTATCATAAGGAGTTCTGGGGTGACGTTTTAAAAGAGGCTATTGCTGAAAAAGAGATTTTTGTCTTCTTTTTAGGCAAGGAGATTGGTCCAACGCAAAAAAAGGAACTTGAGTATTGGAACAGCCTTAAAGTCCAAAATGATAAAAAAATCTCATTAAAAGTGATAATTGAGGACTTATCTACAACAACCAATCCTGAACCAGACGGATTTGATATAGTTGTTCCTTTTCGGAAAATCAATGATGAATTTGATATTTCATATAGTTTTAGTGATCTGTTTTTCAGACTTAAAAATGAGAGGTTTACATATCCAGATGGGTTACCTTCTAATAGCCAGCTTTTTAATTATGAAAAAGACATCATTAACTTTTACACAAATAAATATATTGTTGGAGAAAATCTAAAGAAAACATCAGTTAGTACTACCTCTTTTGAATTAACGAATGAAATTAAAAAAATCGAAGATATATTACGTCAAGGAATAACACCAAGCTGGCCAAGAGTAAAAATTAATTTGCGAATTGAGAAAACTAAAGATGAAGGGGAAAAATATGAACAGATTAAAAATCCCATTCTGGATGAAATAGGATCTCCAAGAAAATCAAATGTACTGGCAGCTGCATTAACCAATTATCATGAGGTTGAATCCTGCTTTTCGGATGATCAGAATCCGTTTAAGTGTATAAATTTTTGTTTGAAAGATCATTCCTTTTCCTTCCCTGAAGCTGGACCAAGAGAATATATTTATAAGCCTATAAATATTCCATTCGATCAACACTATAGTTATTGATGGTATTACTCAAAGGCATTTTAAATATGCCATTGCATCAGGCTATTTGGATAAGTTACGAGTAATTGGATTGAAAAATGGGTTTAAGTCTTTTGAAAATGAAACGGATAAGGTACTTCTATATCCTAATAAACAGTTAATGGGCGAAGGGATTCAAAATGCAATTATTACTTCAGAAATGATCAACGTTGGAGGTTCTATGATAGGAACTTCAAGATATGAAAAACTCGAAATTGGTGATGATTCCAGAATGAGTGAACTAAAAGAGATTATTCATTCCTTAAAACGCCAAAGAATAAATATGCTTTATATAATAGGAGGCGAAGGTAGTATGAAGGCCGCACATGCTTTGGCAACAATTTATGAAAAGAAATTTCCTCAGAACGACCATTGGAGATTCAATATTGTCGGAATTCCAAAAACAATGGATAATGATATACTTTGGGTTTGGCAAACATTTGGATTTATGTCGGCAGTTGAAAAAGCAAGAGAGTTTATTGATTATTTGGCTGTAGAAACAAGTTCAAATCCAAGAGTTGGAATTGTTCAGCTTTTTGGTTCAAATTCAGGCTTTGTGGTTAGCCATGCAGTACTTGCGAGCCGAACAGGTGTTTGTGATTTTGCGTTAATACCAGAATCCCCTTATAAATTAAGCAAGCTTATTCCAGCATTAAAGGATGCTTTAGAGAAGAAGAAAAAAAACTATGGTTTAATAATAATGTCTGAAACCGCTATTCCAGATGATGCAGTAGACTATTTAAAAAAATATGAAGATGAAATTTGTTTAACAAAACTGGAATCCAAGGCGTTAGATAAATACTTTAATATTGATAACCGAAATATTAAAGGTCACATTGACGACAAATTGCGTGATGCAAGCTTCAAGATTGTAAAATTTTCATTAGAAAAGGAAATAGATTTTAGAGTTTTAACTAATGAACCCCGGCATCTGATTCGTGCAATTCCCCCAAGTACTATTGATATAATTAATGCAAGTAGGTTAGGTACTTTGGCCGTGGATAATGCCATTGCAGGATATACTGATTTTATGGTTAGTCAATGGCTGACAGAATATTGTTTGGTGCCACTGGATCTTGTTGTTCTTGGAAGGAAAAGAATTCCTAAGGATGGAATATTTTGGAAATCTGTTATAGCAAAAACAGGTCAACCTGAAAAACTGGACTAAATAAGTTGGTTTATGAAATTAATAAGATTTATCACAATATGCCACAACAAACTAAAATCTTCCGCGTATTTGTTAGCTCAACATTTACCGATATGAAGCTGGAACGAAGCATCCTTCAAAGTGATGCTTTTCCGAAGTTAGAAAAATTCTGTGAAGAAAAAGGAGCCAAATTTCAGGCAGTGGACCTCCGCTGGGGTGTGAACGAAGAATCATCGCAGAACCAGAAAACTATTCAGATTTGTTTCAACGAGATTGCCCGGTGCCAGAAAATTTCACCTAAGCCTAATTTTCTTATTCTTTTGGGGGATAAATACGGATGGCAACCCATACCCGAAATTATTCCGGAAGATGAGATGAATGCCATTCTTGGAGTATTGAATGGTATAGATAAGGAATTGATTCAAAAATGGTATCAGAGGGATGAAAATGCGATCCCTGCTGAATATGTCCTGCAACCTAAAGGCGAGCAAAAAGATTATCTCTATTGGGAACCGATTGAGAAGGATCTTCGCAATATTTTAAGGGCTGCTGTTGAAATTCTTAAATTTCCATCTGAACAAAGGATAAAATACTTTGCCTCTGCTACTCATCAGGAAATTATCAAAGGAGCTTTAAATCCGCCAGATGGCAGTGAAAGTTCTGAAAAACATGTGTTTGCTTTTTCAAGAACAATTGCCAAAATACCTAAAGATAAATCTGCTGTGGGATTTATTGATTTAGTTGACGACATTCCTGACGAAGATAGTAAGACCAAACTTGATGAATTAAAAAAAGAGCTCTTAAAAAAATTGGGTGTCGATCATTTTAAAAAATATGATGGAGAATGGAAAAACGGAACGCTACATATCGGTGAAAAAGAATTGCAGCAGTTTAACGATGATGTTTTAGAAAAACTCAAGAATATTATCAATGAACAACTTGCTTTGGTTGTTGACAAAGACGAAATCAATCACGAAGTAAAACTGCATGGGGAATTCAAAACAAGACTGACCGAACATTTCGAAGGCAGGGAGGATATTCTGAAAATCATCAAAAATTATCTCGATAACCGCAACGAAAAAAGGGTAATGTCGCTAATTGGTGCTTCCGGCACAGGAAAATCGAGCGTGATGGCTCAGTCTGTTAAACTGAATGAAAACAAAGGCGCTACCCTTGTTTATCGCTTTATTGGTACAACTTCCGGTTCTTCCAATATCATGTCGCTTTTGCAAAGCGTATGCGGTGAGATGGCCAGGGCGTATGGTATTGATGCCAAAACACTTGCCCGCGAAGGCGATGAAAAAGCATGGTACGATATGAACGGATTAGCTGATGTTTTAAGAAAATGTCTGGCATTGGCAACAGAAAGAAAACCCATCCTGCTGTTTCTCGATTCGCTCGACCAGCTCTCCGAGACCGACAATGCCAAAGCCTTATATTGGTTGCCCCGCGAGCTGCCCGACCATGCACGCCTTGTTGTATCCACATTGCCTGAACTGGAACCGGCATTGAATGCAACTTATAAAGAACCGTTATTGGTTATGCCCGTCGAACAAGCAAAAAAAATATTGGGAAAATGGTTCTCTTCCATTCACCGTATGTTGACTAAAGAACAAGAAGAATTGGTTATCAATAGTTTCAGTAAAAATAAATTGCCTATTTATTTGAAACTTGCCTTTGAAAAAGCGAAAAAATGGCACAGCTACGATACCGGATTGAGTTTAAATGAAGATGTGCCGGGAATCATCAATGATTTTTTTGATGAACTCCAAAAGGATTACCCCGAAGATTTTGTAAAGACAGTGATTTGCTACACGCTTTGTGGCAGATACTCCGGTTTGGCTGAAAATGAAATCCTCGAAATCCTTGCTTTTGATCCTGAATACTGGCAAAAATTTATTGAACCTTGAACCCTTTCTAACTGAACGTGATGCCGATGGCGTGCCGATTATCACTTTCTTTCACAGGCAGTTTAATGAGGTATTGAGAGAAAGATATGATATAGTAAATGAAGAACTTAAGAATTAAGATTCGTTAATTCCATGGGAGATCAATCTCAAAAATATCATCAGGTACTTGCTGAGTATTTGGCAGGCAAGCCTCTTTATCTGGATGAAAATAATAACGCGAAACCCAATGTAAGAAAACTTGCTGAATTGCCATGGCACTGGTTACAGGCAAAATGCTGGTTGAATTTATATCAACTACTTATCGACTGGAAGTTTTTCATCACTCTTTGGGATTCTGCCCAATTTGATGTTAAAAGATACTGGACGCAACTTGAAAAAAACTCTTCACACAAAATATGTGAAGGATATCAACCTGTAATAAAGAATATTGAAATTCATACTCTTGATACTTGGAGGCTTGCGGAGTTGCTTCAGAATTTCGGACATTTGTGTGAAGCTGAACAAATTTATATAGAAGAAATAAAACACTTTGAAGACACCAACGACCAAAAACGGCTTGCAGCTACTTTGACATCTCTTGCATTGGTGTCACAGATCCAAGGCAATCTAGAATCCGCTATTGAGGCTTGTGCTCGAGCTGAACGCATTTATCAAACCATAGATGACGACTTCTCGTTTGCCTTGCTGGCAGAAACATTGGGAATCCATGCAATTGTACTGGAACAGCAAGGTGATTATAAAAGTGCTCTGATTATGCATCAAAAGGCAGAACAAATCTGTCGAAAATTCAAAGTAACCAGAGTAGTTGCAGGAGTGGCCAATGCTATAGAGGGCCAAGCAAGAGTTCATATGGCCAAAGGTGATTTTCAGGTTGCATTAAAGCTTCTTCGAGAAAACGAGACTCTTTGCAGAGAAGCTGGCCAGTTGGAAGGTCTACAAAGGTGCTTTGGTGATCAAGCATTAGTACTGCTTAAGCTCGGGTTACATAGCGAAGCTATTGCAGCATCAAGGGATAAAATGCAGCTTTGTGAATCGTTAGGATTTTTATCAGGAGTTGCTTATGCATTCGGAATCGAGGGTGCAATTCATGAGAAAAGAAGGGATTATTCACAAGCCCTAGCAGCTTATGTACGATCTACTGATATCTTTCGGAAGATCAATGAATCTTCTGGATTAGCAATAAGTATCTACAATCAAAGCCGACTCGTTACTATCTGTGGGGGCACTTTAGCAGATGCAAAGAAGTTACATGATGAAGCTATTCTCATTGCCACAACAAATGGTTTTACATCAATGTTAGCTCAAATGGATCCTAATTGTTTGAGAAATCAAATGTTCTTATCCAAGAGTTGGCTTGTTATAAAAATTGTTTGTGTTTGGATCCATTGGCTTTTAGGCTTTGCCCTGGTGATGAGTTTATTTACATGGCCAAGTTCAACAATTTCGTCCGTTATGGATTGGAAAATAGTACAGATTCTTGTCGCAACTTTTCTTATTGTTGAAGGTGAGGCATATAAGAGAACAGTAGCCATCCAACAATGCCCAGAAGCCTTCCGGTTCGCAGGTATCAACCTCCAAACTCTTGGAGTCGGTCTTGCTTCATATGTCACATTTTGTATAGTTATGAGAACCTCAAATAATGATTATTCTTCAATTTTAATACGCCTAATGATTCTTATTTTGTGGTATTTGCCCATTTTTGTGGCATCGCTTTGGGCAATGTGTCTTCGCAAAAAAAAGCTTTAGAAAAACTGCTTGACCTAGACCACGTGATATGATGCCTCTATATACAAAAAACATCGAATTGCAGATTTCCAAACAATAAAAACACCAATTGTATGAAAGAATTATTTAAACAGCTACTTCCACTTTATGTAAATTTAATCGGTGGAATCTTGTTCTTGATTATCTCAGTTGTCTCAATGGTTAAAAGGAGATTCTTTCGACTTTACCAAGAGCACAAAAACGATTCTCCAAGTAAAGTAAAAATGCACTCCCAGATCTTAGATCTCAAAGTACCGATTTTCTACGGGTTGATTTTTGGCAGTATGTTTATCGGATTATATTTAATGAATAAGCCTATTCCTCTATGGTTTGGTGTTCTCAATCTTTGTGTTTATTTATACAGTACTCTGAGACTTTTATTTCCAAGAACTGGTTCAAACGCAGGCCGATTCTTTGAATAGTAGATTGAGTGCTATAACTCATTTTCAACCGCAATCCTTAAGATAACCCTTTCCTATGTTTAAAAATTACTATATTTCAATCTTTTACTGATATATATAATTAGCAGTTCGGGCACTTGCAAAATCGCGGATGATAAATTGAATCAATGATATTTGAATAATCGATTTTTTTCAATCCGTCGGTGTACGAAGTTCTCGCGAGTGTTTGAAATAGAATAAATAAAAAAATGCCAACAATCAAAACCAATTACTACACCACCCTTGCTTCTTACTTCCAAAGCAAGCCCCTCTATCTGGACGAACCCATCCAGAAGAAACCCAACACCCGCAAGTTGGTGGAGCAACCCTGGCAACAAACCAAGGGTGAAATGTGGGATGAGGTAACCGATACCCTTTGCAATCTTGATTTTATCCAGGTTAAAGCCTATGCTAAAATGACCTATGAACTGGTTAATGATTTTAATGAGGTTCTGAAAATTATTCCTGATAACCAGGAAACTATCAGTGAAGATAAAGATAAACAGGCCAGGATGGATAAATACACGCAGGACTTAATTGCTTATGCCAAAGGGAAAATAGCAATCAGCCAACTTAAAATTCCGAAAAGCATAACACCTTGGACTGAAAAACAAATAGATGCTGAAATTGAACGCATAAAAACCAGCCCGACAAAAGCTGACCTTTTGAAGGACTTTCTTAATTTTTTAGGGAATGAAAACAGCAACCTCCAAAATTATGCTAAAGAATTTGCTTTTTTTACCCACCAGCAGGCATGGAATTATGCTGCTGAAGGACCTATTGGAAAAGCCGCTGGAGAGCTTCAACCGGCAGCCGGCAAATCCTTGCTGCGTCTCATCCCAACCACCCGCCCTTCCTGGAACCCCATGCCGCCGGCGGTCAAAACTCTCTCCGGGCATACTTCCTGGGTTAACGCCGTTTCAATCACCCCGGATGGCAAAAGGGCGCTCTCAGGCTCCAATGACAAAACCTGCATCCTGTGGGACCTGGAAACAGGGCAGGTGGTCAAAACTCTCTCCGGGCAAACTGACACTGTTTCAGCCGTTTCAATCACCCCGGATGGCAAAAGAGCGCTCTCTGGATCATGGGACAATACCTGCATCCTCTGGGACCTGGAAACAGGGCAGGCGGTCAAAACACTCACAGGGCATACTTACCCGGTTGAAGCCGTTTCAATCACCCCCGATGGCAAAAGGGCGCTCTCAGGATCCTGGGACAAAACCTGCATCCTCTGGGACATGGAAACAGGGCAGGCGGTCAAAACTCTCTCCGGGCATACTTCCGCGGTTTCAGCCGTTTCAATCACCCCGGATGGCAAAAGGGCGCTCTCAGGAT
>JAPLDR010000085.1 GCA_026391655.1 Bacteroidia bacterium | reverse complement strand
TGGAAGTTATGTTACAGTTAAAAATATATTTGGATCAGCTAGCGTGGATTTCACTGCCCTAGCATTTCCTTCTGACGTTGCAGATGCGATAGATTATGCTGTAAATAACGGTGCCCATGTTATCAACTTAAGTTATGGTTTTTATGGGATAGGTGGTCTGCTTAACGATGTGATATTAAGGGTGCCCCTGTTGTACCAAGCCATTTTAAACGCCTACAATCACAATGTGGTTGTGGTTGCCGCTATGGGGAATGAATATAACCAAGGTAATCCTATTGAATTTCCCGCATTCTTTCGAATTGTAATTGCCGTTGGAGCTACAACAAATAGTAACCCTCCTTCAAGGGTTTCTTTTTCAAGCACAGGATCCCATATATGCGTCTCTGCCCCCGGAGATGGTATTTTATCAACCGTGCGTGGAGGTGGCACTGGTCAAATGTCAGGCACATCCATGGCTGCACCAATTGTTTCGGGCGTAGCAGGGTTAATCATTTCACAAGGATTAGACCGGAACTTTAATCTTACAAATGATGACGTTCGGCATATTAGAAAGAACAGCTGATGATATTACAAGTACTGGAATTGGCTTTGACAATGACACCGGATATGGTAAAGTCAATGCTTACAGTGCTTTATCTTTACTAAATACACCTAATGTATTATACCATGGTGTTTCAATTGGAGGAACTTCGGTAAAACTTAGTACTATTAGCCAATGGATTTACTATGGCCCGCAATGGGGACTGGCATCTGGCATATACTATGATGTCGATCAATATCAAATCACAAAACATATAACTTTTGATGTCCCTTTCTGTTCCGTTCCTCAGGTTTGGATGAGGGATAGGGAAAGCACATGCCTTGGTTTTGGTAATCCAAACGATGGATACCCTTACGCAATAATTACCAACATAACAAATACAGGTTTTGATGTAAAATATGCAACATATTACGTTAGATATAATAGTCTTGGACAAACGTTTAATAGATGGGTGCCTGTAGAACCAGCCTCCTCAAAAATTGCATATTCAGCTATCGGTCAACCTAATCTTGCAGGAACGGCTGGTCCAATATCTGGCCCTAACTTTGTCTGTTCTTCCAATGCGATATTCACTGTAAATAATTTACCAATTGGGTCAACTATTATTTGGAACAATAGTTCAAACCTCAGCCGTATTTCAAATCAGGGAACTAATCCTTGTACCTTTACCACCGCAGGTTCAGGGACAGGTTGGATTGAAGCGACCATTCCTTCTACTGGTTGCGGAGATGTAATACTACCGCGTAAAAATGTTTGGGTAGGCCCACCAATCTTGCAGATTACTGGGCCTGATTATGCATGTGCTGGTGATGATGGCTTGCAATTCTTTGCGTCAGGAGGTGGAGCAACTAGTTATTTGTGGGAAATTGAGGATGGGGAAATACAGATCATTGGTGCAAACGACCAACAAATGTGTGCTTTCTATTTTTATCCCAACTACGTTCAGGGTGAATTGCATGTTACTGCTTCAAACGAATGTGGTATAGTTGATCAGTATCGTATGTTGTACTATAGCCCTAGTTGTGACAATAATTACTACTATGCCTTTTCGCCCAATCCTGCTACTGCCAACCTTACCGTTGAACAGCTCACTGCCAAAGAGGCCTCTACCCGTAGTGTTTTGCAAGTAAATCAAGTAAGCAAAGCTTCTGGAAAAATGCAGAAAGACAATAGTTTTTACACTATTGAAATCTGGCACGAGAATAAGGGCAAGGTAAAAACGATAAAAAGCAATCAAAAGAAACAAGAGATAGATGTTTCGATGCTCGAAAAAGGTAGATACTTCCTGCACATCATTACCCCAACAGCAATTTATAAAGAACAGTTGTTGATCAAATAAGGGTAATCGCAAGGTATTGGATGAGTCTAACAATTTTACCCGGAGTATTGGCGAAAATATAATTTTAGGATCATTAATCAAGTACTTCTAAAGGATTCCATTTCTGAAACAGGAAATGGAATCCTTTTTTGGTTATGTTTCCACATAGCAGACTGCCTTTCTGTGATCGATATCATTTGTATTTATTCTGTGTAACATGAAGTTTTAAAGCAACCTTTTTACGTTTTGATGAATCTATAATATAACTTTTCTTAGTTTTAACCGGAATTATCATACCAACCAAAATCATGAAAAATACCTTTTTGAAAATTTGTGGGTTTATCCTGCTTTTGATTTTAATTGGGATCAGCTGTAATAAAGAAGCTGAATCTACCGGATTTGTTGAAGGATATATTGTTGGTTCTTTTGTAAGTGAATTGGTAAATAAAGAAACCGGTCAGGCAACAGGAAGCAAAACGCCGAGAGGATATTGCATTTTACTTGCAGACAGTAAGAATGCAAATACGCCGTGGCCAATGGATTTCTATGCCTTTGAATTGCCAGGAGACCCGATTGTTTTCCCGTTGAATATCCTGTCGCCGCTACATGACGGAAGCAATTGCGGACCCACATTCTTTCCTGATAATTTAAGAAATTCCTATAATATCAGGTTTCAATACCATAATTCGTCAGATGTTGAGAAAATTAGATTCGTTAATGTGTGTTCTGCAATGAATCTGGCATTTCCATGGGAAAATTTTCGTCAGATTACTATAATGAATATTGAAACAAGCAAATAAAATTGGGTGCTGATTGAAACAAATTTCAGAAAGATTAGGAACAATGAGTGACACTTAGTACTTACGACAACAATATTTCTGCCGGAATATTTAATTCCTGATGAAAGAGCTTAGCTAATTCCAATGTCAATGGTTTACGTTTGTTTAAAAGCGCAGAAACATATCCTTTGCTGCCTACTTTCCCAACCAAATCTTTATTTTTTAAACCATTTTCTTCCATTTTCATTTTTATGGCATCAATGGCATTCGGCAAAGGAATAGGATATTGGGCATCTTCGTATTGTTTTATTAATAGAAGTACAACCTGAAGTTTTTCACCTTCAACAGTATTAGGTTTTACTTTCTTATCAAACATCTCATCAATCCACCCAAGATATTGTTCGTACTGTTTTTGCGTTTTTATAATTTTTAATTCCATCTTTCCTTACTTTTTCAACATCCGGCAAAACCGGTTAATCCTCAGTATCCTCCAAAATGTAATCTTCCCAGAAATTCAAAACAGCAGGTCCTGTAAATAAATCATTATTATCCAAAAATTTATCAGCAGGTTTCCAACCTTTTCGAGAAGATAATTCAAGGTATTTTCGCGCAACTTCCTGATCTTTGACTTCACATTCGCCCGATAAAATCAATAAGGCAAGCAGATAGGCCGCAATCCGATCCTGATCATCCTGCTCAAGTTCTTCAAGAATATTGTAAGCTTTATTATAATCTACAACACCATTTTCACCACGTTTCAGGTAGGTGGCTTTATTTAGTTTTGCAGTAATGATTCCTTCCTCTGCACCTTTTTCGAACCAGTGCCACGCTGCAACAGGGTCGCGTTCGGAGAGTTTTTTGGAAACCAATACTACACCCAAAAGATTATAAGCCGGAGCATAACTGTTTTCGGCAGCAGCTTTCAGGTGAAGTATAGCTTTCGTAAAATCCTGATAGCCTGTAGTTGTGTAAAGAATCCTGCCAAGTTCGTAACGCGCTTCGTCATCGCCGCTATCGGCCGATTTCTCAAAACTAAGGATCGCTTTCTCCACATTTTTCTGAATACCATCTCCATTTAAATACATATCTCCCAAATTCTTCCAGGCATCTGAAAAACCATTTTCAGCAGCTTTTGAATAATAATTAAATGCCTGAAATACATCCTTTTCAGTCCCTTCTCCAAAATAGTACATTCCCGCAAGGTTATACTGGGCCTGCGCGTAACCAGCATCTGCCGCTTTTCTGAAACAGACGAAAGCTTTGGCAAAATCTTTTTCACCCGCATCTCCAAAATAGTACATCACTCCAAGGTTGTACTGCGCATCGGCATCTCCCTCTTCAGCAGCCCTCTGGAACAATAAATGCTTCATAAGGATTTGCATCGGTTCCTTTACCCTGGTGATAGGCATTTCCCAAATTATTCATCGCTTCAGCAACGCCAAGTCCGGCAGCTATTTCGTATTGTTGGACAGCTAATCGCATATTCTCGCTGATCCCTTTTCCCGATTCATACATCACACCAAGGTTAAAAACTGCCTTCGGATAACCTGCATTTGCAGCTTTTTGGTACCATTTAAAGGCTTCGTCGGTATTTTGATCTTTTGTAATGCCATTTTCATAATAAACACCCACTCTGAACATTGCACCTGGAACACCCATTTCGGCGGCTTTCAGAAACCATTCAAAAGCTTTCTCCTTTTCGGACCAGTAGCTCAGACTTTTCTCGTGCACGATTCCAATCATATAAGCAGCCCGGGCATGACCCGCCTCCGCAGCGCGGTTAAAAAAATCGGCAGCCGACTGATTGTCTTTGGTGGTCATTTCACCGGCCAGAAGAATGCTCGCATATTTAAATTGTGCTTCAATAATCCCTTTCTCAGCGGCTCGCCTGTAATAATCGACCGAAGTTTTATGGTTTGACTCAACTTCTTCGCCAACTTCATATTTCAGTGCGAGCCGAAACATCGCCTCCGGATTTCCATTGGTTGCAGCCTTCTTTAGCCAGTCAACCCCTTCTTCATCCGATTTCTTTAAATAATAACCGGCAATCGCATTCTGTGCATCAGCACTCCCTTTTTCAGCTGCGCGATGGTACCAATCGTGGGCCTCCGAATCGCCCTTTTCATCCAACAGTCTTCCAATCAAATAGATCGCTTCCACATAATCGGCATTAGCCGCCTGACCAAGATACTCCTTTGCTTTGTCAAGGTCCTTGGTGGTACCCAAACCTTCAAAATACATTTTCCCCAGAGCAAGTGCAATTTCCACTGAAACATCCCCTTTTATCTTCGAAAACCAGTTAAAAGCCTCTTCCGGATTCTTTTCTGTTCCCTTGCCTTCTGATAAAAACAAACCAGTCTTTTCATAAGCCGGAATGTAATCGTTTTTGGCTGCTTTTAAATACCATTCGAATGCTTTGGTCAGTTTTACAGGAACAGTAAGTCCCTGTTCGAAGATCTCACCGACTTTAAACATCGCAGGTGCATATCCACCTTTCGCCGATTCATACCAGTGATCAACTGCTTCGTTCAAATCTTTATATCCGCCATCTCCTGTATGCAATAACCGGCCAATATTGTATTTAGCAATAATATCTCCCCGCTCTGCTCCACGTTCGTACCATTCCCATGCCTTTTTGAGATCAACTGGAAGTCCATTCCCACATTCACGCATTTCACCAATATAATTGCATGCTTCTCCCCCACCATCACGAGCAGATTCCAGAAACCACTTTACCGATTCTTCAGGTGTGATCGGACGATTGTCTCCTTCGTAATACTTCCTGCCAATAACCAGCGATGCCCAGGAAAAACCTTTTTCCATCAACGCTTCAAAAATTATAATCGATTGATTAATATCTTTTTCACTTCGGTATATATCGAGAAATACCATTGCCGGCTTAAAACCTTCTTTAAGCGAAGATTCTATCCTTTTGATCCCTTTATCTGCCTTCCCCTTTTTCAGAGAATCAATTCCATTGCGGAAAGCACGCGGGGCAGATTCAATAAATTGACTCATCATACATCATTCAAAATTGGGCTTAAAATTAGCTTTAATGAACTATTAGTAGATATACTATTTGTAAAATTATTGAACAATTGTTGGATTTCGTGGTAATAATCAAATACAATCGTCGAACAAGTTCGTAAAAAAACTATTTTTACCGCAAAATCTTCGCTTATGAAACCATTGGAGATCATTGCAAAGTATTATAAACCAAGATCTAAATCTTACAAGATATTAGTTAGTCATTCTACTCTGGTGACCGAAAAAGCGTTGAAAATTGCACAAAATCACAAAGAGTTACTTCCCGACCTTGAATTTATCGAAGAGGCATCCATGTTGCATGACGTTGGTATCTTCAAAACTAATGCGCCCAATCTGTACTGTTTTGGAGAGTTTCCATACCTCTGTCATGGTTACCTTGGCTGTGAATTGCTGGTCAAACTCGGTTATCCTGAGCATGGACTGGTTTGTGAAAGACATACTGGCATAGGGATAACAATGGAAGAAATCATTGCCAAAAAACTTCCATTACCTCTTCGCGATTATCTGCCCGTTTCAGTTGAAGAGCAGATTATCTGTTTTGCCGACAAATTCTTCTCGAAAAGCGGCGACCTGTTTCGCGAGAAATCGGTGAGCGATGTCAGAAAATCGATGCAAAAGTTCGGAAATAAAAATGTCGTTCGATTTAATGAGTGGTGCGAAATCTTCTTGTGAAGGTCACTGTGACTTGTCTCACCCTCACATCCTCTCCCTTTCTCTCCCTCAGATTTAATAACTACGATTATCATAATAACTCTGGCGTTTATCCAATTTTAAATCCTGTAATAATGCCGAAGTAGCCCTGATGGTAAAACTGTAACTCTGACGATAGCCGAATGGAACCAGATTCAACGACATCTGCATACAGTGCAAATCCCTGAAAATATTGAATTGTGTAAAAGTAACCTGAAGTTTCTGAACATCGAGACCAGATGAAAAACCAACTTTCCATTGTTTAGTCAGGCTTACATTACCATTGAAATCAATAGTCTGCGTGATCATTGAAGATTTTTCCGGATCAGGTTTACTATACCTGAAACTATAATTAAATGAAATATCCCATGGAACACTAAAATCGGCATATTGGGGGATATCACCTGACTTCTCCCTGAGTTTTTTTTGTTCAAGCTCGGTTTTTTGTTCTGGTGTTAATTTTTCTTCCTCCTTCTCTTTCTCTTTTCCCTCTTTCGATTTGAATGATAGCCCGAACGACATATTTGCGCTGGTTAATCGCGCGAGCTTTCCAGTACGCGAAAATTCGAAAGTGTTGATAAGATGCCCGTTTTGCATCGCATAAGGATCGAGAATTGCGCCAAAGTTTAGATCGACTCCCGCTACTTTTGTACGGGCAGAAATATTGATATTAGATAGATTTAACGAGTCGGCAGCAAGATTATATGATCCGCTGATTGACAATTGATCGAGAAGTTTAATCTTTGTGAAAGCTTCCTTCGAAGTGGTATCCTTCGTATTTACTTTCTTCATTTCGAGCGTATTATTCAGATTAAACCCTATTGATCCCGACCGACCTGCACTGGCAGTTCCAAAAATGGAACCTTCATGATACGGATACCTGTAACTGATGGGCACCCCTTTTTCATCAACATAATCGACAACGGTTCCATACATTCCGAAGCCAGAGTTGCTGAAATCAGGTTTAAGACTAAAACTAATAGTGGGTGTCATTACATGTCTGATCCCTTTAATTTTTGATTTTGAATTTAATGGCAAATAGTCTCCATAAATCTTTGTCGAAGCTCCCACGCTAAATGAATAATCGTAATTACGCGTAAATCCGTAGATGGTATCCGAAATCTCGATCTGTTTTGTAGTCTTGTTGTATTGCTTTCGTATTTGCTGAGTGTACCATCTCTCTCCATAATTAAATGAGGGACTAATAGTTATGTATTTCAAAGCTTTGATTGAAGTACTAATTGGAATATTGTGTTTTATACCATTTTTCCAGTCCTTAGTAAGTGATGAACTCATCAGTTTATTCTCTTTTATATCGATTGTGTTTTGCATATCCATCGAATAGCTCAGACCAATTTTTTCGTACCATTTTTCTCTCCCTGAACGGGTTTTCGATTTGAAGGGATATATCCTCGACATATTAAAGGTTAGCTGTGGAAGTGTGAGACTAATCGTCGTATCGCGGCTGTTTTGAGAGTGCCTCATATTTGCCGAAAGATTAAATGGAGAGTTTTCCCAACGTTTTGAGTATGAAATACTTGATTGTTTAGTATTCGTAAGGTAATTTTCGGTAGTGTATGAGTTGTTTTGGTCGAATGAACTCGTTGAAAAGTTTACGCTTGCACTAAAAGTCTGGCTCAAACTAAATTTAGCATCCATTGAATGGCTCCAGGTAAGGGCAAAATCGTTTTGCGTTCTATAATCGGGTAAACCTTTATCTCCAAAAACATTTTTGTAATACTTAAGGTCGAAAGAGCCGCTAAACTTGTAACGAAGCCGGTAATTAGTATGAAGTTTAATCCCTCTCGATCCTTTTGAATAAAGATCGCCTTTCACAGATGCATCGAAGTAATCGTTTGCAGCCCAATAGTATCCGAAATCACGTAAGAAAAATCCCCTGTTAATTTCATCACCATACGAAGGCATCAATAACCCGGAAGAGTATTTGGGCGAATTCGGGAAAAACCCGAAAGGGACAAATATAAAGTAAATTGGAAGTCCTTCAATAACAAGATAGGCAGGTCCGGTAACAATCTTTTTGTTTGATAACACCTTCGCCTTGGTCATTTCAAGCCAAAAGTGTGGTATTGCAGCATCGCAGGTGGTGTATTTGCCATTTCGAAGGCAATAAGTCGAATCGTTAATCAATTTAGTCCTGCCGCTGTGTATGAATCCCCCCTCTTGTTCGGTCACAACACCGGTTACAATTCCTTTTTTTGTTTTGTAATTGTACCTGACTTCGTCTGCCTCAAACTCCTGTTCTCCTTGTTTAAAAACAGGTTTTCCGGCGATGGCGCCTGTTGAATCTGGTTTTCCAACGGCATAAATGATATCACTGTCTCTGTTTAGCTCAATATAGGCAGCTTTCAGTTCAATGTCTTTGTATTTTACCTGGGCATTGTCGTACATGAAAATTTTATTACCAGCACTATTCTGTACGAGAGTTATATAGCCATCAGCAGTATATTCCACCTCAGCATCAAAGCCGGCTGTTTCATCCAACGGGATACTATCGGCTGCCAGAGTGTCTTTCTTCGAAATACGAATACTGTCCGGAATTGCCGAAGAAACTCTGGTTTGCCGCGTTGCAGGTCTTGCAATCAAAGAAGACATCTTAACTTTGTCCGGAATTGCAGAAGATACGCTGGTTTGTTGCGCCGGATTTAAAACGCTTGGTTTTTCAACAGCAACAGTCCTTTTATTTTCAAGCTTTTGCCCAAAAATAGTTCCATTTACCAGGAAGAGGATTACCAAAAGAAAAGATAAAAATCGCAACTTGCTCAAAACTTTTCCAAATCAAGTTAAATCTAACATAACTGCAACGAATTGCATAGGGCAAAAGTAAAAAAACCATTTAGAGAAACTTACAACGCAAAAAAATAATTTAATCTTCTATTTTTGTAGTGTACAATCAGCAATGATTTTATTTAATAAACATGAAAGCAATGGCGAAATGGTTTAAATATAAGTGTTGCGATTCAATTCACATTTATCTGTTACTATCTTTGATGGTTATTTTATTAATTATTAACCCCTTGTATGGCAAAAACAGGACAACAAAAGGTCTCGAAACTGTTGTGATTGATGCCGGCCACGGAGGTAAAGACCCGGGTGCAGTTGTCGGAAAAGCTCGTGAAAAAGATATTGTTCTTGAGATCGCATTGAAACTCGGTAATTATATCAAAGAGAAATTACCTGATGTCAGAGTTATCTATACACGCAGTACCGATATATTTGTCCCTCTTTTCGAACGATCGGTCATTGCAAATAAGAACAATGCCGATCTGTTTATCTCTATTCATGCCAACTATTGTACTACACCATCCGTCAAAGGGACAGAAACCTATGTATTAGGGCTTCACCGCACTGAAGATAACCTAAACGTGGCGAAAAAGGAGAATAGTGTTATTTTGCTCGAAAAAGATTACACCACACGTTACGAAGGATTCGATCCAAACTTGTCAGAATCGTATATCATGTTCGAATTGATTCAGAATACCCATATTGACCAAAGTGTTGCATTTGCCGGGATTCTGCAGGATTCATTCCTTAAACATGCCCAAAGAGCCAATCGGGATGTCAGGCAGGCAGGCTTTCTGGTTTTGCGCGAAACCGCGATGCCGGGAGTTCTGATCGAGACTGGTTACCTGAGTAACCAATCCGAAGCAAATTATCTGATGACAGATGATGGAAGAGAAACGCTGTCATTAGCCATCTTTAACTCCTTTAAATTATATAAAGAAAAATTCGAATCTCGCCTGAACCTTGCATCAGGTGAATCGAATAAGGTGACGAAAGAGGTGATCAGCACTGCCCCTCCGGCAAAACAAACTGCTGACATTAAAAAAGAAACCCCGAACCGGCAAATTGAAGAGAAGACCAACAAAGATCAAAATTCTGTTAAAGAAGAGGTTAAACCACTTGTAAAAGAAGTGGACGTAATTACTTTTGCTATCCAACTTTCAGCTTATCCCAAAAAGCTTCCGCTCAATTCGAAAATATTTAAAGGGGTCGAAAATATTACAGAAATCACCATAGGTGGTTACTACAAGTACTATTGCCTTGAAACAAAATCTCTTGCAAAGGCAAGACAGAATCTGACAGAAATCAGAATTAAAATACCTGATGCTTTTATTGTTGCTTTCAAAAACGGCCAGCCAATTCCGATTAAGGAGGCAATGAATGCCAAGTAATAGTTTTACACTTTTTTTTAACCATTAATCCTGCGTATTTTCGCTAATAATTTGAAAACGTCCTGATATGAAGCTTACAAAAACATCGAAAATCGGAATTTTGGTTGTTGTCTGTCTCACCATTTTAATCTGGGGCATTAATTTTCTCAAAGGAAGGGACATATTCAGAACAGAAAAAGTCTTTTATGCCCGTTATAAAGATGTCGGCGGACTTACAGCAACTACATTGGTAACATTAAACGGACTAAAAGTCGGATATGTCAGAGAGATTTACTTTGCTGAGGATTTATCCGGAGATTTAATTGTAAAGGTTGCTATTCACAACGACTTTCCCCTGCCGGTGGGGACATCCGCTGAAATTGCGAGCAGTGATCTGCTTGGATCAAAAGTGGTAAAGCTTAATTTGGGGAAATCGGAGATGCTGGTTCATGCCAATGATACCCTGGCTACTAAAATGGGAGCTGACATTATGCAGCAGGTAAATGAGCAAATTGCGCCACTTAAAGCGAAGGCGGAAAGATTAATAGAGAATCTTGACTCCATTGTTACAGCAGCGTCAAAAATCCTTAACAGCGATTCACAGCACAACATCTCCGAAAGTATCAGACAGATCAATCTTACGATGACCAATCTCGAAAAGATATCTGGTAATTTAAACGATGTAATTAGCGATCAAAAGAAAAATCTCGCTTCAACCATCTCCAACATTAGTGAAATTACTGGCAAACTAAATAACAACTCCGGAAAGCTTGGGCATATCATGGATAATTTCTCCTCATTCAGCGATTCGCTTACAAAGCTTGAGTTGAATAGGACTATTAATCATTTGAATGGCTCTGTCGCCAATTTACAAACGATTTTAAGCAAAATTGATACTGCAAACGGGACCCTCGGACTTTTGGTCAATGATCCACGATTATATCATAATCTAAACTATACAAGCGAAAATCTTAATCGCCTGCTGGTCGATTTTCGCATGAACCCGAAGCGATATGTCAATTTTTCCGCGCTTAATCTTGGCCGTGAAGTTTATGTTTCCCCTTCACCCAACACACAAGTATCTGATAGTATCACATATAGAGTTCAAATATTCTCTTCTCTGAATCCTGTAAGCCTAACATCCCCGATGTTTAAAGGGATTGAGGAGGTTTCTGAAATAAAATCGGGTGACAAATATTACTATGTTACCGCTCAGGAATCTTCTTATGATAAAGTTATAATGGTTCTAAATAGGGTTCAAAGTGCTTTTCCTGAGGCGTTTTTGAGGTCTTACAAAGACGGGAAAGAAATAAGTTTAAAAAATGTGTTAAAAAGAGTCAAAAAATAGTTTTTTTCAGTTCTTTTTTATTTACTTTAGACCACTCGAAAAAGAAAGTTTATCCCTTTTCGATGTCCAATCAGAGGTATTAAATTCATAAAAGCTTTGTCAGAATTTGATTTCTACAAAATACATTGAATCAAATGCTTGCAGATAATTGAAATGCAACTGATTGATAATGAGAAAATTACAATATTTTAAAAATACTTCCAGTCTCAATAAACTGAAAATTAAAATCATAGTAAAATGCAACATTTTAAGCAATTTTTTTCTGACTAAATTATTCCAATCTTTGCACTAATGAATAAAAACGAAGTTCAATTATTATGAACCTAATTCCTAAATGAACAAAGATCACAATAATATATGGGAAAATTGTCTGAGAATTATTAAAGACAATGTGCCCTTCATAAGTTACAGAACCTGGTTTGAACCGATTGTTCCAATTAAACTGGATCACGATATTCTTACTATTCAGGTTCCAAGTCCTTTTTTTTACGAGTACCTGGAAGAACAATATATTGATATCCTGAGAAAAACCTTAAGAAAAGAGCTTGGTGCCGGTGCCAAACTTGAATACAGTGTTGTAGTTGATAATAATCTCAACGCTAATAATAAACCATACACCGTAAAACTGCCGACCAATCAGAACAACAATCTGAAAAACAGGCCGGTGTCAGCTTCTTCCTTTCATGACGATAATGCGATCAAAAACCCGTTTGTAATACCGGGTATTCAAAAACTGAATATTGATCCGCAACTTAAACAGGACAACACCTTTGATAATTTCATCGAAGGCGAATGTAACCGTCTTGCCCGAAGTGCCAGCTATGCTGTTGCACAAAAACCAGGTGGTACAGCTTTCAACCCGTTGATGCTTTATGGAAATTCGGGACTGGGTAAAACCCACCTTGCACAGGCAATCGGAATAGAGGTTAAAGAGCGGTTTCCCGAAAAAATTGTTTTGTATGTAAATGCAAATAAATTCCAGACTCAATTTTCAGAAGCAACCCGGAACAATAACCGAAACGACTTTCTTCATTTCTACCAGATGATCGATGTTTTGATCATCGATGATGTTCAGGAATTCGCGGGGAAAGAGAAAACTCAGGAGACGTTTTTTCACATTTTTAATCATTTACATCAAACCGGAAAGCAACTTATTCTTACATCCGACAAACCACCTATCGAATTAAAAGGGCTTGAACAAAGATTGCTATCACGATTTAAGTGGGGACTCACAGCCGATTTACAAATTCCCGATTTCGAAACGCGGATGAATATTCTGCGCAAGAAAATCTATAAAGACGGGATCGAAATCCCCGAAGAGGTTCTTGAATACATTGCCTCGCATATTAGCAGCAATGTACGCGAGCTTGAAGGAGCACTGATTTCACTTCTTGCACAGGCCACACTGAATAAGAAAGAGATCAACATCGATCTGGCCATTAAAATGATTAATAAACTCGTGAAGTGTTCCGTACGGGAAATTACAATAGATTATATCACGAAAACAGTATGTGATTATTTCAATCTTCCTGTCGATTCTTTAGGAGTTAAGACACGTAAAAGAGAAACGGTACAAGCCAGGCAAATCGCGATGTACTTTTCGAAAAGCATGACGAAATCATCACTTGCTGCCATTGGTTCACAAATTGGAGGTAAAGATCACGCCACAGTTCTTCATGCCTGCCGTACTGTTGCCAATCTGAAAGATACCGATAAAAATTTCAAGGTTTACATTGAGGAAATAGAAAACAGGCTAAAGTATTAGTTTTGAAAATATTGAAAGCAGGCCAAAAGGTCTGTTTTTTTTTGTTCCAATTGTCGGACATTTAAGTATTAATATTAGCGAAAAGCATCTTCTCCTTCGATGGAATATACAGATACTTATAAAACGATCGGAGCGCCCTGCGAAGGTCTCTACAAAGAGAAAGGGAGCAAATTTATTGCATACGCCTTTCCCGTTTCGGACGAACAACAGATAAAGGAGCTCATAGTAAGGCTGAAAAAAGAACATCATAGTGCCCGTCATCACTGTTTTGCCTGGCGTCTGGGATCGGATCTTAAATTATTCCGGGTCAACGATGATGGTGAACCTTCGGGAACTGCAGGTCGACCGATATTCGGCCAGATTCAGCAACATGATTTAACTGATATTCTCGTGGTGGTGGTTCGGTATTTTGGAGGTATTCTTTTAGGAACAAGCGGATTAACAAACGCCTATAAACAAGCAGCTGCCAATGTGCTGACAAATGCCCTAATCGTCGAAAGAATTGTCGAAACTGCAATCGAGGTAAATTTTGATTACCTGGCCATGAATGACTTTATGATGATTTTGAAAGAGTTTCAACTCGAAATGAAAGAGAGTCAATTTGACCTCTTCTGCAAGGCTAAGATTCTGGTTAGAAAACAATTAACAACTATCGTTTTGGAAAAGCTGGAGAAAATAGATAAGCTCAATGCTTCAATAATTATGGATAACTAATAAAATATTTCCGTTGAATATCAACAAATTCATTTACTCATGAATACAAAAAGTTTAATATCAATTACTGACTTTACCAAAGAGGAGTACCTCAAAATTATGCGTCTGGCAGAAGATTTTGAGGCAAATCCCAATCAAAAGCTGCTTCAGGGAAAAGTTATTGCTACGCTTTTCTTTGAGCCATCAACGCGAACCAGATTAAGTTTCGAAACCGCCATCAATCGTTTAGGAGGAAAGATTATCGGTTTTTCCGATTCCTCTTCATCGAGTGTATCGAAAGGTGAAACGCTGCATGATACAATCAAAATGGTAAGTAATTATGCCGATATGATCATTATGCGACATCCGTTGGAAGGGAGCGCACGATATGCATCTGAAGTTTCGAGTGTACCCGTTATTAATGCAGGCGACGGCGCCAACCAACATCCGTCACAAACGTTGCTTGACATGTATTCGATCATTAAAACTCAGGGAAGACTCGATAACATTAATCTTTTTCTTGTAGGTGATTTAAAATACGGTCGCACAGTACACAGTCTGCTCATGGCGATGTTACAGTTTGAAAATCCAATTTTTAATTTTATTGCGCCACCCGAACTTGCAATGCCCAATGAATATAAAATATATCTTACCTCCCAGGGAATACGATATTTTGAACACACTGAGTTCACTGATATTATTAATGCTGCAGACATCATTTATATGACCCGCGTGCAGAAAGAGCGATTTATTGATCCTGTTGAATATGAGAAAGTTAAAAATGTATACATTCTTAGGAACGAAATGCTCAAAAATACGAAGGAGAATATGCGAATTCTTCACCCGCTACCAAGGATCAACGAAATACATACTGACGTCGACAATAATCCGAAAGCTTATTACTTCACGCAGGCAAAAAACGGGGTATATACCCGCATGGCTATTATTGCTCATTTATTGAACCTTAAATAATCATTTAAAATATTTGTCATGGAAAAACATCTCAAAGTGAGTGCAATTAAAGATGGCACTGTCATTGACCATATCCCAACAAAAGCACTTTTTAAGGTGAT
>JAPLDR010000052.1 GCA_026391655.1 Bacteroidia bacterium | reverse complement strand
TTTAATTCCGTACTTTGTTTTAGCATAAGTCTTTGAGTTTTATTGTTTAATCCGAAAATCAAAAATAATACTCTTCGGGCTTATGCTAGTTTAGCCAGAGATCAAATTACAAACATAGGGACTCGTTTGCAACGAGGGGTTTGTTGCTTTGAGTTTGCAACTCGTCTTTAAATTTCTGCTACAATTCTTACCATTTTGCTGCTTTGATTTTGCAACTCGTATTTCAAATTTCTGTTACAATATTCACCATTCCTTTAGCTCCCGTGTAATCACCCGCAGAGCTAAAAATGTAGTCTATATCATTTTGTACTATTAAAGCCCTAACGGGGTTCTGGTGGATATAGTTGATCTTTTGATCAATTAAATAATTACTGTCCAGCAATATTGGATGACTTGTATCCTGCCAGACCTTATAGTTTTTAATCCGGTGGTCGAATTTACCTGCAAAAGAAAAGCGATAAAGCAACCATTCTTTGCGACTTTCAGGTACTTCATTAATCTTTTCAATAATCTTCTTGGCAATAAACTTCTTAAAATCACGAATTATATCGCTTAACCGAAAATTCTCATTTGCCTTGGCTACCAAATGAATATGATTTGACATCAGACACCAGGCATAAATTGTCAGTCCCTTATTTTCAATACAATAGTTTAGTGAATCAACCACTACAATTTTATAACAACTTCTGGTAAAGACATCCACCCAGTCCGTAATTGTAAAGGTCAGAAAGTAAACTGCATTCTGATCTTCTATGGCATAGTTTTCTGATGACATTGCATGATGTATTATAATCGTTACAAACGACTAACAACTTACTCCTCGTTACAAACGAGGGGTAGAGAAATTCCTCATTTGCTTTGGCTACCAAACGAATATGATCTGACAGAACCAAAATTATTCGCTCTGGATTCTATTGATTAAATCTATTAATTCCTTTCATTTAAGAAGTCAGATAGCGTTTGTAACTTTTCGCCTTCTCTTTTTGCAGTTTTTAACTCAATTAGTCCATCCTGAACAGCCAAAAATAGCTCAAATTTATTTTGAAGCTTTTTATAATCAGAATTGATTTTTTCCCATTTATCAAACTGAACAATAACCGAAGTTTTAACCCCCTGATTATCTACTATATATTGTATAGTATTTCTCATCTGTCCGTATTTTTTACAAATTTAGGGATTTCAGAAATCTTTTACAAGTTTTAGTAATCGGCATGTTGCTTGTTCCTGTCGCCTCAATGAATTTAAGGTTATAACCTGAAATTATTACAGCATATTTAAGGCTATTACCTGAAATATCCAAATTACATTTAAGGGAATAGACTAAAAGTAAACTTTAATAGGTAACGATTGTAATTTCACTAAAATTATTGTAACTTTAGCTTACAATAGTTAACCACCTAATATATGCTTGTAAAAACCTATGGCAGTGCAGTTCATGGAATTGATGCCACAACAATTACAGTAGAAACCGATGTCTCTCGCGGGATTCGCTTTAACCTCGTTGGATTGCCCGATAATGCCGTGAAAGAGAGCCAGCAACGCATCGATTCGGCTTTACGATTTAATGGTTATAAACTTCCCGGAAAAAAAGTCGTCATCAATATGGCGCCGGCTGATATCCGAAAGGAAGGTTCGGCCTACGACCTCCCGATCGCCATTGGTATTCTTGCAGCCTCTGAACAGATTAATGCCCCTGAATTACAGAAATATATGATGATGGGTGAGCTTTCACTTGACGGTGGTTTGCAATCTGTAAAAGGAATTTTGCCTATCGCTATTCGGGCACGCGAAGAGGGATTTGAAGGGTTTATCGTTCCAAAGCAAAATGCCCGCGAAGCAGCCGTTGTCGACAAGCTAAAGATTTACGGGGTCGAAAACATAAAAGAGGTGATCGATTTTTTGACCGGTCGTGTGGGTATTGAACAAACCATTATCGATACACGTGAAGAATTCAAGGCCAAAATCTCCAATTACGACCTCGATTTTGCCGATGTTAAAGGCCAGGAAAACGTGAAGCGCGCACTCGAAATTGCAGCCGCTGGTGGTCACAATTTGATAATGATCGGGCCGCCAGGAGCTGGCAAAACTATGTTAGCCAAACGAATACCGACAATACTGCCACCTTTCACTTTGAAAGAAGCACTTGAGACCACTAAAATCCACTCTGTAGCTGGAAAAATAGATCGGGAAACTTCGTTGATGACTTTACGCCCTTTCAGAAGCCCTCACCATACAATTTCCGACGTGGCCCTCGTGGGCGGGGGAACCTATCCTCAACCAGGAGAGATTTCGATGGCGCATAATGGCGTTTTATTTCTCGATGAGCTGCCCGAGTTTAAACGTACCGTACTCGAAGTTCTTCGCCAACCACTTGAAGATCGTCTGATTACCATATCACGGGCAAAGTTTTCGGTAGAATATCCGTCCAGTTTTATGCTTGTGGCCTCAATGAATCCCTGTCCATGCGGGTTTTATAATCACCCGACAAAACAGTGTGTCTGCGGTCCCGGCATGGTTCAGAAATACCTGAGCCGGATATCCGGACCACTTCTCGACCGGATCGATATCCACCTTGAAGTGGTTCCTGTCCCTTTCAACGAACTCACAGAAATGCAACCCGGAGAGAAAAGCGAAACCGTCCGCCAACGGGTGATCTCTGCACGCGAAATACAACGCGAAAGGTTTCAGAATACCGAAATATATTGCAATGCGCAGATGAGCACCAAATTGCTGCATAAATATTGTATTCCTGATCAGGCCGGACATCAACTCCTGAAAAATGCAATGGAGAAATTAGGTCTTTCGGCAAGGGCTTATGACCGTATTCTAAAGGTATCGCGCACGATTGCCGATCTCGAAGGAGCAGAATCGATTCAGGCAGATCATCTTGGTGAAGCAATTCAGTATCGCAGTCTTGACCGCGAAGGTTGGGGAGCATAAGCATCATCCGGATTTGGCGGGTAAATAATATGAATTTAAACCAAAACCCCTTTCATATTGTTTATTCTAAAAACTCAATTAACATGTCAGATAAATTTTCAGATCCTATTGGCCGGCTTATGGGTTTGCGCTATAAATCGCATCCCTGGCACGGGGTTCACATTGGTGATTTTGTGCCCGAAAAGGTAACCGCTTTCATCGAGGTGGTTCCTACAGATACCGTTAAGTATGAAGTAGATAAAGATACAGGCTACCTGAAGATCGACCGTCCGCAACAATACTCCAATGTAGTTCCGGCGCTGTACGGATTTATTCCTCAGACCTATTGCGGGAAAAAGGTGGGGAAATTTTGTATGGATAAAACAGGACAAAAAGGGGTGAAAGGCGATGGAGACCCGCTTGATATTGTGGTACTCACCGAAAAATCGATTCACCATGGCGATATCCTTGTGACGGCACGACCAATCGGAGGTTTCAGAATGATCGATGGAAACGAAGCCGATGATAAGATTATCGCGGTGCTTAACAACGACTTCGTGTACGGTAAGTTTGCGAATCTGGCTGATGTTCCTGAAACAATTATTACACGTCTCCGACATTATTTCCTCACTTATAAAGACTTACCCGGCGAAGAGAAAAATTCAGTCATCACCCATGTTTACGACAAGGATGAGGCTTATGAAGTAATTCAATGTGCAATTGACGACTATCATTCAAGATTTGAAAACCTCGGAAAATTGATGATTTTGGATGATTGATCGCTAGTTTTCAGCTATTTGCAGAAATGATCGTCAGTTTTTAATACCAAATCAGGAATTTAAAGTTGACGATCTTTTTATTTGAAAAGCATGAGAAAGACGCTTCATCAGATTAAAAAAATATGATTACTTTTCGAGGCTTTATTCAATCTGAATCTGGCAACCTTCAAATCGTATTTTTTGTATTCAAACCGAATTAATTAAGGCTATGGGGATCAGGTATCGTCTTACATTGATGAATTTTCTGCAGTTTTTTATCTGGGGATCATGGTTGATCTCGTTGGGCAGTTATATGGGAAATACCCTCAGTTTCACGGGGGGACAGATCGGAAGCATCTTTGCAACAATGGGAATTGCTTCGTTATTTATGCCCGGATTGCTGGGTATTGTTGCCGATCGCTGGATCAATGCCGAACGCGTGCTTGGAATGTGCCATATCGTTGGAGCAGGACTTCTGTTCTGGGCATCAACAGTCACCGACCCGCACCTGATGTACTTAATAATGCTCTTTAATGCAATGGCTTACATGCCTACAATTGCATTGAATAGTACTGTATCGTATAATGTTCTCGAACAAAAAGGTTTCGATATCGTGAAGGATTTCCCCCCTATCCGCGTTTGGGGAACAGTCGGATTTATCTGCGCCATGTGGGTGGTCGATTTGTGTGGCTGGAGTCTTAGTCCGCTGCAACTCTATATCGGATCGGCATCTTCATTATTCTTAGGCATTTATGCTTTTACAATGCCCGCTTGTCCTCCGGCAAAATCAAAAGGTAAAAGGTCGGTAATGTCTGCATTGGGATTCGATGCTTTCGTGCTTTTCAAAAGGACAAAAATGGCTGTATTCTTTATTTTTGCGATGTTGCTGGGTGCAGCTCTTCAGATTACCAATACGTTTGGACAATCGTTTCTTCACGATTTCAGCAACACCTACGCCAATTCATTTGCAGTTACGCATCCGGGGTTACTCATGTCTATTTCTCAGATTTCGGAAACATTGTTTATCCTCACAATTCCTTTCTTTCTGCATCGTTTCGGAATTAAAAAAGTGATGATGATCAGCATATTTGCATGGGTATTGCGTTTCGGTCTGTTTGGATTGGGAAATCCCGGCGAAGGCCTCGTTTTGTTGGTTCTCTCCATGATCATCTACGGTATGGCCTTCGATTTCTTCAATATTTCAGGTTCACTTTTCGTGGAAATGGAAACAGAACCCGGCATAAGGGCAAGTGCCCAGGGTTTATTTATGATTATGACCAATGGTATGGGTGCATTTATTGGCGGAGTCACAAGTGGCTGGGTAGTCGACTTATTCACGGTCGGCGGTGTCAAAGACTGGCGTAGCATCTGGTTTGTTTTTGCAGGATATGCTTTGGTTTTAGGAATCATTTTCCCGCTGGTATTCAGGTATAAACACGAACGAAAAGTAAGAACAGCTCTGGCGGAGATGGTTAGCGATGAAACGACGTTTCGGCCATAAAATGCAAAATTGAATCATCAAGAATCAAGGGTTTTGTTAAAATAAACCCGAATGGTAGGCATTTTTATAGAATGTTGCAACATAAAGCACAGGAATACAGTACCCTAAATCCTTTCAAGATCAATATTTGAATAGCTAAAGTTGTTTTTCTCATCGAACAGTGTTTCGCGGGATAGTTCCTTCCACTCATTAAAATTGATCTCCGGGAAAAAAATATCCGCTTCAAAATCCTTATGTGCCATGGTGAGAAATAGCTTCCCCGCAATGGGATAAAACTGTTGGTAGATCATCCCGCCGCCAATTACAAATGCGAGTTCCTCATTACGAACAGCTGCAACTGCTTCATCAATTGAATAAACCGTTTCACATCGGTCAAACGTTTCGCCCGGAACATCGGTGATCACGATATTCCGGCGATTGGGAAGCGGGCCCTTCGGAAGTGAAAAAAGGGTTTTCTTTCCCATAATCACCGCATGACCCGACGTAATTTTTTTAAAACGCTTCAAATCGTCGGGAAGATGAAACAACAGATCGTTGTTCCGTCCAATGGCAAAATTCTGTGCAATAGCAACGATAATGGCGATATTTGGATAGATCATAGAAGAGACAATTTAAATCGAAACCTCACCTTTGATATGAGGATGACACTGATAATTAACTAATTCGAAATCGTCATATTTAAAACCAAAAATTGACTTCACATCCGGATTAATTTTCATCTGTGGCAACGGAAATGGAGTACGCGAAATCTGAAGTTTTACCTGATCGAAATGGTTATTGTAGATATGAGCATCGCCAAAAGTGTGGACAAAATCACCAAGTTTTAATCCGGTTACCTGGGCCACCATCATGGTCAGTAAGGCATACGAAGCAATATTGAATGGAACACCCAGAAAAATATCGGCACTTCGCTGGTAAAGCTGACACGATAGCCGCCCTTCGTTCACATAAAACTGAAACAGCAAATGGCACGGAGGAAGATTCATTTTGTTTAAATCACCAACATTCCACGCACTGACAATTAATCTTCGGGAGGTAGGGTTGGTTTTGATATTGTTGATTAACTGCGTAATCTGATCGACAGAATTTCCCTCAGGCGTTGGCCACGACCGCCACTGATAGCCATAAATATGACCAAGATCACCGTTTTCGTCAGCCCATTCGTTCCATATCCTCACCCCATTATCCTGAAGATATTTCACATTGGTATCGCCGGACAGAAACCAGAGTAACTCATGGATGATCGATTTTAAATGAAGTTTTTTCGTTGTAACAACCGGAAAACCTTCTTCAAGATTAAAACGCATTTGGTAGCCAAACACACTTTTTGTTCCGGTACCGGTTCTATCTTCACGCGGTCTTCCCTGATCAAGGACATGACACAACAGATCAATGTATTGTCTCACTATTCTGGTTTTCTTTTGTTGATTTCGTCTCTGATTTCTGAAGCTCTTTCGTAGTCTTCGTCTGAGATGGCTGTGTCAAGCAGTTCGTTCAATTCATCGGGTGAGTAATCAGAGTAATCGACATGCCCTGCTGTAGTTTTCTTCACATTATCAGCCTCTTCAAACTCATCACCGGCATCTCCTGATTCATCAAACTCCATGTTGATTCCCGCCTTCTCAAGTATCTCTTCCGTAGTGAAGATGGGACATTCGAACCGAAGCGCTAAAGCAATCGCATCAGAAGTTCTCGAATCAACCCTGATGCGGTTTGAATTTTGTTCACAAACAATCTCGGCGTAAAAAATTCCCTCTTCCAATTTGTGGATAAAAACTTCAGCAATTTCGATATCGAAGGCCAAAGCAACATTCAGAAACAGGTCGTGCGTTAAAGGCCGTGGTGGTTTAAGTCCTTCCAACTGTATCGCGATAGCCTGTGCTTCAACCGCTCCAATAATAATAGGGATTCTTCTATTGCCATCAGCTTCAGATAGTACCAGCGCATAAGCGCCAGTTTGTGTCTGGCTGTACGACAAGCCAAGAATATTTAATTTTACTTTTTTCATTACGAAAATGAAGTGGTTAGATGAGCGAACAAATATAAAAATAGTTTTCCGTGTATTTTATTTTGTTCTTACAAAAACCAAGGTTGTATTCTTCTTTCCCGACTCCCGTTCATCGATTTCAAAATGATCGAAGCTTTTAATCAGGGGTACCAGCTTTCTAAATCCATAATTTCTGGGATCAAAATCGGGTTGCTTTTTCAGGATCAGATTACCCAGATCACCTAAAAAAGCCCAGCCGTTTTCATCAGCCAGATCGTTAATGCTATCGGAAATCACCTTGGCCAACCCTTTGTTTGCAATCTCGATGGCATTTACAGGAGGGGTTTGGGCAACTTCCTTGGTTTTTGTACGGGTTTTGGATTTGACCTTTGAGGTAACTATTTGCTTAGTAACAGTTTCTACAGGCTTAAGAATTTCAAGATAAATAAACTTGTCACAGGCAGCGATGAATGGTATTGGTGTTTTCTTCTCCCCGATACCGTAAACTTTCATTCCTGCTTCGCGCAGCCGGGTTGCAAGCCGGGTAAAGTCGCTGTCGCTTGATACAATACAAAATCCGTCGACCCGACCTGTGTAGAGAATATCCATTGCATCGATGATCATTGCCGAATCGGTAGCATTTTTTCCCGTAGTATAGCTGTATTGCTGGATGGGCGTAATGCCATTTTCGAGAAGAACAGTTTTCCAACCGGCTACTGTCGGTTTGGTCCAGTCACCATAAATTCTTTTAAATGTGGGAGTTCCGTATTTAGCAATTTCGGCAAGCATCCCTCTTACATTCGAATATGGTACGTTATCGGCATCAAACAGCACTGCCAGTCGCGGATCTCTTGTATAATCCATTTTTCTATGTCTAAAGTTTCTAAAATATTTATTCTAAACCTCTGCGTTGTAATAAAGATTTGATATCAGGCGCTTTGCCTCTAAATTTTGTATAAATTTTCATTCCATCATCCGACCCGCTTTTGGTCAGCAATTCGCGGAACTTCGCTGCCAATGCAGGATTGAACAGGTCACCACTCTCCTTAAAAGCCTGAAAAGCATCAGCATCAAGCACGGCAGCCCAAATATACACATAATATCCGGCTGAATAACCTCCGCTAAAGATATGTGAAAAATAAGTACTTCTGTAACGGGGTAGAATCTCCGGAATCAGCCCCTCCTTTGCAAGCGCATCCTTCTCAAACAAACGAACATTAGCAATTGCAGGAGCGACTAATGTGTGATATTTCATATCGAGAATCGAAGCCGCAAGATATTCAACCGTTTCGAATCCCTGATTAAACTGACGACTTTTTTCGAGTTTGGCAATTAATGCATCCGGAATAGACCCGCCTGTCTGATAATGCCTTGCATACACTTTTAGTACTTCAGGTTCTGAGGCCCAATTCTCCATGATTTGCGATGGCAATTCGACAAAATCGCGCGGCACGTCACCTGCAGTCCTGTCGTAAGGCTGATCCTGAAACAGGCGATGAAGTGCGTGACCAAACTCATGAAACATCGTAGTGACTTCGTCGAAACTGAGTAAAGCCGGCACAGCGCCAGCCGGACGTGTAAAGTTCATTACCATCGAAACAACAGGGGTTATTCTCTTTCCATCACGGTATTTCTGAGTCCGGTAAGTGGTACACCAGGCTCCTGCCCGTTTACCATCCCGCGGATGGAAATCCATGTACAACACGCCAAGATGCGACCCATTCGCCTCCTTTACTTCGTATGGTACCACTTCGGTATTATAAATCGGAATATCATTCCTATTTTCAAAGGTGATTCCATATAACTTATTAGCCACATAAAAGATACCATTCTGAACATTTTCGAGACTGAAATAGGGTTTAATTTCAGATTCATCAAGATCGTATTTTGCTTTCCGTAATTTTTCAGCATAAAACCACCAGTCCCATAATTGCAATTTAAACTTTCCACCTTCCTGATCAATTATGGATTGCATCTCCTGAAGTTCTCTTTTTGCACGACTTAACGCCGGAACCCAAAGTTTTTGAAGAAAGGCATCAACATTTTCGGGAGTCTGAGCCATATTTTCGGCGATCACAAAAGCGGCAAAGTTCGGATATCCCATCAATTTTGCCTTCTCATCACGAAGCTGAACAATTTTTTTTATAAATTCCTTATTATCAAAACTATTTTTGTTGTCACCACGCATAAAATACCCACGGTAAAGCTTTTCACGTAAATTACGATTTTTAGCATATTGGAGAAATGGGAGCATGCTTGGTTTTTGTAGTGTAAAGCTCCATTTACCAGGAATACTGTCTTTACTCGCCTGAATAGCAGCCGCTTCTATCACATTAGCTGAAAGTCCTTCCAAATCTTTTTTGTGGCGGACCACCAATCTAAAGTTTTTATTGGTTTCAGCCAACACATTCTCGCCAAATTGAAGACTCAACTTCGAGAGCGCTTCGTTCAGCGTCCGGAGTTTCGTTTGATCAGCGGCCGAGAGGTTTGCACCGCCCCGCACAAAATCGTTGTAAATTTTCCCGACAACCCTAAGCTGATCAGCATCAAGTCCCAGAGTAGCTCTACGTTCGTATACACTCTTAATCTTTTTGAATAGTTCCGGATTAAGGGAAATATCATCGCCGTGTTTTGTCAGTTTTGGTGAAATTTCATGCGCAAGCTTTTGCATTCCGGGATTCGTATTGGCTCCGTTAAGGTTGAAAAAGACCTTCGAAACTTTCGACAGTAACTCGCCTGAGTTGTCGTATGGTAATATTGTATTTAAAAAATCGGGGGCTTCATTTTTTTTAATAATTGCATCTATTTCAGCTGATTGTTGTTTTATTCCCTCTTCAATTGCAGGGATAAAATGCGCCAGTTTAATGTCATCAAATGGTGGCACCTGAAATGGCGTCTTATACTCATTGAAAAACGGATTATTCGATTTATCCGGGTTTTCATTTTTTTGCGCTGCCGATCCAAGTGCTACCACCAGACCGGTAAAGATCATGATCAGTTTCCTCATAAAAAATCTATTTTTTAAGGGGCATAAGATAGTGATTTTACATCAAACAGTTTATGATATTTGAAAGTTAAATAAGAAGTCCGAAAGCAGACTGAAAAAAAATTAAAAAATATTTTACTGAACTATTGTTTTATTCAAAATTTATTTAGATATTTGTCTAATTATACAACCATCGAATCATGAACACTTTCTTCAAGGCATTAAATGACCCTACACGACGCGAAATACTTGAGATACTGAATAAGGGTGATCTCACAGCCGGTGAAATAGCCGATCAGTTCAATATGACAAAACCAAGTATCTCACACCATCTTGATCTTCTCAAACAAGCGGGATTGGTTGTTTGTGTCAGAGAAGGACAATTTCAGAAATACTCCATAAATACTACTGTTTTCGATGAACTTGTAAAATGGATGATGCAATTTAAATAACAAATACAAAAAAAAATGAAAAATCAAACGTTTCGCAGAGAGCTACTTCTTATTATTTTGACTGCTCTTCCTATTATCTATCTGCTCATTAACTGGAGCAATCTTCCTCACCAGTTACCGATCCATTTCGATGTCAACGGCGATCCCAACGGTTATGGATCGAAGCTGGTTTTTATTATTCTGCCACTGGGACTATATTTTTTGATGCTTGTGCTGCCGTTTATCGATCCCCGAAAAAGCAATTATGACATCTTCAGCAGTACCTATTTTAAGCTGAGAGTGGTTTTAATCCTGTTCATTGGGATAATTGATACCAGCATTATTTACAACATTTTGCACGGCGTCGAAAAAATGGGATTTTTAGTTCCAATTTCGATTTTCCTTATTTTCACCTTACTTGGAAACTATATGGGCAATATTCGTCCTAACTATTTTGTCGGTATAAGGGTTCCATGGACACTTAACAACGATATGGTCTGGATAAGAACCCACAAACTAGCCGGGAGGTTGTGGTTTTGGGGAGGACTTATCGGAATTGCCGGACTGTTTATTATCAAAAATCCTGCTGTTGTGATGCTTCCGATTATCATCTTCATTACAGTTTTTCCAATCGTCTATTCCTATATTATTTATCAGAAAATCGCGAATCAACAATAATGTAAAGCTAAAGCCTTGTATTTCAACTCTATTTCTAATGTATTTAATTATAAAAACCACTCAAAATGAAAACTAATTTTTGTACTATTCTGCTATTAATGTTCATGTTAACAAATCTTTACTCCCAGACAGAAAAAATTGTCACACTTAAAACGGGGACAGGCGATCTGGAAGGAACGCTAATGACTCCGGAATCAAATTCTTCGAAAACGGTGGCATTACTCATTGCCGGCTCTGGACCAACAGACCGCGACGGGAACAACCTTGCTATGAAGAACAATTCGTTAAAAATGTTAGCCACTGAGCTGGTTAAGAACGGAATTGCTTCATTAAGATACGATAAAAGGGGGATTGGTAACAGCAAGACTGCCGGATTTAAAGAGGCTGATATCCGTTTCGAAAACTATGTAAATGATGCTAAAGAATGGATCATTTATCTAAAAAAAGAGTTGAAATTCAACCATATCGTCGTGATTGGCCATAGTGAAGGTTCTTTAATCGGGATGATTGCTTCGCAGGGCAAAGAGGTGAGCAAATTTGTATCAGTTGCCGGTGCCGGACAGGCGGCAGATAAAATTATCAGGGAACAACTCAAGAGCCAGCCTCCTTCGCTTACAATTCAGGTTAACGCTATACTTGACGAATTCGTAAAAGGGAAAACAGTACAAAACACTCCCCCGGAATTAAACTCATTATTCCGCCAATCCGTTCAGCCTTATTTGATTTCCTGGTTCAAATACGATCCGCAAAAGGAGATCGCCAAGCTTAGAATACCTGTACTGATTATTCAGGGAACTACTGATATTCAAGTAGGTTTGGATGATGCAAATCGGCTTGCCAAAGCACTTCCTAAGGCAAAACTGGTGATCATCGAAGGGATGAATCATATTTTGAAACCAGCTCCGGCTGATCGGCAGATGAATATACTTACTTATACACAACCCGACTTAGCAATCAAGAAAGAACTGATTGACAATATAATACCATTCATTATTCGTAAATAAACAATAGATACGAGCATAAATCAATTAGCTATATTAGCCGGAATTTAAATTTAACTCCGGCTATTTTTTTGCCATTTTCAACAATAAAATTAAGCGTGGTTCAAATTATCGAAACGTGCAAAATAATACAAAAGGAAAACTAATCAACAACAAACCATTACATCTCAATTAAAACAAATACTCCTCTTTTAAAAGGTATTTGGGCCAATCAGTATAAACGTAAAGTATGAATCATAAAAGTTTCTTAGATCAATATATTAGTAAGTAAATGACTTAGTATTTTTCCCTGTGATAACGCGATTTATTCAAGTATCTTACTATTTTTGAGCCATTAAAAACAGTAACAAATCAAATGACATTTTTTTGTTAGCACGCAAAAAATCAAATAGAATCGATGCTCATTTAGCGCTTTTACCTGATTTTTTTACTAATTAGCCTGTCGAATTATGCTTAAAGTTTATCTATTCGTTGTCCTTTCCCTCCTGATCCGACAACCATCGTTAGCCAAATTGTCAATTCCCGATCTCTTAAACAGAAGTGAAAACAGACAAGTAGATACACTCACCGTTAACCATCTTAATCAACAGTGTTGGTCGCTCAGAAGAACTGATCCATTATCAGCAATCACTATCGGGAAAGAATCACTCGAGATGGCAAAGGAGGTTGAATACGCAAAAGGTGAAGCTCAGATTCTGAATTATCTGGGTATATGCTATTTAAGGCTCAATGATTCTCCTACGGCTACAGAATATTTTTATAAGGCGCTGCTATTTAGTGATAGTTTAAATATCGATGTCGAAAAAGGCTATGCTTTAAATAATATTGCAAGTTCGCTTATGGCCGAAGGGGAAAACCGACAAGCACTTATCTTTGCCCGCAAAGCATTAACCCTCCAAACCCAAAATAAAGATAAAAAAGGAATTGCTTATGCTATGATTAGGCTAAGTGATGTTTATAGAAATCTTCAACAAAATGATTCTCTTCTAATTGCTGCACAAACAGCCTATAAATTACTAATTGAATTGGGTATGAAGGAGAATTCACTGATCGCCTTAAAAAATATAGGACGTGCCTGGGAAGGGGAAAAGCAATATGATAAAGCATTAAAATGCTATTTGGAAATTGTGAACTCAATTTCAATTTCGAAGTCAACTGAGCGTAATGTTTATGTAGATCTTGCCAGAATATACAATCTGTTAAAATTACCAGAGCAGGCAATTTTTTATGGAGAGCGATGGCTGGCCGCCGAAAAGGGAAATGAACTTATTTTAAAGCAGATGGCGAATTCATATGCTCTGAAAGACGACTGGAAAAAAGCATTTCGCTTTGCACAGATGAGAATGGCAGTCATGGATAGTATCGCGAAAGAAGAAAAACTGAGTCAAATCAAAAACTTGCAGATTTTATATGCAACCAGGGAAAAAGAAAAAGAAAATGTCAATTTGAAGGCAAAACTTAACATCAGGAACCTTTTTGTGTTAGCGTTGTCAATCATCATAATACTGATTGGACTGCTGTTATTGATACTTCAGAGCAAGAAAAATCAACAAATTCGTCTGAACAAATTACTAAATCAACAGAATGAAGAAATTTCGATTCAGCGTGACCATTTGAAAGAATTGAACCAGACAAAGGACAAATTGTTTTCGATCATAGCTCACGATTTAAGAGGCCCGATAGGGAGTACGTATACTTTTCTCGAGCTACTTGCACTACGCGAAAGCGACTTTACAAAAAAAGAGCTACTCGAGAATCTTGCTTTACTTAAAGATTCGTCCAAAGCCACTTTTAAACTTTTAGAAAATCTCCTGACCTGGGCTCGCGCACAACGAGGAGAAATTGTATTTAATCCATTACAAATCAATCTATTCAATTTGGTAAAATCGAACATTGATCTGTTTTTATCAACTGCCGAAAACAAAAAAATAATAATAGCTAATGAAATTGATCCCGATCTCATTTTCGAATTTGATCAGGAAATGATCAATACTGTGATTCGAAACCTGATCAGCAATGCAGTTAAATACACAAGTGCAGATGGAATAGTAACAATTTCAGCTAAAGAGATAGATGACTCAGTTGAAATAAATATTAAAGATACAGGTATCGGGATGGATAGTGAAACTGCTGGTATATTGTTTGTTACCAATCCAAATCGAACCAGAAAAGAGGGAACCAAAGGGGAAAAAGGGACCGGTTTAGGTCTGATTTTGTGCAATGAGTTTATTCGGAAACACGGGGGAAATATTTGGGTAGAAAGCAAACCAGGGAAAGGAAGTACATTCAAATTTTCATTACCCCGAAGTCACCCGGTAAAAGAAGTGATATAGAATAAAAATTAACTTTAAGAAATCAGAAAATTTCTTAAACTTGACAATCCTATCACCCATCAACAGCAAATACAGAATTCAGATGCTAAACCCAGCAAAATATTTGCTTACTTAGAATCAACATCTACAGATAAATAAGTCTGGGTTAGAACCCGACCCACAATCCGACTAAAAGCCCATGGATAATAAACTCCAAACGTTATAGCAGTCAGTAGTATCTGTCGCCACATAAACTTAAAGTCCAAAATCTGATCTCCCGTATACCCCATCTTGATCTGCTTTCCATCCACAACGTTACTCTTCGTATGTTCGGCAAAATAGCGGTATAAACGGATGAAAGCCATCGCAAAATAAATACTAAGCGTAGTAACAGCCAGTAAGAGTTCAATGGCCATCTTCCCAGCTTCCGGGAAGGAATCCGGATTCCATAAGTAAATGACGAAAACTGATGTAAGCCATTGGAAAATAAGAACCAAAATGAACGCTGTGAGGAGTTCAATGGCAATTTTCCCTAATGCATGGAAGAACTCCGTATCCAATCTGATCAGGTAATTTTTATACCGGATGTCAACCGCCCAATGAAAGGTCAGGTAGAGAATTGAAACCAGAATGGTTATAACAACGACCTGATAAATCCAGATATCGATCTCCGATTTTAGAATAGTAAACACTACAAACCCAACCAATATGAACGGGATAAAAATAGCCAGGGTCATTATTAGAAAGAGTTTACCTCCCTTTCCCTTAAAGAAAAATTTATGGGAATTATAGGAAGAACCATGTACAAAAAACCTGTAAACATTTCTGACAAACCATGGTATATAAATTCCAATTGTAACAATAGAAAGAACCAGCCCTGAGATGATCACTCCTGCATATTTTGAGACCGGGTAATCGCAAACCAACTTTATCCCTTTGAATTCAATACCTTGAATCACTAATTTAGCAATAACAAGGATAAAGACAAAAGCTACTGCCATTACCATGAAAAAGTAGAAAAAAAATAGCTTTGAAGGTCCTTCAGCAGGAACTTCATCTGCAATAAGTTCGTTAAACTCCCAAAACATAAAATTTATCGGTATCAAAAAGAAGAAAAAGAATGCAATCCAAACCGGGAAAAACTGAATGCCTTTTAATGTGAAATTGAAATAATTTTTCATTCGTATAAGCATAAAAAAAATTGAAAGTCGTGACTAAAAAATTACAAATCAACCAATTCTGATCTAAATAACTGATTGTCTGACTACTCTTGAAACTAAATTTTATCGACATAAAATTATAAAGTTCTTCTGACAATCAGACAACCAAAAAAAATATTAATGAAAAATTGATATTTGTCCACACTCATCCTATTTTGACGGTTTCAGCGAAATATTCGGGGAAATGCTACCGGGTAACAGACCATTCCCTCATTTGCAACATCAGCAGGAAAAGCAAACCGATTACGAAGAATATAGCGATGGCCAAAACCGAATAACGCATACTCCCGGTCAATACCTCAATAATCCCAAAACTGAAAGTTCCTGCTACTGTTGCCAATTTTTCCATCACATCGTAAAAACTAAAAAAAGAGGTGTGGTCTGTTGTTTCGGGAAGCATCTTCGAATAGGTAGAACGGGCAAGTGATTGTGAACCACCCATAACAATTCCGATAAATACGGCCGCAATTATGAAACCTGCAGCTCCTTTGATTGTGAAAGCATAAACGCATATAATGATCCAGACGATTACAGAGATAATCAACGCCTTTAGATTCCCAATTTTGCCGGAAAGCCATGCAAAAAACCAGGCTCCGAACATACCAACCAACTGTATCATTAAAATTGTAGGAATCAGTACACTCTCATTTAAACCCAACTCTTTCTCACCATAAGTAGCCGCCATAAACATTGTCGTAAGCATTCCCATCATTAAAAAGAAGAATGCGGCCAGGTAAACACTTAGCCGAAAGGACTTTCTTACCTCATTAAATACCATATTCAATTCCCGGTATCCATTGGATAGAATGCGACCTCCTGCAATACGTTTACTGAAAACATATTTAGGTAAATACCTGAAAGTGATGGTTGAGAAACCGATCCACCAGATAAAAACAGTTAAGAATGAGATACGGGCAGGCATGTCCGACTGTTTATCGAATCCGAACAGTTCCGGCTTCATGATCATCAGCAAATTAAACAACAACAGGATTACGCCACCCAAATAGCCCATTGAATAACCCCGGGCACTGATGCGATCCTGATCTTCGGGTTCGGCAATTACAGGAAGAAAAGAGTTGTAGAACACAATGCTGCCACCGTAACCTAAGGTACCCAATGCAAAGGCGATCACCCCAAGTTCGATATGGTTGGCATCGAAAAAGAAAAGCATTCCGCAACCCGTTGCGCCTATAATGGTAAATGCACGCATAAATCCTTTGCGGCGCCCGGTGTAATCGGCCATCGAAGAGAAAAGGGGGGAACCAATAGCAACAAGAATCCAAAAAATGAGACCATAAAATCGGTTCCGTGGCGTGTCACCGTGTTGTAATAAATCGGGAAAATGGCCGATGCGATTGTCAACTGATAAACCGAATTCGACCAGTCGTACATAACCCATGCTCTCACAACTTTTGGGTCGCCTTTTTTAATAACCTCTATATCTTTTCTTTTTATCAATTGATCAATCTTTATCAAATTGAATTCCTTTGGTATATTCGACCTGGAATCGACCGTTTTCGTCAGAATAAATCATATAAGCGTCGAGTTCAGGATGCTGTTTCAGCAGCGCGCGCGCACCTTCAAGACCGAGCACCATCAAAGGTGTATCATAGCCATCTGCGGTGAGGCCGTCTTTGGCAATCACAGTTACACTGAGCAGACTGTTTTTATATGGATAACCTGTATGAGGATCAATGATGTGAGAGTATTTGCGTCCGTTTTCCTCGAAAAATTTGCGGTAATTGCCTGATGTTGTGACTGCTTTGTTATCAAGAAGGATGATTGTTTGCAGGTTTTCGCCTGCCTCACTTTTCCCATCACCAGGTTTATCAACACCGATTCTCCATGTATCATTTTTCGGGTTTTTCCCTTTTGTCCTCACCTCACCACCAATCTCAACCATGAAATTTTCGATACCAAGTTTCTCAAAATAACGATATACAACATCAACACAATAACCCTGAGCAATTGAATTGACATCAATTTTGATTCCGGGTTGATTCTTAATCAGCTTTCTACCTTCGAGTCTGATCTTTTCCATTCCGACATATTGCAGCAAACTATCAATTTTTGAGGAGTCAATTTTTGCCTTTTTCTCTGGTCCAAATCCCCAGGCATCTACTAGCGGACCAACAGTGAGATCCAAAGCGCCATGGGTTTCTCTATTGATTTCTATAGATTTATTAATAACCTCTATAAACATATCATCCAGGAGAACCGTAGAATCGTTTTGGTTAATTCCCGAAACAATCGAATTGGGAATATATTCCGAAAAAGTGAGATCGAAAACTTTAAAAATTGAGTCAACCTGTCCTGATAGATCTTTGTCAGCATTATCTTCATATGTAATGTGGAAAGTGGTCCCCTGTGTGAAACCCGCGATCTTCCGGTAATGAGCAGGTTTATCGGTTCCACAGCTTACAAATATGAATGTCAGAAATACATAGAAAGGAAGATGAATTCTCATTTCCAAGAAATATTTTAACGCTTCAAAGGTAAAAAGATTAAACCAAGGTTAAAATGGAAAGGTTAAATTAAACCCTTCGCGGATTAATAACCACCCGAAGGGTTTCACGAAATATCCTCGTCAAAAGTTAAAATAATGACATGCTTGCGATGCAGCCATTTCTGGCGGTTTCAGAGATCTTTTTTTGTAAGTATTGCTTATGACATGGCTATAATATTTGAAAAGGATGAAACCGGGCGGTTCCATCCTTTTACTAAAACTAACCAAACTAACTAACCTAACTAAACCTAAACTTATGAAAAAAAATGTACCACAAAGATAAGGGTGTTCTATTTGGTCTCCAAATATTTCGTGTTAAAAAAATGTAAAATTTTGTGGTTTTTAATTTGTTTTTTTCTGATTGTCCTGGCCAAATTGCTTTTCATAGTGGTCAATTAATTTATTTTGCCGCTCAATATGTTGCTTTAGTAGGTTACAACTCTCACATTCGTAGATAGGTTTAGGCTCTCTCACTCCACTTTCAGTTCCTATTTGTGAATATTCTGACTTTTTTAAAAACATTTCGCCTTCGCCTGTCAAAAGCCACCTCGCATTTATTGCGGGATATGTTACTAATAATTTACTCATTAAATCCGCGCTTGGATTCGATCTATTATTAATAATATTGGAAATATTTTGTCGTGTAACATCTCCAATTTCAGCAATTTGAACTTGTGTCAGGTTCAACTTTTTCATTAAATAATCTAATCGTTTGCTTAGGTTCATATTATTTTATAAAAAAATGTAAATATTTTCTTGCTTTTAGTGTTGCTATTGCTTTACTTTGCACGGTAATTATTTACCAAATGTAGTAAAAACATTCAAAACAAGAATCATGCAAGAAAAACAAACATTAAACGACTGGTTGAAAACAGTGTTAAACTGCACTGATTTCGATGAATTGGCAAAGCACGGCCACACCCTTTTAGGGTTAAAACAAAAAACCTGGTATAACTACCGTATGGGGAAAACCCTTCGCATTCCGGCTGATGTAGCCGCGAAATTTAACCGCGAATTGATTAACCGTAATTATCAACCTTATGAATTTTAAGCCATGAAAAACATTACCATCATTACCGGCCCAGCAGGAAGCGGGAAAACAACAAAGGCCAAAGAATTAGCCGCGAAATTTCCACCAGGCGAAGTTGTCTGGTTAGAAGCTCAATCGCGCGACTTTTCACAGGATCGTATTTGTTTTGCTCCCTGTCAAACAAATACTAAGCTTTTAGTAATAGATGCTGTTTCAACCGAAATTCAGATAATCGCCTACCTGTTTTTTGCGGTAACCGGGATATTTGTAAATCAAAGAGGTAAAGCACCTTTCCTGATCAAGCCTGAAATCATATTGGTTTGTCAATCCCATATAACAGAATTGATTTTAACAAGCATAAAATCAGCATATCCGAATAACCTTCCAATTCAAATTATTGAATGTTAAACTTATAAACCTTTAAGCCATGTTATCTCTTCGCGCTTTGCGATGTTCATATAAGCCCTGAAGTAACCTAATTTTTTTGAATTGTATTGACGGATTACCTTCTGAGATCCGGCACCAATTTTTAAATGAGTTAATAAATTTAAGGTCAATTTCTGCAAAGCTCAACGTCTTTTTATATTCCCTTAGCAATAAATCAGCGGTTAAGATTCTGTTTTGTAACCGGTAACGGACAAAAATCTGATTGATCGTT
>JAPLDR010000059.1:6607-28569 GCA_026391655.1 Bacteroidia bacterium | reverse complement strand
ACAAAAAAAACACTTGATAAAGATATGGCATTTGTTGCAATGCGTTCAATCTTTGAAACGATGAATACTATTTCGCATGATCTGAGCAAATCAAATTCAGGTCTTGATAAAGGTCGCAGACTTTTCGTTGCCGGATTGAACGAAATGAACAAGGACAAAGCGGTTTATCCCGATGCCAATTCAACCATGAGACTCACTTATGGTATTGTTGACGGATATGTGCCGCGCGATGGTACTTATTATGACTATTTCACAACATTGAAAGGTTATACCGAGAAAGGAATTCCAGGCGACGTCGATTTTGATTTTCCTCAGAGACTGGTTGACTTGTATAATGTCAAAGATTTTGGACAATACGGGGACAAGGATGGAACATTGCACACATGCTTCACGTCGAATAACGATATCACCGGTGGAAATTCCGGTAGTCCGGTAATGAACGGAAATGGTGAATTGATCGGAATTGCATTCGATGGCAATTGGGAAGCAATGAGCGGCGATGTAGCGTTTGAGCCTGAAATACAGAAATGTATAAATGTAGATATTCGCTTTGTCCTATGGATCATTGATAAATATGCAGGTGCAGGCCACTTAGTTAATGAGATGAATTTGATTCAATAGTCTGAATCAGAGATAGAATTACCTTCGAAAAGTATCCGGCAAGAAGATAAAGATCTGTTCATCAGAAATATATAATCTAAAATACAGAAAGACCGGCCATTTTACCGGTCTTTCAACTTTTTAACCTGAAACCATGACATTACGCGAGAATCCGGTAATCATTATTTACACAGACGGTGCAGCACGAGGCAATCCCGGCTCGGGTGGTTATGGTGTTGTTTTGATATCGGGGACTCATCGGAAAGAACTTTCGCAGGGTTACAAACTTACTACTAATAATCGCATGGAGTTGATGGCTGCGGTTGCCGGCCTGGAAGCGTTAAAAGTCAAACCATGTAAAGTGACTATTTATACCGATTCGAAGTATGTTGCTGATTCAGTAGAGAAAAGGTGGGTTTTTAACTGGGTGAAAACCAATTTCAAAGGGAAAAAAAATTGCGATCTTTGGAAAAGATTTCTTGATGTTTCGGCTCGCCATTACGTGAAATTCGTATGGGTGAAGGGGCATGCGAGTATTCCGGAAAATGAACGCTGCGATCAGTTGGCAGTTGCGGCTTCACTTTTGCCAAACCTACCGGAAGATACTGGATATCAAATTAATATCTAAATAAACACCCGGTTTCATATATTAAATGAAATGAAATACATTTGTCAGGCAAAATCGTTGAAAAAATGAGGTGGCTTTATAACATAGGAATACTCGGATATTACCTGTTGGTTAAAATCGTTTCGATCAGAAACGAAAAAGCCCGAAAATGGCTCAGGGGTCGAAAGGATATCTTTGTCCGTTTACGCGAAACGATTACTCCGGGCGAACGAATTCTTTGGTTCCATGCCTCCTCGCTTGGCGAATTTGAACAAGGAAGGCCTGTTATAGAGTCAATTAGAAAACTGAAACCTGAATACAAAATTCTTCTCACATTTTTTTCTCCTTCGGGATATGAATTGCGAAAAGACTATAAATATGCCGATTACATATTTTATATGCCTTTAGATACCAAAAAGAATGCTGTCCGGTTTATTGATATTGTAAGACCAGAGAAAGTCTTTTTTATAAAATATGAATTTTGGTACAACTTTTTGGCTCAGTTAAAGGAAGACGCTATTCCAACCTATATTTTTTCTGCGCTATTTCGCCCTTCACAGATCTTTTTTAAACCCTGGGGAAAGTGGTATCTGAAGGCACTTAGCACTTACGAACACATCTTTGTACAAAATCAGGAGTCATTTGATATTCTTTATCAATATGGGTTTAAAAATGTCTCCATCTGCGGGGATACTCGTCTTGATCGTGTAGGTGAAATAGCGGATGCCGCACCAAGACTTGATAAACTTGAAATCTTTTGCTGCGGTCAAAAGGCAATTATTGCAGGAAGTACATGGAAAGAAGATGAAGACCTCTTTATTGCATATCTGAATAAATGTCAATCGGGTCAGAAATTTGTCATTGCGCCGCACGAAGTTACGCCTCAGTCGCTCGAAAGGATTTGCAGTGCACTCGAAAAACCATACGCTTTTTATTCGACTGCTTCCCACGATGAGTTGTCAAAAGCGGATGTGCTGATCGTTGATGGCTACGGATACCTCGTTTCGGTTTACCGGTATGGATTACTGACTTATGTTGGTGGAGGTTTTACTTCGGGAATTCATAGTATTCTGGAACCTGCCGTATTTGGAATGCCAGTGATTTTCGGACCTGATTACCAAAAATTTCAGGAAGCCCATGATATGCTGAGCCTCGGAGCTGCAAGTTGTATTCATGATTATGCTGAACTCGAAATTCAGATTGATAGTTACCTGTCAAACCCCGAAAAACTCCTTTCTGCTTCAGCCATCGCCCGGGGCTATGTCAATAAAAATCGGGGTGCCTCAAAGGAGATAGTGAAATATCTATTTCTTTAATCAGCTGGTTGTCAATACTAAATTAAACTTTGACCGCTAAGGTTCATAATATATCAGCAGCTAGCAAATGGCGGTTGGTAATCCTCCACAAGGAGAAAGTTGTAATGGATAATCAAGGTTAAAGTAGAAAGGCAAAAGACGATAAGGAATAATGACTTTCAATACACAGTATTGCCTTGACACATTTCACCCCTTTTCGGATTCTCATTTTTCATCCCACGCCTATTTGCACCTCCCTTAGTCGCCAGGCTCTCTTATCAAGTTTCTTTATCTTGCTTTCGGGCGGCTTATTGACTTGTAATCTGGACCTTCCGCAACATTGATTCAAACCTGGAATATTTATTTTTGTAAACATTTATCGATTTATAAAAATGTATAAGACTGAATATCAAATAACAAACACTTATAAGTTGATAACTTTTTTAATTTGTCAGACTAAATATAGTCAGAAAATTCCTTGCTGTAGTTATATTGCATCAGAAGAAATACGGGTTTCCAAAAGACAATAAACCCAAATAAATCAACCTAATATTTAAAAAAATGGAATTAAAAGAAATCGCCTCCCAACAAAAAGATGATGCTCCTACTGTTTATTCTGCAGATGAAGCTTTCGTAGCATCGGTCAAATATTTTAAGGGTGACGATCTTGCCGCTCGGGTTTGGGTCAACAAATATGCGCTAAAAGATTCTTACGGGAATATTTTTGAATTGACTCCCGACGATCTCCATCATCGGTTAGCCTCAGAGATTGCAAGAGTTGAAAAAAAATACCCGAACCCGCTTTCTGAAAATGAATTATTTGAACTATTCAGGGATTTCAAATATATTGTACCTCAGGGTGGTCCAATGACTGGAATTGGAAACGATTTTCAGGTTGGTTCGTTATCCAATTGCTTTGTTGTGGGCAATGGTGCCGATTCGTATGGTGGGATAATTATGGTTGATCAGGAGCAGGTACAATTGATGAAAAGACGTGGCGGAGTGGGCCACGATCTATCACATATTCGACCCAAAGGATCGCCCGTAAAAAATTCGGCATTAACTTCTACAGGGATAGTCCCGTTTATGGAGCGATTTTCAAATTCAACACGCGAAGTGGCTCAGGACGGCAGACGTGGAGCTTTAATGTTGTCGGTATCTATAAGACATCCGGATTCAGAGGAGTTTATCGATGCAAAAATGGATGAAGGTAAAGTTACAGGCGCCAATGTCTCGGTAAAAATCGACGACGAATTTATGCAGGCGGTTCGTGACAAAACTACTTATAATCAGAAATACCCGATTGAAAGTGCAAATCCGATTTATTCGAAAGAGACCGATGCAGCCAAATTGTGGGAAAAAATTGTTTTCAATGCATGGAAATCAGCAGAGCCAGGAATTCTTTTCTGGGATACCATTATCCGCGAATCGGTTCCGGACTGTTATGCCGATCTGGGCTATAAAACGGTTTCAACAAACCCTTGCGGAGAGATCCCGCTTTGTCCTTACGATAGTTGCCGGTTAATCGCGCTTAATCTCTATTCATATGTAGATGAGCCATTTACTAAAAAAGCAAAATTTGATTTTGATCTGTTCCGGAAACATATCCATCAGACGCAACAAATCATGGATGATATCATTGATCTGGAGCTCGAGAAAATAGATGCTATCTATAATAAAATCATCAACGATCCGGAAGATGCTGAAATCAAGAGGGTTGAAATCAATCTTTGGGAAAAGATAAAAGAGATGGCAATTAATGGACGACGTACCGGTATTGGGATTACTGCCGAAGGAGATATGCTTGCCGCACTCGGATTACGTTATGGTTCGGAAACAGCTGTTGAATTTTCGGTTGAAGTCCACAAAATTGTAGCACTGGAAGCCTATCGCGGATCTGTAAACCTTGCAAAAGTACGTGGCGCCTTCCCGATTTATGAAGCAAAACGCGAAAAACACAATCCGTTTATCCAACGGCTTGCTCAGGCTGATCCTGAATTGTACAGGGACATGACCCGCTATGGCCGAAGAAATATTGCATTACTGACCATTGCCCCTACGGGAACAACAAGTCTTATGACGCAAACAACCTCGGGAATAGAACCTGTCTTTATGCCTGTGTATAAACGTCGGCGGAAAGTCAATCCCAATGATAAAGATTCTCGTATCGACTTTGTCGACGAAATGGGAGATAGCTGGGAAGAGTACATTGTATTTCACCATAAATTTAAAACATGGATGGAAGTCAATGGTCATCAGCTTAAGAGAAATTATTCTAACGAAGAGTTGGATGCGTTGGTCGCCAGGTCACCTTATCACAAAGCGAGTTCGAATGATATCGATTGGCTATCAAAGGTTAGAATGCAAGGACAGATTCAGAAATGGGTCGACCATTCGATCTCAGTTACTATTAATCTGCCGGAAGAGGCCACCGAAGATTTGGTCAATAAGCTCTATTTTGCAGCCTGGGAGAGTGGTTGTAAAGGGGTTACCGTCTATCGTGAAGGATCACGATCGGGTGTATTAATTTCAACCAAAGATAAAAAGAAAGAGGGGATTTTCCCGACAAAACGCCCCGAAATTCTTGAGGCTGATATCGTCAGACTTCAGAACAACAAAGAGAAATGGATTGCCTTTATTGGACTGATTGATGGCAAGCCGTATGAGATTTTCACGGGGTTAGCCGATGATGAAGATGGAATACTTCTGCCTCGTTCGGTCACTCAAGGTTGGATTATCAAGAGCCGCGACGAATCAGGCGCCTCACGATACGATTTTCAGTACTGTAACTCAAGAGGTTATAAAACTACGATTGAAGGACTATCCTTCAAATTCAATCCGATTTTTTGGAATTATGCAAAACTGATTTCCAGTGTATTACGTCATAGCATGACGATACAGAAAGTTGTTGAACTGGTATCCAGCCTTCAATTTGATGTTGAATCGATTAATACCTGGAAAAACGGAGTAGCCCGTGCTTTAAAGAAATACATCCCGAACGGAACAGCCGCCGAAGATGCCAAATGTGAAGGATGTGGTTCGTCAAATGTCATTTATCAGGAAGGTTGCCTGATTTGTCAGAATTGCGGATCTTCCAAATGCGGATGATTTTTCTCAGACTCCATATATTATCAAGGAGGCCCGACATTCGGGCCTCCTTTTCATTTACTACAGACCTGACAGGTATTCATAACCTGTCAGGTCTGATTTTTTACTTCAGTCGTAACTGAATATTAGTCAGAACATTCTTATACTCTAAAAGTACTCTGTGCCATTCTGAATATAAACTGTCATCGTTTACACTTGAACCATTTTTCCCGGACGATTCACTACACAATTTTACTGCATATTTCAACTTATTGCTATCAGCAACTTTAACGATAATTCTTGTACGGATTGTATTGTTAGGAAACGCTTTAACCGACCAGGCAGTTCGCAGATAGCCGGTCGCCTTGTCTGTAATATCTATAACATCAAAAACATTCATTACAATCTGACTCATTATTTTCCAGGCCTCAGACTCCGACAGATTGGGATTAATCTCTATTATATTATTGACGTTCACGCTATCGGACGCATAGGACATCGCGAAAGTTTCATCAACAACCAGGTCAATATGATCAGTAACAGGAAGAACAGGGGCATTGTCCTGATTACAATAGTTTTTTCGGGCAGAAACAAATCCTTCTTTCTCCGCAGTCATTACTACGCATTCACCCTTTGAAATTTTCACATTATACTCTCCTTTGGCAACATACCTTCCATTGATTTTGATCGCAACATCCTCAGGCATAGTCCGGACCATCACAAGGCGATCCTGCAAAGTAAAAGTTTCCTTGACAGGTAATTCAGAACCCCCCTCTTTATTGCAAAAGGTTTGTTCTGATTCGAGATATCCGTCTTTGATTATTTTGACGACCACGCAGCGATCCAACGGAATAATAACATCTGTATTTCCCGCCCCAACTAACTGGTTGTCAATAAGAATTTTTGCATCTGACGGAGAGGCAACAACCTGAATCATCCGATCTTTCAATTTTATCTCATCGTTTACAGGGGGAGCGTCGGCATCTGGTTGATTGGTATAGGACTTTTTTATCGTAGCAAACCCGGGTTTTTTAACCTCAACGTTAACACGCTCTCTATCTTTAACAATAATCACATTCGATTCGTTTAACTCACTGCCATTAACGAATATTTTGGCATCGGCAGGCCAAACTTTAAGATTAACCGAGCGGTCTTTCATTGTGAGCAAATCTTCTTTTGGCAATTTTTCATCGGTCATTGTACTATAAACCTTTTTCACGTCGGCAAACCCGGCTTTTTGAAGTACAATCGTAACTGACGCGTTTTTTGGAACTGTAATAACCGCTGTGCCAATTCCTAATTGCTTTAAATCTTTGCTCCCCGGTATGACCTCACTTATCATTGCATCAGCGGGTGTCGCACGAATTGTAATTTTCTTCTGGAAAAACATCTGGGCAAAGAGTGAGCCCGAAAGAAAAAACATGCAACAAATCAAAATATTGAACGTTTTCATCTGTTAATAATTTGTTTTTAATGGTCAGATAGTTTCCCCCGATCCATCGGGAGAATTCATCCCGATTTACCGGGACTTATTTCATTTTATTTATTTCACCTTAATTTTATTCCCAGCGTAACATTTACACCACTATCCCAGCTTAATTGTTTAATCTGAGCACTCACCGAGTTACTCATATCGACAGAATAACGCACATCCAATGTTATAAAGCCCAATAGATCAACTCCTCCACCAGCTTGAAGTGCAAAATTGCTTTTTTTACTGTTGGGATTAGTAACGCTCTCTTTAAGCAGGAAAGAAGCTGAAGGTCCTCCCATGATGTGTGCGCTAATCACCTTCAGATTAATTAATCGCATGCCCAACATCAAAGGAACTTTCAGTGTATTAACTGTTACTTCGGGGGTACCCAGTTCACTCCCGGTCACTTTTTGAGTAGCATAATAAAACTCCGGCTGAATGTAAAACTTACGGCCAAACTGCAGGAAAAAACCAACCTGATAGTTCGATTTTACCTGATCCTCAATTGCGCCTTGATTTAAAGTTGGTGTAAGAAGATCAACACCCACTTTAGGTCCAAACCAAAAAGTTGGTTTTTTCTCCTGGTTTTCAGCAGAGGACTGATTCTGAGCATAAGAAATGCCTGAAAAAAGAAATAAGACGAATGTAACTACTGACAAAATTTTTTTCATGGTGAAGATTTTTATGTTTATTTAGCTTGAGATATTCAAAACTAATAATTATTCTTGTTGAAGAAACAAAGTTTTATAAATATAATTTAACTCTTTCTAATAAAATCCTTATTTAGAAAGTTTAAACACAAAAATCAATTGAAAGTTGCGTCTCGAAAAGCTTAAAGCTTTTGCGGTGAAAGGGGCTAATCCCAAATTCTGATAAGGCTTTGCGGTGAAAGGCCGTAGGATACCCTTTATTCTGGTTCCACCCATATTCGGGATATTTTTCATGCAGCGTAAGCATAAAATCATCACGGTAGGTTTTGGCCAGAACAGATGCTGCGGCAATTGAAAGGTATTTCCCATCGCCCTTTACGACAGTCTTGTATGGAATAATTTTATAAGGTTTAAACCGATTTCCATCGACAATGATATGCTCCGGAACAACTGAAAGCTGATCTAAAGCTCGATGCATCGAAAAGATTGAGGCGTTCAGGATATTTACCTTGTCAATTTCAAGATGATCATATATGCCTATTGCCCATGCGATTGCCGCTTTTTCGATGATGGGGCGCAATTCGTAACGTTGTTTTTCGGTTAGTTTTTTTGAATCGTTCAAAAGTTCGGAACTGAAATCTTCGGGCAGAATAACAGCAGCCGCAAACACCGGGCCTGCCAGACAACCCCGGCCGGCCTCGTCACATCCGGCCTCGGTAACTCCTTTATTTAGATTATGTAGCAGCATCAATTGTACTTTGGTTAATTAACAAAATTCAAACCTGTGAAAATAGCGGCTGGCTATTCGCAACTGTCAGCTGGATTGGATACATTTACCATATTGGTTGCTACTTTAAATTTGATTTAATAGCTTAACAATTTTCGTGCGAACTGCCAGTAGCCAATTGCCAGTTACCAGGAGCCAACCGCATTTCTTCAAGCGAGTTCAATCACTGCATCAGCGTAAATCTGAAACTAACGCCAAAATTCGAATTGGTAGTCCGATACGCATTCGAAATAAACGGACTATTAAGAATCCGGTCGTAAAATAGCCGGACAATAAACACTTCACTTAGATTATAATCGGCCGAAAATTTGATCGAGAACGATTCCTGTCCTGCCGTAGTCTGATTATTTTCTTCCATCAGCTTTCGCAGAATGGTCTTATTTTTTCCGTAGGTTAAATCAGCCCTGACATTCAAGTCGTTACTCAAAATTTTTTGCGAGCTTTTCGTCCGGACAAACAACTTCATATTTTCGAAACGATAACCCAAACCAAGACTTGCCTCATTGTTATAAAGTTCCATGGCCTGATTATTGGTCAGACTGAGCATGATATTTCGTGTTTTACGATACTCGAAACGCGAAGTAATATTGTTGAGCCAGGTGATGTCAATATCAATAAGTGGATTAAATGTTTCATTAATGCTGATGGCGGCGATATCATATCTCGACAAGAAATTATTCTGTGCATCAAAAACATAACTATAACCATCATTTTCAGGCTTATAATTTAGGTTTGAAATATAGGAGTTTATGCTATAAGTAGAGCGGTAGTCGTGTGTGATACTCATTGTTTTCATAACCTCTTTAAGTCCCTTGATTTTATTCACAACACCTGAATACTGAATTCGCCAGTTCGGCATTATAAATTTAGCAGAAGGGAAAGGTGTGAGTGATATCTTTTCGGCACTCTTACCTGAATATGCAGAGAGAAAGGCAGGGATCAATACCTCCTGTGCTGAAGGGCCGTAACCTGCCGGAAAACCTGTCACTGGATTAATTGAACCTGGCACGTACCCAACATCGGAATTTGCAATCCTCGATTGGTCGAGACGCCGGGCAATTATTTCGCGATTCTGCCTGAACTGATTCCAAACTTTTGAGTCTTCGACAGCCGATTTTCCAAGCTTTTCGAAGGATGAGCCAATTGATACAACTGTCATTGAGAAATTCCCGTTGAACGATTTATTAAAGCTCCCCCAACCTTTTTGATTATCATAGATCAGAAATTCGGAAGAATTGCTCGCATAGTTTCGGCTCGCATTGATATCAATCTTCAGATCGGGTATTGGAACTAATTTGACCCTGATATTTAACCGCGTATTTGTGCTCATCATATACGGTTTATTCAGAATAGTATCGGTTGAAACCCAACCCCTTTCAGCCGCCTTCTGTCCGAAACCGGTATCCTGATGTCCCATAATAAAGGGAAGACCGGGAGCCATAAGTCTGCTGCCATCTGAGCCTTCATAATTTGATGATCCCAAAAAATTCGTACCTGGTAAATACCCGTAAAGACCTGTTCCGCTATTTTCAGTATACGAGATATTTACGTTATAAAGCATCATCAGAAACCGGGCGAGGTATTCATCCAGCTTTAAAGGAACTTTAACATCCTGGTCTTTACCTCCTGTGACTTCTACAATCGCCCTGGCACAATCGATTTGAGGTGTAAACATTACGCGATTCTCGTTGACAACTTTTGTTTGTCCGATAATCACTTTCCCCTTTTCGTCTGTCACTCTGACCGTTACATTTGCAGTGCCAAGTTTATGAAAGATCGACTGAGGTATATTCTTTTTCAATACTGTATTCCCATCCCTGAACTTTGTCGGGGCATTGGTACTCAATACATTATTTTGTCCGCGTGTCTGCGCATCCCGCCTTCCACGACTAAACTCACCATATTTCTGATTCACTCTTTTCAGATAGGGAACGCGGTTATAAAGCCTGATAAAATCTGCCTGTCCGTTCAACTGAATTGCGCGGGAATTGCTGATACTGTTTCCAACTACATAATTGCCTCTTGTAAGTGGTGCAACATCCCAGTCGTATCCCGCCTGATAAACTACTGAAGATGTCACCCAGTCGAGTAACGGCAGTTTGTTGATTGGGATAGTATATGTAATATTCCAGGTATGATGATAATGGGTATTACGGCCTCCGTCAAAAATACTTTGCCAGATGGTATCACGCCGGGCCTGATAACCAGGCAGATTCTTATCTATTGCTCCAAGTGGTTCATCAATCCGTGATGAATTGACAGCCGAAAAATCGACTTTAAGTCCGCGTGTCACATCAAAACGAAAATCGTAATACCGGTTCCAGATAAAGTCTTTGAGATAAGATTTCGGAAGTATAAAACCCGGATTAGTGATATTGCGGTATTCAACGGTACTGCTCGTGCGATTGATGTCGGAACGGAATGAAAGCTGGCTTGGTATAAAGTTTAGGTTAAAATCGCGCACTAAAGATAAAGCAGGTGACTTGAGAAATTTCGCATTTTTGAAAGGATCAAAGGAAGTTGGCCGACTTACAAAGTTGTAATTCAGCATGGTGCGTGTATTTGTCGTCCGTTCAAGAACTGTATTGATATCCCCATGTTCATACAGGTTATGAGAATAGGTGAGTGAAAAATTCGAAAGATCGTAAATCCTGGGATTCCCCGTTTTATTAGGTTTATCAATCTGAACGTTTGTTAAATTGATGCTCTTTCGTGAAGTAAATGTTTGAGAAATCCGTTTTATCGAATCGCGCTCATGTGAACTACCCGCATTGGCAAGCGCATCTTTCAGTTTCACATCTTTTTCCAACGGCGAATATTCGGGTGTAGCAACCGATTTGGAAAAACCAAGGTAGAGCGGAATTTTAATTCCCGATTCCGGTTTAAAAAACTTACCGAGTTCAAGGTTGGTGGAGATATCATATTCATGGCTGTCGTCCATTGTCCGTTGTCCCATTTTTGAGTCAATGCTTCCAAAACCGGTAGTCGTCATCCTGCCTGCGAATGAATAGGTTCCCAGGTCGGCCAGATTTCCCGAAACACGACCGATTGCAGCCCAACCTCCTTTTTCTTCAAAATTTGTCAGTCTCAGTTCATTCACCCAAACTTCCACTCTCCACCTGCGAGAGATCGGGGTTTCCCTTGACTTTGATTTTGTTCTTATTGCTATTTACACCCGTATGAATCCTTTCGTAAATATCCCCGAGTGTGATTAATGATCCGGCCTGTCGCATTTCGCTGTTTCGGTCTAATTTAAGTTGTGGAAGATCATTAAGAGGAATGTAAACCTGGTTCGCTTCAGGCCAAACCGACAACCGGTCACTCTCCTTGTTACTATCGTAATAACCTGGTGCAGTGAGTTTTAACGGAATTTCGTATTCATAGTAATTGTATTGAAAATCAGACCCTAATCTAACGAACAAATAAAGATCATCATCTCGCAGACTTGTCCCTTCCATCTCTTCGGCGTGGACTTCGAGTTTTAGCGTTTGATACCTGCGCATATCGATCATCATAGTTTTATAAGCACCGCGCGCATCACCAGGTTGCAGGTCGATCGTTCGCAAAACCATCGATTGCTCGTTCAATTGGGTAAGCTGTGCATTCGAGGGATCAATAACGCGGCTTACTCCTGGAGGAACGATGTAATTTACTGGTTTCCTGTTACTATTCTCCTCCACATTCACTGCAGATATTTCAAATTGAGTTTCCGGTGCCGGAATGCTCAAATCTTCAGTAAGATCTTTGTCGTAGCGCCGCCAATTGGTCCGCACGAGATCAAGCGTTGCAAATCGCATTACAACAGGCTTTTGCCATCCTCTTAAGAACATTCGTAGAAAACGGATGGATCTGAAATCATTGATGGCGCCATAAACTTTATCGGGTGAACTTACCGGGATTTTATATTGATACCAGGTAATTTCTGATTTTTTACCACTTTTCAAGGTGACTTCCGCCTTCTTGATATCAGAAATATAGTTCTTCCCCAAAACCATATTTGCCCGGTCTATCTTAAGGTGATACTGATAGTATGCTTCATTTTCATTAAGTGTATTGTCATCATTAATATCCTCAACATCAGGAATTGATGTCGCAGCAGTCGGGTAGCTTTCGGGCGACTGTTCCGAGGTAGGTGAATTACCTTCTGTCCGGGAATAATATTTATACCTTTCCAAAAGATCTTTCTTATCGCGATCGTAGTCGCTGCCACGAAAATAATGGTAATCGTCACTTGATGCGTCATTAGTGGCTTGCGCCAAAGCTGAACCGTCGACAATATTTCCGAGTTTATTGATATAATCACTGAAGAATGTACTTTCGTCTTTCGAACCAAGTCCGTCAAGTCCAATATCCTGATTCACACGCGCCTGTGGTAAATTATCAAATGCTTTCACGAGCGACTGCTGCTTCGAAACCCTTCCCCATACGGTTTGATCGGTAGTAGTAGCGTAGTTCCCGTCAGCAGGTAAACCGTGTTCGAATGACTTACGTCCATCACGCAATATATCTTCAGAAACATTACCCAGATTGAAATAGAGATCGCCGCCCGGATTAGGATTGCCAACCGAATCCATTGCAAACGGATCCATCAACCAGAATTCGATGTATTCTACATTTGCCGCTTCAAAATCACTCGTCTCAATTTTCCGCATGATTCCGCCCCATCTTGTTTCGGGCGATTTCAGTGTGCCATTCCGCTCAACTCCTGAAGAATAAGCGGTCGGAGCAGCGTCATAATTGTTAGAACCTCTTTCAGCCGGGAAAAAGGAGAGGTCGAGAGTCGGAATATTTGTTGGCTGACCAGCAGGTGTCTCGCGATCAGGAAATATCTCATATTGAAATACTTCCCTTACACGGTGATCATCAAGTTTTTGATTCTCCAAAAGATGTCTTGGAGCTGTGCTGCGCTGCATATAGGGATCGATGATGTACCAGGAAAGTAATGCGCGGTTATACCCGTTTGAAAGATTATTAATCAAGTCACCTTCAGGAAACAATTCGTTGGACTGGGGCGTACTGGCCATCGACCAACCTACAAACGATTTTAAGTTAATAGGTGTTTTAGCTCCTTCAAAATCGTCAAGATAGGCAGCGCCCTCTTTTGAAATCACTTTTGAGTGCCCCGGAAATAACCTGGCCCACTCGGCTTCGATGGCAATTTTTGACTCTTCCTTGGTATTAAAGAAGGGTAGCGCATTTACCATCCTGGTAATCAGGCCAGATGTTGCATTGTACGAGGCATTCAAACCAAGCATAAGATTTGAAATCGGATCCTCGCCATAATTCACTTTTTGGTACAGAGGTTTTTCGTGAAGATACATCGCTGTTGCTCCAATGTTAAAATTCTTATTGAATTCGTAGTTTAGATGCGTCCCCAGCATAGTTTTCTGTTGCATGCTGAAAAGATCCTGGCTCTCGGTCGAAATCGAGATAGGTGTCCCCGATTCGAGCAAACCCTGGTTAATGATTTTAACTTTTCCCTGCGTGTAATCGACAATGAAATCAACATCTTCCTGAAGCTGTCTTCCTCCGGCCAGTACTTTTACCGAACCCCGTGAAATGTTTATGGCATCAAGTGATATTTCGGTGTTCGACGATCCTTTGTAACTTCCGGTTAACTGGTATTTATTCTTTTCAGCATCCTGTATGGCAGCCGTTTTCGTTTTGTCGTACAAGCTTCGGAAGACATATTTTGAAATTGCGCCGGCATCACCCTTCAACTGTCGTTCAAGATTTGATCCGAAGGGTTCAATAACAGGAAATATGATTCGTCCTCGTTGGGAATTGATCGTGACCCGCTCGAGATAATCGAAAATTCCATCAGGGGAAGGATCAAGTTGTTTGTTCAGGTGATCAAGGTTCATCACTGCAAGAAGTATCTTTTCTTTCAGCGGGCCGTCGGGGAGATAATTAACATTTGATCCTGCTGCATCATTCTTGAAAAGCACATCCATCTTAAAATCCTCACTTGATATTCGCTGACTATTAATGTTGTAGATGTTTTTCATCATCAACCGCCAGTTTTTAAATACGGGATTCAGGTTAGTTCCTTTGAGCATTTTCAGAATTAATGTACCCGGAGCAGCAATCCCATCGGTAGAAAACTCGCCAACCTGAAATGTCTCTCCATTCGCAGTATACTGATAAGCGACTGCGAGTACCTCATCATTACTAAGAGATTGATTAAGTGACAAATATCCAAGTTGTCGATTAACCGTATACTCGGTAGAATCCAATAACCGGGCATTTTCGATTTTTTCGTAATCGCGCCCTCCGACAAAGTCCTGAGCCGACAACGGAGCAAGTACCTGAGTGAGTTGTGCAATATCGCGGATGCCCGAATAGGTGGTGGTCATCTCTTTATAAAGGCGATTGATACCATTGTTGGGATAAGCATTAAACGGAAACATAAGTCCGGGAGAATCGCCAAATGCAGAAATACTCTGATTCTGTTTGTTATTGCCTCTTTCGCCAAGATCCAACAGCGCCAGAATATTGCGTGATTCCTGAAAACGACTTGATTTATTGGTCACCCATACTTCAATCTTGTTGATGGTAACCGATGATTTTATAACTGGTAACTCTGTAAGCGCCTGATCATATGATTCATAAAAATAATGCCCCAACAAAAAGTGTCGGTTGGCATCATAGTCGGTTGCATTAATTTCAAACTTCGACTTCTCGGCTCCGCCTTCTGTATTAATCACTTTTGTTTCACCCTTCTGTTGTGAAAAAACGGTCGAAACCGACAACTTCCCGAATTGCAATTCGGTTTTTACTCCAAATAGATTTGTTCCGCCTCTTATCAGTGTACCTGTGAGCGGCATTGAAACATTTCCCGCCTCCACACTTTTTACGATATCGTCATCCTTACCCGTATAATCAAGTTTTATTTTATTTTCAAAATCGAAGGTGGCATCGGTGTTATAATTGAACCTCATTTTCAGTAGGTCCCCAATTTGACCATCCAGACTAACGTTTATTTTCTGATTGAAATCGAAGGTCGTATTGCGTTGCATCCGAACCGGAATTGAAGGGTTTTCAATTCTGTTGCTCCTTACCCCCAAACTCATTTCGACATAACCCTGAGGCTTGATATTCACCACATTCGATCCAAAAACCTTATTGAAAGCCTGACCACTAACCCGAAATTGAGGGATGAGTTGTGACCGCTGATTGAGCGTGTTTTGAGCCATTCGCTCACGCCAATATCGGTCGATTGATTCCCGAAGATCATTTTTCAGGTACTCCTGGCGGGTTAAGGAGAGGGGTAAACGATAATCAATCGTCCCGATTCTTTCAGAGATCAGGTAATCGCCTGTAATAGGGTCATAATCAATTCGTTTACGAATATTTGAAGGTTTTTTAAGGTAAAGAGCCGATGTATCTGGTGATCCGGGGTTCACAAAGATACTCTCGTCCTTAAAAGGATATGCGAGAGGCCCCAGGGTATCACGACGAACAGTATCCTGAGTAGCGATCTGATTGACCAGCAAAGCTTTCCCGGTTGATGAATCCAGACCCACCATCGCAATACTGTTGCAGGTTAGCGTGGATATGATCAAGAGAGATAAAACTACCACCGTATTTAATAAAACCCGTCGCAATATATTTTATTAAAAACTTTTTAATGCAATTTTGAGAAGTTGTTCTACTGTAAGTCCGGGCTGCGCCGCAATAATCTGATCTAACGAATTTTCCACAGCTTTTTTATTGAATCCCAACATTTCGAGGGCACTTAAGGCTTCATTTCTTACCACCGAATCACCCGTTTTAAAAATTTTATCTGAGGCAATTCCTTTACCCACTTTATCTTTGAGTTCAATAATAACCCGCTGAGCTGTTTTTGCACCTATCCCTTTTATGCTTTTGAGAAGATTCACATTATCTGTCAGAATAGCATTGCGCAGATCATCAGGAAGATAGGACGAAAGCATCATAATAGCAATGGCTGCTCCAATTCCATTAACTGCGATCAGCATTCTGAAAAAATCACGTTCATCTTTATCGGCAAAGCCATACAATAAGTGGGCATCCTCCCGTACCACTTCATGGAGGAATAGTTTGCTGTGCTCGTTTCCGTTTATACGGGAATAGGTATTGACAGAGATGTGCAAAAAATAGCCAATTCCTCCGGTTTCGATAACAACCCCGGCCGGGCTTAATCCGGAAATTGTTCCTTTGATATATTCGTACATAAATATACTTTAAAAATGATCACCGAAAATACTATTCTCCACCTGTTCTGTCAATTTCGTGCCGTTGCAATGGATTTTTTGATAGTATGCTGAATCTCTTTCTATTCTCATGCAGGTCAATAGCCAGATACAAAGCATTGCGAAACGACTCTTCGGATGCAGTTCCTGTACCGGCAAGACCATAGGCTGTCCCATGACCAGGCGAAGTACGGATAATAGGTAATCCGGCAGTATAATTCACACCCGATTCGAATGCAAAGGATTTAAACGGGATTAAACCCTGATCGTGGAACATAGCCAATGTGGCATCAAATTTTTTAAACTCACCTGAGCCAAAAAAACCATCAGCGGGGTATGGCCCTAAGGCGATGATTCCCTCTTCGTTAGCTTGTTTGATTGCAGGCAAAATAATCCGTTCTTCCTCGTCACCTATCAATCCGCCATCGCCGGCATGCGGGTTGAGTCCAAGAACAGCAATGCGTGGTTTTCTGACCGAAAAATCTTCAAGCATCGTTTTATGAAGAATCCGTAAATTGCTCAATATCTTCTCTTTAGTAATCAGCGCAACAACCTGATTCAAAGGAACATGCCCTGTGGCGACGCCAACCTTTAAAATATCGCTGACCATCAACATCAGAAAATTCTTCGCACCAAACTCTTTTGCAAAGAACTCGGTATGCCCCGGAAAACTAAAAGTGTCGCTTTGTATGTTTTCTTTGTTAATTGGAGCTGTGACAACAACATCAATGTCGCCCGATTTGAGATCACGCACAGCAGCCTCAAGCGCTGCCAAAGCAGCTTCGCCCGCCATTTTTGTCGATTTTCCCAGCTCAACCCTCACCTCTTCATTTACGCAATTGATGATATTTGGCCGCTTAGGGTTAGCTTCTCTGGCCGTGTTAATATTGTTAAAAGTAAAAATTTCGTTATCCATTGCTTTCCGATAGTAGGCAGCTACTTTTGAGGAGCCATAAACAATCGGGGTACACATTTCCAGGATTCTGCTGTCAGTTAAAGCTTTAATAATTACTTCGTAGCCAATTCCATTAATATCGCCGTGGGTGATCCCCACCTTAATCTTATGTTGCTCCATTCCAAGCCTTTTAAAGGTTAATCATAAACCGGATTATTAAACGGTTGATTTGTCAAATTTAAGCTTTTATTCGAGAATACACAGCGGGTTTTAACTTCAAAACAGAATTGTTAACCAGATTACTTTATTTGAGACAATAAACAGATTCATAGCTAGTTCCTAAAATTTCAGACTAAATGCCGCAGAAAGTCAATCAGCAATCTCACGCCTGATGCAGTTCCTCCCCTGGTTCGATAATGATCGGAAGTGTTTAAAAAAGCAGGACCGGCAATGTCGAGATGAATCCATGGATAATCAACAAATTTCTCTAAAAACTTGCCTGCTGTAATCGATCCGGCTTCACGTTCACCAATATTTTTCATGTCGGCAATATCCGATTTGATTGATTCGCCATACTCTTCCCAGAGTGGAAACTCAACGATACGCTCAAAAACATTCTCTCCTGATAATTTTAATGCGCTAAAAATTTCCTCTCCGGCATTTCCCATCATCACGATACCATGATGCCCGATTGCCATGGCTGCTGCTCCCGTTAGTGTAGCAATATCGATGACTAATTTGGGATGATAATCCTTTGCAAAACTCAATGCATCAGCCAATAATAACCGTCCTTCAGCATCAGTGTTCAACACTTCAACTGTTTGTCCGCTATGCATATAAACAATATCTCCGGGAGCATATGCGTTACCGTCGGGACGATTATCGGTTGAAGGAACCAGGGCAATAAGGTGGAGCGGCAATTGGCATTTAGCGGCATAATACATAACAGCCGCTACAACAGCACCGCCCGCCATATCACATTTCATATAATCCATCGAATCTTTAGTCGGTTTCAGACTTAGTCCTCCTGTATCGTATACGACACCTTTTCCGACCAAAACTATTGGTTTTGTATTCTTTGCATCAGCAGGCTCCCATTTTAGAACAGAAAAGGTTGGCGGATCAATACTTCCCTGATTTACAGCAAGTAACCCACCCATCTTCAACTTTTCTATCTTGTCTTTATGAAAAATATCGGAAGTAAATCCAGCCGATTTCCCCATCTCTTCGAAGGATTCTGCCAGTTTCACGGCATTCAGATGCGATCCCGGTTCATTCACAAGATCCCTGGCAATAAAGACCGATTCGACCATGACGGCCAATAGATTAATGTCGATTTTCGAAATTTTAGTTCCTACTAAATTGACTTTTTCAAGATTCCATTGCTTCTTATCGTTTGCTGACCGATATTTCACAAACTGATAACTACCTAAGGCCAGACCTTCGGCAACTGCTATACCAGCCTCAGGCTTTGTTTCCGGGAGCACGATATCGATTTCTCTGATTTTTTCCTGTCGTAAAATTCCGGATATTTCATTTCCTCTTTTCCTGCATTGTTCCGGAAATATGCCCTTATCTTTTAAAGCATCAGCAAAAACAACAAAAACTAACTCATTGTATCTGTTCAAAATCACCAGATCATTTTCCTTCAATTGTTTTCGAGCGTAGGCTGTCTCAGCGTCACTAAGTGGTATTCCGCCCAAAGATGTTCTATCGAAAGTAAAGTATGTCTTTGCAAAAGACTGTTCTTTTCTACTTAAGTCAAATTGTATTTTCATAGTCATATATTTAGAGATTTTACTATTATATAGTCATATTTGATTTTAAATTCTGATGGTACAAATTTATTACTTTTGTGGTAAATTTTTACTGTATGATTTTCGATCAGATATATGACCGCGCATTAAATCTTGACCCGCTTTCCTTAGAGGAGGGAGTACTGCTTTACGAACAGGCGCCAACTTCCGAATTAATGTATATTGCCTCGCAGATACGACAAAAGTTTCATCCCGGCAACACCGTTTCGTGGATGATCGACAGGAACATAAACATTACAAACGTCTGTATATCAGGCTGCAAGTTTTGCAATTTTTACCGCAAGATAAACAGTGCAGAGACTTACACTACAACTTTTAAAGAGTACAAAACGAAAATAGAAGCGATGTTGCAGTTGGGTGGAAATCAGTTGCTGATTCAGGGAGGAATGCATCCCGATTACGGACTAGACTTCTATTGCGACCTGTTTTCACGATTAAAAAACGAGTTCCCCGACGTCAGATTGCATGCCCTTGGGCCGCCTGAAATCGTCCATATCGCCCGAAAAGAAAGGATGTCGTATCGTGAAGTCCTCGAAAAACTTATCGAATCGGGTCTTGATAGTTTGCCAGGTGCAGGTGCTGAAATTTTATGCGACAGGGTCCGAAAAAAGATCTCACCGGGGAAGGCCCGAACTTCGGAATGGCTCGACGTAATGGCCGCTGCCCACCAGTTGGGAATGGTGACTTCGGCAACAATGATGTTCGGCCATATTGAAACCATGAGCGAAAGGGTTGCGCATTTAATCTATCTTCGTGATTTACAATCAAAAAAACCACTGACTGCCCCCGGATTTATGGCATTTATTCCCTGGCCATTTATGTCGGAAGGGACAGAATTGGCAAAGTTGAACGAGTTTGCCCCCGTACTGCCTATTGAATATATCCGTACTATTGCAGTCAGCAGAATTGTTCTGAATAATATATTAAATATACAAGCCTCATGGCTGACAGTTGGCCTCGAAACGGCTCAGATTTCTCTGCATGCGGGTGCAAATGATTTAGGCTCTATTATGATAGAAGAGAATGTTGTTTCAGCTGCCGGGGCATTCTGTAAATTATCGGCTAATGAGATGCAACGCACAATAGATCAGGCAGGTTTTCGGCCTCAATTACGTACCCAGGACTACAAATATATTGACCTTCCCCCGGTCGTTGAAAAAAATATTTTGCATTTATTGTAAATATTAAAAAAATGTTTATTTTAGTTCCCGAATGTTAAATAAATTTTACTCGATAAATAAGTGTAATATTTTTTTACGTTTAGGGATTTTTTTACGTTTTTATAGTATTAAACAAATTACAAATCAGGTTTATACCAAATATAGGCATCATTAATGAGAAAATGGCGAATCGAAGACTCTGCTGAGCTCTACAACATTAACGGATGGGGAATTAATTACTTTTCCATCAATGAAATGGGACATGTTGTTGTTACCCCAAGGGAAAATGGCATTGAAGTTGACTTAAAAGAATTAGTCGAAGAGCTTCAATTGAGGGATGTTTCTGCTCCGATGCTGATCCGGTTTCCCGATATTCTTGACAGCAGGATCGAAAAAATGGCGAGCTGTTTTAAAATAGCTTCCGAAGAGTACTTTTACAAGGCTCAAAATTTCATCATCTATCCCATCAAAGTCAACCAGATGCGGCCTGTAGTGGAGGAGATCGTTGGTCACGGGAAGAAATTCAATATCGGGCTTGAAGCTGGTTCGAAGCCTGAATTGCATGCAGTTATTGCCATTAATACGGATAATGATTCGCTCATTATTTGTAATGGTTATAAAGACGAGGATTATATCGAGTTAGCGCTTCTGGCCCAAAAGATGGGACGCCGTATCTTTTTGGTGGTTGAAAAACTAAGCGAACTTAAACTGATTATTAAGATTGCCAAACAGTTCAAAATAAAACCCAATCTGGGAATAAGGATTAAACTGGCCAGTTCCGGTAGTGGAAAATGGGAAGATTCCGGCGGAGATGTTAGTAAATTTGGCCTCACCTCCAGTGAGTTACTCGAAGCTCTTGACATCCTGGAAAAGAACAAGATGAAAGATTGTCTGCACCTGATCCATTTTCACATTGGCAGTCAGGTCAATAAAATCAGGCGCATTAAGATCGCTATTCGCGAAGCATCACAATTCTATGTGCAACTGCATCTCAACGGTTATAACATCAGTTTTGTTGATATAGGTGGAGGTTTGGGTGTTGACTATGATGGCACGAGTTCGTCGAATAGTGAAAGCAGCATAAACTACAGCATACAAGAATACGTTAACGATGTGATTTCAACCCTGGTTGATGTAAGCGAAAAAAACAATTTGCCTCATCCCAACATTATCACAGAGTCGGGACGATCGCTTACCGCGCATCATTCGGTTTTGATATTTGAGGTTCTTGAAGCGACTACTCTGCCCGTATGGGAAGAAGAGGAGGAGATCGATACCAACGAACACGAATTGCTTAAAGAGCTTTTTTCGTTGTGGAACACACTGAATCAGACACGGATGCACGAAACCTGGCACGATGCCCAGCAGATACGT
>JAPLDR010000059.1:0-6554 GCA_026391655.1 Bacteroidia bacterium | reverse complement strand
TGAAGAAGCCTTGGATCGTTTCAGCTTAGGCCTTCTCGACATAAGGACCCGGGCAAAAATCGAAAGATTGTTCTGGTCGATTGCCAAGGAGATTCATCAAATGACAAATGGGATGAAACATGTTTCCGAAGAGTTGCTTCTTCTTCCTAAATTATTGTCTGACAAATACTTTTGCAATTTTTCTCTTTTTCAGTCGTTGCCCGATTCATGGGCAATTGATCAGATATTTCCAATTATTCCCATTCAGCGTCTCGACGAGAAACCTGACCGGTCGGCAACTCTACAGGATATCACATGCGATTCTGACGGGAAAATTGATAATTTTATTTCCACGCGAAACCTCTCCTATTACCTCCCGGTACATTCACTAAAACCTAAAGAACCTTATTACATCGGAGTATTTTTGGTTGGCGCTTATCAGGAGATTCTGGGCGACTTACATAACCTCTTCGGAGATACCAATGCAGTTCATGTATCGGTTGACAGCAAAGGTTATAGCATCGACCAGATTATCGACGGCGAAACTATCGCCGAAGTTCTTGAATACGTGCAATATAATCCAAAAAAACTAGTAAGGACAGTTGAAACATGGGTAACGTCATCCGTAAAATCAGGAATTATTACAACAGAGGAAGGGAAAGAGTTCCTCTCAAATTATCGTTCCGGATTGTATGGTTATACTTATCTTGAATAGTTTATATTACGTTTAGGAGATTGATTTTTTTAAAAAAATTTATTGAAACAATTTTGAATTTTTCAGAATTGCAGATTTATTTACTGTACTAATATTATGAATGAATGTATTACTAATTTAATTTTTTATGATTTAAAAATGTCTATGATTTAAAGTCTATTTTCCAGACAATTTTTGTTCTGATTTGACAGAAGATAATTAAGATTCTGTTGCAGGGCGTGGTACTTAACTATACCCTGTTCTACTTGTCTTATGTCTTATAGTTAAATCAGAGTGATCAGGGAAATCCTGATTACAGGGCATATTATGTCTCATCCTGAAATGGTTGAAGGATTATATTTTGAAATGCGTTGAGTATGTCTAATTTTAGAGAGATAATTGCTTGGATGTTTATCTTTGTCATTCCTATGACGTTTGGGGTTTTATCCCAAAAACGTTATGGGAATTGTCATGCCCCTCTGCATCCGAACTTTATCGCTCATTTTACCGACATTTTTACTGCAGTTTCTCAAATTTTTAGTTCATTCTCCGGTCTTTCAAACGGAAGGTTAAACGTTTTGTTACAAAAAGCAGCTGATAGTTCCGATAAAAAATCGGGTATCTGTAATTCTATTTGCAAATCTAAAGAGACAGATCCTTCAATCCAATCCTTAAAATCAGGCGTTTTCGCACTATATTTATATATATTCTTTTCCCCTGGCTACAATAGCAATATTTGCACGGTTAAGTATAAAATAGTTTTCAACCTCCTTAAACCGTGCGCCTTATGAAACGATATTTACTCCATATTAGTAGTAAGGTATGCATATCAGTGCTGTTTCTTTTACTTGCAACCAATATACTTCAAGCTGCGCTAAAGACTTGGGTGCCAACAACCGGAGGTGCATGGAATACTGGCGCAAACTGGAGTCCGGCCGGCGTGCCAGGTGCGGGTGACGATGTTGTTATAAACAGTAATCAAACAGCAAATATTACCGCTGTTCCAACTGCTATTAATAGTCTCACCATAACCGGAAATTGTAGTTTAGAAGCTGCAACATCAGGTAATGCTTTGGTTGTTGCTACTTCTTTCAGTGTTGCTTCCGGAAAAACATTGATTTGTGGAAACGGCAACAGGTTACCGATTACACTTGCATCAACTTGTACCGGAACAATTTCAGGAACAGTTAGCATAGTTTCCGGAGGTACCAACCGTGTTTTTCAAAATGATGGTAATTTAACCATTACAAGTACAGGCGTTATCAACGATGCAGGTAGTGGTGGAAATAACAGTGATTTTGTATTAAGTTCTGGAGCTACCCTTAATATTGGTTCTACTGCAGGTATCACGACTGCAGGTGCCACAGGCAATATTCAGGTTACTGGTACCCGTACTTATAACACCGGAGCCAACTATGAATTCAATGGCACAGCGGCCCAGGTTGCCGGAAACGGGCTTACACAAAACACTCCGGCTGATCTTACAATCAACAACAGCACAGGTGTTACATTAAGTGCAGCAACCACCATTTCAGGGGTGCTTAGTATGACCAGTGGCACTTTGAATATGGCCGATTTGGCCCTTACGGTGGGTTCATTGACGGGTTCCGGTAATCTGACGAATACTACAGGTGGTATAACGGCACGCATCATAACCGTCGGAGGTGACAATACAAGCCCTGCGGCATATAGTGGAGTCATAAGTAATGGAACGAATACGGGTGGTGTATCTGTCACCAAAAATGGTACTGGTACATTGACACTATCCGGAACAAATACTTACACCGGTGTAACAGATATTAATGCAGGAGTTGTGAGTGTAGCAACCATTGGGAACGGTGGAGTTGCAGGAAACCTTGGTGCTGCAACCAATGCTGCTGCCAACTTAGTGTTAGGCGGAGGCACATTGCAATATACAGGCGCTTCAGCAGCTACAAACAGAAATTTTACATTAACCGCAGGAACAACTTCAACAATAGATGTAACTAATAGCCTGACAATTTCAGGCGCAAGTACAAACACTAACGGCGCTCTTACAAAAGATGGAGTTGGTACTCTGATACTTTCAGGTGCGAACCTATACACCGGTCTTACCACTGTGACTGAGGGTACTCTACAATACGGGGTAAACAGTGCTTTATCAAGTGGTGCGGTTACTGTGAATGGAGGCTCTCTGAATATTTTAACTTTTTCTGACGCTGTCGGTGCGGTAACGCTAACCAGTGGATCAATTGATGGCACATCGGGAATATTAACAGGGACATCGTATGCAGTGCAGAGCGGTTCAGTCAGTGCAATTCTGGCTGGAGGAGTAGCTTTAGCCAAAACAACCGCCGGAACAGTAACCATGTCGGGGGTAAATACTTATACCGGTGTCACCACAATTAATGCCGGGGTATTGAGCGTTGGAACAATAGGAAACGGAGGAGTATCAGGAAACCTTGGTGCGGCTACTAATGCTGCAGCCAATTTAGTGCTGGGCGGAGGCACATTGCAATATACAGGAGCATTAGCATCTACAAACAGAAATTTCACTTTAACCGCGGGTACAACTTCTACAATAGATGTAACCAATAGCCTCACAATCTCCGGTGCAAGTACAAATACTACCGGTGCTCTTACAAAAGACGGAGTTGGTACCTTGATACTTTCAGGTGCAAACCTGTACACCGGTCTTACGACTGTGACAGATGGTACGCTTCAATACGCGGTTGCAAATGCCTTGTCAAGTGGCCCTGTTGCCCTGAATGGAGGCACTTTCAGTACAGGAGCAACAACCGGTTATGGTGATGTACTGGGCACTCTTGCTCTGACAGATAATTCTACGATAGCATTAGGTACCGGAGTTCACTCGCTCACATTTACTGCCAGCAATGGAGTAACCTGGACCGCCGGCAAAACATTAACAATTAACGGATGGACTGGTAGCTGGAACGGAACGACGGGAACCGCCGGAAAAATATATGTGGGTGCGGCAGCTACCGGATTAACAGCTGCTCAATTGGCGCAGATACAGTTCTTTGATGGCAGCACTTATTTCGCAGCTACTATTCTTGCAACTGGTGAAGTAGTTCCTGCCGTGAACAGTATTGCAACCGGTGCAGTAGCCACTGCACCCTTTTGCGTAAGTGCTTCAACCACCGCACCAGGAACTGTTTCTTTCACATCCGTTGGCGTCTATAGCAGTGTTACTTTTACCGCAAAGCTTTCGGATGCAGCCGGCAGTTTCGCAAGTCCTGTCAATATCGGTACTGTGGTGGCTAACGGATTAAATCCATCGGGAAATATCAATATTACAATTCCGGCAGGAACTGCATCAGGAATCGGCTACAAAATCAGAATTGATTGCTCAGCACCGGCGATTACAGGAACGTTAAGTGCTGCATTTGAAATTGTTAACGGAGCTAATAATGTAACCGTCCCGGTAGCTGGTGTCGGAGATGCCACTTCAACACTTTCATGGACAAACCCTTCCAGTTGTTATGATGAAATAATGATCGTAGCAAAAGCCGGATCATCAGTGAGCGGTACGCCAAGTGGCGATGGGACAGCCTATTCAGCCAATTTAGCTTACGGATCGGGAACTGCTTTCACCGGAGGAGGTTTTGTTGTTTACAAAGGAACTACTTCGCCACAAACTATAACCAGCCTGATCAACGGAACGCAATACTATTTCAAGTTCTTTACCAGGAAAGGCACTTCATGGAGTTCAGGAGTTGAAACCAATGCAACTCCGGTAGGAGTTTCTGTGGCATCAGATTATTTTCGTTCGCAGGCTACCGGAAACTGGAATGCAACTACAACCTGGGAGAGTTCGCATGACGGCACTAACTGGTTTGATGCAACATTAACGCCTACAAATGCTGCAAACACCATTACCATTCAAAATACACACACTGTTACGGTGACTACAGGGGTTACTGTTGACCAAGTTACCGTTAATGCTGGTGGGCAAGTAACCGTTAATGCCGGTCAAACATTAACGATTGCTAACGGAGTAGGAACCGATATGACGGTTGATGGAACAGTGGTTAACTCTGGAACAATCACTACTACCGGAACATTGGCTTTCGATAGTGGGTCTATTTATCAGCATGCCCAGAACGGCGGTACAATTCCAACAGCCACATGGAATGCCGGCTCTTTATTAAAAGTTACAGGTATAACTACTACAATTGTTACTTTGCCCACTACTGTAGGTGGTAGTGTTGAATGGAATTGCCCGGGACAGACTGTGTCGGGTGATATTTATACAAGTGTAGGAGGGGGCGCAACATTTACAATCGGAGGAAATCTTACAGTTACAAATACGAATACAAGAACTATTTCTTTATTTAATCTGACTGGCCAGATATTAAATATTGGAGGCAACTATATACAAACCAATGGGAACCTTGATGTTGAGGCTAATGGAACTAATGATAATCAAATTCTTAATGTTGCAGGAAGCTTTACATTGAGTGGCGGAACTTTTTCATTTTGTAGTAATGCGGGAAATACTACTACAATAAATGTTGCCGGCGACTGGTCACATACTGCCGGTACTTTAACAGAGACATCTACATCAGGATCTGTTGTTTTTAATGGTACTTCTGCTCAAACCTATACCTCAGGTGGTACTGTTTCAAATACGATAAATTTTACGGTGAACAACAATGCCATTCTGCAAATGGCTGCCGCGGGAACTACGGTAAGCGGTGGGGGCACATTTACCGTTGCCAATGGCGGAACTCTTGGCATCACATCGGTAGATGGTATTACTGTAGCGGGAGCAACCGGAAATATTCGGGTAACCGGAACAAGAACATATACTGCCGGAGCCAATTACATTTACAACGGTACTTCTCCTCAGGTAGCCGGATTAGGATTGACTCAAAACACTCCGCATAATCTTACAATTAACAATAGTGCAGGCGTAACGCTATCCGCGAGTACAACTCTTAATAATACTGGTACTTTAAATTTAAGCAGTGGTATTTTAACAACTACAGTCGCAAATCCAATAATAATTACTAATAATTCAACCGGTGCTGTCACTGGCGGGTCAGCTACAAATTTTGTAAGCGGACCGTTAAGGTGGACATTGGCACCAGGATCAACTTATACTTTCCCGGTTGGGAAAGGTGCAACTTATTTACCCTTTGGCTTAACCGGTATAACCGGGGCAGCCCCAATACTAACGGTAGAAGCCTTTACAGGTGATGCCGGAGGAACAGCTACAAGCCCACTGGGTTCGTTGAGTACTGCTGAGTATTGGTTGGCATCTGTTGTGTCGGGCACCTATACCACAGGTTCAGTTTCATTAACTCGTCAATCTGGTCTTGCAGGATTAGATGCAATTGGAAGAAGCGCAACAATAAACGGTGCTTATTCCAACCTAAACGGTACAGTAAGCAGTACTTCAATTATTAATTCCGATCTTACAGGTAATTCATTGGGATATTTTGTAATGGCAGCGAAAAGAACCATTACAACGAGTGCGATCTCCGGCTCGCCATTTTGTGCCGGAGTTGCTGTTTCTGTACCTTTTATCATAACGGGAACTTTTAATGGAGGCAATGTTTTTACCGCCCAGTTGTCGGATGCAGGTGGTAGTTTTGCAGCGCCAGTAGCTATCGGGTCTTTAACCCAAACCACTGCAGGAACTATTGCAGGAACCATTCCTGCAGGTACGACAAGCGGAGCCGGTTACAGGATACGTGTTGTGGGCAGTAATCCTGTAACAACAGGAACAGACAACGGAAGTAATTTAACGGTTAACTCAAATCTTCCTGTCAGCGTATCGATTGCAGCCTCGGCAAATCCGATTTGTCCAGGTACATCAGTTACCTTCACGGCAACACCAACCAACGGCGGAGCATCTCCTGCTTATCAGTGGAAG
>JAPLDR010000084.1 GCA_026391655.1 Bacteroidia bacterium | reverse complement strand
GGACTATTTTTCCTGACTTTTTCTACCTAACCGAAAAGGCATGGGAGAACGCTGTTCTACTCAATTCAGACCGTAAAATATACAGGCTTTCTAATGAATTCTTACTCATTCATTTATGCAGTCACTTTTATGTCCATAATTGCCAACGCATTGTTACTTTACGTAGGCTTTGCGACATTAATGAACTTATTTATAAGCATGGCAATTCCTTTAATTGGGATGAAATCAATAAGATATGCTCAAACTATCAATTTAAAAATAGAGTTGCGACAGCCTTGACATATGCTCATGTTTTGTTAAAAACATCAGTTCCTGAAAACTTCATCGAAAAAGAATTGATCAGTGAAAATTCGTTCAACCTCGACACTTTTATGGAAGGAATGCCTAAAAGCTGTATTAGTACATATCTTACTTCCTTAAGATCGATCAATAGCCTTTCCAATAAGATAATATTTATTTTCCGAACAGTTGTTCCCTTGAAGGACTGGATAAATGCCCATTATCATACACATTCCCGGAGTGAATTGTTTTTAGCTTATTTAAAATATTGGTTATATCTTCTTAATAGTTACCTTTTTAAACGAAAAGTACACCTTGGCAATTAACACTAAACACACTAAAACAAATCATTCCAACATTCACAAAGAATGTACCTTCGTAAAGAGTTCTCTGATAAGGGTAATTGATCTTTTCGATGAGGGCATATTATTTCTGAGCGATAGTCCTCAAAAAAGATATTCTGCCAATTCAATAACAATGGCTATCTGGGATTTAATAGATGGCAATCGCACTAGTGAGGAAATAGCCCGGGAAATAGCCACGGTTGGTGAAGTAAACTTAGCAGAAATAGAAGACGATATTTTCCTGCTATTAGCCACACTCCGGAAATTAGGATTTGTGAAAGAAGTAAAAGAAACAACCCGTGTAATCTGTGAGTAATAAAATAAACTCCTAAGTATGCTCTTATCATTCTTCGTGTAATTCGTCCTAAATTCGTGAAAATTTGCAGTTTATATTTCATAGGGAAATGCCTCTCCCTTGATGAACATCCTTCATTCCGTGAGACCATTATCGCTCATTTTTCCGATCCGGATTACAACTGGAACGATTTTATCTGGATATGTAGCAACCACCTGATCATTCCCGTAATCTACCTGAAGTTCAGGACGCACGACCTGCTGAGCTACCTGCCGGAAGTACTCGTACGGCACCTCCAGGAGATCTACGAACTCAACTTCGCGCGTAACAAGCAGATCCTCTTACAGATGAAAGAGATCACTGCCACTCTGAATAATGTCAACATATCCCCCATCTATCTAAAAGGGACAGGCAACCTGATCGATGGGATCTATAGCGATATAGGCGAAAGAATAATCGGGGATATTGATTTTTTAGTACCGGAGAATATCTTTCTAAAAGCCGCCGAACTTTTTAAAAACGAGGGTTATCAAATCTGTCGACCGACCAATGAGCCTATTGATCAGATGAAGCACTATCCCCGGTTATGGAAAAAGGATGTAGCGGCAGATATCGAAATTCACCGGTTACCCGTTACCAAAAAATATTCCACAAACTTCAATGCAGACCATGTTCTGAAATTTAAAAAAGTGGTCTTGGGTCATCCGGGATGTTATGTTCTTAGGGATAACCATAAAGTGATTCAGAGTTTTATACACAGTCAATTGGCCAATACCGGACATGCTTTAGGAGTAGTCTCTTTACGAGATGTTTACGATCTCTATTGTTTCTCAAAGAGAGTTGACTTAAAAAAGATACCGCAAGCAGCACCGTTCAGACAAAAGTGCATAGCCTATTTTAAACTTAGCGAAAAACTATTGAATCTACCTGGCAATTTTTATTCCAAGGAAACGATATCCTCTAGGTGCTACAGACTTAAACATGATCTGAATTTCTCTTCAACACTTCATTATAAAGTAAACCGAATCGCCTGGGTCTTATCCGAAGCAATTAGCTATGGAGTCCAACAAATCAGCCAATCTTATTCAGACCCGGCATTACGTTGGAAAATTGTCAGAAGTTTATTTACGCCAAAGTGGTATGGCGAAAAAGTCGCTGAATACCATATAAAGTACAAAGTCAATCATTAAAGATCAAGCTTAATTGTAATAACTCTCCGCAAAAATGAAAATTGTGATACATAAAATAATATGTGATGATTAATTTTTGAACTGGTTTATTTTCGACAGAATTTTAAGAAGATTTCAAAACTCCTTGAAGAAGTATTGTTGGATTAGATGCTGAATGTTTTACAAATAGAAATACCTAAACACGATGAAAGTACTTATCCTAGCCGGTGGCCTTGGCTCACGTTTATCTGAAGAAACTACCCTCAAACCCAAGCCCATGGTAGAGATTGGTGGCAAACCAATTTTGTGGCACATCATGAAAATATACTCTTCGTATGGGTTTAATGAATTTGTCATTCTTTGCGGATATAAAGGATACTTGATCAAGGAGTATTTTGCACACTATTTTCTGCATATGTCAGATATGACAATAGACATGACTACTAATTCGATAATTAACCACAATAGTCACGCTGAACCCTGGAAGGTAACACTCGTTGATACAGGTCTGGAAACAATGACTGGTGGTCGCATTAAAAAAGTAAGAGAATATATTGGAAACGAACCTTTTATGCTCACATACGGTGATGGAGTCTCTGATTTAAATATTAATGATTTGATTTCTTACCATAAAAGTCATAGAAAATTAATTACCATAACTTCTGTTCAGCCCGAAAGTCACTATGGCTCATTAGTTGTTAATGACGAACATAAAGTACTTTCATTTCAGGAAAAACCTCAGGGAGACGGAGCATGGATTAACGCCGGCTTTTTTGTTTGTCCCACTGGCGAACATATTATATTTGAACGGGAACCACTTGAAAGATTAGCGCGTGATGGCCAACTTTATACTTTTAAACACGATGGTTTTTGGAAACCAATGGATACACAACGTGACAAAAATCTGCTGGAAGATCTAATCGAAAAGGGGAAAGCCCCTTGGATTCGCTGGTAATAATTACGAATTGCAGGAATCCCGCACATTCGGGACGAATTGCACAAATATGTTCTAATCATACTTTATACTTTGTGAAACTTCCTGTAAGCATTTCGTGCCATTCGTCAAAATTCGAGAAATCTACAGCAAATATTAAAAAAGATGACCAACCTATTCAACGGAATATATAAACAAAGGAAGGTGCTGGTAACAGGCAACACAGGCTTTAAAGGATCATGGCTTTGTCTGTTGTTACACAAATTGGGAGCCGATGTGTATGGTTACGCCCTCGAACCACCGACAACTCCCAGCCTTTTCAATGAAGCTAAAATTGACGAGCTCATGACCTCCTTTATTGGTGATATAAGAGATTACAAAAATCTCCTAAAAGTAATACAACAGGTTCAACCGGAAATTGTCATTCATCTTGCTGCCCAGCCACTTGTACGTGAATCCTATAAAAACCCCGTTGAAACATATTCCATCAATGTGATGGGAACAGTTCATTTACTCGAAGCCTGCCGCCATACGAAAAGTGTTAGGGCGATTGTGAATGTAACAACAGATAAATGTTATGAAAATCGTGAATGGCATTGGGGCTATCGCGAAAATGAACCGATGGGAGGATATGATCCCTATTCCAACAGTAAAGGTTGCTCTGAACTAGTTACTACTTCTTACAGGAATTCTTATTTCAATCCATCAAAATATACAGAACACGGTGTTGCATTGGCTTCTGCGCGTGCAGGTAATGTAATCGGAGGTGGAGATTGGGCCAACGACCGTCTTATCCCTGATTTTATTCGCGCCATCTCAAACGGTAAAGAGGTAAAGATCCGTAGTCCCTATGCCATCCGGCCCTGGCAACATGTTATGGAGCCGTTAACCGGATACTTAAACTTAGCTGCAAAACTTTTTTCGATAGGTGCTCAATATGCTGAAGGATGGAACTTTGGACCCGATGATCGGGATGCGAAAAATGTTGGATGGATCACTAAATTGATCTGTAATATTTGGGGGGATGGAGCTTCATATTCCATTGACATTCATCCCCAACCACATGAGGCCAATTACTTGAAGCTTGATTGTTCCAAAGCAAAAGCAAGACTCGGATGGATTCCAAAATGGGATATCGAAACCACCCTTAAGTCCATCGTCGACTGGAACAAATCCTTCCTTGCTGGCGCAAACATGCGAACTGTTACCGAAAAACAAATTATGGATTACTTCGCTTAATTGACTTCGTCGAAATTCGTTTCGTGTAATTCGTATTAAATTTATGTAATCCTTGTTTAAATAAAATTCGTGTAATTCAAATTATAATGAAAGCTTTAAGAAAACAATTAAAAAAAGAGCAGTTTCACTTGCTTAATATCCCCGAGGATTTTGCTGAGGAGGTAGAAATTATCATTCTTGCAACCAAACCTTCAAAAAAATACAGTCAGTTGTCAGAAGATGAAACATTTTATGCAGCGAATAACAATCAAATCATCGAAAACGATATAAACGAAGATCAGATATGGAACAAGTACTTATAAAGGTTAAAATCGGTGAAATCTACATTTACGATATTCCATTCACCGATTCAAACCAACACAAACCACGTCCGGTAGTCGTGATTGCACCACCAAATTCAAAGGGCGATATTTTGATCATTGCTGGCAGTTCGAAAATTGGCAATTGGGATAAAGAGGAGGTATTTCAGGTCAAACCTCAGGATTTGGAAGAAGGAGGTTTATTGAATGAAAATACTGTTTTCCCAGTATCCAAACAACTCCTTATCACCTCTAAATTTCTGAAGAAAAGATTAGGATTACTCAAAAAAATAAAAATAGATCAATTACAAAGGTTAATTATTACTGGACATACTCAAACATACTATAAACAACGATTTTTCGAAAAAGAATTCATCCCCGGCAAAACCCGTGTTAATTATGCCGGACGTGTCTTTGACGAAAAAGAGATGATCAATTCGGTCGAAGCCTCGCTTGACTTTTGGTTAACTGAAGGCCGCTTCTCCGAACAATTCTCCGAAAAGATAGCCGAATTCCTTGGCGTAGAGCATGTACTTCTAACCAACTCAGGTTCTTCGGCCAACCTGCTCGCATTTTCTGCATTGACATCCGAAAAACTCAGAGAGAAAAGACTGAAACCAGGTGATGAAGTTATTTCTGTGGCAGCAGGCTTCCCCTCAACCGTCACTCCTATTATTCAATATGGACTGGTACCTGTTTTTGTGGATGTGGATATTCCCACATACAACATTGATATTGAGATGATGAGCAAAGCCATTACCCCAAAAACACGCTGCATCTTTATTGCACACACTTTGGGTAATCCGTTCAACATCGAAACAGTGATGCGTCTGGCCAAAGAACACGACTTATGGGTAATCGAAGACAATTGCGATGCGTTGGGCAGTGAATACCGTGGTAAAAAGACTGGTTCTTTTGCTCATCTTTCAACTATCTCCTTCTACCCGGCCCATCATATTACTACTGGTGAAGGCGGTGCTGTATGTACGAATGATCCGCAATTAGCTCAGGTGGTTCGTGCCTTCCGTGACTGGGGCCGCGAATGTTATTGCTCAGGTGGAGAGAACAACACATGTGGTAAACGTTTCTCTCAGCAATTTGGAAATCTCCCTTTCGGCTTCGACCATAAATATGTATACTCCGAGATTGGCTATAACTTGAAAATGACCGACATTCAGGCAGCTATCGGTACTGCCCAGGTTGATAAACTTTCATACTTCTGTGAAAAAAGAAAAGCAAATTTTCACGAATGGTTACGAATTTTCACGAAGTACACCAATTTCTTCATCTTGCCTAAAGCAACTGAAGGTGCTGATCCGGCGTGGTTTGCATTTATCGTTACCCTAAAAGAAAACATTCCGTTTAAACGAGATGAACTAACTGGTCACCTCAACGCCAAACTCATTGAAACCCGTAACCTTTTTGCCGGTAACATTACCAAACAGCCAGGCTTTATAGGTAAGAACTGGCGCATCGCCGATCATCTGAATAACACGGACTACATCATGAATAATACCTTCTTCCTTGGAACCTACCCTGGACTAACAATTGAAATGTTCAAATATGTAGAGGGAATACTTGATTCATTTTTATTCGATTTCACGAATTAGAACGAATTTCACGAAGATTTTTTGATATACTGGAGGTTATCAATCTGTTGATGAACTTTATTAATATGATCGGGATTTTGGTGCTGCAATGCTGAACTTTCTCGTTATCAGTTAAGAAGTTGGAAAATTAGCCGATGAAGTAAAGGCAAATAATGAACAGATCTACTGGCAAAAGATATATACTTTGAGCAAGATCATCCCACATTACTATTTTGGTATCAATGTTGACATTGTTTGACAAATTATCTGTATTGACTTTCCAAAACTTAGAGACGATCTCAATAGAATTTTGAATAAATAAAACCTTCGTGACAATTTGTCTAAATTCGTAAAATTTGCATGTTACAAAAGAAATATCCCTCGAAAATAGTATCCATCAACAATCCTTTCCAAGGGATATTTACATTAGAATTCAAAACATCGGTTGGAAGATATAAGTATTTGCCCGGCCAGTTCCTTCATCTTGCCGTTGATGAAGACTACGACGGCTTTGGCCAATGGCCCGACTCACGATGTTTCTCTATGCAGAGCAATCCCAATGAGGAAACTATTAAAATTACCTATGCAGTAAAAGGTCTGTTTACCCGGCAAATGGAACCGCACAACAAATTAAATACGGTATTTATTGCCGGAGGAACAGGCATTACTGCATTCCTATCTCTCTTCTCGCACGAATCCTTTAACCAGTACATCAACCCACGTATCTACCTTGGCTTCCGATCAAAAGAGTACAATATTTACACCGAAGAACTAGAGCGTTTGTCTAATTCGTCAAAATTAGTGAAATCATTTTACGAGAATATTAACGGTCTACTCAATATTTAACACATTTTCTACGAGAATGGGATAGCCAGCGACTATTTTATCTCAGGCCCACTGGCCATGATCAAAGTGTTTAAACAAGGTTTGATTACCAATGGAATACCGCCAGATCAGATAAAAACAGACGACTGGGAATGATTCGGGTCATTCGTATAATTCGTGTTTTAATGTTATTCCTTCTTATTCGTGAAATTCGTATTTTATGAAGATAATAATTACCGGATCAATCGGGTTTGATACCTTTGACTGGAAAGAACGAATAAAAGCTTTAAACATAGATTAATTATTAATGTTAAGTCAATTTTCATCTGTTCTTCGATGCAATGAAAACAAATCAGGAATTTATAATCTTTGTCTTTCTGTATCAATTGTTCTGAAAGATTTATTGATACAAATAGCAAGCCTGATGAACATCTCTTAGAAACTATTTCAATTTGGAGCTATTCCATATAGACCCGAACAAAATATGCTTATATTGGGACAACACAAAATTCAGAAAATGCTTTTCTGATGGGGATAACTCCCAAATTGGGTTGACCATTGGATAATTAAAAACAATCGAGTATCATAAAAAACAGCATGAAAGTTTCAGATTATATAGCCCACTTTCTTAAAGATAAGGGTATTAAGATTGTTTTTGAGTTACAAGGGGGTATGATCACGCGATTGATAGATGCTCTACACCGCGAAGGAGGTATAAAAATAGTAAGCATGCACCATGAACAGGCAGCTTCAATGGCTGCTGATGCATTTGGGCGTATTACTAACAAGCCTGGTATTGCACTTGCCACCAGCGGCCCCGGCGCAACAAACCTTTTAACCGGAATCGGAAATTGCTATTTCGATTCAGTACCAGCCATTTTCATTACAGGACAAGTTAATTTAAATGAACAAAAAGGAGATCTTCCCATTCGACAAATCGGTTTTCAGGAAACTGACATAGTGAGCATGGCAAAGCCAATTACCAAAGAAGCTTATGCTATTAAAACAGCAAAAGAAATTCCCCATATATTTGAAGAAGCATATCAAATCGCCATATCAGGCAGACCTGGGCCGGTTCTTATTGATCTTCCTATGAATATTCAAAATGAAGAAGTTGAGATACCCGATCTGAAAGTCACTGATTCTAAATTGAAAAAAGACACAACGATTTATCATGCCTTTTTTCAAAACTACCTCAATGCTTTGAATAACAGCAAACGTCCACTGATTTTAGTGGGAAGAGGCATCCGTGCATCCGGATCGATAATACAGTTTCTAAAATTTCTCCAAAAATACCAGATTCCTACTGTTACTTCTCTATTAGGTTTTGATGTTTTACCTTTTCTGCAAACTCAACGTGTTGGTTATATTGGAACCTATGGCAATCGCTGGGCAAATTACGCTTTGGGCAGTTGCGATCTTTTGCTTGTATTGGGCAGCAGGTTAGACCTACGCCAAACAGGTTCAGATACCACTTCATTCCAACACGGAAAATTGATATATCATGTAGACATTGATCAAGCAGAATTAAATAACCGAATTAAAAGCTGTATTACATTAAATACCAATTTATCTGATTTCTTTTTGCAAATAAAAAATTTGGGCTCAAACTACAAAGCACCTTTCGAGTGGGTAAACGAAGTCGAAGAAAAAAAACAAGCCCATTTGGATACAAGTGAACTTGAAAATATTACCAGTATAAATCCCAATATATTTATCCACAAACTTTCACAAGTTTCTCATAAAGCAAAAGTATTTACTGCAGACGTTGGCAACAACCAAATGTGGTGCTCCCAGTCATTGGAATTAACCAAGACCCAATTGTTCCTGACTTCTGGTGGTATGGGAGCCATGGGATATTCATTGCCTGCTGCCATTGGTGCTTCTATTACAATGGGTAATGTGCCTATAGTTGCCATTGCCGGGGATGGTGGTTTCCAGATTAATATTCAGGAATTACAGACCATTCGGAGGAATAATCTACCAATAAAAATCGTTATCCTAAACAACCATTGCCTTGGTATGATTCGCCAGTTTCAGGACAGTTATTTTGCCAGTTGCTACCAATCCACCGTTTGGGGGTATGATGCTCCAAGCTTTACAAAAGTAGCTTTAGCGTATGAGATTGAATCCTGTTCTATTAGCAAGCCAGATGAAATTGATATGGGATTAGCAAAACTTTGGGGAAATCCCACTCAGCCATTTTTGCTTGATGTATCGATAGATATTCATACAAATGTTTATCCAAAAATTATGTTCGGGAGTCCTTTAGTCAGGATGGAACCTGAAGTTTCTCCGAATTAGTAAAATAATGTGTGAGAAGTATTCTAATTGTTTATAACCCATTTCGACTATGAAACACCCATGATTCTGCACATCTCAAACCCGCATGCAGATTATATGGTTGTTGCATCCGACAATAAAATATCTACGAATGAAACTAATAAGTATTGTGACTCCTTGTTTTAATGAAGAGCAAAATGTTGAAGCAGTATACCAACAAGTAAAAGATGTTTTTCACAAATTGCCGGAATACAATTATGAACATATTTTTATAGATAATTCATCTACCGATAGAACTATAGACATTCTCAAAGGAATAGCAAGTTTGGATAATCACTTAAAAATAATTGTTAACGTACGCAATTTCGGTCATATTCGTTCGCCCTATCATGGCATACTTCAAAGTAAAGGGGATGCTGCAGTTTTAGTTGTTGCAGATTTGCAGGATCCGCCTTCAATGATTATTGATTTTATCAATAAATGGGAAGAAGGTTATAAAATTGTAATTGGCACTAAGACAAAAAGTAATGAGAATAAATTAATGTTTCGAATCCGCAAACTGTATTATGATGCTATTTCTAAAATATCAGAGACGGATCAGATTAAGAATTTTACAGGTTTCGGCCTCTACGATAGAAAATTCATCGAAATACTTCGCAGCCTCGACGATCCTTATCCCTATTTTAGGGGATTAATTACCGAGTTAGGCTTTTGCAGGATAGAAATCCCCTACACACAACCCAAACGTGTAAAAGGAAAAACAAAAAATAATTTCTATACCTTATATGATATTGCCATGCTTGGATTTGTGAGCTATTCAAAGTTGCCTTTACGTCTGGCAAGCTTTATTGGATTTGGGGTATCGCTTTTGAGCTTTTTTATTGCGCTTATTTATCTGATTTATAAACTTCTTTTCTGGAATAATTTTTCAGTTGGAATAGCACCTCTTGTAATCGGTATATTTTTCTTTGGGGGGGTACAATTGTTTTTTCTGGGAATTATTGGCGAATACATTGGAGCGATATTTACTCAGGTTAAAAAACGGCCGCTCGTTATTGAAAAGGAAAGAATTAATTTTGATGATTGAAAACAGCCAAGAATAGCTTTATTAAAAATAAATTGCATGTACTTGGTTACTATCTACTTAAATAAGTTACTAAAAAATAAACTTATTCTTTTTTTTGTTGTAAGTGGTCTAAACACGGTTTTTGGATATGGATTATTTGCTTTGCTGATTTTTATCGGTATTATATACCCATTGGCTTTGCTGATTAGTACAATTGCAGGTATTCTTTTTAATTTTAAAACAATTGGCGTTGTAATATTTAAAAATCACAATAACATATTAATATTCAAATTCCTTGGCGTTTACGGAATAACTTATTTATGCAACCTTGGAGGCTTGGCTCTCTTTAAATCTTTTGAAATTAATATTTATTTGAGTGGAGCGATTTTACTTATACCAGTTGGTTTGTTAGCGTTTATTTTAAATAAAATTTTCGTCTTCAAAAATTAGATCATTATTAAATAAATGAAACGCAACTAATAGATTATGAATAATTTATTTTTAACTCTTAAGGCAACTTCCAAATTTCAGTATTCCGTTTACATTTTCATTACCGCATTCATCTTTAGAATTTTTATTGTTAATTTTGTAAATACAGAAACCATTTGCCAGGATGGAACAGGCTATTTAAGCATCGCTCATAATTATTCTGAAGGATTAGGTTATAGTTTGAATAAAGGTGAAAAATACTTCTTCAGAGAGCCTGGTTATCCAATATTTCTGTCTGGCTCATTTTATATTTTAAAGGTTTTTGGGTTTAAAATAGAACATTTTTCATATGATTTGGACAAGGCTCCCGAAATAACATTAGCCAAATATCTGCAAGCAATATTGGATTCGCTTACATGTGTTTTATTTTTCTTATTGATTGCCGGCATTCTGAATCGAAAATTTGCATTAATAATAGCAATCATCTTTAGTTTATATTATCCGTATGCTTATACAGTGACGAATATTTCAAGAGAGACGCTTCAGACTTTTCTTGCGATTTCGATGACTTACAGTTTAATGCTATATTTTGAAAATAAAAAAATTACTAATCTAATATTAACCGGATTTTTTTGGGGCTTACTTAATCTAACATTTCAGGCCACACTTATCTTTGGGCTAACAATACCTATATTTATCTGGATTTATCAAAAGAAATTTGTTAATGCCATTATACCAAGCTTAATTATCGTCGCGACCATGCTTTTGACCGTTTCACCATGGTTAATCAGGTCATACCAAACTTATCCTGATTTTCGGGTTTTAAGATCTTTTGGAACAAGTTTAACACCAGAGTATATCAGTTATATTGGAACCGTAAAAAAAGCAACCTACTATGGACTAATCACTAACAACCAAGAGGATTTTATTGACGTCAATGATTTTTTAAGCATACCAGAAGCCAGAAAATTTGAAGTCTCCTGGGATGGAACTCTGATCCGAAAGACGGATTCCATAAACTCACTGATCAATGAACCTGTAATCTCTAAAAGGAGGATTATTTATGTAGCAACCAATTTAAAGAATTGCACACCACAAACATTTGCAGGACCAATATTTAAAGAAAATCCTGCTTTGGCGGCAATACTGATTTTGCCGATTGCTTTACTTTGTATGCTGTCATTCTGGGGTTTTGTAAAGTTTTTTCCGAAATTCTTTAAAATCAATATATTTTTTATAACCTACATCTCAGTTTTTTTAATTGTTGCGACAGAAAAACGGCGCATGTATCCGATTCAGCCTTTTATTTTGCTCTATGGAATGATGGCCATTATTTATCTCTATTATAGATATTTTAAAAGATATGATAATAAGTCTTTTAATGAATTCATATTCTTATCGAATAACTATTAATTACACTGTTACATTTTTTGAATACATTTATATAGAATCATGACATCTAAAAACAACATTTCAACATCAAAAACAGCATTAATCTCTGGTATCACCGGACAGGATGGCTCATACTTAGCCGAATTGTTATTGGGAAAGGGTTATATTGTACATGGAATAGTTCGTAGGAGTAGTTCCTTCAATACTGGAAGGATTGACCATATCTATAATAATAATCCTGAATTAAAAGACAGCCGGGTATTTCTCCATTATGGTGATCTCACCGATTCGAGCAATCTAAACCGACTAATGGAAAAGATTCAACCTGATGAGATATATAATTTAGGCGCTCAAAGCCATGTACAGGTTTCTTTTGAAGTGCCTGAATATACTGCTGAAGTTGATGCTGTCGGAACCTTGCGTTTCCTCGATGCAATCAGAGAAACCGGTGTTAAGTCGCGTTTTTACCAGGCTTCAACCTCCGAACTGTACGGGAATACGCTTGTGAGACAAAATAGTCATAATGCTTCACTTATTAAATCATTAAATGAAGATACTCCCTTTCGTCCAAGTTCACCATACGCTATTGCCAAGCTTTACGCTTACTGGATCACGATAAATTATCGTGAAGCTTACGGACTATATGCTTGTAACGGAATTCTTTTTAACCATGAATCACCACGCAGGGGTGAAACTTTCGTTACCCGGAAGATTTCGATTGCTGTGGCACGTATTATGACCGGTAAACAGGATGTTCTTCACCTGGGCAACCTCGATGCACGCCGCGATTGGGGATATACCCCCGAGTTTGTTGATGGTATGTGGCGAATGATGCAGTTGGACGAACCCGATGATTTTGTGTTGGCCACTGGTGAGAGCCATTCTGTTCGGGAATTTATAACCGAATCTTTTCGTTTTTTTGGAGAAGAAATCTACTGGGAAGGCAGTGGAATTGCAGAAAAAGGTTATTTACAATCAACTAAGAAAATGGTTATTGGTATAGATAAAAGTTATTTCCGCCTCACCGATGTCGAATTTTTACTTGGCGATCCCTCAAAAGCTAAAGAAAAATTAAACTGGCAACCTAATACATCGTTTAAAGAGTTAGTTAAAATTTTAGTTGAAGCTGATTTGGCGCTAATTAAAAATTCATAATAAACAAAATAATATTTTAAGTTTTAAGATCTTAATCACTTAACACTTTCATACTTAACACTTAATCACTCTTAATGAACCCCAAAATAGTTGATAAAGAATGGGATCTCGTCATTGAAGGATCCTCTTCCCTTTTCGACCTTAAATTCAAAGATATCTGGCGCTATCGCGATTTATTGGTGATGTTTGTAAAGCGTGACTTTGTGAGCTTCTACAAACAAACCATCCTGGGACCACTTTGGTTTTTTATACAACCGCTTTTTACTACCATAATTTACACTTTTGTTTTTGGTAGTCTGGCCGCTATCAGTACTGATGGTTTGCCACAACCACTGTTTTATCTGGCAGGTATTACCGCGTGGAATTACTTTGCAGACTGTCTTACTAAAACAAGTACTGTTTTTAAGGACAATTCTCAAATTTTTGGCAAGGTTTATTTTCCGAGGCTTATTTTACCTTTGAGTATCGTGGCCAGCAACCTGGTTCGGTTTGGCGTGCAGATGTTATTATTTATTAGCATGCTGGCTTATTATTATTGGCAAGGAACAGCTTTTACAACTAATTGGGCATTACTGATCTTTCCGGTATTGGTGTTAATAATGGCATTACTCGGATTGGGACTTGGTTTGATTATCACGGCCATGACTACCAAATACCGCGACCTGGCATTCCTTGTCACTTTTGGGGTTCAATTAATGATGTACACTACAACCGTGATTTATCCTTTGAGCGCCGCACCACTAAAATACAAACATATCATAGAGCTCAATCCGATGACTGGTATCATCGAAGCATTCCGCTATAGTTTTCTGGGAAAAGGCGAATTCAGCGCGTGGAGCGTTGGCTATCCCGCCTTAATTACGTTGCTGGTTTTATTTTTTGGCATTATAATTTTCAATAAAACAGAAAGATCTTTTGTGGATACGGTGTAACTGGTTTATAAAGTTTATTGGTTTTTGAAAGTTTATAGTTCAAAGAATGCCGGAGGTTTCAGGTTCCATAACACCAAAAAAACAAGCAAATTATTATAAAACAGCATTTTGTAGTTTGATGGAACTCTTGAATCAACTCATATTGTCTGTTGATCTTAAATACATAAAAGCAGATAATTAAGAATCTTTCATAGACCTTTGATAGATAACGGATTCCAAATAAATGCATTAAGAAAAGCAACGCTGAATGGTTTATAAACCATATAAACCTTATAAACCTTATAAATCATCAATGTCCTCTGTTATTCAAATATCCAACCTCTCCAAAATTTACCGCCTCGGCGAAATTGGCACCGGAGGAACCATTAGCCGTGATCTCGAGCGTTGGTACAAAATGAGAATCAAAGGACAGGAAGATCCCTTTTTGAAAATTGGCGAAACCAACGACCGTAGCAAAAAAGGTGTGAGTGATGTGGTGTATAGCCTCAGAGATATCAATCTTGAAGTTCAGCAAGGTGAGGCTCTAGGTATTATTGGTAAAAACGGGGCGGGTAAAAGCACCTTATTAAAAATCCTCTCACGTGTTACCAGCCCCACCACCGGCAAAATTCATATTAAAGGACGTGTAGCCAGCTTATTGGAGGTAGGTACAGGTTTTCATCCAGAGTTAACGGGACGTGAAAATATTTACCTGAACGGCGCTATTTTGGGAATGCGCAAAAAAGAAATAATCCGCAAGCTCGATGAAATTATTGACTTTAGCGGTGTAGAGCGCTATATCGATACACCTGTAAAACGCTATAGCAGTGGTATGTATGTGCGTTTGGCATTTGCAGTTGCAGCTCATTTGGAAAGTGAAATTATGATTGTTGACGAGGTGCTGGCAGTCGGCGATGCGGAGTTTCAAAGAAAGTGTTTGGGAAAAATGGGAGAAGTGAGCAAGGGGGAAGGCAGGACAGTGTTATTTGTGAGCCATAATATGCAAGCTATTCGAAATCTTTGTCCAAATTGTCTTCTATTAGATAGAGGACAAAAAATACTTCTTGATAATACAAATATAGTTCTTGTGAAATATAACGAGTTGTCCAAAGCAATAAAAATAGATGCCAAAACAGGGATTAATTACGAAAATAACAGACGTGGAGAGGGAGCTATACGTTTTACTAATATAGATGTTCAGGATGATCAAAATAATATAAGATTTAACTTCAATATGGGTGAAACAATAAAATTCAAATTGTCTTATAAAGTTTTTGATGAACTGGATGGGCTTAAAGTATTTATTGCTTTACGCTCAGGTTTAA
>JAPLDR010000058.1 GCA_026391655.1 Bacteroidia bacterium | reverse complement strand
CATAAATCATGTTTAGATCTTCGAGTTCGCCAAAGTCCGTAAAAACGTTCTGAAGTTCAGCATCTTCAATGGCCAATAAATCAGTGTCATAGTTATTTGATGAGCTCTGTACGGGAGCCAATCCTCTGTTGTAGGTAACAACCGGAGTGTTTATTTTTTTTTCCATAACAATCTCATTTAATTCTATATATAACGCTTTCTGATTGATGACATCAAAAACATAAATTAGTTTATCTTCTTCCTCTTTCAGATAATCGCCAAGTGTTGATTTCTTCATTGTGGGTGCAGCCTTCTGTTTCTGGGATTTGTTTTTGAACATCGTAATTTCCAGCCCTTTGTCCCATTCTTCATCGGCCAGGAAAAAAGTAGCAAGCTCCGACGGATCGTATTTACACTCGTCCTGAATTGCTTCGTGAAGTTCAAAAAAAGTATTTCTTGCATCAGCATCAATGTGCAATGCAAAATTTTCAACCTTGTCTGATATGACCTTGAATTTAAATACCATGATTTTTTGATCTTCCCGGGCGAAACCTTCCGAAATTAACTCTAAAGGTATATCCGGTCAGCGTGGATTGGATTAAAATAAGTATTAAAAAATGTTAATTATGAAATGCTGATCTGTAAGTTGCTGTACTTTAATTAAATGAAGATCAAAAGATGATAGCCAAAGGATCAGAAACAATACGATCGAAAAACTATTTATTTCAAAACTTACCGATTACAAATTTACGTAATGATTTATGACATCTCCAAATTTATGAAAAATGAGATGTTTGGTTCGAAAAATACAAAAAAACCGGGTTTGAGCCCGGCCTTTTTTTGTATTAAATTTTGATCTTATTGATTCTCTTTGATGAAATTCAGGCATGAACCTGCTTTAAACCAGTCTATTTGAGCTTCATTATAAGTGTGTTTTGCCAAAATATCTTCTACTGATCCGTCGGCATGATGTAATACCAGCTGCAAAAGTTTATCCGGCATGAAAGCTTCAAGTCCGATAACATCGATCGAATCATCCTCGCGGATTAGGTTATAATCCTCAGTATTTGCGAATGTCAGCGCAAGCATCCCTTGTTTTTTAAGATTCGTTTCATGAATGCGCGCAAAAGACCGGGTCAATACAACGCGTACTCCAAGGTGTCGTGGCTCCATGGCTGCATGTTCGCGTGATGAACCTTCACCGTAGTTTTCGTCACCTACAATTACTGAGCCGAGTCCTGCCTTTTTATAAGCTCGGGCAGTATTCGGAACTGTATCATATTCACCGGTTTCCTGATTTTTCACAGAATTGGTTTTCCCGTTAAAGTCATTGATTGCTCCAATTAAAAGGTTATTGGAAATATTATCCAGATGACCGCGATAAGTGAGCCAGGGACCTGCCATCGAAATATGATCGGTTGTACATTTTCCACGCGCTTTAATCAGGAGTTTCAGGTTGTTTAAATCTTTTCCTTCCCACGGCTCAAATGGAGTGAGCAATTGCAATCTGTCTGACTCCGAATTTACAGTAATTTCAATTCCCTGGAAATCCTTAGATGGTGGAATCAATCCCTGATCTTCGACCGCGAAGCCGCGTTCGGGCAAATCATTTCCTGTCGGTGGATCGAGTTTTACCTTTTCTCCGTTTTCATTGGTCAGAAAGTCTGTTTCCGGATTAAAATCAAGTGTTCCGGCAATCGCGAAAGCAGTAACGATTTCGGGTGATGCGACAAAACCATGAGTTTTAGGATTACCGTCGGTTCGTTTGGCAAAATTCCGGTTAAAGGAAGTCATAATCGAATTCTCGGGAAGATTTGCAGCATTGTGCCGAGCCCACTGTCCGATACAGGGACCACAGGCATTGGCCAGCACTACGCCACCCATCTCTTCGAAAGCTTTCAGAAATCCATCGCGCGCAACAGTGAAACGAACGAGTTCAGAACCCGGTGTAACAGTAAATTCTGCTTTAACTTTCAGGTTTTTACGTCGTGCCTGAAGCGCAATTGATGCTGCCCTGCCGATATCTTCGTAGGATGAATTGGTACATGATCCGATTAATCCAACTTTCATCTCCATGGGCCACCCTTTTTCCTTGGCCACGGTTTTAAATTTTGAGAGTGGAGTCGCGAAATCAGGAGTAAATGGCCCGTTGATATGTGGTTCCAGTTCCGAAAGATTAATTTCAATCACCTGATCGAAATATTTCTCGGGATGAGCATAAACTTCGTCATCGGCTTTCAGGTCGGATGCGATTTTGGCGGCCATTTCAGCTACATCGGCTCGACCAGTCGCTTTGAGGTAATCACTCATGCTCTCATCGAAGCCAAATGTTGAGGTTGTTGCACCCACTTCTGCTCCCATATTGCAGATGGTTCCTTTACCAGTACATGAAATACTGGATGCTCCGGAACCGAAATATTCAATAATACAGCCAGTTCCGCCTTTTACGGTTAAGATCCCGGCAACTTTAAGTATCACATCTTTTGGCGATGTCCATCCGTTGAGCTTTCCTGTCAGGTGAATCCCGATCAGTTTGGGAAATTTCAATTCCCATGGAATTCCGGTCATCACATCGACGGCATCTGCGCCACCAACTCCGATAGCAATCATTCCCAATCCACCCGCATTCACGGTATGCGAATCGGTTCCGATCATCATTCCGCCCGGGAAAGCATAATTTTCGAGTACCACCTGATGAATAATTCCTGCACCCGGTTTCCAGAAACCAATTCCGTATTTCTTCGAAACCGAAGCCAGAAAATGATAAACTTCTTTATTTGTTTCTTCGGCTTCTATAAGATCTTCGGCAGCTCCTGTACGCGCAAGGATCAAATGGTCACAATGAACCGTTGACGGGACTGATACTACACTTTTTCCGGCCTGCATAAATTGAAGAAGTGCCATTTGAGCTGTAGCATCCTGCATCGCTACACGATCGGGATCAAAATTTACATAGGAAACACCTTTTTCGAAAGGAAGCTCCGGAAAATTGCCCGAAAGGTGGGAATAAAGGATTTTTTCGGTTAATGTAACAGGTCTGCCCAACAGTTTGCGCAATTTATTAACTCGCTCAGGCATTTGTGAATATACCTTGCGAATCATTTCAATGTCATAAGCCATACGGATTTTATTTTAAGATTATGAATTTCGTACAATGGTAACTATTATTGACGAGAATGTGGCTCTGTAATGGGTTTCGTATGTGATCTGAAAATTGAGCCAGTTGCCAGCCGCTAATTGCCAGTTGCTAAAGCCGAAGCCTGATTGACAGAGGCTATGATTTTTCATCCATACATTTCATTAGAGAACCAAAAATTTCCTGTATCTATTAACACTTTAATTGAAAGTTAGTTTTAAATTAGCAGAATAATTGTCACTTATCAATCCCAAAACTACCATGATGTGGATTAAACCTTTGGTATTAGAAAATATAAAGATTGCATTTCAGTCAATCCGTGGAAATATGGTCCGCTCTTTTCTCACAATTTTGATCATTGCGGTAGGAATTTCGGCGCTTGTCGGGATTTTAACGGCCATCGATTCGATTAAAAACTCGATCACAGCAGAGTTTACGCGGTTGGGCGCCAATACATTCAGCATCCAAAGCCGGGGTATGCGAGTGCAGATCGGAAATAAGCGGTACCGTTCGAAGAATTACAGTTACATCAGTTATTTCCAGGCACGTTCGTTTCGCGAGCATTATACTTTCCCGGCGGTAGTGTCTATTTCGGTAAATGCAACCGGTACTGCAACTGTCAAATACGAATCGAAAAAGAGCAATCCGAATGTTTCAGTCCGCGGAATCGACGAAAACTTTCTGCAAACGGCAGGTTATGAGGTTCAGTCGGGCAGGGGACTTACTTATCAGGAATCTTTCGACGGGAACAACGTGGCGCTTTTGGGCACGGGATTGATCACTAAACTCTTTCCAAAGGATGTCGATCCACTTGGAAAGAGTATTGCGGTTGGAAGTGGTAAGTACCAGGTTGTCGGTGTGCTCAAGACTAAAGGGAGCGGTTTCGGAGAAGGTGGCGATCAGTTGGTTTTGCTCCCTTTTACAAATGTGAGGCAATACTTTCCGCGACCTAATATGAATTTCAGAATCAGTGTAATGCCTAAATCCGCGCAACTGCTTGATGCTGCGATCGGAGAAGCGGAGGCAACGTTCCGGAACATCAGGGGTCTGAATATAACGGATGACTCCGATTTTGTAGTTGAGAAGAGCGACAATCTTGTCAATGTATTGCTCGACAATATCAAATATGTTACCCTTGCGGCAACTATCATTGGTTTTATTACACTTATGGGTGCTGCCATCGGGCTCATGAATATCTTGCTTGTAACCGTTGCCGAACGGACACGCGAAATCGGCATTCATAAAGCGATGGGAGCCAATTCCCATTCCATTAAACAACAATTTCTCATTGAATCAATCGTCATAGGACAGTTGGGAGGATTCCTTGGAATTGCGTTGGGTATTCTGGCCGGAAACGGCGTGTCGGCACTTATTGGCAGCTCATTTATTGTTCCCTGGCAATGGATGCTGGGTGGTGTTGTTTTATGCCTGTTCGTAAGCCTCGCAGCCGGAGTACTTCCTGCCATAAAAGCTTCCAAGCTTGATCCTATTGAGGCGTTGAGGTACGAATAGGTGAAAGGATTGGTTTATAACATTAATTGGATACTTTAAGATGGGAAAGATAGCTATTTTATGTATTTTGAATTTGATTTTAATTATTACAAATCAAGCCTTTGCCTGTACCTTATTTCTTATTTCGGGTAAAAATACGGCAGATGGAAAGCCCATACTTTTTAAAAACAGGGATGCCGATCAAATGCAAAACGCTCTGGCTTTTTTTAATGATGGCAAATATAAATACATCGGTTTGGTGAATGGAACCGTCAATTGGAGTAAAGAGGTCTGGGGAGGTTATAATGAAACCGGGTTTGCAATTATCAACTCGGCGGCCTACAATAATAATGTTGGCGATACCACCAGGCTAAAGGATCAGGAAGGTGTCATTATGAAACTTGCGCTGCAAACCTGCCAGACGCTTGCAGATTTTGAGAATTTGATTAAAACCATCCCCAAGCCAATGGGATCGGATGCAAATTTTGGCGTGATTGATGCATTTGGCGGAGCCGCATTTTATGAAACAGGGAATTTCCGGTTTAAAAAATTCGATGCCAATGATCCAACGATTACGAAGAACGGAATCCTCGTAAGAACAAATCATTCGATGAGTGCCGACCTTACAAAAGGTTATGGTTTTAATCGATATAATACTGCCAATAATGCACTTAACAAAGCTTACGGCGAGAAAAAAATAGTTCCTCAGTTTCTGTTTAATCTGCTATCCCGAAATTTGTACCACTCATTAACCAAAACTGATTTGTCGGCAGATTTACCTAAACAAAGGAATACTCCTGAATTTAAATTCTTTATTGACTATATCCCCAGGGAGTCGACCGCTTCGGCAGTTATGATGGTTGGTGCAAAAGATCAGAAGCACGTTAAAGATGCCATGATGTGGACCATTTTGGGATTTCCACTCACCTCGGTTGCTATTCCTGCGTGGATATCGGCGGGAAATCAATTACCCAAAGCAGTTACTATGGATACAAGTTTCAAATCGCCCATTTGCTCAGTCGCCTTAAAATTCAAAGCAGAATGCTTCCCGATCACCTACGACAGAGGCACGAACTATATTAATCTGTCAGCAGTAATCAATCAGCAAAAGACCGGCTATATGCAACTACTTCAGCCTATTGAAAAAGAGATTTTCGAAAGAGCCAATTTATTGATAGCTGAACTTGAAAGGGGCAAAAAAACGGAAGCAGACATTCAATCATTTTACGCGTGGATTGATCAGTATTTGTCAAAATCATATAGCAAGCAATTTAAGATTGATTTATTCAGTAATTGAAAATCAATTAATTGGAATATGCCTCCAGAGAAATTCATACTCCCATCCGCAAAAAAGAATGTGGCATCCGATAATTGGAATATCATGTACTCAAATACTCTGACAAACCTCGAACTTTCACTATGAAAAGACCACAATATGAAATCATTCTGTTTGTTTCTGACCAGCAAAGAAGCCGCGACTTCTATTCAACCATTCTGCAAATGAAGCCTGAACTGGATGTTCCCGGAATGACCGAATTTATTCTTAATGACAGATTGAAACTTGGACTAATGCCCGAAAACGGCATTGCAAAAATTTTATCCGGTCAAACGCCTCACCCAAAAACAGGAAACGGGATTCCAAGATGTGAATTATATGTACTTTTAGACGATATTGAAGAAGCTTATGAATCGGCACTAAAGGCCGGAGCTAAACAAATCAGTGAAATCCAGGACAGGGACTGGGGCGATACAGTTGGTTATCTGGCAGATCCTGACGGGCACATTATCGCTTTTGCGAAACGAATAAACAACTAACTGTTGCACACATTCTTAAAATGACACTCCTATGACTCCTAATGACGACAAAATAAATCAGCTTTTTGAGAAGCTGGAAACTTTACTGAAAAGGCAGGAAAACTTTTTGCAGGAGATTAATAAATTGTCGGATGAGATATACAGGCTGAAATTCGCGCAAGTTGAAGAACCGCTTGACCAAGAGCTGGAATCCGCAACCAGCCAACCCGTTACAGAATTAATCACGGAAGCTAAAAAGGAACCTGCTCTTCCGCTTTATCAGCCCCTTCAGGAAAGAACATTCAGGGAACCGCCCAGGTACTTTGCCCCTGTGCAAGATGAAGTTCCCAAGGAAAAATCTAATATGGAAAAGTACATTGGCGAAAATCTTATAAATAAAATTGGGATCATTATTACTGTAATTGGTGTTTCTATTGGTGCAAAGTACTCTATTGATCATCAGTTAATCAGTCCGCTGACAAGAATTATTTTAGGTTACTTAATGGGATTAGGGTTACTTGGGTTTGGGATAAAATTGAAGGCAAATTACGAAAACTACAGCGCTGTACTTGTTAGCGGTGCAATAGCAATCATGTATTTTATTACCTATGCTGCATATGGCTTTTATGATTTGATTCCACAGGTATTGGCGTTTATATTAATGGTTATTTTCACTGCATTTGCGGTAGTTACAGCAATAAATTACAACAAACAGGTTATAGCTCATATAGGTCTGGTTGGCGCATATGCTGTTCCATTCTTGTTGAGTAACGATTCTGGAAGAGTTGAGATATTATTCAGTTATATGGCCATTATTAATATTGGGATTCTATTAATTGCTGTCAGAAAATATTGGAAGCCAATTTATTACTTTTCATTTTTTCTCACATGGCTTATATTCTTCTCATGGTATAGTTCAAAATATCAGGTAAATGAACACTTTGGATTAGCCCTGATTTTTATCTCTGTTTTCTTTGCAATTTTCTATGTGATTTTTCTTGCTTACAAATTACGTCAAAAGGAAAAGTTTGATGTTGATGACATATTTCTATTGCTCGCAAATTCCTTTGTTTTTTACGGAATAGGTTATTCGATTCTGAATTCTCATGAAACAGGGAAACAGTTTCTGGGATTGTTTACGGTGGGCAATGCGATTTTACATTTTGTTGTTAGTGCCATAATTTACAGGCAAAAACTTGCTGACCGAAACCTGTTCTATTTTGTAATTGGACTTGTTTTAGTCTTTATCACAATAGCCATACCTGTACAATTGGATGGGAATTGGGTGACCTTATTATGGGTTTGTGAAGCGGCATTATTATTCTGGATTGGAAGGACAAAAAATATTGATTTCTATGAGGGGCTTTCGTATATCTTAATGATATTGGCTTTTATGAGTATTATTCAGGATTGGTCAACAGTTTACGATATATACAGTCCTGAACGACCTGAAACAAGAATAATACCGCTGTTTAATATCAATTTCCTGACTTCGTTATTATTCATCGTTTCTTTTGGATTCATTAATATGCTGAATCGCAACCAAAAATATCCTTCTCCATTAATTTCAAAGCAAGAATTATCAGGAATTGTCTCCTATCTGATTCCGGCTATTTTCCTGGTTGTAGTTTATTGTTCTTTTTGGATAGAAATTTCAACCTATTGGAACCAGTTGTATATTGATTCTGCAAAAGAGATAGAACATCAGGGTGCTAATTATTTCGACCATTTCCAGAATGCTGACTTGTTGAAATTTAAAACTATATGGATACTAAATTATTCCTTTTTATTTATGTCCCTTCTTTCCTTTGTTAATATCAAATGGCTTAGAGATAGTAAATTAGGGTATGTGAACCTCGGGTTAAGCACTGTTGTGTTGTTGTTATTTCTTGTATTAGGATTATTTCTTTTGGGGGAACTCCGTGAAAGCTATTTAAATTATACATTATCTGGTCCTTATCCCCAAGGTGGTTTTAATATCGGAATAAGGTATATTTCATTTGCTTTTGTCGGGATGATGTTATTTTCAATTTACAAATATATTCAGCAGCATGGATGGATATTACCAAATCTACACAATCCTATAAGCTTGGATTAAGCATACTATGGGGAGTATGCGCCCTGATTTTAATCGCTTTGGGTATCTGGAAAAAGAAAAAGCATCTGCGTATCGGTGCCATTGCACTTTTTGGAGTGACACTTGTAAAACTATTTTTCTACGATATTTCACATCTCGACACAATTGCAAAAACCATTGTATTTGTTGCGTTGGGAATTCTCCTTTTGATTATCTCCTTCCTTTATAACAAGTACAAGCATATTATTTCTGATGGGAATGAAAACTAAAATCTACAACTTAAAGAAAAACCCGAATTTATAAGCGAAATTTTCATGAATTGAACTGAACTGGTATGGGCCATAACGATAATAGATTCCGACGCCCCACGAGAGGTAGTTCATTCTTAAAAGGTTATTTATTTCAAAACCTGACTCATAAAATCCTCTCCGGTAATCCTTAAAATTGAATAGAGTTAAGTATTTAACATCAAGTTGCCCAATTCCAATGTTTTGAGCAAAGATAAACGCTGGTCGCTTTTGCATGGTTCCCGGAAAGAGCCAGGTGCTGAAATCGTGACGAAGATGGATGGCGGTATAATTTGCTGCAGCAAATTCGTTCAATTTCATCGTGGCAAAGGAGTAGGGTGCTACAAGCGAAAAAGTTCCGGCAAAACTTCCGTAACTATTAAATAATTCGATGATTGGTGCGTTTTGTGACATTGTACCACCGCGAACCACGATCGTGGTAATACCTAATCTTGAAAAAGGAAGATTAAACCTTCCTTTGAATTCAGATTTTATATATTGATATTCACCACCCAAAACTGTAAGCCCCTGAATAATTGTTAGGTAGTAATCAGATTTAGCGACGTTCATCTCCTTATGGCGGCCATCCTCCATTTGAAGTATTATTCCGGGTGTGTATCTTAATTGTAAACCGGTTCGTGTCAGGCTGATTGGGCTGAAGGGATGTTCTATTAAAAATTGGGTGTTTTGCCGGGAGTGATTCTCAGAAAGGTCTCCAAACACATAATAACTTAAATCATTGAATGGACGACCTTCTAATCCGGTAGCATACCGCTTTGATGCATACATGTTTTTAATAAGCAAATAACGATAGCTTTCAGGGTTTAGTAATGATTTGGTTTCGAGAAATTCGGGTTCTCCCAATTCTATATTCATATCTCTGTAACCCAGGAAAATTCTTAAATCTTTACTACTTGAAGGGTAAAAATTGATCCATTCACTGTGTCGCAAAGATTGATCTTTTAGTCCGTAGCTGATGTAGCCGCCAACAGTTAAGGGCTTTGATAACAGTCGGTTAGTTTCACCTCCTACTCCTAATTTTAATCCTTCAAAAAGATTATAACCAAATATCCTGTTATAGTCGAGCGTAAAATAGCCCAGCGGAATCTTGCCTTCGGCGAAAAACCTGATCATTTTGGTCTGCTGATTCTGATACTCAGCGATAGTTGCACTATCAGTTTTCAATTGTGAAAATGAATTTTTAAAATCAGCAGGACTTAGTGGCGGATTGATCTCCTGTTGATAAATATTAGTGGTACTCTCTGCGATAAGGTTATCTACCTTAACGCCTGGTTGCTTTTGATTATTAGTGCTTTTACTATTAAAAAAAACAGTTACTTTTCTTTCGGAAGGCAACCAGAATCCTTTTAATTGTTCGAAACTTTGATTGATAATGAGCAATGGATCCTGTTGATCGTAGTGGGTCGACTGTGCACTAATGTGCTGAACAGCAAAATTTTTTGTGTTTATTATGGCCGTTCCGCAGAATCCGTCGAAACGTTTACCCACCTGTGGATGAAAGGTAATCAGATAAAGTGAGTCGCCTGAAGCCTTAATCGTATCACTTAAAAAGTAGCAATAATCGCGAATTGCATTATTCGAAAAGGGAGACAAATAGCTTTTATTTAAGAAGTTGGTTATGGGTTTGAGTAACGAAAAATCGCGCAAACTGGAATCCATTTCTGCAAAAGATCCATTATCTTTTCCTTCAGTTTTAGAAGAAAGAATTTCCGCCTGATTAAAACCCGGCTTTAATAGTTTCTGAGAAAAAAGGGTCTCTGATGAAAAAATATAACTGCTATTATTTTGATTTATAACACTTTTTGTTGTATCAGTCAGCAGCTCCTCAGTTTTAGGTAATAAGTTAATTTTAATCCGAAACCTGTCATAGGTGATGGCGCTGTAACTGTCAAAAAAAAAGGGGTTGTGTTCCTGCAAATGCCGCAAAACCCTTATTATAATCATTGAGGCAGATCTTTTGTTCTTATCTGCTTGCAATGTGTCGCATTCCGAAATAGTTTGAATTACAGTTGTTTGATGAGTCGTTGTGTCTGGGGTAGAAAAGGCGGGATTAAATAATTGTCTGGTGGTCGCTCGACCCGGACAATTTATCAACAAAACCAATCCAATTACAATTGAGCTACTCTTGAGTTTCATCCAGTTCATTCAGCGTCCCGATAAGTTGTTGCCGGTATTTTCCATACAAAGAGTTGAATCCTTTGTGGAAAATGTAAAAAATCATACCCAAAATGGTCACCATTACCAGTAGAACAAATAATTCACCCATGATTCGTTTTATTTGGCTAATGGTTTCGAGACCTGGCATGGTTTTAATTCCCTGTATGACTCCCATTACAAATCCGGCACATGCGGCACATAAAAAAACAATCAGCGCGAGATAGAATTCTTTTTTAAAAGTGTCAAGAAGCTGGATTACTTTTCGTAAAGCCATCCGCATATTTTCGGCCGCCAGATTTTTTATCTTCAATTTGTGATATCTGCAGACGAAAAGAATAAATGTCAGCATGATGATGCAATTGACAATTACCCCAATAATTTTGATGGAGAGCGGGGTGGGTATTTGCTCATTCAGATAGGAGGGAAATATACGGTCATAGGGGATGTATTGATCGGCAATTGTGAGTAACAAAAATATTCCCAACAACCAGAAACCTGTTCTTACGTTGCGCTCCAGCTTCGATAGTATTCCTGAGCCTTTGCGTTGAAGCATTTGCCGGATCTCATCAGAATTCACCAAATGGTTCTGATCCTTGGCTTCTGAGACTTTTCCCCAGGCTTTTTTAAGTTCGTTCAGTTCCATTTATACTTTTCCTTTAATGAGGGATTCTAATTTTTTCTTGATTCTGTTCATTTTAACCCGTACATAATTTTGTGTGATACCGGTGATATCAGCGATCTCTTCGTACGATTTATCCTCAAGATACAGCAGAATAATCGATTTTTCAATTCCGGTAAGCTGACCAATAGCTGTGTGAAGCAGGTTTAGATTTTCTTCGAGTTCATAATCGTAATCATCATCGGCAATGGAAGGTATCTCTCTGACAAATAGTGCATTTGCTGTTTGTCGGCTTCCCCTTTTATAGGCCGTAATGGCAGTATTGATGGCCACACGGTACATCCATGTCGAAAATTTTGATTGCTCTTTGAACGAACCATACGATTTCCAAAGTTGTATCAAAACCTCCTGAAAAAGGTCTTTCCGGTCATCTACATTGTCACAATAAATTCTTGTGACTTTGTGGATGATGCCCTGATTGACTGTAATATTTCGAAGAAATTCCTCTTTCACACGTTGATTAGTAAAGGTTGTTTATAAATAATTACAACGCCTGGTGCGAAATCGCTATCTATTTTGAAGTCATTTTAAGAAGGTTTACTTCCTCTTCAGTAAGAAAACGCCATCTTCCGCGTGGAAGATCTTTCTTGGTTAATCCGCAAAAATAGACTCTGTCGAGTTTATCTACTTTATATCCAAGATGTTCAAATATCCGACGCACAATTTTATTTTTCCCTGAATGTATCTCGATTCCCACTTGTTTCTTATCGTCCTCGCTTACATAGCTTACTGAATCGGCTACTACAAAACCATCTTCGAGCATAACACCGTCGACGATTTCCTGAAGATGATTCTTTGTAACATTGCGATCCAAAAATACATGGTAGATCTTCTTGCGATTGTATTTTGGGTGGGTCAACCGTTTGGTCATATCCCCGTCGTTGGTGAAAAGCAATAGTCCTGTAGTACTTTTATCCAATCGACCTACCGGGTAAATCCTTTCAGGACAAGCATTTGCAATTAGTTCCATCACTGTTTTGTCTGCGTGAGGATCTTCAAGCGTTGTAACATATCCCTTAGGTTTATTCAACAATACATAGACCTTTTTCTCGGCAGAAATGATTTTCCCGTTGAAACTTACCAGTTCTCCTGGTAAAACCTGATGTCCCATTTCAGAAACAATTTTTCCGTTAATGGTGACACAACCGGTCGCAATAAAAGTATCCGCTTCGCGGCGCGAACAAAGTCCGGCATTGGCGATATAACGATTCAGACGCATCGAACCAGGTTCTTTTTTTGTTTGAGCCGATCTTGATGGTCTTTGTGTTGAGTTAAATTCGTTGTTAAGATTTTGTTTTCCGAATTTACCACGCAAAACTTTACCCGTTTTATTCACGAATTGGTCCGATTCGGCTCCTTCGAATTTCCGCTCGGGCCGTTTCTCGATTACATTTCTACGGAATACATCTGATGTACGCTCTTTCAAAAACCGACTACTTCCTGTCGTATTTGGTTTTGATCCCGAAGCTGTTTTTAAAACTTTAGTTTTTCCGACTCTTTTCCCTGAGTTTAATTCTCTTGAATCTGTCCGACCAGCATAAGGTTTTCTGCCCTGGTCGCTTGCGGTTGATTCTTCTTTTCTAACGCGGGGTCTTGTCCCCGGCTCTCGTTTCCCGACGGTACGCTTTTCCTGGCGTTCCTGTCCTCTTTCTCTTCTAATGATCATTTCTTAATTCTCTGACTTATTATTATTTCGGGTGCAAATGTCGGAAAAAAAAAACAA
>JAPLDR010000065.1 GCA_026391655.1 Bacteroidia bacterium | reverse complement strand
AACAGTCAGGATACATCTTCTTGACGGATTATTTTCGGAAAGTTAATGGCGTAAATTAAGGAACCGCCGTGTACCGAACGGTACGCACGGTGGTGTGGAAGGACGAAACGGGAATTAATCCCGTTTCTCCTATCCGATTATGAATAATTCCCTGATATTTTTTTATCAGGCTTTGGGCAAGAGATCTGTAGTTTTCAGTTTGGATGGTTTAAATATTCCAATAACCCCGTTAAGTCCGAGGCTCATCACAATATTGAAGAAGAAAGCTAAAAATCCAAAAAGAAGAAAAGCGCCGCAAATAGCTGCCAGAATCATATAGAGATTGAACTCACCATTTACATATAGCGAACGACGCAACATGCCATGCAATCCGGCCATTCCCATGAATGCTCCCATTCCGATGCCTCCAAAAAGCTGTGCCCAGAAATGGAAATTCGCCAGTTTTTGACTGTACAATTTTGCACCGTTTGTCAAAATAGGAAATAAAAAATAGATTGCAGAGTAAAGCGTCATTGCAAGTCCGACCAGGATGGCTACATGCACATGGGGTCCAATTACCCACTGCGTATTGTGAAGAATCCTGTTTAAACCGATATCAGCCTGCATAATCCCGGCTGGCACTGCGAGTCCGAAACCCAAAAGACCTCCGAGCAAAAATTTCAACGGATTGGTCATCTTCAAAGGGCGGGCACTCCATAATGTGGCTAATGTGATAAAGAAAGCCAGACCCTGTGTGATTAATTCAAAGGCAGTTACCAATTCACCAGAGACGACTTTCAGAAATCCGGGTTGTGCCTGATCTGATAACAGGTGATGCGACCATACTGTCCAGGAGACAACCAGCTCAACCAGCAGTGCAATTCGAGCCACCTTTTCCATATAAAGCTTTTTACCGGTGATCAATGTTGCCAATAAATACCAGGTACCAGCCACAAAAATCAGTACCAATCCATCGGCGATCAGATCGAGACCCCACCAGAACCAGTTTTTATATAAGAGTGCATCAATTGCACTGGATTTAAGATCGAAACCCAGCAGCGCTGCAACCATATAAACCAGAATCAGTACCCCCGTAAAAAGGATAATAGCAGAATTAAATGCCACATCAACAGTGCCTTGAGCGATTGCAGCCACTGGCAGGGAGACAAGTTGCTCTTTCTTGTTCTTCCGAAAAAGGTTGGCCATAGCTGTCATTCCCAAGGCCGATTTCAACAAGGCACATTTAGGTTGCGGCTCAAAGCCCTCAGGTGTAAAAACGATTGTTTTGTAAATATTGATCACAAAGAATACGGTACCTACCATTACGAGAGCAATACCGGTAATAAAGAAGATGCCTCCAATCAGACTAAACTGACTAAAATCGGCTGGTAAAGGCCAGTAAAGTGTATAGAGCGGCGCATAATGAGTGATAAAGCCGGATGACCAGAATACAAATGTACCAATGGCGATCAGCCACATTGTCCAATTTCCCAATTTAATGCTCCACAGTGGCTTGTTCATCAAAAAAGGAACCAGAAACAGAAAAGCCCCAAATACAATCGAATAGGTTGATCCAAATATACCCACCAATGGATGAGCCGTCATAATGGCAAAAAACTGATCAGACGAAATGGCCGGTATCGGCTGAATTTCGTAAATCCGCATAATCATCCCTTCGATCACTGCAAAGGCATAATAAAACAGTCCGACAACAACAAAACGGAGGGTTAGTTTCTGCATGGGGGTCAAACTATTTGGTTTGAATAATCCCCCTTCACCGCTCATAAAAGTTTGTAGAAAGTTCATATTTTTAGCTGGTTAAAATGATTGTTATTACTAATTAATGGACGCCGTTTTTTCACAGGTGACGACGACAGCTCCCTTTTCGATCATGTCAACCCCCTTGGGTCCGGAATACTCTGTTGATCGGATAGAATAAACGCCTTCCCTGTCAAACTCCCAAAGAATATCGTTTTTATGTCCCGGAACAACCTGCATTTGGAAAACCATCGAATTGTCCTGCCTGAACAGGCCAAATCCATAAGTAAGGTCGTTGGAAGTAACCAGAAAAAGTACTTTCTCATGGCATCGCATAACCATTTTTTCCGCAGGTAAAACAAAATGATGCTTTTCAACAGTAATGTTGAATACCTTATCCGGCTTTATTTCTGCACGGTTCAGGTCCATTGAAGCCCAGGGTATCGTATTGTAGGTCACGATGTGAAGCGATACTCCGAGTATAACCAACATTGTGACAAAAGCATAGAAAAGTCCGTTTTTTACAAGACGGTCCTTTCCTTTTCTGGTAATTTTATAACCGAACCATCCTACGAGCGAAATAATCGCTAAACAATAGAATGTGTAGGCCAGCGTCTGGCCATTTAAAACAACAGCAGAGTCAACCATCTTAAAACATTTTAAGTGAAACTAATAGGAAACTATAATTAAATTGACCGAAGATTCTTCAATAAATCCTGCTGATACTTTTCTTTTAAATCAGCAAGTGTTGTGTTTGAAAGTGTATTTATCATTTTCGAGCGGGCTTCCATCCAAATATCATGCATTACGCAAGGATGGTCAACTATACAACAACTAAATCCAAGAAGGCAGGTATTCATTGCATCAGCACCTTCCATCGTATTGATAATCTGATAGAAACTAATCTCCTTAATATCTTTTGCAAAAACAAATCCACCCTTACGCCCTAAGCTGCTTTTGATAAACCCAAATTTAGATAAACCGGTCAATAGCCGACGCAGATAACTGCGAGGTATTTTCAGCTCATTGAAAAGGTATTCTGCAGAGTAAACCTCGTCAGTTCGCGTGGCCATATAACTGAGAATCGAAAGGGCATATTCAGTTGTTTTACTTAGAATCATAAAATGCCACCTATTTGTAGTATTTAATTTTAATGTAAAGGTAATGATTAGTTTGAAGTACTAAAATATTTTAAAATGATTTTCTGGTGAAGTTTTTATTTGTTGCTTACCTTTACAGTAAAGCAAAAACACCGAGGATATTTTTATAATGCAATCAATCCATCAACAAGACTTGCTTTCTCGTAAATTGCAATAATTGACTCCGGATCGGGCATTAGTTGTTTGCAAGACAAACTGATAAATTTGATATCCCTTGATGTTTTATAGGTGATCGCTGACGGATCGGTAAAAAGCTCCTTTACCTGGTTTAGTTTTTCCTGATTATTGTAAACAATGAACTTAAAATAATAAAGCATTGGCCACTCCTTATTTTCTGCCAGCAGCTCACGAAATTTATCAATATTATCGTTCATTATTTGAAATAATTTATTGCTTGCTATAAATGTAATTGCGACTGGTATTTAGCTACTGGCGGCTGGCATAAAATCAATAAGGAAAATAATTGTGCTACAAAATTGGAATATTCACATTGCCGAAACGAAGTTCGACGAAGTCAATTGTCGAATTGCCGAATTATTTTTACTCATCTTCCCTGTCACCAAATCAACTGAATAAACCCCTTTTTTCGCCTTCGTTCCCCGTCACGTCCTTGCGCATCAACTATATAAAAATAGACTCCCGGTGTGGCTAATTTGCCATTCACTTTACCGTCCCATGCTGCAAGTTCTGAATCAGCGGGAATATAACCCGTCTTACTAAATTTATGAACAATACGTCCCCACCTGTTTAATATCTGAATATCAAGCGATTCAAGCGAACGGGTCTGAATGGTTAATACATCATTTACACCATCGCCATTCGGAGTAAAAGCCGGGGGAACCTTCACCAGTGATGTATCGATAACGATGTAATCCTTGAGATAAAATGTATCGCGACAGGTATATCCCGCACTTTGTTTGGCAGATATGAGTTTCACTTTATAACTTCCTGAGTTCTCGTATGTATAAACCGGATTTACCTCGTAAATTCGTTCCATGATGGAATCAACCTTTCCTCCGGCCGATCCTTCTTGTTCAATTTTCGATTTTTCCTTGAAAAGAAACCACTCGAATTTATCGGGATCTCCATTCTCTGATTCGTTGGTGAATTTGACTTCCAATGGAGCTTCGGGAGTAGTAAACTGCGGGTTCAAAACCTGATCCGGTTTCCACGAGAACTTTGCTTTCGTTACAATTGATACATAGTTTACCTGACTGCTTTGCATACAACCGGCACGATCAGTCACCTCTAAACGGCAAACACTATTTTTGGTTGGAGGGCCATAAATAATTGGATTCGGAATTGTCATACCCGGAATATTATCGGTGTACCAGATGTATTTATACCCGGGATCGAGTGTAACAACTTGACGCGACGATAAATCGTAATACACATAATTTGAGCCGGTTACTCCACCCTGAAGTTTAAAATACTGACAATTTGATTCGGAAATGACAGAGGTGGGTACCACCCATCCATTCATGATCCAGGCTCTGAAAAGACGATCAACTCCATTCTCCCTGAAACTGACCCTGTAACAACCGTTGTCAAGTCCGGTCAAAACAGAAGACGTACCCGTTTCGTTCGAAAAAAAGCTGAAAGATCCTGTAACCGGATTATACTTTTCCCAGGTAAATGTGACCTGAGAACCTGAGGAAGATGCCTTCAAAGAGCCACTCAGTTGTCCGTTTGTCCCGCAGAAATAATAAATAAAATCATTTCCGGTGAAAACAGGATAGGAGGTTTTCTCGGAAAAAGAGGCTGAAGTTGATACAAGAGATTGTCCGGCAACAAATTCCACAGAAAGTAAAAGGAATATTAACAAAAAAAATCCCCGTCTGACAATTCGAACCTGTTCCATTAAAAGCATCTTTCAGTTATTGGTGTACAATATTACGAAATTAATCATTGAGCTTACTCGAAAAAGTCATTTTTTGCCACCAAGACTCAAAGACACCAAGGTTCACCAAGGATATGCTACATATATTCAGCACTTTGTGCAACTTACTGTCTTAGCACCTTGGTGGCATTTTTTATTTTATCACTTTTAGAACTAGCCTCATCATTATCGAATTAACAGAAAACGAAATAAGTATTTTTGTTTAAATTTGCGCAATCCACGGATAACACCGTAATACAATAATACGAAGTACTTAAATTACAACACTTTGTCAAATTATCTTGAAAATCTGAACAGCGCCCAACGCGATGCTGTGATCAATACAGAAGGAGCTTCACTCGTGATTGCAGGTGCAGGATCCGGAAAGACGCGTGTACTCACCTACCGGATTGCGCATCTTTTGACAAACGGAGTTCCACCTTCGGCAATCCTTGCGCTTACCTTTACAAACAAGGCTGCCCGTGAAATGAAAGAGCGAATTGCAACAGAGGTTGGAAATAACGTTTCGAGGCATCTTTGGATGGGAACTTTTCACGCTATCTTTTCGAGAATTCTACGTGCAGAAGCTGCAACAATCGGCTATCCCTCTACTTTTACGATCTATGATACACAGGATTCAAAGAGTCTGATCAAATCAGTAATAAAAAGTCTTAATCTCGAAGATGCCACCTATAAACCAGGCGTTATTCTGAGCCGTATTTCGACAGCCAAGAACAACCTTATCACACCCGTAGCCTATCATCAGAATCCCCTGATGCGTGAAGCCGATCAGGCAGCACGGATTCCGCGAACAGGAGAAATCTATCTCGAATATTCAAAACGGTGTAAAAATGCCGGAGCGATGGATTTTGATGATTTATTGCTGATTACCAATATTTTATTTAAAAATCATCCCGAAATTCTCTCAAAATACCAGCAGTTGTTCCGTTATATTCTTGTAGATGAGTATCAGGATACCAATTTCTCACAATACCTGATCGTCAAGAGACTAGCCGAAATCCACCAAAATATCTGCGTTGTAGGCGACGATGCACAGAGCATTTACTCCTTCCGGGGAGCAAGAATCGAAAATATTCTCAATTTCAAGAACGATTATTCGGGCTACAGCACTTATAAACTGGAGCAAAACTACCGCTCAACCCAGGTAATTGTTGACGCCGCCAATAGTCTGATTGCCAAAAACAAACACCAGTTACCGAAAACTGTATTCAGCGAAAATGCCTTGGGCGAGCGGATCAAAGTTTTAACCGCGATGAACGAACACGAAGAGGGATATCTGGTTGCAAATGAAATATTCGACCATCGGATGAAAGACCACGAAAACTACTCCGACTTTGCAATTCTTTATCGGACTAATGCACAATCACGTGTATTTGAAGAGATTTTGCGAAAGCGGAACATCCCTTATAAAATCTATGGCGGATTATCATTTTACCAGCGCAAAGAAATCAAAGATATTCTCTCCTATTTCAGGTTGATTATCAATACAAAAGACGATGAATCGTTTAAGCGGATCATCAACTATCCTGCAAGAGGAATCGGTGCTACCACACTTAACAAACTTGAGGATGCCGCAGCAACTTCGGGGTGTAGTATTTTTGAGGTTGCAACCTACCCCGAAAAAATGTTATTGGCTGGGTTAAACGCGGGTGTTATCAGGAAAATCAGTGTTTTTACCCAACTGATCAGCAAATTTGCAGTTCAGTTTACCACAACTGAGGCCTACGAAATGGCCAATAAAATTGCTTCCGAATCGGGAATTCTCACGGAACTTTATCAGGATAAATCACCCGAAAATCTAAGTCGTTACGAAAATACACAGGAGTTGCTGAATGCTATTCAAGACTTTTCGCTGACTGCCAAAGAAGAGGGACGACCCGATGGTTTACAGATTTTTATGGAAGATGTTGCTCTACTGACTGATCAGGATAACGACAAAGACAGTGATGCCGATAAGGTAACACTTATGACTGTTCATTCATCAAAAGGACTTGAATTTAAGAATGTTTTTATTGTCGGATTGGAAGAGAACCTTTTTCCATCAGGTTTTTCGGGAACACTCACATTATCAGAACTTGAAGAGGAACGAAGGCTTTTTTATGTCGCATTGACACGTTCTGAAAATCAGGCTTGGCTTTCGTTTGCCCAGCAAAGATTCCGTTGGGGGAAGGCCGAATTCTGTAATCCAAGCCGTTTTATCGGCGAAATTGATCATCAGTTTCTCGAAATTCAGAATAGCCGTTCGATTCCTCAGTTTCGAAACCATGAACTTATGGCAGACAGCAGCAACCGGCATCTTCAATGGGAAGAAAAGAAATACCAGCCGCCCCGAAAACCCGGGATAACCGGCCAGCGAATTCAAATCTCTAAAAGTGTATTACCATCAAACTCTGAACCATTCCAAAGCGACAGTCCCGATAAGATTAAGATTGGTATGTTTGTTGAACACGAACGTTTTGGAAGAGGGAAAGTGATGAATATTGAAGGAAAAATGCCAGATATCAAAGCAAAGGTATTTTTCCCGAATGCCGGTGAAAAAAACCTCCTGCTTAAATTCGCTAAACTAAGGATTTCAGATCAAATTGAGTAATATTCAATCAGGTTTGAAATAACGATTAAAAACGATTAGCTTTGTAATTGCAAAAAACTGCAAAGATCAGCAATGATTTTATACGATAATTAATTAAGAGACAATGATAGCACGCGATTATAATACCCAGCGAAAGAAAATGAAACTTCCCGAATATGGCAGAAGTATTCATAAAATGGTTGATCATATCATGCAGATCGAAAACAGGGAAGAGCGAATCCTTGCTGTAAAAGCAGTGATAGATGTTATGGGCATGATGTACCCTTACCTGCGTGATATCGCCGAATTCAAGCATAAACTTTGGGATCACATCGCGATAATGTCTGATTTTAAGTTGGATATCGATTACCCTTACGATCCGCCGAAACCGGAAACTTTTATTGAAAAGCCAAGACTGATTACTTACGATCAAACCGATATAAGATACCGTCATTACGGCAAGATCATGGAAAAATATATTGCAGCTACGGCCAAACTGGAAGATGATAATCCACAAAAAGCTGCAAATACAGAGATGCTTGCCAACCAGATGAAAAAATCGTACCTCGTATGGAATAAAGATGCGGTGGAAGATTCTAAAATATTGAAAGATATGGCCGAACTTTCGCACGGAAAACTTATCCCAAATCCAGATATGCACCTTCAGGAGGTTAACGATATTTTCAGGCCACAACCTAAAAAAGGTAAAATCACCAATCTGTCAAATCAGTCAAATCAGTCACGTAAACATAAATAGCCTTGGCAAGGTTTATTATTGAAGGTGGTACCCGACTCCATGGAGAATTAACACCGCAAGGTGCCAAAAATGAAGCATTGCAGGTGATTTGTGCAACTTTGCTCACTTCGCAAAAAATCACAATCTCAAATATTCCCGAGATCAGTGATGTATTGAAGCTCATCGAAATTCTCATAAACCTGGGAACAAAAGTTGAACGGATCGCCAAAGGAGTTTTCTCTTTTCAATCGGACAACATCGACATCGACCAGCTTAAATCTTCGCTGTTCTTTTCACAGGCAGGCAGCCTTCGTGGCTCGTTGATGATCGTCGGCCCGATGCTTGCCAGATTTGGCATCGGAATAATCCCCCAACCCGGAGGTGATAAGATCGGCAGAAGAAGACTTGATACTCATTTTCGTGGTTTCGAATCACTTGGAGCAACATTCTCTTATGACACCATTGAATCGTCCTACAGAGTTGAAGCAAAGCAATTAACAGGTTGTTATATGCTGCTCGACGAAGCTTCAGTGACCGGAACAGCCAACCTCGTGATGGCTGCAACGTTGGCAGTCGGAACAACTACCATATATAACGCAGCCTGCGAACCCTATCTGCAACAGTTGTGCAAGATGCTGATCTCCATGGGAGCCACTATTCAGGGTGTAGGCTCCAATCTTTTAACAATTAAAGGAGTAACTTCTTTAACCGGATGCGATCATGTTTTGTTACCCGATATGATTGAAGTTGGAAGTTTTATCGGTCTTGCCGCAATGACTGCTTCTGATATTACGATAAAAAATGTCGCATACGATCAGCTCGGAATTATCCCCGAATCGTTCCGCCGGTTTGGCATCAATATGATCCATCAAGGCGACGATCTTCATGTTCCCGCTCAGGAACACTATGAAATTGAATCGTTTATTGACGGATCAATTCTTACAGTGGCCGACGCTCCGTGGCCCGGTTTAACCCCCGATTTATTAAGCATTTTCCTTGTAATTGCGACCCAGGCACGGGGAAGTGTGTTGATTCACCAGAAGATGTTCGAAAGCCGTTTGTTTTTTGTTGACCGGCTTATCGAGATGGGTGCAAAAATTATCCTTTGCGACCCGCATCGTGCAACAGTGATTGGGCTGGATAAATCGCATAATCTCCGTGGAACCCGAATGAGTTCACCCGACATCAGAGCCGGAGTTGCCTTGTTAATTGCAGCGCTTTCTGCTACAGGAAAGTCAACTATCGATTACATCGAGCAAATCGATCGCGGTTACGAAAATATTGATTTGAGACTCAACGCAATCGGTGCAAAAATTACCCGTGATCTTTGAAGAAATAAGGATTACGAATCCAAATTCACCGGTTTAGACCAATTGACAGCGGGAATCCATACAATGTGCCATTTTGTCTATGTATGGACAATTGGCAACATATTTGATCGGTAATCATTGATATTTAGCAAACCAAATAATCAGGACGTAATAAAGGTAAAACGTCCCCGAAACTCACAGGGAGAACCTTTTTGTAAAAATGAAATTCAATTATTTTAAAGATAACAATGCAGGGATGAAAAAGAAGGATCATAAAGAAAATACAAAAGTTAATAAAGATAAGGTGATTGATTTAAATACTGATAATCAAAAATCTACTGAGAATTTAGAGACCATCTCTTCCGACAAAGAGGATAAAAAGATGCCAATAGAAGAGTTGTCGGTACTTGATGAAAAAGCTTCACTGGAAGCTAAAATAGTAGAACTGGAAGCTGCCAATAATGAGATGACTGACAAATATCTCCGGTTATCAGCTGAATTTGACAACTACCGTAAAAGAACTCTCAGAGAACGCATGGAACTGACAAAAACAGCAGCCGAATCGGTCATGTTGAGTATTTTGCCTGTGACCGATGACTTCGAGCGGGCAATGCATTCAATTGAACAGGGGATGGATTTTGAAGCCACTAAAGAAGGCATATTGTTGATATATAATAAATTCAAAGAATTCAACAAACAAAATGGAATCACTGAAATTGAAGCTGTCGGAAAACCCTTTAATACCGATTTGCACGAAGCACTGACAAAAATACCTGCTCCCTCCGAAGAATTGAAAGGAAAAATTATCGATGTGATTCAAAAAGGATATTATCTGAACGACAAGGTTATAAGGTTTGCCAAAGTTGTGGTGGGCGAATAACAAATAACGGGTTAAAAACCTCACAATAAACTAAAAATGGCTAAAAGAGATTACTACGAAGTTTTAGGTGTAAGCAAGAATTCAAGCGCCGACGAAATAAAGAAAGCTTACCGAAAAAAAGCGATGCAGTACCATCCTGATAAGAATCCGGGCGATAAGCAATCAGAAGAAAACTTTAAAGAGGCAGCAGAAGCTTATGAAGTGCTGAGTACGCCTGAAAAGAAGCAGCGATACGATCAGTTTGGCCATGCAGGCTTAGGCAATCAGGGCGGTTTTAGCGGTGGCGGCCGTTCAATGGACGATATCTTCTCAATGTTCGGCGATATTTTCGGCGGCGGCGGTTTTGGAGGATTTGGAGGTGGATTTAGCTCTGGCGGAAGAAGCCAGCGGGTCAATCGTGGTTCAAACTTACGGGTTAAAGTTAGCCTGGATTTGGGCGAAATTGCACATGGAGCTGAAAAAAAACTCAAGGTAAAGAAATATATCACTTGTACAACTTGTCACGGTAGTGGAGCCAAAGGCAGCGGTGGACATACCACCTGTTCAACCTGTCGCGGATCAGGTCAGGTAACCCGGTTAAGCAACACTTTTCTTGGACAAATGCAAACCACCTCAACCTGTCCGACTTGCGGTGGCGACGGAAAGATAATCTCGCACAAATGCGACACCTGTTATGGCGAAGGGATTATTCAGGGAGAAGAGGTGATCACCGTAAAAATTCCAGCCGGAGTGGCCGAAGGAATGCAGCTTTCGCTTGAAGGCAAAGGAAACGGAGCCCGCCGCGGAGGAATACCTGGCGATCTGCTGATTCTTATTTCAGAAGAAGAGCATCCGGAGCTTACACGTGATGAGAACGATCTGATATACAACCTCTACCTTTCATTCCCCGATATTGCCTTAGGTCTAACAACCGAAATTCCAACAATCGACGGAAAGGTGAAAGTAAAAATCGAATCAGGAACCCAACCTGAAAAGATCCTGCGTCTTCGCGGAAAAGGGTTGCCCGACGTAAATGGTTATGGTAAAGGTGATTTATTGGTGAAAATTCATGCATGGGTTCCTCAAAAACTCACGCCGGAAGAACGTAAAACGCTCGAAAAGCTCCAGACATCGCCCAATTTCGTTTCACCCGAAGGAGATCAGGACAAAGGATTTTTCGATAAGGTGAAAGATATGTTTGAGTAGATTTAATAATTAAAACCAAAAGCCCACAAAGGAACAGTATTCATATAACCGTGTTCAATGTCGTCTTTTACAATAAATGCATTATCTAGTCCCGCGATTTGCTTTTTTGTCTTATTTTTCCCCCCTATTTCAAAAGTATAATTCTCAATGGTAAAATCGGCCACCTCCGATAAAAAAACATCGTGATTAACCCCCATTTGGTTCAGAAAAAAAGTTTCTCTGATCGTTCCTGTATTCGGGATACCTTCAGCAATGGAGGCAATAATGTTCGGATTATCCAGATAAACTTTTTCAACTTTGCCCAATAATCTGACACCTTTTGTATTGCTCCGCAATAAGGCTATAATCCCGGCCTTTTCGAGATAAAAAAGATAATCGGCAACCTGATTGCGGTGAACGTCTATCAATTGTGCAATTTTGGTGAGGTTGGGCTTGAAAGGTGAACTTTGTGAAACGATGTACAACAACTGTTTTATCTTTTTTGCGGTTGCAACATTCATGTTGGCATAAATCGGGATGTCGGTTTCCAAAGTAAGATTGATGATGTTACGCAAACGCTCCTGATATCCGGGCTCTTTATAGAATGGGTAATATCCGATCTGCAGGTATTCCCTGAATAAAGGCAATGGGTGATCTATGCCAGGTATTTCCACCTTGTTTTGAAGTATTTCCTCTAACGAATAAGATGGTAACCGGATTCCTTTCGACATTTCCAAATATTCACGAAACGACATTCCCGGCATCTTGTATGTTAGTGCTCTCCGGCTTAGATCGTCACTCCCTTTGTAAATATCCAAAATGGAAGAGCCCGTGAATACAATGGTTAAATCGGGAAAATAATCGTACATCATCTTTACCTCTTTCGACCACTGCGAATATTTGTGTATCTCGTCTATATATAGATGTTTGCCTCCGTTCTTATAGAATGTAGAAGCCAGATCAAATAGTTTATTTTCTGCAAAATAAAAGTCGTCGGCATTCACATAAAGCGTATCGTTCAAGTCAAGGTTTAACTTGATATGTTGTAACAACAGCGTTGTTTTCCCTGCGCCGCGCGCACCCATAATTGCCGTTAGTCTGTTATTCCAATCCACTTTATTGTGTAAATAACGCAGATAGATTGTCTCTGTCTGGTCAATTAACCCTCGATATAACCCAACAAGTTTGTCCATATTAACTTATTTTTGAAAAATGAATATGCAAAATTACAATAATCGCTGAATTAAAAGTGCATTTTTTTGCATAAAAAGCAATTTTAATTCAGCGGAATTAAAGCAACCGTTTTAAAATCATAACAAACGGATCAAGTAGAATCAAAGTTTCTTTACTCCTAAACAGTTTAATTCTATATCAGATAAATTTACACATAGCCTAAAAAGTATTTGTAAATTTGCATTGATTGAAAAATCAATACATTTTACCAGTTTGATATGGCTGAAAATATTAAAAATCAATATATTGAAATAAAGGGTGCCAGGGTTCACAATCTGAAAAACATCAATCTTCAGATTCCCCGGAATAAGATGGTTGTGATCACGGGGCTTTCAGGCTCAGGAAAATCATCTTTGGCCTTCGACACACTTTATGCCGAGGGACAACGTCGTTATGTGGAGAGCCTCTCATCCTATGCCCGGCAGTTTTTGGGAAGGATGGACAAACCCGATGTCGATTATATCAAGGGGATTCCCCCGGCCATTGCCATCGAACAAAAAGTCAATACGCGTAATCCGCGATCAACCGTCGGAACATCAACTGAAATATACGATTATATCAAATTGCTTTATGCGAGGATCGGTCGAACCTATTCACCTGTCACGGGTAAAGAGGTGGTAAGACATACTGTTACTGATGTTGTCAACACTATTTTTTCCTTCCCTGAAGGGACAAGGGTGATTCTCCTTTCTCCGTTTCGTATTAATAAAGAGCGGACATTGGCTCAGGAGGCAGATTTACTTCAGCAACAAGGATTCACACGTCTTGAAATTAATGGAGAAGTAATCCGTATTGCTGAAATTGATGCATCTCTTTCAGCAAAAAAAAAGGTAAAAGAGCTTAGTATTGTGATTGACCGGTTCGCCGTTTCGGATGACGAAGATGTACTGAGCCGGGCCGCCGATTCGGTTCAAACAGCTTTCTATGAAGGGAAAGGAGACTGTATTGTCAGGATCATCACCGATAAAGAAACCACGCTGTACCAATTTTCAAACCGTTTTGAAGCTGACGGAATCGCATTTGAGGAGCCGTCACTCCACATGTTTAGTTTCAACAATCCCATCGGTGCATGTCCGGTTTGTGAAGGATACGGAAAAACTATCGGGATTGATGAAGATCTGGTGATACCAAATAAATCGCTCTCGATTTATAATGAAGCAATTGTTTGCTGGAAAGGTGAAAAGATGGGCGAATGGAAAGATCAGCTCGTGATGAATTCGGATAAATTCAATTTTCCCATTCACCAATCCTATTACGATCTTACACCCGGACAGAAACGATTATTATGGACTGGTAATCAATATTTTGAAGGATTAAACAGCTTCTTTAAATCGATCGAAGAGCAATCGTATAAAATCCAATACCGCGTGATGCTTTCGCGCTATCGTGGCAAAACGACATGTCCGGAATGTGAAGGAAAAAAAATGAAAAAGGAGGCTTCGTATGTGAAGATCGGAGGAAAAGCTGTTTCCGACCTCGTTAATCAGCCTGTTGATCAGCTTGCATCGTTTTTTCATGGTCTTCATTTAACTGACCATGATAAGATTGTATCAGATCGGCTATTGATTGAGATCAACAACCGGATCGAGTTTCTTTGTGATGTTGGATTAGGCTACCTCACGCTGAACCGTCTTTCATCATCATTGTCGGGTGGCGAATCACAACGTATCAATCTGGCAACCTCCCTCGGAAGCAGCCTTGTCGGTTCAATGTACATTCTCGACGAGCCCTCAATTGGCCTTCACTCCCGCGATACTGTCAGACTTATCAAAGTACTACGTAAATTGCAGCATCTTGGCAACAGCGTGATCATTGTCGAACACGACGAGGAGATCATCCGCAATGCCGATATGATTATCGATATCGGGCCACTCGCCGGCATAAATGGTGGCGAAGTCGTTTTCCAGGGATCGCACAAAGAGCTGGCTTTAAATAATAAAAGCCTCACTGCCCGATACCTCAACGGCTCCGAAAAGATCGATCTTCCGTTAGTCAGACGAAAATGGAATAACTTTATCGAAATTACGGGCGCCCGCGAAAACAACCTTAAAGGGATTGATGTCAAATTTCCATTGAACACACTTACTGTTGTAACCGGTGTCAGCGGTTCAGGAAAATCGTCTCTGGTCAGGAAAATCCTCTATCCGGCACTTACCAAGCATCTTGGAGGTTATGGCGAAAAAACCGGCGATCACATACGATTGCAAGGCGATCTCTTATTAATTACTGCCGTTGAATTTGTCGACCAGAATCCGATCGGAAAATCATCGCGTTCGAATCCTGTGACTTATCTGAAAACATACGATGATATCCGAAAATTGTATGCCGATCAGCAGGCATCAAAGATCAACGGTTATACCGCTTCCCATTTTTCGTTTAACATCGATGGCGGCAGGTGTGAAGAATGCCAGGGCGAAGGGGAAATAAAAGTTGAGATGCAATTTATGGCCGACATCCACCTGACCTGCGAAAGCTGCCACGGCAAACGATTTAAGGCAGATGTTCTGGATGTAAAATTCAAGGAGAAGAGCATTTACGATATCCTTGAAATGACAGTCGATGAAGCCATCCTGTTTTTCTCTGAAAATGACAAACACGAAGGGAAAAAGATTGCCAAAAAGCTCATGCCATTGCAGGATGTGGGTCTCGGCTACGTTAAGCTCGGACAATCGTCAAGTACACTTTCAGGAGGTGAAAGTCAGCGCATCAAATTGGCGTCGTTCCTCGCAAAAGAGAAAGACACTCCTACCCTATTTATCTTTGACGAACCTACAACCGGGCTTCATTTTCATGATATCCGAAAACTGCTCGACGCGATTAATGCACTGATATCGAGAGGACATACCGTATTAATTATCGAACACAATACTGAAGTGATCAAAGTAGCTGACTGGATCATCGACTTAGGTCCCGAAGGTGGTGAAAAAGGTGGTTATAAAGTATTTGAAGGAACTCCGGAAGATATTGTGAAATGCGAAGAATCATATACGGGGAAATATCTGGTCAATAAATTAGGCTGAAAATTCCCGGAAGTGACCGGATGAGCGTTCATGATTTGAACACTCACCCAGTCACTTTGAATTTATACCTGATAAACTATCCTTTCTTTCTGTTCAAATACCAGAAAACCGGCAGACCCGAAAATATAAGTGTGAGCCCGAAAATGGCTTCGCGCGGTCGTGTAACTATTGTATTGAAAAACAGAAATAAACAGAACACAATAAAAATTGCCGGTACGACCGGATAACCCCAGACTTTATAAGGCCGCGGAGCGTCGGGCATTCTTCGGCGTAAAAGAAAAACACCGAGTGAAGTGGCACCATAAAATAAAAATACGGCAAAGATGATCATATCGGTTAACTGATCGAATGTTCCGGAAAGCACCAGCACTGAGGCCCAAATTCCCTGCCAGATCAACGAATTGCCCGGCGCATTCGACTTGTTCAATGTTCCGGCGTCCTGTAAAAATAGTTTTTCACGGGCCATCGCAAAATAAACCCGGGGACTAGCCAATATTGTTGCATTAGTACATCCCAATGTGCTGATCAGAATCAGCATCGAGATAAAAAGAGCGCCATTATCGCCCCAGAAGACCCTTACCGCCTCTATAGCAGCAATTTGGTTTCCAGATTTGTATATCTGTTCCAACTGTGGGACAGACAATAACGAAAGATAGGTGACATTAACAAGCAGATAAACAGCAATCACCATAAAAACACCAATCAGAATTCCCCTTGGGATATTCCGTTTTGCATCCTTAACCTCGCCGCCGATAAATCCTACAGTGGCCCAACCCTGGTAAGCCCAAAATGCTGCGAGCATTGCCGTAAAGAAGGCTGAAATGGTAACAGGAGCATTTGAACCTCTGCTCAGATCAAAACTGCGGGCAGGTATTGAATGGTGACTTCCCAATCCAAACACAATAATCAGAAAAATTCCTGTAAAAACCAGTATTAAAACAAGTTTACTTACCACGGCACCGCTTTTTATCCCCTTGATATTCACAAGCGTAAGCACAAGAATCAGAATAATTGCCGTAAGTTTTACCGAAAAGTCAGCGAACGGGAAAAAAACTCCGCCAATTGTGAAATTACTAAGCGAAGAGAGCAAATCGGGTAACGAAATCAAACTATTGAGCGATTGAGCAAACACATAAGCCAACGACGAAATAGAAGCGGTCTGAATAATAGTAAATAACGACCACCCGTAAATAAATGCAAAAAACCGGTTATAAATCTTTTTGTGATAAACAAAATCACCTCCTGTATCAGCTAACAAACCAGCCACTTCAGCATTACTTAAAGCTCCAAACAGGGTAATCAGGCCACCAACGATCCACGCAATCAAAACCCAACCCGACGAATGAAGTTCTGCAGCCATGGGGGCAATTTTCTTATAAACCCCGGAGCCAATAATGTTACCGACCACTACAACGACAACATATCCCAGACCAAGTGTTCGCTCAAACTTTGTGTTTATACTCATCGTTTTAGTGTGGCATTAAATTGGAAAAGCCGGATAAAAGCCTTAGGATGATCATTCCATTGGTCAAAGTTTTCCATTAATTAATGTGCTTTAGGGTGATTTATAAAAAGGATACCTGAATGGCAAAAATATAAATTTTGATTGCAATAATGATTATTCGTTTAATTAAACCTGTTTTATCCTGTTTTCTCAATTTCTCACCTTCTCTTTTTCATAACTTCTCTTCTTCTAATTGTCAAATTATTGAGTCTTGTCATTGCAACCTGAAATCCATCTCCAGTTGGTGAAGTTTCATTCGTTCAATCCGGAAGAAGATGAAAACCACGCATGTAGCGATAAAATCAGAAATTGGACTTGCCATCCAGATGCCTGTTATTCCCCAATACATTGGAAGAATTGTTAGTAAAGGAAGCAAAACAATAACTTGTCGCAAAAGGGTCAGGAAAAGGGAAATTTTGGCGTTACCGATACTTTGAAAATAATTGGAACAAATTACCTGAAAGCCAACTAACGGAAGCATCAAAACAAAAATGCGGATGCCCTTGACTCCGATTGCATACAACTGAGGGTCATCGTGATTAAAAAGGTGGATAATCGATCCCGGAAACAGTTCGACAAGGATAAACGCGATGATAGCGATTATCGTACCTGCTTTAATCCCGATGTTCCAGGCCTGTCGAACCCTTCCGTAGTTTCCGGCACCAAAGTTATATCCGATAATCGGTTGTATAGCCATGTTTATTGAGACGATTGCCATGACAATTAAAATGACTACAGAGTTAACGATTCCCATCGCTCCGACTGCCACATCCTCGCCATATCTGATCAGCTGCGTGTTGTAGGTTGCCTGCACCAGGCTACCGGCGATCTGCATTGCAAACGGTGCCATCCCAATAGTTACGATCTGCCAGATAATTGACCAGTCGAGCTTCATATTTTCTAATCTAAGCCGAAGAACGGACCGTTTGCTCAGAAAATGGGAAATCACCCAAAACATGAGTATAAACTGAGAAATTACCGTAGCAAGTGCAGAACCCTTTACACCCATCCCTAAACCGAAAATAAAAATTGGATTAAGCACAACATTGACACCGGCACAAACAATCATTGAGAACATGGCGTTTCGCGGACTCCCTTCCGAACGGATAATGTTGTTCATCGAGAATCCAACAACCTGAAATACTGACCCTAAAAGAATGATATTCAAATAATCCTGTGCATAGCCGATTGTTTGATCGTTAGCTCCGAAAGAGCGAAGCATTGGGGTTTTCACGATAAAACCAATCACCGTCACGAAAATACCCACGATGATCATTAAAACAAAACCATTTCCCAGTACACGTTCAGCAACGTTAAATTCTTTCTTCCCCATATTGATGGAGATTCTTACCCCTGCTCCTATACCAATTAACATTCCAAATGCAGCAACCAAAATCATAATGGGGAAAACGACAGAGAGACCCGAAAGCGCGAGTGCCCCCACACCCCTTCCAATAAAAATCCGGTCGACAATATTATATAAAGCATTGACCGATACTCCAATAAAGGCAGGCCAGAAAAATTTCCAGATTAATCCTGTTATGTTTTTCTCACCTAATTCTATCGATCTTCCCTTATCCATCCATCCAATTTTTTTATATGCACAAAAGTATTCTATTTTTAACTTGTCCACGTTAATTCCGACAATCAATAACCAGGATCAGAACGCAGGTTCACCGCATTCCCACTAATTTTTTGCGCAGTTTTTACCTAATCATTTCAGTAAAAAAATTTTATCTTTGTCAGAATTAAACACTTAAACTCGCATGATTATTGACATAAAATCGAAGGAAATTCTTTCTAACCTAAAATCAACAAATTCCGAATTTGTGTTAGAAACACTTCACAAGGTTAGAGAATCAGGGAATCGTTTAATTTTGGATGGACTTATTGATTTACTGCATGATACAGAGTTTCCAGAAATAAAAAAAAGTGTATTGAACCTGTTATCCGAACTGAAGAATCAAGAAAGTGTACCTTCTTTTATTGCTGCCATTGGAAACGAAAAGTATACCAGCGAACATAAGGATCTTGTAGCTTGCTGCTGGCAAAACGGCCTCAATTACAAAGAGTATCTTCCGTTTTTTATCGATCTGGTTATCAACAAAGAGTTTCTGATTGCTTTTGAAGCCTTTACGGTCATCGAAAATATGTGTGGCAGAGTTGAAGATGAAATAATTGATGCAGAAGTAATTAAAGTAAGTGAAGCGCTTAAAAATACGAGTGAACAAAAGGCATATTTGCTAAATGGGCTTTTGGCAATTATCCGTGATATTCCAGAAAAACAGGAATTTAATGATTAATCATTGCCAATTGATGCTCAATATCCGGAAGTTTAAAAACCTTTTATAAAACGAACTTTACGAACCCAAAATTTGCAGGTGAAAAGAGAAAGCAAAGCAACTACAACGATTTTTTTGAGACAAAATCAGATCGGTCTACCGCAGGATTCCGGATTAAAAAGTATTGTGTGTTTTGCTTTTATACTCCTGATGACTACTTCCCTACAGTTGAAAGGACAAGATCCTGAATTTTCGCAGTTTTATGCCAATCCACTCTATTTAAATCCAGCCTTTACGGGGACAAGCGCTTACCAGAGAGTGGTAGCAAATTACCGAAATCAGTGGCCCAAACAGGGTAACACTTATGTGACTTACAATTTTACCTATGATAGATTTGTAAGTAGCATCCGTAGCGGTATTGGCATTAAAGTAATGTACGACAGAGAATTAAACGGTGTAGTTAATAGCATTAACACCTCTTTTCTATATTCTTATCACATCAAAGCCAGCGACCGGCTTTTCTTTACCATGGCACTTGAAGCCGGGTTTATTTATAAGCAATTCAATACTTCCGGATTAATATTTCCCGGAATGATTGACCAGGGAACAGGGACGATAACAGGAACCTATCCGCTCCCTTTTGAAGACGGACAGAAAATCTTTCCAGATTTCTCATTCGGGGTGGCAGGTCAGATGGACGATGTCTATTTTGGTGCAGCACTCCACCATCTCACCCAACCCGATCAATCGATTATTGAAGGTGATCAGGTAGGAAGGCTTCCGCTTAAACTGACACTTCATGCCGGAGCTAAAGGACAAAAGTTTCATCGTATGTTGTTTTCCAGAGAGTTCACGTTATCGCCTAACCTGGTTTACCAGCAGCAAGGCGGATTCAGACAGATTAATGCGGGGATGTACATGAAAGAGAGTTTGCTAACCTTTGGGGTGTGGTATCGTAATAATCTATCAGTCAGACCAGATGCTGTGATTGCCATGATCGGAATTCAGAAGGAGAAGTTTCAGTTTGGATACAGTTTTGATTTTTCATTATCGAATGTTGCAGCATACAGCTTTGGCTCGCATGAGATCTCATTGGTCTTCTTCTTTGGCGAATATCACCGTAGTATTTTTAATAATGAAATGGTCATCCCTCAGATGTAATTTGTCACACGTCTTGTAACTTGCTGATTAAGATTTATAAAGTCTTCTTTTTGCCACAAAGGCACGAAGTCTCAAAGGTTCACAAAGAGTAAACTAAACATATTCAGTGCTTTGTGTAGCCTGGTGTCTTTGAGTCTTTGTGGCATTTGTTTTTTTTATTTTACCTGAACAGACACTATTTTCAAATGATAAGAATAATCATCGTTGGAATGATTCGGCACAAGGGAAAACCGATTTCAATTGTCGAATTTTTCAATAAACAACAGTAACAGTTCCCGTTTGCCGGTGCCGACGACCCAGAAAATCACTAAAATTGAAGATCCAGACGTATGTGCCTGCAGGAACAAATAATCCATTTGGCATTTGACCGTTCCATCCTTTCATCGCGTCCCTGGTCTCGAATACGATATCGTTCCAGCGACTAAAAATTGTCAGATGATAACCCTCGGTTGCAATACCGACGGAGGAAAGCCTAAATTCCCGGTCTATTCCATTGGGCGCATTGGGAGAAAAGGCATTAGGCGGGAAAATTCGATCCATTGCCACAAGCAGTTGATGAGAGACGGTATCAGAGCATTGAAATTCGTTGAAAACCTCCAATAAAACTGTACGATATCCTAAAACCTTGTAATAGTGTGAGGGACTTTTTAATTCGGAAGTCAATCCGTCACCGAAATCCCATAAATACTCTTTTTCCCCGCTACTTTTATTCAAAAAATTTACAATGGGCTTATCATTGTAAACCACCTTATTATCCATACTAAACCCGGCTATCGGTTTTGGGTAGGCAAACACAAATTCCTTATTGAATAAAGTGTCGGTACATCCCGTTGTCGAAGATAAGGCATACAAAATAATGTTATACTTATGATCAGGTTCCGGGTATACATGTTTTACCTTTTCGCCCGATCCTTTCGTTCCATCACCAAAATCCCAGCTATAATTCACCTGATCTACAGGATCGCTGGTCTTTCCTGTAAATAAGGGATCGAACGGTGTGCATCCTGCATTCGATGAAGCAATGACCGAAAAATCGGGAATTCGTTTTACTAAAACCGAAGCTGTATCACTCCGACAGCCATATTTCGAAATCACCCTAAGTCCGATATTGGCCTGTGGTTTGTTTTTCAATTTAAAAATAAGCGGCCCCTGGGTTGTATCGGGATTTTGTATAACCTCTTCCTTATCAAGTTTTGACAAATCCCATAAATAGGTATCCAATTTATCGCCGGTTCCGAGATAGGAGATTTCATGATTCCCTTTATCGAGACATTCGACCGGAAGTGCTGTAAAACCTGCAGTTGGGATCGGATAAGTCCACATATACTCTTTTTTGCTTATTGTGTCGGCACATCCTGTTGTTGTTGATAATGCGCTAAGTACAACGTCATACTTGTGATCAGGAACTCCGTAAACATGCTTAATCTGTTTGCCCGGTCCTGTCGCACTATCGCCAAAATTCCAGCTATAATTCACCTGATCAACAGGATCGCCCGTTGTCGCAGTAAAAAGTGGTCCGAAAGGCGTACATCCGGCATACGATGAAGCACTAATTGAAAAGTCGGGGATTCGCTTAACCAAAACTTTGGCCGTATCACTTTTACATCCATATTTCGAGATCACGCTTAGTCTGATATTGGCCTGAGGTTTATTTTTCAAATAAAAAATAAACGGTCCCTGAGTTGTATCCGGATTTTGTATAATTTCCTCCTTATCAAACTTTGATAAATCCCATTTGTAAGTATCGAGTTTATCACCACTTCCTATATAAGAGATTTCGTGATTCCCTTTTAAGAGACATTCCGCCGGAAGCGGTGTAAATCCTGCTGTCGGGATTGGCGCTACATGAACCAGACTGTCAATTTTTACTTCATTACTACACCCATCTTTTGTAACAACTTTAAGCTTCACATCATAAAAATTAGCCTTTTGATAGGTATGGGAGGTAATACTATCACTATTTTCTATTGCTGATCCATCTCCAAAATCCCAGGAATAGTCAACTTCTTCTGTATTTGTCGCACTAAAATCGGCCTTAAATGGCTCACATCCAAGCTTAACATCGTTAGGCAGAAAGAGAAGGGGCGTAACTACTACATTTTGGGATATAGAATCGGAACAACCATCCTGCATAACTGTCAGTTCAAGATCACGCCGCGGACGATTTACACCTAATGGCACAATAAGAGAATTAAGTCCAATTTCATTGGCAAACACGTCTCCTCTGAAAACCCATTTAAAATTGGAGACAATGGTATCTGCATCACCAACATATCTTGCAAGCAGGTTGTACCCTGAACATTTCTTAGCCTCAATGTTAAAATCAACTTTGGGGATTTTGTAAAACCCCAGTTTAAAAGTGGTATCCGATTTACAAGAAAATGTATCTTTCGCTGTTAAAGTGACGGGGTAAGTTCCAAAGTCAGCAGGTAAAACCGTAGCCGAAAGACCATTAAATTTCACTTTGGGATCGCTGTCTTCAAACCAATTCACTTTTTTATCTGCTGAAACATTCAATGTAGTTGCAAACTTCCCACAGATCAATGTTTCGAGTTTCGAAAGATCGATTTTGGGTCTGTTCGTAAAAGAGACTTTCATCTCATCAGACGTTTTGCATCCGCTTTTATCGATAATATTAACGCTATATAATCCATCTTTTTTTACTGTAATAGCCGGAGTGGTTTCGGTTGTTGACCACAAATAGTCTGCAAATCCGTCACCTGCATTTAGTTTAATATTTTCGGGGTTACAAATTGTACTGTCGCTTCCCAGATTGACGATGGGGGAATGGTAAAAACCAAGCTTAAACGCTGCAGTTGAAGCACATGAAAATTCATCTTTAGCGGTTAATATGAAAGGATATGTACCTTCGTCTGCGGGTAAAACCGTAGCTGTAAGATTGCTGATATTAACTTTTGGATTACTGCTTCCCAGTAACCAGTTCACCGTTTTATCTGCCGATATATCGACTGTAGTCGTATACTTTCCGCACATTAGGGTATCGATCCTCGATAGATTAATTTTTGGTTTATCCGTAAAATCAATTTTGATATCATCTTTGGCCTTGCATCCATATTTATTGGTTGCATCAACCGTGTAAGTCCCCGGATTAGAAATACTGATTTTTTGACTTGTTTGTGTAGTTGACCACAAGTAATTGGCAAACTGGTCACTTGCATCGAGAATAATATTTGCCGGATTACAAATAGTGGTGTCGCGGCCTAAAAATACAGATGGCTTACTTATCTGTAGCTCAACGCTATCCTGCAACGAACAACCATCGGTTATAGAGGCTTTTACCTTGTACCATCCCGCATTTGTAACTTGTATCGTTGAAGTGGTTTCTCCGGTGTTCCACAAATAATTATCAAAAGCATTTCCCGCGTTAAGGGTCAGTGGAGGATCACCATCACACCGAACCACTAACTTCTCTCCATTTGCATTGATATTACTCCCCAGATCGAGCACGATATCCAGGTTATAACCAACACCATAGCCATAGGCCTCAACCCCTCCGAAACCATACACATAAGCAATAAAACCTTTGCCCGCTACAGTTGATTCAATGTAATGATTTCCCTTTACCAGTGGAACCTGCGCATACGAATAGCCGCTTCCACTAAGTGCTGTAAAACTAACGACCACATTATCAAGCTTGATTGCCCCTACAGCATCATCTTTAACCACCACATTAATATAAAATTTGCTTTTTACCTGTGGTGAGTCGTAAGCCACAAAAGCCACCTTTTCGCGTGTCTGATTAACAGGGCTGACGATTACCATAAACGGATCGCCGTCACCACCTGTGAAAGTTGCGTCAACAGTGTTTGAATTGCTGAATTGCGCCAGTAAAATTGGTTTATCACTCTCAATAAGAGATGGTTCTGTATATAATAAACTAAATTCGTAATATATTCCTTTCATCAACGTAACCGGAGTCTTACTACCTATACGTACAACTGTATAATCTTCTGCCGCCAAAATCCGGTAAGTATCTTCATGTCTTGTTTTTAAAGGAACAGTAATAAATTTCCTGCCCCAGGTTTGCATCGGTGGCATCTGTTCGTATAGATGATCCCATGCAGAAACAGTTGCATCGGCTGGTATTGTAGTAGATAATGAGCCGGAATACACTGCTATGGGCTTATCACTTTTGATGTAACTACCTGTCAGATCACCCTGACCCGGCCATTTTGGAACAAGAAGATTATCCGACTGTACCTGATAGACTTCCCCTTGATTCAATGTAATCTGAAAGAGAGTTTTAGCTGGTCTGTTTTGATCAGTCACCTTGCTGGGAGTAATGGTTACAGTCGTTAGATTTTCGGAAGCAACAATCATAAACTCGCTGTTTCTTCCGTTTCCTGAAGTGATGTTGTTTCCATTAATATGAGGGGTGTAACACATGGCATAATATTCATTTCCAAGTGATTTCGTCGGATAAATCAATGCAACCTCTGAAGAATTCGGACTCCAGTTGAGCGCATAAACATTCAGCGGGTTATCCGAAGTCAGATGTATAGCTCTATCCTGAGTGGTTTCTGATCCTGTAGCCTCTATCAAATGCCAGTCAATTTGAATTTTTACGGGGGTATTTGGCGATAATGTTCCGCTGACAGGAGTGGTCGATTTTCCAATATAGTACTTGTAGTTACAGGCATAGCTCGAAGTTAATGTGATCTCATCATAATGCCCCGAATTGTAGTTTCTTCCCTCCATAAAACCAAACCAGAAGTCGGTCCCTTCCGTCGATTTGCGGCACGATTCGGTCTGTGCAAAACCAGTAAATGCACGAATAAAAAGTATAAAAAGAGTTAACCGAATCAATCGCATTGTATCATAAATTTGGCGATGAATATAGTTGATTTTAAATAATAAACAATAATTGACTTTTTACTGAAACAACTGGATTTATGAAATATTGAGTTTCCTCCGGATGATTTAATTTTTGAGCGCATTATGACGGTATACCGACTTAAAGAGAATTTACCCTACTTTGTCCTGACTTAAATTTTAGTTTTAATATTTGATTATCTTTCGAATGGTTCGGCGCATGGGAAGGTTGGATTCAATTATCCCGTGTGGTTGCGCCGGTTCGCATCTGCATCATTTACCCCGGGTTACGTTCACTTCGTTCGCTCACCCGGGGTTATTGATATTTAGCCCCTTCAGGGCAATGACTAACAATGTTGTTCTGTTTCATTGTCACATTGCCAAAACGAAGTTCGACGAAGTCAATTGTCACAATTATCAATAAACAAGCGCTACCGTACCGGTTTGCCGGTGTCTGCGACCCAAATAATCGGTGAAGTTGAGTATCCACACATATGCACCGGCGGGCGCCATATTGCCATTTGGTGCATGGCCATCCCAGCCTTTCTCCTCCCATGTTTCGAATACGATATCGTTCCACCGGCTTAAAATTGTAAGATGGTAACCTTCAGCGGCAATTGCGTTTGAGCTAAGTTTATATTCACGATCGACAACATTGGGAGCGTTTGGCGAAAAGGCATTTGGCGGAAAAATACGGTCCATTGCCACGAGCAGTTGATGCGAGATCGTATCTGAACAAAGAAATTCGTTGAAAACCTCCAATAAAACTGTCCGGTAACCTGTAACATTGTAATAGTGAGACGGATTTTCCTGATCGGAAGTCAACTTGTCTCCAAAATTCCATAAATATTCCTTTTCACCCGTGCTTTCATTCGTAAAATTAACCGTTGGCTGATCGTTGTAAACTATTTTATGATCCATGCTAAATCCGGCTTTCGGCTTTGGATAAGTCAGTATATACGCCGGACGGCTCAACGTATCGAAACAATTTGTTGTAGCCGATAATGCGGTCAGAATAACATTATACTTACGATCCGGTTCACCATATTCATGCATAACCTCATCACCCGCTCCCTTCGATCCGTCACCAAAATCCCAGGTATAATTCACCAGATCAATAGCATCACGGGTCTTTGCGCTAAACAAGGGATCGAACGGAGTGCATCCTGCATTCGAAGAAGCATGAATCGAAAAATCGGGTACTCGTTTTACCAAAACCAAAGCAGTATCACTTTTGCACCCATATTTTGAGATTACATTTAATCTGATTCTGGTCTGCGGTTTGTTCTTCAAATTAAAAATAAGCGGTCCCTGAGTTGTATCCGGATTTTGTATAATCTCTTCATTATCAAATTTTGATAAATCCCAGAAATAGGTATCCAATTGATTACCTGTGCCACTATAGGAGATTTCGTGATTCCCTTTTTCGAGACACTTAGCCGCAAACGATGTAAATCCGGCAGTAGGAATCGGCGCTACATAAACCATACTGTCTATTCTGACTTCGTTGGTACACCCTTTATCTGTAGTTATTTTTAACTTTACACGATAATAGCCATCGTTTTGATAGGTATGAAAAGGGTCAGTTGTTGATCCGCTTAATACCTTTCCATCGCCGAAATCCCAGTCGTATGTTACAGTTTCAGTGTTTTTCCCCATAAATTGAGTAGTAAAAGGCTCACATCCCAGGCTATCTGTAACCCACATCTCCAGGTTCGGAATTACTTTAATATCCCGAAGCGATTTATCATTTGAACAACCCTGGTCGGTCACTATCAACTTTAAATCACGCTTGATACGGTTAATGCCAAGTGGAACCTGATAAGTGTCAAGTCCGATTCCGCGATTGATCGTGTCACCTCCAAAAACCCACACAAAATCTGATGTTGCGCTGGCATTTCCGGAATATTTGACATTCAGATTGTAATGATAACAAGTTGAAGAATCAATTGAAAAATCAATCGTTGGTATATTGCGGAATGCAAATTTAATGACTGTATCCGAATAGCATGTAAACTGGTCACTGGCCTTTATTTTCAGGTCATAAGCTCCAAAATCGGGAACCGCAACATTTAGGCCGGGGAAAATAATATTGTCGCTCAGGCGTTGAACCGTAAAATTGCCTTTATCTGCTGTAACATCCAGAATATCAGATTTTTTTCCGCAAATCAAGGTATCAAGCTTCGAAAAATTCATTTTGGGTTTGTCCGTAAAGGCGACCTGGATCGTATCCCTGGCTTTACATTCGTATTTATTGGTTGCCTCAACAAGGTAAGTCCCAGGATTCGTTACAGTAATCTTTTGATCAGTCAGTGAAGTTCGTGAAGTAGTCCATAAATAATTGGCAAATTGATCTTTCGAACCTGCATCGAGAACGATGTAGGCAGAATTACAAATTGTGGTATCATTCCCTAAATTTACAATCGGTTTACTTACTTTAAGCTCAACTGTGTCTTCCAATATACAACCCTCGTTTGTAGAGACTTTGACACTGTACAATCCTGCTTTGTTAATTTGTATTGATGAGGTCGTGTCTTGTGTGCTCCACTTATAGTGATCGAAGGCATTTCCTGCATTAAGGGTCAATGGATCAGCCCCATCGCACCGGATCAGAACGCCGTCGGTGGCATTGATATTACTTCCCAGATCAAGAACAATATTGAGGTTAAAACCAACACCATAGCCGTACGACTCGAATCCGCCAAAACCATATACATAAGCAATAAAACCTTTCCCAGGTTCGGATGATTCAAGGATATGATTCCCTTGTGCAATTCTGACTTGTGCATACGAATAATCGGTTCCGGTTATTGGCTGAAAACTAACCGGATCATTATCCAGATTAATCTTTCCGACAGCATCATCTTTTACTATAATATTGACGAAATACTTGTTGGTAATGTATATTGATGAATATGCAACAAAAGAGACTTTTTCGCGGGTCTGGTTGACCGGACTCACAATGACCATAAACGGATCGCCGTCGCCCCCCGTAAATGCGACGTCAACACTGTTCGAGTTGCTGTATTGCGCCAATAGAATAGGTTTATCACTTTCAATTAGAGATGCCTGATCATAATTAAGCATGAATTCATAGAACTGGCCTTTGTTTATTATAACAGGAGTTTGATTCCCGATGCGTACTTTGGTTAGATTTTCTGATGCAAGAATTCTGTAAGTATCTTTTTCCCTGGATTTTAACGGTACTGCAATAAATTTTCTGCCCCAAGTTTGCACTGGCGGAATCTGGTCATATAAATGATCCCAGGCATTATTAGAAGAGAATGGAACTGTTGTACAATAGGAGCCTGAAAACAATGCTATGCGCTTATTGCTCGTAATGTAACTACCCGTCAGGTCACCCTGGTCAGGAAATGTACCCAGGCGATTTTCTGATTGCACCTGGTATAACTCACCTTTGCTAAGTGTAATATGAAAAGAAACATTTGGTTGACGTAACTGATCAGTCACCTTAGTTGGAGTGATACTAACGTCTGTATTGTCTTCGGTGGCGACTATCAGAAACTCACTGTTTCTTCCCTGTGCGTTTCCATTAGCCTGAAGAGCACTTAAGTGGGGTTCATAGCACATGGCATAATATTCATTACCAAGAGATTCAGTTGGGTAAATCACTGCAGCATCAGCCGAATTCTGAGCCCAGCTGAGCGCATAAACATTTAATGGCATATCCGAAACCAGGTGGATGGCCTTATCCTCCGGGACTTCTGAACCTATTGCTTCAGCCTGGTGCCAGTCAACAGTAATTCTTCTGGGGGTATTCGGAGCAACATTTCCGGAGTCGAATGGAGTTTTCGATTGTCCCAGATAGACCTCATACTTACATTCGTAGATGGAAGTGACTGTGATGTCCACATAATGCCCGGCTGCATAATTTCGGCACTCCATAAATCCAAACCAAAAGTCTTTCCCCTCCGTCGATTTATGACACGGATCTGCAGTTGGACCTGTTACTGGTTCGGCATTATTTCCACCTGTCTCCCCTGTTGATTTAAAGTACGGATCGGCAGTCTGTCCAAAGACCGATATCGTATTCAATAATAGGATAAAAAGGATAAGCCGGGTCAATTTCATTGCACAATGAATTTGGCGATGAATTTAGTTGTTTTCAGATAAAAAACAACAATTGACTTTTTATTGAAAACGACTCCAATAATAAAATATTGATTTTCCTCCGGATAATTCAATTTTCGAAAGAATTCTGTTGCAATACCGACACATAAGGGGTATTACACTACTTAGTTCTGTCGCAAATCTTGGTTTTTGCAATATTAAGTGAAAAAATCCCGAAGGGATGAAATTATTGTAGAAAGGTCGCATCAGTACAAAAGGAACCCGGAACGGGTGAAATATTATACTCTAAAAAACAAACAACTAAGGTTTTTTTATTTCACTTTTTAAAAAATCGGTATCAAATCATTATAATCGTTTTCATTGGATCTGCCAGTTTCGTCTGTTAAGTATAGTAATTTATAGACTTTACCTTTAATTGGTTTTCCTATTACTAAAGTGTCACCAATTTTGAAAATTACACTATCATTTATTACATATGTTTGCTGACTAAATAATGTCAGTGATAACAAAATAAATATGGATACTAAAATAATTCTTTCCATTTTTCACCAAATAATCTAATTCCAATATTTCTTAGTAAAGATAACCAATAAGATTCAATCATTTTCAGAGAAGATTACTAAAACAGTTCGTCAGATGACTGTTACGACCTGTCAGATAAATAAAACGAATCGTCAGATGATATAAACAGTTTGTCAGATGATATAAACAGTTTGTCAGATGATATAAACGGCCTGTCAGATGATATAAACAGTCCGTCAGATGATATAAACAGTTTGTCAGATGATATAAACAGTTTGTCAGATGATATAAACGGTCTGTCAGATGAGTAAAACAGTTTTTCAAATGACTATCTTCCTTCGAATGATTCGGCGCATAGGAGGTTCTATTTTCAATTAGCCTATCCAGTTGCGCCGTTTCGCATCCGCATCATTTACCGCGGGTTCGTCCCTCCCGGGATCGCTCACCCGGGGTTATTGATCCGTCAGCTGACGGATAGCCCCTTCAGGGCAATCTCAAAACATTGACTCAATTACCATAAGTACACTATCTTATTGTCACATTGTCTAATTGCCGAAACGAAGTTCGACGAAGTCAATTGTCACAATTATCAATATACAAGCGTTACCGTTCCGGTTTGCCGGTGTTTTCTGCCCAAAAAATCGGTAAAACTGAGTATCCACACATACGTACCTGCCGGGGCATAAGTACCATTGTTAATGCGGCCATCCCAACCTTTAATCTCATTCTTTGCTTCGAAAATCAGGTCATTCCACCGGCTAAGCACTGTCGGTGCATTTGGCGAAAAGCCATTCGGTGGAAACAGACGGTCGAAGGCAACCAGAAGAGGATGAGAAACAGTGTCGGTACAAAGGTCCGAATTGGCAACCTCCAGCAAAACGGTCCGATGACCTGTCTTCACAAAATGGTGTAGCGGACTTTGTTGTGAAGATGTTGTCCCATCGCCGAAATTCCAGGAATACTCATTGGCTCCTTCGCTAATGTCGGTAAACTTCACATCTGGTTTATCATTGTAAACCACCGTATTGTCCATGCTAAACGCTGCTTTCGGCTTTGGAAAGGTTTGCAGAAAGTCGGGAATAGTCACCACATTCGGACAACCTGTTACCGAAGATGTTCCCGTCAGCGTGATCGTATATTTTTTACCAGGCTGGTCGTAGGTATGTGGCAAACCGGTACCCGGTGATCCATCACCAAAATTCCAGGTAAAATTAACCCTGTCAACCTTATCGTTGATTATTCCCGATAATAAAGGAGAAAAAGGAATACATCCGGCCGTATCATTCGTTGCAATTGAAAAATCCGGTTTTCGCTTTACTAAAATACTTCCGGGTAAACTTTTACATCCAAATTCAGAAATCACCTTTAATCCAAGGGTTGTACCAGGTTTGGTTTTCAGATCGAATTTAAAAGGGCCTTTTGCAAGAAGAGGATCCTGAATAATCTCCGACTTATCGAATTGTTTTAGATCCCAATAGTATTTGTCTTTTTCAGTTCCGATAAGACCTGTATAAGAAATTTCGTTGACTCCAGGTTCCAGACAATTGTTAGATGAAAGGGAAAAAGCTATATCAGGAATTGGCGCAGCAAAAACCCTGATTGAAGCCTTATTGGAACAATCCTGGTCAGTTGTTACCGTCACCTGAACATCGTAGTTTCCGGGTTTAGCATACAAATGTGATGAAACAGATCCTTTTGCTTTAGAATTGTCGCCAAAATTCCATTCATAACTGACACCTTTTTCGGTATTAAATGCTGAGAATTCAAAAGCATCAGGCAGACAACGTATTGTATCTTTGACGATCAGGCTCAGTGTCGGAGTAACCCGAATATTGCTGATCGTATACTGGCCCGAACAACCGTTTCGTTCAACGCTTAGCACGAGATTACGTATAGTTTTATTTACACCAAGCCAGATTTTCTCTTTGTTCAGGCCTAACCCGTCTGCGATTGTATCTCCGCCAAAAACCCAGGTAAATCTTGCTTTAATGGTATCAGCATCTCCGATATATTTGGCATCCATATTATAATGTTGACAAAGTGTAGAATCAATGGAGAAGTCAACAGTTGGTGTTTTGTGGAATCCAAATTTAATCACGGAATCGGAATAACATGAAAACTGATCTGTTGCCTTGATTTTCAGGTCATATGTTCCAAATTCGGGGACCGTAACATTAAGACCGGGAAAAATAAAATGGTCGCTGAGTCGTTCTACAGTAAAACTGCCTTTGTTTGCTGCAATATCCAAAAAATCAGATTTTTTTCCGCAAATCAATGTATCAAGTCCCAAAAAAATCATTTTAGGTTTGTCGGTAAAAGAGACTTTAATCGCGGCACCACCTTTACATTTGTTTAGATCAGTCACATTGACACTGTAATTTCCATTTTTTGTCACGTTTATACTTTGAGTGGTTTCAGCATTGGGTAGCCATTGATAGTTTGCAAACGAAGACCCGGCATTTAATACAATATTTGCAGGATTACAAACTGTGGTATCGCGACCCAAACTGACAATAGGTTTAGGATTTACGGGTACTTTGTAAGTTGCTGTATCATGGCATTCTCCACGAGTTCCTGTAACAAAGTAGGTTGTAGTAACTTTAGGTTTTGCCAAAGGATTGGCAATTGTTGCGGATGAGAGGTATCCGGCAGGAGTCCAGTTATAAATTGCTTTGGTAGTATCAGTCTGATTTAGTTTAACACTATCCCCTTCGCAAATAGCCGGTAGAGTACCTTTGTTCGCGAAAAGCATTGTATTCACCTGTAATTCAAGGGTGGCACTTTGCTCTAAAGGTGGATCACCAGGCATTCCGCCAAACTCTATAATATAACCCTTTGGAGCCCAATCACCGGTTCCACCCGTATCTACAACATCGTTCCATTTCCAGGAATTAACCGGGTCATTCTGGAAAACAGTTATATGACCATAATTTTCATAGTATGTGCCCTGAAGTGTATTATTAGGTTCCAACCGATCCCAATTGCTATATGCGCCATTTACTGGTCCATAGACCAATGGATTCGCCTGGGCCTGAGCGCCGGTTCCTTTCCAAAAAAGAAGTCCTTTACCTGCGCCCATCAACCCTTCCGGGCCCGTTACCCAGCGCCACTCTCCTTCAACATCCTTATCAGTAGCACCAATATAGCCTACCCCCTGGGTTCTTAATATGATAAAATCGTTTTCAATTTTACTTGTGATGGTTGCGAGATAACCTTGCAAACCGTAGTACGTCATCGATTCTGCTTCGGCTTTTGCCTCCGACCACTTCATGCCGGGTTTATTAACATAGCGGTAAAAATGCGTTGTGTATGAAAGATAATCCACATCATTTAAAGATATGGTAATCTTCCGGACACCTATTGTCGGCGTAGCATTTTTATTTTTGTAATGGATGTTCCGAATTGCCTCTTCGTATTCCTGCCTTGTGGTGGTAGTGGTCCCGGTTAGTTCAAGCGTTCCAGTAGCGGCTGACCAGCTCTGAGTTAACAGATTACCGGAATAAACGAGCTCATCTTCATTAACTTTGTAATTTTCACTAAAAGAAATTGTCATCCCTTTAATACTGGGTGTTCCTTCGATAGTAAGTTTTTCAGCAAGGAGAACCGGAGTTGTACAATACCCGACTGCAACAGGATTATTCAGTTTAATTGCAAAAGGAGGATCAGCCGCTTTTGCAATACCGGCTAAAACGGTTAAAATAAGTAATATGATCAAATAGATTTTCAAATCGTCAGATTGATTATCGTTTGAAGAATGCGGCGCATAGGAACGTCGTTTTTCAATTAACTTTTGTGGTTGCGCCGGTTCGCACCCGCATCATTTACCCCGGGTTACGCTCTCCCGATTCGTCCCTCCCGGGATCGCTCACCCGGGGTTATTGATCCGTCAGCTGACGGATAGCCCCTTCAGGGCAATCTCAAAACATTGACTCAATTACCATAAGTATACTATCTTATTGTCACATTGTCTAATTGCCGAAACGAAATTCGACGAAGTCAATTGTCGAATTGTCAATATACAAGCGTTACCGTTCCGGTTTGCCGGTGTTTCCGACCCAGGAAATCGGTAAAGCTGAGGATCCATACATAGGAGCCAGCCGGGGCAAGCGTACCGTTTTTCAGGCGGCCGTCCCAACCTTTGATCTCATCCTTTGCTTCAAAAACCAGGTCATTCCACCGGCTAAGCACTGTAAATTGGTATCCTTCGGGAGTAAGCCCTTCGGAATTAAGCTTAAAGATCCGATCGACCTCTTTCGGTGCATTTGGCGAAAAGCCGGTAGGAGGAAACAGCCGGTCGAAAGCAACCAGCAGTTTTTGAGAAACAGTGTCGGTGCAAAAGTCAGCGTTGGTGACTTCAAGCAATACGATCAGATGACCTGTCTTCACAAAATGGTGTAGCGGGCGTGGCTCCGGCGATGTAGTCCCATCACCAAAATCCCAGTTAAACGCAGTAGCGCCTTCGCTGAGGTTTGTAAACTTAACATCGGGTTTATCGTTGTAAACCACTGTATTATCCATACTAAACGCTGCTTTTGGCTTTGGATAAGTTTGCAAAAAGTCGGGAATAGTCACCTTATTCGAACAGCCTGTCACCAAAGATGTTCCTGATAATGTAATGTTATATTTTTTATCGGGCACATTGTAAATGTGTGACATCGGCGATCCGGCAACGATCGTTCCATCGCCAAAATCCCAGGTAAAATTAATCCTGTCAACTTTGTCGTTGATTATTCCGGTTAATAAAGGCGAAAAAGGGATACACCCTGCAGTCAGATCAGAAGCAATTGAAAAGTCAGGTTTACGCTTTAAAGTTATACTTGTAAGGGCACTTGGACATCCATATTCAGACATCACCTTTAACGAAAGCGTTACAGAGGGTTTGTTTTTCAGATCAAATTTTAATGGCCCTTTTGTCTGAAGAGGATTCGTAATGATTTCCGTCAGATCAAAACTATTCAGATTCCAATTATAGGTGTCCTTGTCAGTTCCGATAAGACCTGTGTATGACATTTCGTTGGCTCCCGGTTCCAGACAGTCAATGGGGGAAAGAGAAAAAGCGACATCCGGTATTGGCGCAGCAAAAACCATATCTTTGATCAATGCTGTATTAGAGCACTTTTTGTCCGTAGTTACAGTCAGCTGGATATCGTATTTTCCCGATTTTGCAAAGGTATGCAGAGCTTTAATTCCTTTTCCTGTTATGCCATCGCCAAAATCCCAATCGTAGGTGACGCCTGTTTCAGTATTTGCAGCCAAGAATTCGAAAGCATCAGGTTGACAACGCAATGTATCTTTGACAAAGATACTCAGTGTCGGAATAACGCGGATATCGGGTAAGGTATGTTTGTCAGAGCACCCGTTTTGCTCAACGATAAGCACCAGATCACGTTTCGATTGATTCACACCAAGTGGAATTCTTTCTTTTATCCGTCCGATGCCATCAACAATGGTATCTCCTCCAAATACCCAGGTAAATCTTGCCTTAATCGTATCAGCATCTCCTATATATTTGGCATCCAAATTATAATGATAACACGCTGTTGAGTCAATCGAAAAATTAACTATTGGCTTTTTGTAAAAAGAAAGATCGAATAGCTTTTCAACAGAACAGGAAGGATAAAACGATGATTTATAAATCATCGGATAAATTCCGAAAGTGGAAACGTCAACATTCAGTCCACCACTCACATTTGCTTTACCATCAGCACTTGTCAGCAAATAATCAGTTCCCGTTGTCGTAATTTTAACCGTGGTCGATTTGGGCTCACCGCAGATAAGTGGCTGAAGTTTTGAGAGATCTATAGTCGGATATTCATGAACCACAACCTTTGAAGTGGATGTTGCCGTACAATTTTTGTCTGAAGTCAAAGTAACAGTGTAATCGCCGGCAGTATTAACCGTGATTGTTTGGGTTGTTACATTATTGCCCCAGTTATAACTTTGATGAACACCCGGATCGAGTATTTTATTACTACCCGCACAAATATTTTCTTCCGGTTTTAATAAGGAAACGGGTTTTGGATTTACGGGAACAGTAAAAGTCGCTGTATCGATACAAATCCCCCGTGTTCCTGTAACAAAATACTTCGTTGGAATTTTGGGACTTGCCACGGGATTAGCCACTATCGGGGAAGAAAGTGATTCTGTTGGAGTCCAGCTATAAGTTGCTTTCGTTGTATCAGCCTGATTCAGTGTAACACTTGTTCCCTCACAAATTACCGGGATAGTTCCTGTTTTGAAAAGCACAGTATTCACCTGCAGATCAAGGGTGGCCATAAGATTTACAGGAGGATCACCCTGGCTTCCGCCAAATTCTATTAAATAACCTGCCGGAACGTAATCGCCATTACTACCACCATTTGGAAGATCGTTCCATTTAAAAGAATCGTTGGCATTACCCGGAAAATAAGTGATATGCGCATAATTTTCCACTCCTGATTGATTAGGCTCCCAGGTACCAGTCGCAAGTGATGAAGAATAGGGTGTGTCCCACCGGTTCCAATTGTGATAAGCGCCATTTACCGGACCATATACAGCCGGGTTCGTTTTTGCCTGATAACCGGTTCCTCTCCAAAACAGCAGACCGCCATTCAAACCTTCGGGACCAGTCACCCAGCGCCAATCACCTTCAACTGCAGCATCCGATGCCCCTATCCAGCCGACACCTTTGGTTTTAGTTCGGATAAAATCATTTTCAACCTGACTCGTAATGGTTGCAAGGTAACCCCTTAAACCATAATACATCATGGCATCAGATTCTGCTTCAGCCTTTGCATCGGTCCACTTAATGCCAGGCTTACTGATAAAGCGGTAAAAATGCTGGGTTTCAGGCAAATAATCTATATCACTCAATGATATCGTGATCTTTCGGACACCTAAAGTCGGAATAGCTTTATTGTTTTTGTAGGTGACGGTTTTAATGGCGTCGACATATTCCTGAACAGTTGTCGTGGAAATTCCGGTTAATAATAAGGTACCAGACGCAGCAGACCAACTTTTTTGAAGGCTGCCAGTGTAAACCAATTCGTCCTCGCTCGCTATATATCCCCCGCTAAAAGAGATTTTCATCCCCACAATATTGGGATTACCTTCGATAATCAGAGATTCTGCAACACGCTTCTCACCAGTGCAATATTGGACCGGAACAGGATTAATCAGTTTTATGTCCAAAGTGGTGCCATCCCCTTTCGCAATTTCCATGAAAAGGGTAAAAATCAGCAATATGAAGATCAGGATTCTCAATTGCCTTGCCCTGAAAAGTATTTCATAAACTGTGCCCGTTCGTACATTACCGGATTTGGAAGTTTTGAATAGCTGAGTCTTCCCCGGAAATCGGCGATCTGCTTAAAATTCCACTTCACCATAAATGATTTCAGGTAAGCAAGTATCTGATCGGTCTGGTCAAAACCATTCAAATAGAGCGTTGAACAGACCTGACCCACAGTAGCCCCGGCAAGTAATTGCTTAACAAGCGCTTCTCCGTCGTGTATCCCCGTTGAAGCGGCAATATTAATTTTAGGTACTTTTCCTGATACAATTCCGGTCCAGCGAAGTGACTGGCGAAGATCAGCAGAAGAACTATAAATGGATGCCGCTGTCATCTCAAGCGTTTCAAGATCGATATCGGGTTCATAAAACCGGTTAAACATCACCACGGCTGCGGCACCATTGGCCGACAATTTATCGACCATCCCCACAAGATTCGTAAAATTATACCCGATTTTCATGGCAACAGGAATTTTCACTACCCGGCGGACTTCTGTCAGAATATCCAGGTATCGGAATTCGATATCGGCAGAGGAGATTTTACGATCAGTCGGTACAATAAATGCGTTGATTTCAAGTGCATCGGCACCTGCTTTTTCAAGATCGTGTGCAAACTCCATCCATCCGTTGTCCGATATGCAACTGATACTGGCTATGATGGGAATCTTAACCAGTGATTTCGCTAATCTGACTAAATCAAGATATTGCTGTACATTGTTTTCGCGGATATAGTCCGAAATATAATCATCAGCTTCGGGAGAAGCATTTTGCTGCGCATCACGATTAATCATGTAACTCACCTCACCGTTAATCTGTTCTTCGAAAAGCGATTTTAAAACAATCGCACCGACCCCTTTTTCTTCAAGTTGAGCTATTTTGTCGATCGAACCTGTCAGTCCTGAACTGGCTACGACCAAAGGATTTCTGAGGCTCAGCCCCATATATGTTGTTGATAAATTTGGCATAAAGTGCGAATTATAAATTACGAATTAGCAATCAGTTTGTAACCGGTTTTCGTTCTCCAAAGATGGTACTGCCGATCCTGATCATTGTACTGCCTTTTTCAATGGCGTAAAGGTAATCGTCCGACATTCCCATAGAGATTTCGCGAAAGTTATCATTTCCGCGAAAGAAAACCTCTTTCAGGTTTTGAAATATCCTGTTAAGGTTTGAAAATTCCTGATTGATCACCGCCACATCATCGGTAAAGGTCGCCATACCCATCACTCCAGAGATCGTAACATTCTCATATTCTGACAATTTTATTACAGATAGCATTTGAGCTGCATCGTCAGGCGAGAACCCGAATTTACTCTCCTCGCTGGCAATATGAAACTGAAGAAGACATGGAATTACTCTTCCGGCATGCTTCGCTTCATCATTGATGGTCTTTAAAAGTTTAAGACTGTCGACCGAATGAACCATCGCAATAAAAGGAGCGATCAACCGCACTTTGTTCGATTGCAGATGGCCGATAAAGTGCCATTTGATATCTTTCGGCAACGATTCCCATTTGCGCACAAGTTCCTGTACTTTATTCTCGCCAAAGATGCGCTGTCCTGCCCGGTAAGCTTCCATAATTTCCTCGTTGCTCTTCGTCTTTGAAACTGCAACAAGTTGAACACCATCAGGTAATGATAAGCGGATTGTATTCAGGTTATTTTCAATTGTCATTTCTCTCAAATTTCATTCAAATTTAGGAAAAAGCGGCTAAATACCGCATGATACACCTATTGAGATTCACCGATGGTATTTAACAGGTTGTTGAGAAGACCAAGCTATTTTTTTTAACTTTACACCCGAACGAAGTTGGCTTGATTACAATTAAACCGAATGAAGAATTTTTTTATTTTATTGCTGATTACCGGATGCTCAATTGCTACATTCGCACAAACGAAGGATTTTAAACCAGAACTCTATTTCGGTGTAAAAGGGGGAATGACTTTTTCAAAGGTAAGGTTTTACCCTAATGTTGTTGAATCATTTCAGGAAGGAAATTCGGGAGGGATCATGTTTCGGCTTATTTCTGAACCGCATATTGGATTTCAGGTGGAAGTAAATTATTCTCAGAAGGGGTGGAAAGAAGATACAATTGGTTATTCACGCCTTTTAAGCTATGTAAGTGTTCCGGTCATGACACATATCAATTTTGGAGATAAGGCTTTCAGGTTTACTATTAATCTTGGCCCTGAGGTTGCTTATATGATTTCAGATGAAGAAAAATTTATTTCGCAGACAGCAATCTTACCCACTGATCCTAATTATAAAACTTATTTCGGGAAACCAATCGAAAAAAAGTTCGATTTTCTGTTTACCGCGGGTATCGGATTTGAATACCACCTGAAAAGAGGAGGAGCATTTTCTCTTGAAGGCCGTGCGTTTTATAGTCTTCCCAACCTTTTTAATCCCGATAATTACCCCTACAAAGTCTCGCAAAGTAACGGCGCCCTGGTTACATTTGCCTATCTGTTTCAATTCAACAAGAAGAAAAAAGCAAGTAAATAATGAGACAATAAAGACTATATTTGTAAAAAGATTAGGCGATGACAACAACAGATTTGAAATTAGAGATTCGAAAAGCTATTGATTCTGTACCAGAATCAGTTCTTGTTGATATTTTGGAATACCTTAAACAAATTCAGATAACTCCAGGTGAAAAGATAGATTTGTCACAACATTTGAGATTGATACTTCGTGAAGACAAAGAATTACTACAGCGTTTGGCATTATGATTGAGGTACAAGATGTCATACGAGTTCATGAAATATTGATTGACAAATTTGGCGGCTGTCAAGGTATTCGCGATTTGACATTGTTGGAATCTGCATTATCAAGACCTTATCAGACATTTGACCAAAAGGACTTATATTCTTCTCCCCTCGAAAAAGCAGCCGCATTAATTGAGAGTATTTTGATTAATCATCCATTTATTGATGGCAACAAACGTATTGGATATACTTTAATGAGGTTATTGTTAAGGCATATTACTGAAAAATAGTTGGTAAAAAGCTCTTAAATCCTTGTTTTATTTGGAGATATAGTAAGTTTGATGAACTTAGTTTCATCAAACTTTTTATGTTTATGAAAAAATCAAAAAAAACGTTGTTGGGCATGTGGTTATACCGATGTAATTAGATGGGGAAAACAAAGCGGGAAACAACGATTTAAGTGCAAAAGATGTGGCATTTTTCAGACAGATAACCGACCTGAACAGCGGGTTCAAAACAGGTTCGTGTGGTTTCGCAAATGGGTAATAGAGCGACAGACTTATCAAACCTTGACCAGAGATAGCGGTTTATGTCGCGACACACTTCAGCGGACATTCTACAAACTATTGGAGAAGGCTCCGCGGATCAAAATAATTAAGCGTGATCATGTTCATTTTCGAGTAGATGCAACTTATTTTGCCAAGTTTTGCCTGATTTGTTATCAGGACGATTCCGATGGCTATACTCAGTTACTACGCTTTACAGATGGAGAGCATTATGAAGAAATCAGGGAAGATCTTGCTAATTTGGTGAAGCTTGGAATACAGATCGAAAGTATCACTACCGATGGCCATAAGAGTACTCTAAAAGCAATTAAGAAGTCAGTTCCTGATGCCATTGTACAGCGTTGTCTGGTTCATATTCAACGCATGTGCCTGCTGTGGCTGACCCGGTATCCCACACACATAGCAGGACAGGAATTACGCAAACTGGTTTTGCTGATCCTTCGAATTAATACTGAAAATGATCGGATTTACTGGATACGAGAGTTTCTCAGATGGCATGAATCTCATAAATATTACTTAAATGAACGAACTTATAATGAAGAAACCGGTAGATATTGGTACACCCACAAACTGCTCAGACGTTCTTATATAACCATTAAACGAGCATTACCAAACATGTTTCATTATCTGTCAAACTCAGCCATCCCAAAAACAACAAATGGAATAGAGGGTTACTTTAGTCATCTGAAAAATCACCTGGATATCCACCGGGGTCTAACGGTAAAACATCGAATCAACTTCATTAAATGGTATATCTATTTTACAAATGAAAAATGAGTTTTTTTAGCCATCTGGCATTCCAGTAATATAAAAAAGGCAGCCAAACCGACTGCCCTTATATTACTGTAAATGCATTAATCTTATTGCTCGCAGGTTGGTCTCCACCAGAGCCTGTTTCCTCTTAGATTAACGGCG
>JAPLDR010000022.1:108666-163063 GCA_026391655.1 Bacteroidia bacterium | reverse complement strand
AGTCATCAAGTGTAATACCTGCCCATGCTTTACCTTTATCCGTAATATAAAGTTTTCGCATCGGGATCACGCTGATTGCATTTCCTTCACCATCGCCTAAAGCTGCAATATTGATTTCTGTACCATTGATAAACTCCTGGACGATAATAGGCAGCCCCCATTTTGCCTGAATTTTGTAGAACGCCTTTTGGGCCTGCTCGAGCGTATTTGCAATAATAGCATCGTAGAACTTCCCCTTCACTACCATTGGATACCCAATTTGTTCGGCTGCTTCCGCGAGATCTTTGACTTGAAAAATAATTTTGTCTTTCGGCATCATTAATTCGTATTTTTTACCGAACTCATATAATTTTATTTTGTCGCGAGCTTCAAATTGCGCTAATTCGGGTAGGAAGGTACGAATACCGACCTCCTTGAGTTTATCTCTTAATTTAATGAAATTAAAAAGCTCGGCATCAAAATTAGGAATGATTAAATCTATCTTTTCGAGATCATGAATATACATGAGCCGACCCATCAGGCTGTCAGTACCAGCTGACGGATAAGGAATCTGGTAGGTTTTATCAACGATATCGTGCATATACAAGCCTGGTTCGAGCGATTCGTACGCGAGGCCAATAATACGAACCTCAAAATCGGGACATTCGCGTATAGCACGGATCACAGCAACACCTGGTCCGGGACTGTCTATGGCATTTAATGCTGTGACCGCAATTACAATTTTCCTTTTTCCCAATATGCCCATATTTTTTAATTGCTTTTCCATCATGCTATTCTAAAATGTTGAAATCCTTTAATTGAGAAAGATAATCATCCAGGTCTTTTTCGAACTGGCTTTGATCAACATCATACTTTGCGCAAATTATATCGATAATCGCATATGGCGACTTTTCATCTTTAAGCAATGAGAGTATCTCGGTTCCAATATCATTTGTTGAAAAAGAATCACCTGTGCCGGGGTTAAAAATAAAACCTTCTTCGCTGGTGGCTATGTTCTTTTTAAGTTTCATCGTCGTTAATTTTGCAGATAAAATGATCGCTAGCTTGGCAAAAAGTCTTCTTATTCTTATTAAAATATGAGTTGAAGATAAATTTTGTTCCCGAAGTATAAAAAAAAAATCAACGAAATGCCCTTATTGATAAGTGGAAAGGTTGTTTTTCCCCGTAAGTCATTTGCGGGAAGTACCAAAAGTATTTAAATCATTTAAAGTGTCCGAAAGAGTCTGAGCAACCATTGCTAACTGACTCAAAATGCCTTTACCAACATCTTTGATAGCTTCACAGCAAGAATGTTTTATCAATAAAAGACTGAAAACTATCTCTGTATTGATCGCCAATCGGTATATAAATATTATGATCAAATATAATCCGGTTTCTCTCAATCACTTTTACCCTATCGAGATTGACAATAAATGAGCGATGTACACGCATAAATTTTTCTTTCGGAAGTTGTTCTTCGATGACTTTCAAGCGGATAAGTGTTGTTATTGGCTCGTCATTAATCATGTGAATCTGGATGTATTCATTCGAGCTTTCGATGTACTTAATCTCAGACAGAAGAATGCGGATCAGTTTGTATTCCGACTTTACGAAGATGCAATCCTGTGTGGTTTGAATGATTTCAGCTTGTTTGTGATTTAACTCAAACCATGTCATGGCCTTGTTTGCTGCTTTAAGAAAAATAGCATAACTGATTGGTTTCAGAATATAATCGAGCGCATCCACCTGAAAACCCTCCATAGCATATTCGCTGTAAGCAGTCGTAAAAATGACTTGTGGTCTTTGAGTCAGCGACTTAACAAAATCCATACCGTTAAGATCGGGCATATTTATATCCACAAACATAAGATCGACTTCATTATTTGTCAGATAGTTCATTGCCTCAAAAGCACTTTGGCAAAGCGCCACACTTTCCAAAAACGGTGTTTTTTCGATATAAGAGCTTATCTGCTTCAATGCAAGAGGCTCATCATCAATGGACAAGCATTTTATCCTCATATATTGGAATGGTTAATTGTACCTCAAATTCTTTATCGTTCTCGTAAATATTCAGAAGGTAGTCGTTTCCAAAGAGTAATTTGAGACTCTTCTTTATGTTGGTCAAACCAATACCGGAATAACTTTTATCAAGATTTTCCTTGTTGTTGTGTTTGCTATTTTTAATATTGCAATTCAACTGGTTATCCATTTGTTCTAATTTGAATGAAACAAACGATTCGGTTTGATAACTAACGCCATGTTTAAACGCATTCTCGAGAAATGAAAGGAAAAGCATTGGTGGGATCTGAATGTCGTGTATTTTTTTGGGTACATCCAGGGTGACAGTTACTTTCTTTGGAAATCGCAATTGCATCAGTGCAATATAGCTCTCAATGAAATTAATCTCTTTTTTCAATGTGGTTTGTCCCTGGGCAGTATCGTAAAGTAAGTATCTCATCATTGTCGATAACTCAATGATCGTGTTCTTGGCATCTTCTGCATTTATGTCAATCAGTGCGTGGATGTTATTCAGCGTATTCATAAAAAAATGAGGACTTACCTGATGCCTTAGAAAAGCCAATTCAGTTTTCAATTGTTCTTTCTCTAAATCTTTGCGTCTGCTTTCTTCGTTAAGCCATTGAGAGACCATCTTAAATGAGGTTCCGGCTCCAACTACGAGCAGCGAAATGATCATCTCGTCGGTTAAAATCATAAATATTGATTTTTGCTCCGGCTGAGTAACAGGTCTGTAGCCTAATGGAGCAGGCATTCCTGTCCCTAATTCCATCGGCGGCATTCCCGGACCAAAATCCATGGGTGGCATTTCCATAGGTTGGGGAGGAGTAAGAATTAATCCTAACGATATGCTCATTCCAATCGTAAAGAGTATGACAAATAAGGCTAATCCAATATAGGTGCTGTACTTTTTTTGAAATAAAAATTTCGGAACCAAAATAAGGATATTGACTACAAAGATGATTAAATACGAAAACATCCTGATCCATTCCCCAATCACTTTAGCCCAATTCACGGCGTTATTGAGTCTTTGACTGAAAAAAGGGACTGAGAATATGGCCACCCAAATCACAATAAATACAATCAGTTCGATGATTCTAATATTCAGGGTCTTACTTCCAACATATTTCATTTATAACCAATTTATATTTTATAAACCTTTCGAAAAAAAGTATTTTAACGTTCCATACTGCTCTTGTTGCAGTTATGTATAAAAGTAGTAAAAATGAAAAGTAAAATGAAAAGAAGAGGAAGATATTATCTTCCTCTAACTTTCCAGATTATCCGTTATGAATAATAAGCCAGTTTAGATTTCGGGCAAAGGGAGGGAGTGCAATAGAAGAACACGGACACTTGAATTATACCATATGCCAAATGATAGACTACTTGACAAACAAAACAGATAAAGCACTCTATTACACACCCTTAACCCTGACAATATTTTTGTTAAACCCCTAATTATAAGTCGCTATTTTTTTATTTATGCGTGTAAATATCCCATGCAATCCAGTCAATAATACCCGTGGCAAAATAAACCTGGCGCATTGATATAAACAGTGAGCTGATGTCGGTTATAACATTTCCGGCAAGTTCGGTAAATGTGGAAGATGTGCCGTCATCGAAGGTAATTTTCAATTCCCTCTTCTTATTTGTAATACAATTATCGATAGGATCGGTTGTTTTATCAACGAGCTCAACCTTCGATTTCAATTGCAAAACGCCACCCACATATACTTTTGCGCTATCGAGGCTTGCTTGTCCTTTGCCCAAATTTCTTGTGATCAATACATTACCAATCGTCAAGGAAAATGCTGTTTCTCTATGTCTCATATCCGTAATGCTTTTGATGGCAGTATATTTTTCTTCATAGAGGGTCTTTGTACCATCAGTAATGGCATAAACAGAAGTAGCGGTGTCGCCCGATGAATATTGACATTTAGTTACATAACCATTGGGAAATACAAATTCCGAAGCAAAATGATAACCATCAGTTTTATTACTTGATGATTGAATTTTCAATACTCCGGCATTTACATCCTTGATTTTAATTGAAGATGCCATTTTATAATCGTAGCTGACAAACCAATTGAAATTGTATTGGTAATCGGATAATGTCACCACATAGTTATTGGTCAACAAAGTGTCACTTGGAGTATAATGCAACAGCGATTTTGATGCTTTAATTTTCTCTTCGGGTAAACGAACAATCATCTGCGGATTTTCAGCTGTTTTGGAAAAGAAACGCAATATCGAATTAGGTCCTTTGGTAACCGTATTTGCCTTATAATCATACACTCCAGCAATGTCAGATAAAAGAATACTGTGCGTAATCGTATCTAAAGGAGATATGACAGCACTTTTTGTAGTTAAATCGGCTGGACCTGCCAATACCTGATAACCGGCTGAAGTAGAGATCGCATTCATAGCGGTTGATCATTTTTATTGCAGCACCACGAAAGAAACCCCAACATCAACACTGCTAAATAAAAATTTTTTGTTTTCATAACTCAATTTTTTAAATATTTACTTATTCGATAAACTAACATTTCTATTTTTTTAAGAACTCCGGTTTTTCTCAAACGAAATAGATTTGTTTTCAAGTTACGAAAATAGAGTGCTTTGATTCCGAAAACAAGCAACTTCAGTGAATCAGGTCTTTTTTTTTTTGGTTAGTTATTCTTCAGCGATGAGTACAAAAACAAAAAGGCGGTAGATTTACTCCCGCCTTTCTGCTTTTTATTCCATTGCAAAGCTTAAATAAACTTAGTCTTCTACTTTTGAATTTAGTTATTTTGGTTATTTAGTTTATCCCATGGAGAATGACCCTTCTTCGACGGGTCTTCGTTGGCTAGTATATTCTTTCCATCAGTTGAAATTTCCGTTACTGGCTGGTTCTTTAATGATTTAGTCAACTGTAGGTTTATTTCTTCCTGTTTGGTAAGAACATATACTGATTTCACTTCCTTTCTCTTCATTTTAAGGACAAAAACCGGGAGATAAGCCAGTGAAAATCCAATCGCCAGAATCAAAAAGAATACAACCGAATTTCCCATAACATGTATCAAACTGAACGCTAAACAGATGAGCAGGAGGTTGGCAAGTACCATGCTGATAGTTGCATCCAGGTGACTGTTTTTTATTCTGATAAGCTGATGATGAATATGGTTCATATCCGGAGAAAAGGGGGATTTCCCCTGTAAAATGCGAATATAAATTACCCGGATTGAATCAACTACAGGAACAATCATAATCGCAAGTGAGATTGCCGGCGATGTCCATTCCAGGTTGTTTAAACCGGTTGTTGGAATTATCTCGTTATACCAGATGGTTAACATGGCAAACAATACACCCAAGGTAAGCGATCCCGTGTCACCCATGAATATCTTGTTGTTTGTTCCAAAAACATTAAAAAAGAAAAATGAAGACAAGGCACCAGTTAGACTGAAAGATACAATGGCATATTCCATTTGGCCGAAATACAGGAATAAAAATCCATACGTCGCTGAAATAAGTGCTCCGATACCGGATGCAAGCCCGTCAATTCCGTCGATCAGGTTAAAGGCATTGATTAAGCCAATAATTGCGATCAGCGAAATAAAAAAACTAAAGCCATAGCTGATTTCAGAAACCCCAAAAATCCCATGCAGATTGGTTAACCGAATGTTGCACACGATAATCAGATAGAGGGCCACGCAGATTTGTCCCATAAGTTTTTTGCTGGCAGAAAGACCTATAATATCATCCTGCAAACCCATAAGAAACATGATGACGGTGACCAGTAAAAGGCCAATGATCTTATTGCGATCAAGTCCTTCCATTGAAATGATTGTACTAACGTAAAATCCTGCAAATATGGCAATTCCACCAAGATTAGGGATAACCTTCTGCTGATTGGCAGACCGTTTTGTAGGTACATCAAAGAGTTTTTTGGCATTCGCAATAGCAATGATTCTAGGAACGGCGAAAAAAACTACCGTAAAACTTATTGAAAAGCTGATTAAGAGACAAAGATTTTCAAACATTTGATTTTTATTTTTGAAGTTAGGTAATGATAAGAACGTTATAATTATTTCTGTTAGGGTCTATCGAACTAAATAACTTTGTTTTTCATTTTCTATCTTTAGGTTTTTAAAAAGTGTATCAAAAGTGCATAATTTTTTGGAAACTTCAAAGATCTTTTAAATAAATTTTCAATAATAATTCGACCTAAATTTTTTACTTGAATGCTCCCGACAAAATTATGAGAATACACCCTTCAAATATTTAACGATTTGAAGTTTAAATAAACTCCGTCATCGACTTTTGAATTAATCCGATCGCTTCGCGCATTTGCGCTTCAGTAATAATCAGAGGTGGCGTAAAACGGATTGTATGTTCGTGCGTAGGCTTCGCCAAAATGCCGTTTTCTTTCATCAAAAGACATAAATCCCAGGCCTTTTTCCCCTCAAATGTCTTGATCTGAATGGCATTCAGCAGTCCTTTTCCACGCACTTCTTCAATAAGCGGCGTTTTAAATGCCTTCATTTCGTCCCGGAATATTTTCCCGATCCGTGTCGCATTTTCGGCCAGTTTTTCATCAATGAGAACATTCATCGCAGCAATAGAAACTTTTGCAGCAATAGGGTTACCACCATAAGTTGAACCGTGTTCACCGGGTTTAATGGTTAGCATGATCTCATCATCAGCCAACACGCACGAAACAGGGAACATTCCACCCGAAATAGCTTTCCCAAGTACCAGGATATCAGGACGGACTCCTTCGTGATCGCAGGCCAGCATCTTACCTGTACGGCAAAGCCCGGTTTGCACCTCATCGGCCACAAAAAGGACATTGTATTTTTTGCATAACTCTGCTGCTTTTTTCAGATAACCATCACCAGGGACATAAACGCCAGCCTCAGCCTGAATCGGTTCCACCAAAAAACCGGCAGTGTTGGAATGTTGTAATTCCCGCTCAAGCGCCATAATCGTTATAAGATTCAGGATCAGACGACATCGAAACAATTGTAATGGTCCGGCCATGGAAATTCCCGTTGCAAACTACGATACGCGCCTCATTTTTAGAAATCCCCTTCACCTTGTAACCCCATTTACGGGTCAGTTTAAGTGCAGTTTCATCGGCTTCGGCACCAGAATTCATGGGCAAAATCTTGTCATATCCCAATTGCTGCGTCATAAACTCTTCCCATTCTCCCAAAACATTATTATAGAAAGCTCTTGAGGTGAGTGCCAGCTTCCCGGCCTGTTCAATGAGCGCTTTCACAATCTTTGGGTGACAATGGCCTTGATTTACCGCAGAATAAGCTGCAAGAAAATCGAAGTAGCGCTTTCCTTCAACATCCCAGACGAAAATTCCCTCACCACGTTCCAAAACGACAGGAAGCGGATGATAATTATGTGCGCCATAGCGGTTTTCCCTTTCGATATAATCCCTCGTCTCCATAACTTCAGTGTTTTAACCGGTTAATATATGATTTTCTTTTGATTGTGCCAATCTATCCAATTTTAAGGATTCCAGCAATGATTTTTGATTTTGTTTAGAAGTACATTTCAAAACCGAATCCCCAGTTTCAGATTAATACGCCGTCCGGTAAGGTAATTTGGAACAGCATGCATCTGATTTTTAATATCTGATATCCAGAAATAGGAAATGGTATTATTGATATCGAAAAGATTGAACAGTTCAAGACCGATCCACGCCTCTTTTATGCCATACTTTTTGTCTTGTTGAATAACCATTTTCTCATTATTAATCAATGCTTTGGAAAATCCAACATCAACCCTCCGGTAAGGAGGCATTCTGAAAGTATCCAAATAGCGTTCACCTTGCGGCGGACCAAAAGGTAAGCGACTTCCATAAAACAGGGTCATGCTCATTTTTACGGAAGGATAACCCGGAAAATAATCCTGAAAAAAGAGACTAAAATTAAAGCGTTGATCAGTCGGCCGAGGAATATAACCCGGATGAATCTTTTCGGTACCAGTACCGGCAGTGTTCTCCTTCAAATAAAAATCACCAATGATATCCTCTTCCGTTTTCATTAGCGAAAGACTTGCCCATGATTGCGCGCCGGGCACAAATTCACCATTAATTTTAAAATCGATACCTGTAGCATAACCTATCGCCTGTTGATCCGGAATATAACGAATATTCAAATTATCAATCTGATAGGGGACCAAATGGCTAAGCGCTTTATACCATACCTCCGTCGTAAATCTGAACGGACGGTTAAAAGCGGTGAAAATCTGGTCGTATCCGAGAAGGTAATGGACCGCTTTTTGAGCCTTTATTCCTTTTACGATCTGAGCTTCCCTATTCTTCAATTCCTTAAAAAACGGCATTTGATTGTAAACTCCCCAGGCTGCTCTGATTATCCGGTTTCTTGCAGATCCTATTTTCCAACTCCCCGAAATTCGCGGGCTTACAATAGTCTGCTGGTTGTAATCCCAGTATTGCATCCTGATTCCTCCTGTAAATGCCAGCTCTCCGTTTCCAGTACCCGTCGTCCAGCTATCCTGAATAAATCCCGAAAAGCGGTTTGATGCAACATCATTACTCCCTGACACATAGCGATAAAGTGCTAAATTATCGCTGCCATAGGGAAGTGAATATCCGGTTGAATCACGCATTTCCCACTCATTCACGCGATCTGAAATCCGCTCGTGCTGGTATTTTAAACCCCATTGAAACTTATGATGACCGACTGATAAAGTGCCGCGATGCTCTAAACCCGAAACTCTTGCAATCAGCGAATTCCGGGCATGATCGAGGTATGAGCCTGTACCAATCAACATTGAACTATCAGGATATTCCTGCGATTCAGGCATTTGATTAATGTCACTTAAATAATATTCCCCCAGAATATCAAATGATTCCTTTTCAGATGAATGAATAGAACTTGCCTGAAATTTGAGAGATAATTTTGAGTTTGGTGAATAGTCTATAGCTAGCGCCCCCAGATAATTCTCAAATTTATCACGCTCCTTACCTTCAAAATAAACCAGAAATTCATAGGGATTGGTCAAAGTACCAAACTTAGTTAATCGGGTTTCGGGGATAAACTGAAAGATGTTAGAGGCGTAATTTCCTAAGAAACCCAAAGAAAAATGTGGGTTAAACTTGTAATTCAAATAGGTCTGAATATCGGTAAACGAAGGGTTGTACTCCCCTTTTTTATCAAGCGTTCCCAGCAAATAGGCGGTATTTTTGTAACGGATTCCGGTCAGGTGCGAAAATTTCCCTTTAGCAGCACTCCCCTCGAAATGAGCTGAGGCACCCAAGGCACCGATTTCAGCAGATGCTCCGTTACGATCTGGTTTTCGGTAAGTTATATCAAGCACAGACGACATTTTATCACCGTAAGATGCATCAAATCCACCAGATGAGAAGCCGATTGAAGAGACCATATCATTGTTGATGAAACTTAATCCCTCCTGTTCACCAGATTTCACAAGAAAAGGACGAATAATCTCAATCCCATTCACATAAACAAGATTTTCGTCATAATTACCACCCCTTACCGAGTATTGAGAACTTAGTTCATTGTTGTTGCTTACGCCTGGAAGTGTCTTAATTAATGTCTCAACGCTTCCGGCCATCGCTGGCAGTCTTTCCGTTAATTTCTGAGGAATCGTCACAAGATTATTATCAGCTACCCTCCCTTCGACAACTATTTCGTGAATCCGTTGCAAAACAGGTTTAAGAATTTGTGATACAGATGGATTTACGGATAGAGAAACCTCCTGTTCAGATGTTTCATAACCCACAAACGAAAAAACAAGTACGATTGATTTTCCGGAAACCGGAGGAAGGGAGAACTCACCAAGGCTATTGGTTACCACTCCAAGCGTGGTTCCCTTGATCGAAACATTAACCATTTCAAGGGGATGCTGCTCAGGATCAAGCACCTTACCTTTTACAGGAATACCTGACATCTGACCGGATACTGGCAGAACAGACAACCAAATAATTGACAAAAGTGAAGATAGAAGTCTTGGCATTTATAATCAGGCTATCGGTTGAATTCAAAATTAAAGTAAAAATACCTAATTTCAGGAAAGCAGCAACTCAACCCGACCTAATCTTTGGCTCTATAACAAAATGTATGAGTAAAATTTCATTTTGCCTTATTATAATGCAATGAAAGCGGCTAGCAAATGGATTTTCATTATTTTCGCCATTTGCTGCAATAAACTATTATTATGGCACAAAAACATCGTCCGCTTACATCCGTGTTAGTAAAGCCCTCAGGTCCTGATTGTAATCTTGACTGCACCTACTGTTTCTATCTCAATAAGGATAAATTATTTCCCGAAACAAAAACCCATCCAATGAGTGCTGAGATTCAGGAGGAGATGATCAGGCAGGTTATGCAGCAGTCGGGTGATGCCGTTTCAATTGCCTGGCAGGGGGGAGAACCGGCATTGATGGGGCTCGACTTTTACAAACGGGCCATCGAACTGGAGATGAAATATGGCCACGGGCAGTCTGTCGGAAACGGTTTTCAAACCAATGGCACTTTGCTCGATCGTGAATGGGCGAAATTCTTTAAAAAATATGACTGGCTGATTGGTCTTTCACTCGACGGCCCGGAACATATCCACGACCGTTACCGGATTGATAAAGGTCACCATAAAACATGGAAAACAGTTGAAGATAAAGCCGGAATATTGTTGGAAGAAGGGGTAGCAGTTAATGCAATGTGTTGTATTACAGACTATTCTTCCGACAAAGCAAAAGAACTATACAATTACTATAAAAACCTGGGGCTAACATGGATGCAGTTTATTCCAATCGTTGAAACTGATCCCAATGATCCATCAAAGGCGGCTCCTTTCTCATTGACCGCCGAAAAATATGGTCAATTCCTGATCACATTATTTGATTTATGGCTCGCTGATTTCAAAGACGGACAGCCAACCACCTCGGTCCGACATTTCGAATCGGTCTTTCACAGTTATGTTGGTCTGGAAGCTCCTGAATGCGCGTTGATGAAAGAATGTGGCGCCTATGTCGTTATAGAACACAATGGAAACGTTTATGCGTGTGATTTCTTTGTTGAAAACAGACATCGCCTCGGAAACATCCGTCACGATAAGATTATCAACATGCTAAACTCCAAAAAACAGGACGATTTCGGAAAGGCTAAAGCGATGCTTCCACGTAAATGCAAGATGTGTCCATGGTATTCGAAATGTTTTGGAGGATGCACTAAAGACAGGATCAAAGATCCGGAAGATAATCACCAACCCAGATTCTGTGCAGGTTATCAGCTCTTTTTTGAGCACGCTGATGCAGAAATGAAGAATATTGCCTCGCGATGGGCACAACAGCAAGCTGATCATCAGGAGCGGAGCCAGACCAGAGGAGTTTACAACGCGTTTGACGATTTAGTTAAAAATAGTCTCAACAAACAATTGTAATGGTAAAAAATTGCACCTTATTATTAATTCGCTTAGAGTTAGCTATTGGCGACTTGCATCTGGCATATTGATCCTATAAACACAGATTTTTAATTTAAACACTATGAGATTATCCTTTTTGATCATTTTTTTAATCGGACTTGTGAGCTGCAAAAGCTATGTGACAGATGATTCTCCATCAACTGAAATTCCAAAGGATATTACTTTATTTCAGCAATATATGCTCGACGAAATCAATTTTGCAAGGACAAAACCGGCAGAATATGCCGAATCGAGATTGAAAGCGTTTAACGACCATTCAACTGATAACGGAAGTTATCAATATCTTAAAAATCTAACTCCGGTTACGGCGCTTTCATTCAGTAATGCGCTGAATCAATCAGCAACAAAATACGCTGTTTTTTTAGCGAATAATAACCTGATTGGTCACGATGCCGATGGCACTGCATTATCGCGTGCTATCCGGGAAGGTTACACAGGTTCTTTGTTGGGCGAAAATATCGCAGGAGCCTCTGATAATCTGTTTAATGCAACCCTTAATCCTCAATCCACTGCCATTGGATTTGTCAGTTTGCTAATTATTGACGATGGTGTTGCAGATTTTGGTCATCGGTTAATCATGCTGAATTCCAAATACAAAATAGTTGGAATAGGTTTCGGACGGAATGCCGCCTCTACCTACATCAACTACACAGTTCAAGATTTTGGAAACTAATAACTTAACAAAGCTCATGATCAAACAAACCGAAATAACCCTGACTCCCCGTAAACGCGGATACCACCTTATCACCAAAGAGTTAGAATCCAAATTGCCGGCACTTCCCAAAGTTGGAATAGCCCATTTTTTTATCTGTCACACTTCGGCCGCATTGACACTCAATGAAAATGCCGATCCGGCTGTGCGTATTGATTTTGAAACATTTATGAATAAATTGATTCCAGATGGTGATCAGGTTTTTATTCACTGTGACGAAGGAACCGATGATATGCCAGCCCACCTCAAAGCTTCAATCTTAGGTGCTGCTGTTTCAATCCCAATCGTAAACGGACGACTTTACCTGGGAACCTGGCAGGGAATTTACCTGTGTGAGTTCCGTAATTACGGCGACGCACGGAAAGTTTTTGTTACCATTATTGGAGAATAAAACTTTTTAATTCACAATTGGCTTCCGATTGTATACCGTCGTTTGGCAAAAATCAACTATTTTCACGGAAATTTTTATTACTCCGCAATTCAGTACAGGTTTTATGACAAAAAAGCTTTTGCTTGGGGTTGAAGCAATCGGACAAGGCGCAATAGATGGCGGTATGTCAGGTGTTTACGCCTATCCCGGTACCCCTTCGACAGAAATCACAGAATATATTCAGGAAAATGAAGTCGCTATAGCACGTAATCTTCACCGCGAATGGTCGGCCAACGAAAAGACGGCCATGGAGTCGGCTTTAGGAATGTCATATGCCGGCAAAAGAGCTATGGTTTGCATGAAACATGTCGGTTTAAATGTAGCTGCCGACCCGTTTATCAATGCGGCCATGACCGGTATTAATGGTGGTCTGATTGTTGCTGTAGCCGACGATCCATCGATGCACTCTTCTCAAAATGAGCAGGATTCGAGGTTTTATGGTAAATTTGCGATGATTCCTATTCTTGAACCATCGAACCAGCAGGAAGCCTACGATATGACGCGGACAGGTTTCGAACTCTCAGAGAAACTAGGCACACCGGTTCTGCTTCGGATTACGACCCGTTTGGCTCACTCACGCGCAGGAGTGATTCCCGTTGAAAAATCCGATCCTGAAAACAGACTTTCAATTCCGGACGATCCGCACCAGTTTATCCTCCTTCCGGCTATGGCCAGAAAAAAATACCAACTCTTGCTCGATAATCAGGCGAAGTTTGAACAGGCTTCCGAAAATTCGCCATTCAATAGTTTTATAGAAGGGAAAGACAAAAGTCTGGGTATCATTTGTTGCGGGATTGCCATGAACTATCTCATGGAAAATTATCCCCATGGCTGCCCCTACCCTATTGTAAAAGTGACCCAATATCCGTTGCCATCAAAAATGGTTAAGAAGCTTGAACAGCAGGTTGACAGATTACTGATCATCGAAGAGGGCTATCCGCTTGTTGAAGAGCAGTTAAAAGGATTTTTTGGATACGGGAAAAAAATAATGGGCAAATTGGATGGTACGCTTCCCAGAACAGGAGAGCTAAACCCAGATATCGTTGCCAAAGCATTAAACATCAAAACTTTTATCGGTTCTCCGATCCCTGAGATGCTGGTTAACCGGCCACCGGCACTCTGCAAAGGTTGCGGACACCACGACACATTTAAAGCCCTGGCTGAAGTGATGTCGGAATATGGTGATGGCCATGTGTTTTCAGATATTGGCTGTTATACGCTTGGCGTGCTTCCTCCTTATAATTCAGGCAATACATGTGTTGATATGGGTGCGTCAGTCACAATGGCCAAAGGTGCTGCCGACGCCGGATTGTTCCCTTCTGTTGCCGTTATTGGCGACTCCACGTTTACCCATTCAGGAATCACAGGATTGCTCGATGCCGTCTACGAAAAATCTAATATCCTGATTATGATTGGTGATAACGAATCAACCTCCATGACGGGTGGTCAGAATTCGTCTGCTTTCGGGCGGATTGAATCAATTTGCGAAGGTGCCGGAGTTGATCCCGAACATATGCATGTCATCGAAGCATTACCCAAAAATCACGAAAAGTTGGTTGATTTGATCCGGAGAGAACTTGCCTTCAAGGGCGTTTCTATTATTATACCCCGACGGGAGTGCCTTCAGAAAAGTGCACGAAGGATCGGCAAAAGCAAAAATCATTAGTCGGGACAACATTCCCAACTTACAGTTTCAAGAAGGAATATCATTACAACTAAGAGCTTACCACATGAAGTGCGATATCGTTTTAGCGGGAGTCGGCGGACAAGGAATTTTATCTATTGCCACAGTTTTGGGTTTTGCGGCCCTCGAAAATAATCTTTACCTCAAACAGGCCGAAACTCACGGAATGAGCCAGCGCGGCGGAGCTGTTCAATCTTACTTGCGTCTGTCCGATCAGCCGGTCTATTCGGATCTGATCCCTTTTGGGAAAGCCGATCTGATCCTCTCCGTCGAACCCATGGAATCGTTAAGGTATCTCCCCTATCTTTCACCGACAGGATATGTGGTGACGAATACTACTGCATTCAGGAATGTCACAAATTATCCTGAAATTGAGCAGATTATGAGTGAAATAAAAAAACTGCCGCGAGCGGTTGCGATCGATGCCGAAGCTATCGCCAAAGAGATCGGCAATGCAAAAGCGTCAAACATGGTGATGCTGGGTGCTGCTACACCATTTATCGATATTGCACTTGAAAGTATTGAAAATGGCATTCGTGAGATTTTCGGACGTAAAGGAGAAGAGATCGTGAACCTGAATCTCAAAGCATTACATGCCGGACGCGCGTATGCGGAAGCGAATAAATAATTGAAAAACGAAAAGTGAACAGAGAAGATTCAATTATAAAAACCTCAAAGGTTTCGGAAACCTTTGAGGTTTGTGGCAGCTATTATAATGTGAATCTATCATTTAAATCTCTTTAGTCGTCCAGAAACCCACCTGTCATTTTAATATAATCGAGCATAATTCCGATGATTTTTTCAACGATGGAATATTCAATCAGTACTTTTTTATCAGTCAAGGCGTCGTAGACATATTTTTCAATGAATCCGTCATAAACTTCGCCACCAGGACCGATCTCATTGTTCCAGCATTGCGCGAAAGCTTTATCTATCTCGCTATAAATTCTATCAGTTAGTGGAAAATCAATGCGCTTAAACACAGATGATTGAACATCTTCTCCGTAAATTGCAGCTCCATCATTAAAAAGAGGCTTAGTCTTGCTTCTTTCATTATAATCATCCAGAAACTTACGATCCAACGGCGATAATTTCTCCCCAAGACGTTCCATATCGCGGAGAAAATCAGCAGTTTGATCATCTAAATCCTCCTCGCTCAGATGGCTGTCACTTCCTCCATAAAGATGACGCATAATTTGGTAAGGCTTATCCGATATTATTCTCTTCGCAGCAGGCAGCTTCTCATCGCATCGTTCCTTGTTGCGACCAATTTCAGTATTTTCATTATCATCTTTCATATCAATCAGAAAGCTTTATTCAAGCATCTTGAACTTATCTTCACCGTAAATAACACGAAGTTGATGCGGAATGATATTCAAATTAAAATTACTCTTGCCCATCGTTTCGCCATCGGCTTCACCGGATAGGAGTTTTTCTGCAATAAGTTGCACCCTTCTGCCTATATGTGTCGATACGCGATAATCGCGGACAAAACTTCCGTTATACAATTTCTTAAAATTACTGATAATGCCCCAAATACTCAAATTGCGGATAATAGTAATATGAAAATTGCCGTTAACCGGATTTGCGTCGGGTACCTGCATCATGCCTCCTCCATTAAATTTGCCTATGCCAACACCTGCACTGAACAAATTCACTTCCAATTTCTCATTATCAATTACAATGATGGTCTGCCCGGCTTTATAATTGAAATAACTCCACAAAAAGCTTTCCAAATACACTCTTAATCCTGACAGACCGTTGTTTTTGAGTTTATTGGCACGGGTTGCCACCATGGCATCAAAACCAAAACCAGCTATGTTTACAAAAAACCGGTTGATGTTACTTCCCTGATCCGTATATTCGACCAGTCCAATATCCTGAACTACTGTTTTCCCTTTTAGAATAATGTCCATAGCCATTTGGTAATTATCGGGAATGCCAAAGGTGCGAATCCAATCGTTACCTGTTCCTACGGGTAACATGCCGATTACAATATTATCGCATTGAATGTTTTTTCCATTGAAAATACCATTCACAATTTCGTTTAAGGTACCATCTCCACCAGCAACAATAAAATGTGTTGCTCCATTTAGTGCCAGGTCTTTAGCCAGTTCGCACGAATGACCTGCATATTCCGACTCGTGCATACTATACCGCAACCCGGAATGGTCTAAAATGGAAACAATTTTTTTCTTGTCCCTTCTTCCTTTGCCGCATCCGGCATGTGGATTGAGAATAACCTGCCAACAATAATTGAGTTCCACAAGTTTCTGTTTATGGTTCAGTGATCGAAAAAAACCGGCTGAGTAAATTTATATCGTTAATCTCTTTCGAAAAGGATTCGATAATCGATTTTGGCACATCAAATATATCAAGGATTAATAAACCATCGATACAATCATTGAATTTAGGGTCAACATTAAAGGCGACAATCTTAGCATTAAGACCCAGATATTTTTTCAGAAGAACCGGCAACCCACTGTTATATTGATCGATATCACCAATAAACTTATCGAGAGAATGCAGGTCGAGTGTCATATTTTCGAGGGCGGTATTCAAATGCGGATCATCAGTGGTCACTTTGAACCGATTTCGCGGCTTCACAAAAGCGGCTCTTTTATAATCGAAATAATTGGCCATGATATATCTAATAATCAACTCCTTAGATATACCTGAATAAGTATTGCTGATGCTGACCGGGCCAATTAAAAACCGGAATTCAGGGTCTTTCAACATAAAATAGAGAATCCCTTTCCATAGCAAAAACAAAGGCAACGGTTTACGCTGATACTCTTTTACAATAAAAGAACGTCCGAGTTCGAGCGATTGTTTGAGTGTTTCTTCAAAGCCATTTTTCATTTTAAAAAGGCTTTGTGTATAAAATCCTTTGATTCCAAATTGATTGTAAATATCGTTTCCCTTCCCGACACGATAGCCACCTACAATATGCTGACCTTCGTTGTCCCAGATAATCAATTGATGATAATACAAATCGAATTCATCGATATCGGTTGACTGATTGGTTCCCTCACCAACTTCGCGAAATGTGATTTCACGAAGTCTCCCTAACTCGTTCATAATAAACGGGATTTGATCCGAAGGAACACAGAAAACGGAGTAATTTTTTATCGTAAAAAGATGATAATCCTCGCGTAAACCAGCTATTTCATTTATGATCAAATTCGTTGGCTGCGGATCGACGATCGTTTCAGGCTTTGGCTGACTCTTGAGCGAGTAATTAAAAAACCGCTTCACCTCAATTCCAGAATCCAAACAATAGGTTTTTGAGCGTAAATAGCGTCCAAGTTGGCGGATATCACTGAATTTATCCTGATCTTTCACAGAGATCGGGTTGCCGATCCTGATTTTAATGGTTTTATCTTTCTTATTTATTATTTCGGATGGAAGTTTAGCCGTGCGTAATGACGGGTGAATTTGGCCAAGAAGGTGAAATAAACGGCTGTTACAACCGTGAAAATAGATCGGAACAACAGGAATATGCGCCTTTTTAATGAAACGGAGTGCAGATAACAACCATTCACGGTCGGTGATTACTTTAGATGTATAAGTGGTCGAAACCTCACCAGCCGGGAAAAAACTCAAAACCCCTCCATTGTTGAGATGATCGAGTGCAGTTTTTAAACCTCCGATACTTGACGCTGCATCCGGATTATTTTCAAACGGATTGACAGCCAGAAAGTAATCAGAAATAGGTTCAACTTTTTTTAGCAGGAAATTGGCAATTACCTTATGATCCGATCGGACCATCGACAGGAGCTTGATCAATAAAATTCCGTCAATTCCACCGTAAGGGTGGTTTGAAACAGTGATGAAACTGCCGTTAGCCGGAAGTTTTTTTAGATCATTCTCATCGAAATCAAGGGTAACATTCAGGTATTTAATAATGCCGTCGATCGATTCAATCCCCTTTTTATCGCTGATATTATCGTACAATTTGTTGATTTGGTTAAACTGCAACAGGTGCATCAGGAGTCTGGCAAAATACTCTCCTCCTAAATATTGCATAAACGGACTCACTTTCAATAAGTCCTGTGGTTTGACTAGTTTCATTAAATACAGAATGATTTCAGGTTCAAAAATAGAAAAATGGAACCAATAATCGCAACTGCCAAGTTTTAAATTATGTTGAAACTGAAAAGAAATGATTCTGTAACGAATTAAATGAAGTAATTTTGTACCCGATAATGAAAGAATTGGAAAAATATCCTATAAGTGCATGGCTACCAACCTCAGTAAAAGAAGTCGAAGCGTTGGGCTGGGATCAACCCGATGTGATTCTTTTTTCGGGTGATGCCTATGTTGATCACCCTTCATTTGGGGCAGCGGTGATTGGCAGAATTATGGAGCGTGAAAGTTTACGCGTGGCAATAGTTCCGCAGCCTAACTGGCAGGACGATTTACGAGATTTTAAGAAACTCGGGAAACCACGTCTTTTCTTTGCCATTTCGGCGGGCTGTATGGACTCAATGGTGAATCATTACACTGCCAACAAGCGGAGACGCTCTAACGATGCCTACACCCCCGGCGATCGCGCTGGCGCCCGTCCCGATTACGCAACCATCGTCTATTCTAATATTCTGAAGTCGATTTATCCCGATATTCCCGTTGTGATTGGCGGTATAGAGGCCTCATTGCGTCGTCTGACCCATTATGACTATTGGTCGGGTGAATTAAAACCGGGAATACTGATTGACAGCAAAGCCGATCTGTTGGTTTACGGAATGGGTGAAAAAACCATCATTGAGTTAATCCGGCAACTGAAAGAAGGAAAACCGTTTGCCGCGATTACTGCAATTCCTCAAACAGCTTTTATTACCGATATTTCAGCAGCTTATACCACCGATGACGATTGGGAAGAGCTGGAACTCAATTCGCATGAAGACTGTCTGAAAGATAGAATCAACTACGCCAGAAACTTCCGGCATATTGAAGAAGAGTCGAACAAGATGGTGGCCCGAAAGCTCACACAAACTATCGAAAACAAAAGAATCGTCGTTAATCCGTCGTGGCCGCTTTTGACTACAAGCGAATTAGATAGCTTTTACAGCCTGCCGTTCACGCGGCTTCCACATCCCCGCTATAGAAATAAGGGAACCATTCCGGCCTACGAGATGATCCGGCATTCGGTGAATAGTCACCGTGGTTGTTTTGGTGGTTGCGCTTTTTGCACGATCTCTGCCCATCAGGGAAAGTTTATTTCTTCACGCTCGGAAGAATCAATACTTGCTGAAATTAAGCAGGTTACTCAGATGGCCGATTTCAAAGGATATATTTCGGATGTGGGAGGACCTTCGGCCAATATGTATCAGATGAAAGGAAACAACCTCGATATTTGTAAACTCTGTCGTCGTCCTTCGTGCATCTTTCCTGCTGTTTGCAATAACCTGAACACCGATCATCGCCCAATGACGGCTCTTTACCGAAAGGTTGCAGCAATGCCGGGTGTTAAAAAGGCGTTTATCGGAAGCGGGATTCGCTACGATCTGATTTTCAATCGCACAGAAGATGAAAAGATAAACGCGGGCAATCAAAAATACCTCGAAGAGGTTATTCTTAACCACGTATCCGGAAGATTGAAAGTTGCGCCGGAGCACACTTCAGATAAGGTTTTGAAGATTATGCGAAAACCTTCGTTCGGACTCTTCTTTAAACTGAAAAGGTTTTTCGATTCGGTGAACGCAGCCAATGGTCTCAAACAACAATTGATTCCTTATTTTATTTCGAGCCACCCGGGGAGTAGCACGGTTGAGATGGCAGAACTCGCTGCCGAAACAAAAGATCTTGATTTCAAGCTGGAACAAATTCAGGACTTCACCCCAACCCCAATGACATTGGCCACAGTTATCTATTATTCAGGATATCACCCTTATACTTTAGAGAAAATAAATACGGCTAAAACTCCTGCACAGAAACTTGCTCAGCGGAAATTCTTTTTTTGGTACCAGAAAGAGTATCGCAATGAATTGATCGCAGAACTAAAAAAGATCAACCGGCCCGATCTGGAAAAGAAGCTGTTTGGGAAGAGATAAATCTATTTCTTCCGTTTGACCTCCATATCGCCAAGATGAAGATCGAGTGCCTTAACCGAAATCTGTATCTCATGAATGGAGACGGCCAGTGAGGCAATCAATAATACAAGTGCAACACCGAACATCCACATCGCAAGCAGGTGACTCCCGACAAAGATTAAAAACATTGTGAAGACGCAGAGGAAAAGACTCGAAACGCCCAATATCTGCATATACTTTGTAAGGTAAAGCCGCTTTCTGAGATTGGCAATCTGCCCAAGCAAAACCTCGTTTGGATTTATCTTGAATTTTTCGTGCAGACTCCGGATCAACGAGGCATAGCCCAGGAAACGATTGGTATAAGCAAGCATAATCAGCGAGATGGCTGAAAACAAAAGCGCCGGCGTTGTAAGGGTAATCTCTTCGTGCATATTATAGTCATTTATAAGGGTTTACGTATTTTAGATTGTGGCCTGCGGAAATCTCAGATTCCATTTTATCCCTCCGGGATATTTTTTTACTCAGACTTATTGTAATCTAAACAGTTAAGCCCTTAACTATGTTTACATCCCATTGTTATTATTGGAAATGTCAAATACAATGTTTTCATCGCCGTTGGAAATAATCTAAACGACCAATCAAATGTACATTTTGTGTGGTGTAAAGACGCACGGCCGTGCGTCTCTACCAATTTCTGCAAAAGGGCGGATTGATGACTAATCCGCCCTCTCAAAAAGCATGATTGCCGGCGTAATTATTTGTTCCTCTTCTTTTTATCTTTATCATTATTCTCGAATTGAAAAGCAATCGGTATCACATATTCATATGCAACAGGTTTATTACTAATACATGCAATACTGAATCTGAATAAAATAATCTTTCTTTCAGCCTCTTGATTAAACACATCTCCAAGTTCAGACAATATTTTATAACAATATATTCTTCCGCTTTTATCAATCAGGAACCGGATCAAAATCTTTCCCGATATTTTGTATCGTTCAGCTATTCTTGGATAATCTATACATTTCAGAACACTATCAATATTTTCAATTTTGGGAATTGAAGTCCAATTCCAGGTTATTAATGCATCAATCTTACAACTGTCTTTTATCTGAAAAAAGTCGATACAATTAATATCTTGGTTTAAATCAAGATTCTTCTTGCTAAAATCACAATCATAAATGTCTCTCCATTTTAAGTTCTGACTTTTTAAGTTGCAATTTATAGAAATGAATATAACGACAAAAAATATTAATCTCTTCATTAATTCGATTTTTGCTCGTTAACTTCCTGCTATACATCACAAATCAGCACCGATTTGCGTAAAGATTCAAGTTTATCTGTTTGGGTCGGTACGAACTCCTGACCAACAAAGCCTTTGTATCCGGCGGCTACCAAAGCTTTCATAATGGCGGGATAATAAAGTTCCTGCGTTTCGTCCAATTCATGCCTTCCGGGTACGCCACCAGTATGAACATGTCCTATATATTGAATATTCTTTTGGATCGTATCGATTACATTTCCCTCCATAATCTGCATATGGTAAATGTCGTAAAGCAATTTAAAACGCGGTGAACCTACCATTTCGCAAAGAGCCGCGCCCCAGGCTGTATGGCGTGAGTTTGCGAAGAGCAATCGCGCAATTAATCATGCCCATATTGTCGTTCTGTCCTTCGCGGTTTCCCGAGAAACAAATAAGGTTTGGAATACCGGCTTCAGCAGCCGTTGGAATCATCGTCTCAAAGTCGGCAATCAATTTGGCATGATTGGCAATCCGGTTGAAGCCTTTCGGAATTCCGTAATCTGTCGCATAGCCTACTGCACACTTCAATCCAAACTTTTTAACGGTTGCCCAATCTTTTTCACCCAATAATTCAACTGACTCGAGACCCATATCGGCACAGGCCCTGGCAAATTCTTCCAATGGAATATTTCCATAACACCACTGACTCACAGAATGGTGAATATTTCCTTTAAGTTTTGCATTTCCCATTGCAGTTCCGGCAAAAGCACTGGCAGAAGGGAATCCTGCAGCAGTTACTGCAACCACTCCGGCTGCGTTTCCAATCATTTGTCTCCGGTTCATAGTACAATCTGGTTTTAATTCGGTTTATTGATTACGAAAATACACAAAAACAAAAGACCGGCGTTGGCCGGTCTATTTATTTATTTTCCTTTTATTGTGATATATTACACAACCAAATTGTGATCTGAAATGCATGATAGACTAATAGAATCCCTTTGGGTTATAATGGTGTAAATTACCTGGCAGGATTTCTATTTAAATCGTTTATTTTTATTGGATCTTGTCTTGTATCAAAAAAATCTGACCAGATAATCTTCATCTTGCTACCAATTTTCTGATTCTAACTCCAATTGTTCCTGAGACTTAAATCTTCCAGCTAAATAATCCTCATTAGAACGTTTAGCCCTATCAACTAATTGTTTACTAGTAAATGGTGACGATTTTGCTTCTTTTTGAGATTTAACATTATCAATGGTTGCCTCAATCTTTTTAAATATTTTCTCGTCTTGAAGATTTATCAAGTATCGAATAGCATTCAATTTTCTTGTTTGCAAATCCATAGTAGTAAATTTTTATACAAAGATAAAAATTCTATAATTAAAACCTGATAAGTACAGCACCTGCGGAGTAACCACCACCAAATACTGTGATTCCAACCAAGGAATCGACCGGTATTTTATCGATGTTCTGAGAGAGGCAGATTCCTGTACTGGCACAACCTGTATTCCCAAGTTCCTGAATATTGGTCAGCACTTTTTTGGGTTGTAGATTTAATTGTTTGATCAGATTGGCGATAATCCGATGATTAGCCTGATGAGGAATGATAAAATCGAGGTCTTCGATGGTCAGACTGCAACTTTCAAGCGTTCTTTCGAGCGCAACACGCATAAAATTACAGGCATGCATAAATACATCTCTTCCGTCGGGCATCTGAAGTCCACCTTCGCCGGGTCGGAGAAATACAGCTTCGGTACCTTTGCCGATATGACCCAGTCCCCTCGTAAAAATATTCAGAATTTCACCTGGCTTAGGTCCGAGAGGCTCTTCAGAGATAAACAAAGCGGTTGCGCCATCACCCCAAAGATGCCCGCTTTTCTCACACGATTCGTCACTGTAAAAAGTATTGTTTTCGGAGGCAATCACCAATGCACGCGTAGCTTTACCCATTGCAAAATAACCTTCAACAATCTCAAGTGCATTCACGAGAGATGAGCAGGCGGATGACACGTAAACAACCTGTGCCTCCTGAATCCCAAACTCACGCTGTACTACATGACCAATCGTAGCAACGGTATCGTACGGTGTATATGAAGCTCCAACAATTAAATCAATCTCCTTAATATCAAAAGGTAAGTTCTCCAGCGCCAGAGCAACTGCCTCTACAGCCATTGTGTTGGCATTCTCGCCTTTAGCAGTTTTCGATCGTGTCCGGATACCTGTCCGGTCAAAAATCCACTCGTCATCCAGACCATTAAGATTTTTAAAGTATTCATTTGGAACACGCTGCTCCGGGATGTAATGCGAAATCGTATTAATAAACATTCTCATAAAAAAAAATCAAAATTGCAATAAATTAAGCGGAGGCCTTAATCCCCCGGAATAGTATCTTTTGCCAGAGCTCAAGCGTCTCACGGCAATTTTTCCCAAAATTGTCAAGTATAAACTGCTGTTCAAGCCCTTTTAATGTTGTATGGGTAAGGGCAGCCGTATTTTCGTAGTCGTCAACCAGGAAAACTCCCGATTGAGTCCCTTCCTGAAGTACTGAAGCAAGACACTCCTTTTCGTGTATATCGATCACTTTACGAAAGTTCTCAATTTTCTCACTTCTATTCAGAAATTCTATTCTTAATAAGCGGTCTTTCCGGCTTAAATTCTCGATCGTTTTCATATGATTGAACATGAATCGGACGATCTTCTTTTCGGGTGATATTTTCATGCCGGCAACACGGTTAAGTTGTTTGAGAATGATATCGATTTCCCTGTTAATCACCTCAAGATATAGCTCCTCGCGTGATTTAAAATAGGTGTAGATTGTCCTTCTTCCGAGTCCTGAAGCTTTGGCAAGATCGTCCATGGTAGTATTGTCGGCTCCTCTGTGGGCAAATACATTACGGGCAACGGTAAGAATAGTATGACGTGTGGTGTCTCTCAAAACAAATAAATTGCACAAAATAAAATTTCGTGTGCAAAATTAATCCTTTTTTAATACCTCAAACGAATTTTAGGGATTGTTAACTTTTATCCACCAGGTTTTGTCCTTCCATTCCTTCTTTATACCTTCATTAAACCTGATATCTGCCAGGGTGAACCGAACAAGACTCATATCTTCGGCGGAAGCTTCGGCATAACCCGACAGCGTTTCGTGCACCCTGACAGCATGCAGTTTCACAATACCCTCACCATTAACAAGGCTGATATTCGCAATGATAAGATCGATAACGAAAAAAAACAAAAGCGCATACCCTTCCGCCGATGGAGAAACGGGGATTTCAGCTACTCTGGTGTTGATTCGGTAAATCGCTTCCTTCACATCTTCTGTCTCTTTATCCCACAAAGTGTATGAATGATCGAAACTGTGGATGAACTCTGCAACATTATTAAGCCGTACAAAATCCATTACCATAAAACCATTGTCGAGTTGATCCGATTTTAAAAAAACCTCCACCTCGTACGAGTGGCCATGGATGTTTTCGCGACAACGCTGCGAAGTGCAGTTGCGAACAATATGGGCTCCTTCGAACCGGAATTTTTTCCTGATGATCATCCTTTATAAATATTTCGGGACAAAATTAGAAAAGATAAGACACTAAATCGTTTTTTGTGAGTGATTTGAAAAATGACTTATTGGCTCACAATATATTGTAACTGGCAACTCCTCCTGCAACCTTCACAGTCTTCTGTCTAATTCCCTTTTTGTTCTTCAAATTTCTCAATATTGCCATTGTACGAAATGCTACTTCGCTGGTTGCTGTTGATTGTCAAAGTTGCGTTTCCCTCAGGGCTCACCAAGAGGCTGAGTTTATAACTATCGCGCGTTACAGAAACAGTTGCATCTATTTCAAAACCCTTACTCTCTTTCCGGGTTACAACCTTGTATTCAACAGGTTTCCCTTCAAATTTTATTCCACCATTGCCTCCGTAATCAACAACATAAGCCCTTCCAAAGAATGGCATATCGCTTTCAATCATTTCAGGGTGAAATTTTATATAGTTGGTATTTCCTGTCAGATCAACCGAGCCTCCACCTTGAGGAAGTGCCCGTATTGCTACAAATACAAACTCCCTGGAATTGATCAGCGAATCAATCAGATGCTGCTTCTCAATTTTGTTTTTTTCCCTCTGTGCTTTTTTTGAGATTTGCTGTGCGAAACCCGATGTCAGAACAATCATCATTAAAAAAGCCAAAACAACTTTTTTTGTTCCCATAATTGTATATATTGGTTCACAATCTGAAATTCACAATTCCAATGCCAGAATTAGTTAACAGACGTTATAAATTTGCTTAAACTGATTCCGGAATAAAAACCCAAACAATCCCCTGTTTCAATTATTTATTATCAATAACTAACCGATCCTGTGCCATCCTGTTATTATACTGTTGTATAATTGCTTTAAAGAGATTCTGCTCATTTTCTGAATTTGCACTACCTATAAGATTCTTATGCAGATCCGGATCTTCCTTCCAGTTAAAGATGCCGGTTAACTTATTATCAGTAAAATATAAAGCATGATCTCCATACAAAAACTGGTAGGTATCCTCAAGGTAATTAATCGCAAATCGCTGTGTCGATGGATCAAAAAGATTGTTTCCAAAAGCAACATATGGCTTTGTATAATTGAGATAGCCAAGAACGGACGGCATAATATCAATCTGTTGGGCTAAAGAATCATCTTTCCCCGTAAGGCTTCCATCTCCTTTGTAAAAAATAAGCGGTGCGGCATAATAATTGACAGCAGTTTTGTACTCTTTTAATTCAGACTGCGCGCAATGATCAGATGTGATCACAAACAGCGTATTTTTGAACCAGGGCATCTTTGAAGCTTTATCGAAAAATTCTTTAAGCGCAAAATCGGTGTACCTGATACATTTCTGAAGCTCAATATGTTCTTCAGGAAAACGCGTTTTATATTGTTCCGGAACTTTAAATGGATGATGCGACGAAACAGAAAAGATGGTTGTAAAGAAAGGCTCTTTCATCTTATTCATCTCATCAGCAAAAAATTGGAAGAAAGGCTCGTCCCAGATTCCCCAAACACCATCAAATCCTTCATCGTTGCCATATTCATTCTTTCCGATATAACGCTGGAAGCCGGCAATTTTGGCAAATGCATCAAAGCCCATCGATCCGTTTGGAGCGCCATGAAAAAAAGCAGACTGATAACCCTCCTTTGTCAATAAACCAGCAAGGCTATTAATCCGGTTACCCGATCGTTCCGAAATCACATAGGGTAAGACCAATGCCGGGATACTTGCTGTTACTGAAGGAATAGCATCTATCGATTTACGACCATTTGCAAAAGCATTTGGGAACACTAAACCCTTACTAATCAAAGAGTCGAGGAATGGAGTATAACCTTTGTAATGTCCGTTGTCGATCTGCTTATTCAATGATCCGACAAATTCGCGACTGAAACTTTCGAGTATAATGATTACTACATTATCATGTTTCATCGCTTCACCCGAATTTGGAACCCGAACAGGAGTATATATCCGGTTAAGCTCATCTTCAGAACTAAAATAATTTTTCACCTCAAAAGCCTTTTTTCCCCAGGTCCTAATAATACAGAATGGCGTATTAAGAACTAAGGATATCTCCTGGGGTGAATCGACATATTTCCCCGCATTATTCATACTGATCGGTCGTGTACTTTCCATATAACCACCCCGCATTCCGATGACACTTAATATCAAGAATACAATCAAAGAAAAAAGTGATACAACACCATATTTCCAGTTCAGCACCTTGAATGAAGGGCGAGGCTTAAACAAAGAATAGAGTTTTGAGAGCAATAACAGAGTAATCAGTAAGATTATAGCAATGTACCAGAAATCATAAAAGAACCGGGATACCAGTCTATAATTTCCGGCATCGTAACTCACGATATCAAAAACACTGGCAGTTGTCCTTTTTAAAATATAGCGATAGTAAATAATATCAATATGATTGAATGCCAGACCAACGCTATTAAAAATCATGAAAACCCATTTTAACATTTGTTGATACCACGGCTTAAACTTGAAAGGGAGTGGAAGCAGGTATAGAAGGAAATATATTGCATTGAGGTACAAAACTGCACTTGTATCGAACATTACCCCGCCTCGCATAATCCTCATAAAAGAAGTAAAACCGACATTGGGAAACATGGAGGTATTGAAAAGGTAAAATATTATACGACCTGCTGAATACAAGAACATTACGATCAGGAACCGATAAACCATTACGAGAAACTCGTTGGCCCCGTACTTCCGCTTTAAAAAACTAAATAGCTCCATTCAATTGAAAAATTAGTTTGCAAAATTAGCAGTTATTTGGTTTTTATCATGGATTTAACAATCATTAAGCAAAACCAAATTGATGCGGGATTCGTTTTTCATCCAGTGAAAAAGGGAAATCTCTCAAAAAGAAGGAGACGGAATAACTTTTTGATTCAGATGCCCATTCAAGGGTTTTTAATACTTTTCGTCCCGCCGGTTCGGGGTCATCATACGTAGCCTGGCTAATTTATACCAATATATAGATAATACGCAACTTCATATAGGGCTTTTTCCCCAACATAAAAGCCGCTCAATTTCTGAAGCGGCTTTTATAATTATATAAATATCAATTAATTACTTTTCGAAGCGCGCTTCAATGGCAGTAACCTGATTTGCCAGTTCCTTTACCCAATTAATTAATTTTTGGTTACTTGTCATTAAAAATGTTCTTTTCAATAAAAAATTACTCTATATAAATTCTAACTCAATCTGTATTAAATCTGTTTTTGTTCAATATAGTCTTTACAAGCCAAATAAATATTGTCAATAAGTTCCGGAATTTTCGATTTCGGAACAGCGGAAAATGCAATTCTTATAAGATTTCCAAAAACAATCACCCCTGTGCTGTACTTGTCGAGAAGGATTTTTCTGATCACTTCAGCGTTTAAAGGATTTTTCAATTCCACACACATGAAATATCCTGAATTAAACGGTAAAGCTGTAAAATACTCAAGATACTTTGGATCAGCAAGAACCTGAATTATTGACTGATACCTTGATTTTAGCGTAATAAATTTATCTTTTTTATCCGCTCCATACTCCGCAGAGAAATAGGCCTGAAATAACAACGACTGCGAAAGATGACTCACATTCGAGATATTACCGCGAACTGCGCCAGCCGTTTTGTTTTCGAGTGCTTCGTATAGTTCTGGTGTACCGTTCTTTACGCCAAACGAGATAAATCCAACCCTGAAACCCCAAACATAGTCCTCCTTGGTTGATCCGTCAAGTTTAACAGCCAGCACTTTTTCACTAAGGTTGCATAGCTGGGCAAATATCGATTCTTTATAAACGTTATTTTCATAAACTAATCCGAAATAAGCATCATCAATCAGTGCTACAACATTTTTCCCTTGATCTACCTGTTTCTGAATCGCATTAACGATCAAATTTATTTCTGAAATAAGTGGCGTATATCCTGTCGGGTTATTGGGAAAATTTAGCAGAAGGACAATTTTCCTTTCTATGGTATCCATGGTTTCAGAGAATCCGTCAATATTGAAGCCGCCATTTTTGAAAAACGGAAATGAAACCACTTTGCCTTTGTAGGCATTGTCGAAGATCAGCGAATAATTTTCCCAGAAAAGATCTGGCATTACTACAGTATCACCCTCATCAACAAACATATAACCAGACATACTAATCCCATGAGTCAATCCACAGGTAACAATTGGGGAACTTATCTGAGTTGTTCCGAGCGAGGGATTCTTCTGGTAAATAAACTCTTTCCAACAATCTCTCAATTCTTTTTTGCCAAAACTGGGAGCATAAGGATAAACTGATCCCAAAGGAAGTTTAATCAGTTTGTCAAATTCAGAAAGGTGCATCGAAAAACCATTATCCTCAATAGCTTCACCGATAGTAGCATTAATGTTTTTACCTTTGGCTTGTGCCGATTGAGACAAAATTCCAAGCTTTGGGAAAAAAATATTTTTGCCTCTTTCTGATAACAAGTCAAGAACATTTTTATTCAGTTTTTGAATAGTTTCATTCAAGTTGATTGCCTGTGTATCCATTAAGTAGTGTTTAATAAATTTAATTAAAGCTTAGTAACAAAAATATTCAAATATCTTGAAAAATTGATACATATATGCTCAAAATCATTAAAATTTAACAATGATTTGAAATAGAAAAAAACAAATTCGAAAGTGATCAGATGTTTGGCGGGCTGACTATCCATAAAACTTTTGCCGGGGAGTTATGAATATTTTTCAGTGAGTGCAGGATGGTGGAGTTAAAATAGAAATTATCCCCTTTTTCGAGAAAATATTGAGAGTTTTCGATTTGCGAAAGAGCGCTGACACTTATTCCGACTCTTTTAGAAAGATCGCTTAGCGGTAAGCTTAACATCTCTCTTTTACGTTTGATTCTTTCTCCCAATCGATTCATTGATAATGAATTAAGAATACTGCAACTTTATTCGTTTTAATGATACAAAGGTAATCCATTCTGGAACACTCCAATATTCCGGATTAATTATTTAAGTAATACTTAACAAACATTGGTTATAAAAAAAGTTGGAAGTGCCGGCTTCCTTTTCATCTGAGCCACAATCTTGCCTAAAATAACAAAAGGACCAGCAACCAAATGGTTACAAATGTCCTTTTGTTGTAAATAGCCTATTTTCAGACAATTAGTCAACTAATCTTACGACCTTGGATGAAATTTATTAACCGTATCCTTCAGATATTCTTTATCTAAGTGGGTGTAAATCTCGGTTGTAAGAATTGATTCGTGACCAAGCATCTCCTGCACGGTTCTTAAATCGGCACCACCTTGTACAAGTGCGGATGCAAATGAATGCCTGAAGGTGTGAGGACTGATGTTCTTTTCAAGTTTAATTTTTTCTGCAAGATTTTTGATAATGGTGAAAATCATCACCCTGCTCAATTTTTTACCTCTTCTGTTTAGGAAAACAATGTTTTCAAACCCTTTTTCGATGGTTAGTTTTTTGCGAGAGAGAACCAGATATTTCTTGATATCTTCAATAGCACGTTTACTGATCGGAACAAGACGTTCACGCTCCCCTTTTCCTGCAATCCTAAGGAATTCCTGCTCAAAATGAAGATTCGAAAGCTTAAGATCAACAAGTTCAGAAACTCTTAATCCACAGCTATAAAGAGTCTCAAGAATTGCCTTGTTGCGAAGTCCTTCAGCCTTTGTATCGTCAATGGCTTCGATCAAACTATTGATCTCATCATCTGTAAGAATTTCAGGTAGCTTGCGGCCAATCCTTGGAGATTCAACAAGAGTTGTAGGATCATTTTCTACCGCTTCTTCAATTAACAGAAACTTATAGAAAGATTTAATACCAGAAATTGTTCTGGCTTGCGTACGAGGACTAATCCCTTTTTGGTTCATCCACTCTACAAATTTCCTTAATTGTGCTAATTTTACCGTTTCCGGTGTGAGGTTTGGATAATACTCAGCAACAAACGATATAAGTTTGTTGATGTCATTAACATACGCACTTACTGAGTTAGGAGAAAGATTCTTCTCAATTCTCAAAAATGTTTCATACCCTTTTTTGCTTTCTGACCAATTCATATTACTTTTTTTTAAATTAAAGATGAAACAATTTAGTTAATTTTATTATATAATACAAAGAACAAATTTGAAGGCGAAAAAGTTGTTGTATTTTTTCGCAAATTGCACAGGATAAATATACAAAATATTATACTTTTATGAAAATTATTATTGTAAATGGCCCAAATTTAAATTTATTGGGTATCAGGGAAAAAAGTATTTACGGAAGTAGTTCATTTACAAATTATTATGAAATTCTGATTTCCCGCTTTTCAAACATAGAATTTGAATTTTTCCAATCAAATGTTGAAGGAGAGCTTGTAAATTATCTCCAAAAAGTCGGTTTTTCTGCACACGGCATCGTATTTAATGCAGGAGCATACACTCATACATCAATTGCACTGCGCGATACGATAGCTGCAATCACAACTCCGGTGGTCGAAATTCACATCTCAAATATCCTTACGCGTGAGAATTTCAGGCATGAATCTGTAATAGGTCCTGTCTGCAAAGGGAGCATTATGGGATTCGGACTTGATTCGTACCGTCTCGGTGTTGAGAGCTTTCTGGCTCCTGAATAATGTTAATATTGACGTAGCATGATTAACAATTCGTTAATTAATCGGGAATAGTCTTCACCGGTTGCTAACCTCGGGTGCGCACATATTCAAATAATTGTGCTATATTGGCCTAATAGCATTCCCTCAGGACTATCGGAGTGCGAACTCCTGTATCCTGAAATTGGATTACTTTTGCACCAAAAGAAAATAATATTGTCGATTATGAATACAATGAAGCACACTAAAATCGTTGCCACAATCTCGGATAAGCATTGCGAACCGGAATTTTTACAGGCTCTTTTTGATGCCGGAATGAATGTTGTCCGTATAAATACTGCTCATCAAACCCCCGAAACTGCACTCAAAGTTGTTAATAATGTAAGGAGTGTTTGTGATTGTATTGCGATTCTTCTCGATACCAAAGGACCCGAAATAAGAACAAAGAACATCATCAATCCTATTAAAGTAAAAGCAGGTGACAAACTTCATGTGAAAGGTGGGGATGAACTATCGACAGACAACTTATTAATAGTTGATTATGAGGAATTTGCGAATAATGTTCCGGTTGGAAGTTCCATGCTGATTGATGATGGAGAACTCGAGTTAAAAATCACCGCAAAAATTGGCGATTCGCTTGAAGCTATAGTGTGCAACGACGGTGAGATTAAAAATAAAAAGAGCATAAATACTCCCGGAGTCTCTTTTTCGCTGCCTCCAATTACCGCGAAGGATAAAATGTTTATTGAATGGGCAGCCGATCATGACATTGATTTCGTGGCTCATTCATTTGTGCGCAATAAAGAGGACGTATTGGCAGTGCAGAAAATACTTGATTCAAAGAATAGCCGTATAAAAATTATCTCCAAGATTGAAAATACCGATGGGGTTAATAACATTGATGAGATTCTTGATTATTCATTCGGGATTATGGTTGCAAGGGGAGATCTTGGAATCGAGATCGCAGCTGAAAAGATACCGGCTATTCAGCGAATTCTGATCAGGAAATGTGTCGAGCGGAAAAAACCAGTTATCGTTGCTACACAAATGCTGCATACAATGATTAATAGTCCGCGGCCGACAAGAGCAGAGGTAAGTGATGTGGCCAATGCAATTTTCGATCGAACCGACGCCATTATGTTATCTGGTGAAACCGCTTATGGACAGTATCCTGTTGAAGCGGTTCAGCTCATGACACGAGTTGCGATTGAGATTGAATCAAGTAAAGACCGGCGGAATGACTTGCCTGTTCCCCGTCTCGACAACGAGGTCTCGGCATTCTTAGCTGAGGCAGCCGTGATGGCCGCAAATGAATTAAAGGTAGCTGCAATCGTTACTGATACTCTTACAGGTAAAATCGCCCGCTATATCTCCGCGTTCAGAAGTCCGCGACCCGTGTACGCCAAGTGCCATGATGGACGTGTCAAGCGCGAACTGGCTTTATCATATGGAGTTCATGCGAGCCAGATTGTTTCTAAAAAGAATAAGCATAAATTGGTTGAATCTTCTCTGCTTGACCTCGAAGCGCGAGGAAAAATTACCGAAAACGATACAGTGGTTTATGTCGGTGGTAATTTTGGAGTAGGTGGTGGAACCTCTTTTATAGAAATCGCTTCAGTCGCAAGAATGACTAAAGAGAAAAAAGATAGCAAACATACCACTACAGAAAATTAGAATATTGAAGTAGTAAACTAAAAAAGAGAGGATTAAGTTCCTCTCTTTTTTATCGCATATCATTGATTTCAACTTTCGGATATTTGGCCGGATCAAATTTAAAATAGTCATCAGCTAAAATCTGATCAGTTTTCATATTTTTCATTGAGAGCGTGTACACATTCCCGTCTTTATTAAATGTTTTTGCCCTAAGTATTTGATATTTAATTTTATCAACATACAATCTCACTTTAGTGAACTCTTTGGCTTTATCAATCGGAAACAAATCTATTACTTGCGAAGTTTTACCTCCAATACTCTCCTCCCCGATATAGGTGTAATTAAATCCCTTTTCATAAATCGTGAAAAGATTGGCAGGGTTAAGTGCAGCTTCACTATCAGCATCATTTTCGGTAATGTTGACTTCGTTCGATTCGGTCAGATAACTCCATGTTGCAACACTATTCGAAAACACTTCCATTCCCATAGCGGGCATGTGCAACCTGTAACTCTTCCCTTTTAAAGCGACACTTCCTTCATTTGTTTCGGTAATACTGCCGGTTTTGTTTTCGAGCGTAAACGAAAAATCAATCTGAATGGTTTTGTAACTTTTGCTAGTTTGCGAAAGTTTGTCAAGAATCTCTTTTGCATTAGTATCTTGCTGTGCAAATAGCGACCCGGTAACTAAAATTAAAACACTAAATAAAAAAACAGCTTTCATCCGCGAATTATTTGTTTTTAAATGGTTGAATGAAACTCGTCCCGATCCTTCGGGACTCGTTTCACGGCTAAATAAATAAAGTAAATTAAAATCTCAATATTGATCAAGTCCACGCAATAATTGTTCCAAAGCGTATTCGTCCTGCAATAAAACCTGACGCGCTTTGCTCCCTTCGTTTTGTCCGACGATTCCTGCTGCTTCCAACTGATCCATTATTCTTCCTGCCCGGTTGTAGCCAATCGAGAATTTACGCTGTATTGCAGAGGTCGAACCTGTTTGATTCATCACAACAATTCTTGCTGCGTCGTCGAAAAGTTCGTCACGGTTCCTTAAATCTATAGCTGTTGAATCATCTGATGCCTCTTCGTGGCATTCAGGTAATAAGTATGCACTGGGATAGGAAGGTTGCTGACTGATGTATTTCGCAATAGCCTCAACTTCGGGTGTGTCAACAAATGCGCATTGCAGCCTGATAAGGGAATTGCCAGTTGAAATAAGCATATCTCCTTTACCAATCAACTGGTTTGCGCCAGGTGTATCTAAAATTGTTCTGGAGTCCACCATTGAGGCAACCCTGAAGGCAATTCTTACCGGAAAATTGGCTTTAATCACTCCAGTGATAATATTAATGGAAGGACGCTGCGTTGCAATAACCATGTGAATTCCAACAGCTCGTGCCAACTGGGCAATTCGGGCAATCGGCAATTCAATTTCTTTGCCGGCAGTCATAATCAGGTCGGCAAATTCATCAATTACCACCACAATATAAGGCTGATAACGATGACCTTTCTCCGGATTCAACCTTCGTGAAATGAATTTTTCGTTGTATTCTTTAATGTTTCGCGCATGTGCCTTTTTCAAAAGGTCGTAGCGCAAATCCATCTCGTGATTCAGCGAATTAAGAGTGTTTTTAACCCGCTGCACATCAGTAATGATAGGGTCGGTCTCCCCTTCCATTTTCGCCAGAAAGTGTTTTTCGATAATGGAATAGAGGTTTAATTCAACTTTCTTCGGATCGATAAAAACGAATTTCAGTTGTGCCGGGTGCTTCTTATAAAGCAGCGAAGAGATTATTGCATTCAAACCTACCGATTTCCCCTGTCCCGTAGCTCCGGCAACCAAAATATGAGGCATCTTTGTAAGATCCACAACGAATGTCTCATTCGAAATTGTCTTTCCCAAGGCAAGCGGCAGTTCGAAATCGGTCTCCTGAAACACTTTTGAGGTAATCAGCGACCGCATCGAAACGATCTCTGGCTTACTGTTTGGAACTTCGATCCCGACGGTTCCCTTCCCCGGAATCGGGGCAATTATCCGGATTCCTAATGCAGCAAGACTAAGTGCAATATCATCCTCAAGGTTTTTTATCTTCGAGATCCTGACACCCGGCGCCGGCACAATTTCATAAAGTGTAATTGTTGGGCCAGTGGTTGCCTTGATTTTTACAATGTCAATATTGTAGTTTTTCAGTGTCTGAAGGATCTTATTCTTATTGGCAATTAACTCATCATCCGACACCTGAGGATTTCCTGTTGACCGCTCTTCGAGTAGTTCGATCGGAGGAAATTTGTAGCGCGATAACTCAAGTGTTGGATCAAAATCAGGCATATCCTCATCTGCTCCTTCATAGAGTCCATCATCTTCATCACTTTTTCGCGGTTCAAGGCTGTCAACTTGTCGTTTAACAAAAGGAACCGGCTCCTCATGGTGGATCTCTTCGCGCTCAATTTCAAGAACGTCGTGGCCTTTACTTCCTGCATAAACAATCTCGACATTATTCCCGACCGCAACTTTGGCAAATGCCTTTTCTTTGGTTGCAATCATCGGAGCCTGAGGAATTGAAAAAGTATCCTCATCCGCAATTTCCTCTTCTTTAGATGCTTCTTTAGATAATTCTTTTAAACTCTTTAACCGTTTATAAGTCACCCACTTCTTAATCAGTGGCCATGCCTCTTCAAAAGCAATGATGATACAAATCAGAATTGAGGCGAGAATCAGAAAAAATGTGCCGATTTTTCCTATGGTTGAATTCAAAAGCTGACTGATAAAATAGCCATACATCCCACCCGGCTGTAAAAACGATTTTTCGTAAAGCGAAGAGAAGAAATAACCAAATGTAACTGATGTCCAAATAATTAGAAACAGACAATAAGCAAAATTCCGTCTCAACGAAAATTTTCCGATCTTACCAAGTCGCAAGGAAATAATAACAAAGAGATAAATAAAACCGAGAGCTGCAATTCCAAATCCCTTATTAATAAATAGATTAGCCATTATTGCGCCCCAGCGCCCACCTGCGTTTTGTATCTTTAAATCAGGATTCGATAACAGCTCTTTGGTGGTGACGTTAAGATGACTGATATCAGCTCCTCCTGAAATAAAGAAGGATATAAACGATATCAGCAGGTACATTGAGAAGAGAAAAAGCAGAATTGCGAGTATGCCACCAATGCGTTCCCAGGTATTGAGATTTCCTAACCGACTACCAATTCCGCCTTTCTTAGTCGAAGTAGTACCTGATTTTTCGTTTTTGTTGCGGGCCATGTATCTGATATCAAATTTAATTCAAAAAAAGTTGCATCAACTGCACCGCAAATTTAACTAAAAAAACAAAAGGAATTATGAAACATGATATTATGCAGATTCAGGTTCTCTGATATAATGTTACTTTAGATCGGCGTTTAATCAATACTTAAAATCGATTAATTGTGAATAAACTGGCAGTTGTAGCACTTGGGGGAAATGCTCTTCTTCGGGATAACGAAAAAGGAACAATTGAAGAGCAGGAAAAACATACTGCAGAAACACTTGAAAATCTGATATTTCTGATTAAGGCAGGATACGATTTAATTGTCACTCATGGTAACGGACCTCAGGTGGGAAATATTTTAATGCGTAATGATGCCGGTGAACACGTTTATGGAATCAAAGCAATGCCACTGGATATTTGTGTAGCAGATACTCAGGGAGGTATTGGTTATATGATAGAACGGATTTTCAGGAATATTTTAAATAAGTATGGGATAAAGAGAAACGTTATTACCATTGTCGGGATGGTTGAAGTTGATCCTAAGGATACGGCATTTGAAAATCCCACCAAGCGTATCGGGGTGCATTACTCCGCGGAACAGGCTCAAATACTTACAAAAGAAAAAGGGTGGATTTTCAAATTGAGTAAAAAAGGGGAGAATGAGTGGCGGCGTGTTGTTCCCTCACCGGTTCCTAAAGCAATTTTTAATCTCAACATAATCAGAGATCTTGCCCGGAAAGGGAATATCATCATTACTTGCGGAGGAGGAGGAATTCCGGTTTACTACGACGAAAACAGAGATGTCAGAACCATTGATGCTGTTATAGATAAAGACCTTGCCTCATCGGTGCTCGCTAATGGAGTCGACGCTAACGAGTTTTATATCCTTACTGATGTCCCGTTTATTTTTAAGGATTTTGGCCTTCCGACTCAGGAGAAACTTGAATTTTTAGATTATGAGGATACGGTTAAATACCTCAATGCAGGAACTTTTGCTGAAGGGTCAATGGCACCTAAAATTGTTGCCGCTTTGTCATTTATTAAAAGTGGTGGAGAAAAAAGTATTATCACGGAAGCCTCGAAACTTGAAGACAAATCTTACGGATCAAAAATAACGATGAAATACGGCATGTGACAATTTTTTCATCGAAATTTGCTTGCTTTGGAATGTTTTTAACAATTTTGAAAGAATAAAACCTTAAATCTTATAATATGGCTATTAACTTGCATGCCAGGCATTTTCTGAAATTGCTTGATTTTTCAAGTAAAGAGATTGAACATTTACTTGATCTTGCTGCCGAATTAAAATGGGCAAAGTCTGCCGGTACCGAAGAACAACGGCTAAACGGAAGAAATATCGCCCTTATCTTTGAAAAAACTTCGACGCGAACCCGTTGTGCGTTCGAGGTTGCTGCTTATGACCAGGGAGCACACGTAACCTACCTGGGCCCTTCAGGATCGCAAATTGGTGCCAAAGAGTCGATGAAAGATACCGCAAGAGTTCTCGGAAGAATGTACGACGGAATTCAATATCGGGGTTACGAGCAATCAATTGTCGAAGAGCTGGCCAAATATGCCGGAGTTCCGGTGTGGAATGGTTTGACTGACGAATTCCACCCGACCCAGATCCTCGCCGATTTTCTGACTATGCGCGAGCATTGCGATAAACCACTGTCGGAAATCAAATTTGCTTATCTTGGCGATGCCCGCAATAATATGGGCAATTCGTTAATGGTGGGAGCCGCCAAAATGGGGATGGATTTCCGCGCCGCTTCACCTAAAGCATACCAGCCAACCAAAGCATTACAGATGGAATGTCAAAAAATTGCAGCGGAAAGTGGCGCTAAAATCACTATTACAGAAGATCTTGCTGTGGCGGTTAAAGACTGTGATTTTCTATATACCGACGTCTGGGTTTCGATGGGAGAGCCGGATGAAGTCTGGGCTCAAAGAATTGAGCTGCTCAAACCTTATCAGGTGAATAAAGAAGCGATGGAATTGACAGGAAACCCTAAAGTAAAATTTCTCCATTGTCTTCCTGCTTATCACGACCGTAATACCAAAATCGGCGAAGAGATCTATCAAAAATTCGGACTCGAATCTATGGAGGTAACTGATGAAGTATTCGAAAGTGAAGCATCAATCGTTTTTGATCAGGCTGAAAACCGGATGCATACAATTAAAGCGGTGATGGTTGCAACTTTAGGGAACTGAAGTTTGTTCCTTATACTTGATTGCATTTTTAAATATTTTGATTAAATACATACTAACATGAATAACTTTGAATTTTATAATCCGGTAAGAATTTGTTTTGGGAAAGGCGAAATTGCAAAACTTTCGAAACTGGTTTCCAAAGGAGCCAATATTCTGCTCGCTTATGGTGGCGGAAGTATCAAAAGAAACGGAGTTTATGATCAGGTTATAGCGGCATTGAAGGGTTTCAAAATCATCGAATTCGGCGGAATCGAAGCCAACCCGCATTATGAAACACTGATGAAAGCTGTTGCCGTGGTAAAAGAGCATAAAATTGATTTTTTATTGGCAGTGGGTGGCGGTTCCGTTTTGGATGGAACAAAATTTATTGCAGCTGCAGCGCTCTGGGAAGGTTCCGATCCGTGGGAAATATTATCACGTCGCGGTGAAGTAAACGTCGAAAAGGCTTTACCAATCGGAACCGTACTTACACTTCCGGCAACTGGTTCGGAAATGAATGGAAATTCTGTAGTAACACGCTGGGAAACACATGATAAACTCGCATTTGCCTCCGACCATGTGCTGCCTGTATTTTCAATTCTTGATCCTGAAGTCGTATTTTCCCTGCCTCAGATTCAGGTAGCCAACGGAATTGTTGATGCATTTATCCATGTGATGGAGCAATACCTCACCTACCCGGTTAACGCCCCGATTCAGGATCGTTTTGCCGAATCAATCCTGACCACTCTAATCGAAGAAGGCCCTAAAGTGTTTGCCGATCGTTCGAGCTACGATGCCGCAGCTAATTTTATGTGGGCTGCCACGATGGCATTAAATGGATTGATCGGTGTTGGCGTGCCACAGGATTGGGCGACCCATATGATTGGCCATGAACTCACCGCTTTTCATGGGATTGACCATGGTCAGACACTTTGTATTGTCCTACCGGGAATCATGAAGTTGAAACGCGAAAACAAAAAAGAGAAGATTCTTCAGTATGGCGAAAGGGTTTGGAAAATCACGAAAGGAAATGCTGATGAACGAATTGATGCCACCATTCAGAAGACCATTGAATTTTTCGAATCTGTCGGAATCAAAACTAAATTAGCAGATTACGGAGTCGGGAGCGAAATTATTCCCAAAGTTGTTAATCGTTTTATTGAAAGGGGAATAAAAGTAATTGGTGAACGTGGCGATTTGACGACAGATGATATTGCGAAGATTTTGGAAATGCAGTTGAAATAATGCAAATGCAACTGGAGGTTAGCGAACGTTAGCTTTAATTTGAGAAAAAACTTACCACCATGGATAATGATAAATTGATGAAATTGATTTTAGGCCCATCGAGTAATTTAGGAGCATATTATAAAATTCTTGAACAGCAAGAAAAGTTAAGAAAAATATATTCGCCTGCAATTACGATGAATAACTCAATTCAGCAAATTGTAAAATATTATGAAGTATTCGATAAAATAAACAAAAGGATTGAGCTTCCTCTGACAACTTCGGAGACAATACGTAAATTGATTGAACATACCAACGAGATTAGTTTAAAATACACAAAATATTATAATCAATTAAATAGCATTGTAGGTATTCTAAATCCTTCACTTTATGGATTCATCCAAAAAAATTCAAGCAGTAATTTCACTCAAGCAGATACAATTAATGACATAGATTTAACCTACATTAATTCTTTTGATGCGGTTAAGGATAATTATGATGATTCTGTTCAAGATGAGCTTGATACACTAAAAGAGAACTTTGAAACAAATGATGACTTTAAGAATGAAATTACAACTCTATTAGAAAATGGGACTAAGAATATTTCAACGGATGTTTATATCGCATTCTCACAACTAATAGAAAGGTATGTTGGCAAATTGACATCCCCGTCAATCGCTTTATTCTTGAATTTCATAATAATTACTTATACTATTTTAATACCACTGTATCAAATAAAGCTTGGAAATGAAACTGAGCAACGTATTGATTTGAAAATTGAAAAAGCTGAAGATTTAATTATTAATTCAGTAGATAACAAAGTGGAAAAAGTAATTGAAAAATCAGATGACCAGTTTAAAAACGCAAATGCTAAATTAGATTCGATTAATGACAAGATTGATAAATTGACTAATAAAAAAACAAACTAAAGCTATAAATAGTACCTCATGTGGTCTTCACGACCCAGCATGAAGTCCTTTATTATGGCAAATGGCAAAAAATGTATAAACCCTGAGATTTGAGTTTAAAACAAGAAGATGACACCTTGTTTCAAAAAAATATATATTTTTGGATAATGATGACATTACAAGACATAAAATCTATTTTAAGTAGTCATAAATCGCAATTGTTTAAAGATTATCCAATCAAATCGATGGCGATTTTTGGTTCTTATTCCCGGATGGAGAATAATGCCGATAGTGATTTGGATATTTTAGTCGAATTCAAGGACAAAATCGGCATAAGATTTATTGATTTGGCTGAAGAGATTGAAAATATTATTGGATTTAAAGTTGATTTGGTTTCTAAAAACGGAATTAAAGATAAATATTTACAATCAATTGATTATGACTTGATTTATGTCTAAACGTGATACAATAATTGAGGATAACAAAGCTACATAACCTCATTTCTTGTGACAGTCGTGATTGCTTATTGTAGTAATGCGATGAAAATTTTGCACATCATCTGCCTTTAGTTTTCTTGTTTCCCGGAGCTATAGGACATCCTTCGCAGGAACTGCCACATCCTTCGCAACTATCCGATTTTTTAAACGATTTCATTGATTTGGACGCTTTTATCACCAAAAGGATAACAGCGCCAATAACGACAATCCATGTTAGAATTTCCTGCATCGCGGTGGAAGTTATTAAATAAAAAATTGCGCTATATTATAAGTTATAAAAGCTGTAACCCAGGCAAACACAGTAGTGTAAAAAACTGTAAATAAGGCCCATTTCAAACTTCCGGATTCCCTTTTTATTGTAGCGATCACTGCAATACACGGGAAATAAAGTAGTACAAAAACAAGAAAAGATAGTGCAACAGCTTGATTAAATACCTTTTCACCTGTTTTGTATCCCGAAAAATAAACTTCCGACTTTAACACTTCAGGCAGCAATTCTCTGCTTTTCTTATCATCTTTTCCTGTTTCGTATAAAACACCCATTGTACTTACAACAATCTCTTTTGCCGGAATCCCGGCAATAAGGCAAATCCCCATACGCCAATCGAAACCCAAAGGTCTGATTACCGGCTCAATAGCGCGGCCAATCGTCCCAAGATATGAGTTTTCGATTTGAGATTGAACATGCCAATCGTGGACAGCATTTGGAGCCGTTGTTCCTGTTTCCTGATGTAGATTCTCCGGACTTCTTGGAAAATACTCGAGCGCCCAAATGATAACAACCGCAACAAGAATTGTTCCGCCAATTTTTTTAAAGTATTGACTTGCCTTGTCCCACATATGCAACAATGTGTTTCGCAAAACAGGCATCCGATAGGGCGGAAGTTCCATTACAAACGGGGTCTCTTTGCGTTTGAAAAGCGTACGATTTAATATTTTTGCCATTACAATTGCCATCGTTATTCCAAGCATATATAAACCCATAAGCACTAAAGCCGGATAATCCTTAAAAAAGGCCGAGATCAATACAATGTATACGGGCAAGCGCGCTGAGCAAGACATAAACGGGATAATCAGCATGGTAAGCAAGCGATCACCCCGGTTCCGGATCGTACGTGTAGCCATGATTGCAGGTACATTACACCCGAAACCCATCACCATCGGTATAAATGAACGGCCGTGCAACCCAATCTTATGCATGAGTTTATCCATAATGAATGCAGCTCGAGCCATATACCCGGTATCCTCCATCAACGAAGTGAAGAAAAACAAGATCAAGATATTAGGCAAAAAAACAATGATACTGCCAAGTCCGTTTATGATCCCGTCAGTAAGCAGATCTTTAAACATTCCGGAAGGCATCGTGGCTTTGATAAAATCAGAAATCAAACCAACACCTTCGCTGATCCAGTTCATAGGGAATGCCCCTAATCTGAATGTTGCGAAAAAAGTCAAAAACATAAATAACAGGAAGATCGGAAATCCGAAAATCCGGTGTGTAATCAGGTGATCAATCTTCCCGGTAATCGCATAACGCCATTGAACTCCGGGGACATAAGTCTCCTGAAGAGCACCGGCTATAAACCCGAATTTGGCATCAGTAATCAGGTGCGAACTCTCATCATTTAACCTGGATTTAAGACGGGCAAACTCGCTTTTAGTTACCTCGTTAATCCGTGCAAAATTAGATGACGTTTCAAGTGTTTTTAATGCCTCAGGATCTTTTTCCAAAAGCCTGATTGTTAAATACCTTGATGAAAGAACAACACTTTTAGGTTTATCCTTTCTGATCTCATTCCGGATAACCCTTATTGATTTCTCAAGCTCCTCACCATAATTAATATGAATGTGCCTCACAACAGGATTACGCTCTTCGTAAACTTCGATAATTTCGTCAAACAGGTGATCCAGTCCTTCCCCTTTACTTGATGTTGTGGGAATAATCGGAATTCCAAGGAGTTTACCCAGTTTTTCGCAATCGAGTTTTGCTCCGCCGGCGATCAGATCATCATACATATTCAAGGCAATCACAACCTTAATATCCATATCGATTAACTGTGTCGTGTTCCCGGAAGATCAACCAGCTTAAAGGTATAACCATTACGTTGGAAAGTAGCAATTTTGGCATCTACCGTCACTCCGCTGTAATTCCCAACATGCTCTTTAGAATTGGTGACGCGATTAAAAAGTGTTGTTTTGCCACAATTTGGATTTCCGGCCAAAGCCACATGAATTGTTTTCCCTTTCTCGCGTACCGAAATCTTCAGTACTTCCATATCGATGGTGCCATCAAAATTAGGAGGAACAAGTGTCATGGCTTCTTCAATTGTAATCACTTCAATCAAATCTGCCTCGGCCCGACGTAATGAAACATTATAACCAAGCAACTGATATTCAATAGGATCACGTAACGGGGCATTTTTAAGTACGGTCACTTCTTTTCCTGCCACAAATCCCATTTCCGAGATCCTGCGACGAAAAGAGCCATGACCCAACACCTTGGTGATCACCACCTGATTATTTTCTTCGATTTCCGAAAGACGCACTCTAATTCTTATTAAGAACAATTAAAAATAGGATGCAAATATATGGCAATAAATCTGTAATTAGGAATATCCCGATGATTTTTTGTTGCGAATTTTAAAAGCATTGAGTAAATTTACTCATCATATTGAGTAAAATATAGACTTATGGCTTAGTATGCTAATTTCGTGCAACTTACAACATGAATAAAATACAAACTAAACTTCCTTGAAGAAGTTATTGATATTAGCAGGCTCAAAAAACCAACTTGAAAAATCAACTTTTACGAATGAACCAGCCAATTGAAAAAAAGGCTGACCTAAAAATCGACTTTCGTGAACAGCGAAGCGGAATTGTCGAAATAATCGGAAAGCTTACCGATCAATTAACCAGTGAGATGGTCACATTACCAACAGGGGACTATCTGATCGGGGATAAAATAATTGTTGAGAGGAAAACCCTCAGTGATTTTCTGAATTCTATCAAAAACGGCAGGATATTTCAGCAGGCTTTCCGCATCGCGCAATCTGGTAAAAATGGACTCATCATTCTTGAAGGTGATAAATCGATGGTTGACTCAAGTTCCATGTCAAGGAATGCGGTTCAGGGTGCGCTCATTCATTTAACGGTCTTTATTGGCATTCCTGTTATCCGTTCAATAAACATACAGGAAACTGCAACCCTTCTGATTGATATATTCCACCAGTGCCAACAAAATGAATTACCAAGACAAAAACAAATTATTTCAAGAAGCCCGGGAATCCGGATCAATAAAAAACAAAGGCAAAAGTTGTTCCTCCTCCAGAATTTACCGGGCATAGGTACAATAAAAGGATTGGCACTTCTAAGATCGTTTAGCACCATTGAGAATATAATGAATGCCTCTCAAACAGATTTAACGAAAGTGCGGGGGATTGGCAGTAAGCTGGCAAAACAAATCTTTACGATTTTGCATGAACCCTTCTAAAGTTTTATTTCGGATGATACAGTTTTGGTTGTAATCCCTATAATAAGTCTGTTTTGGGGATTATAATCCCAATTTCCAGTCTGTTTTGGGGATTACGAAAAATTAAACAGAATCTTCACATTTGCTTTGCTATTAGTCCAAGTTCCTTCCCTTTTGCCAGCATAAACTGATAAGCTTCATCGTAATTATTGTGGATTTCACCTTCGAGAATCGCCTCCTTGATGGCCGATTTGATGATTCCAATTTCCCGACAGGGCTGAAGTGCAAAGGTTTCCATAATGATCTCACCTGTGATAGGCGGTTGGAAACTCCGGAGCGCATCTCGTTCTTCAATATCTTTTAATTTTTCACGAACCAATTGAAAATTAGATAGAAATCGGCTAACCTTATCTGGATTCTTTGAGGTGATGTCAGCTTCACAAAGGATCATAAGGTCATCGATATCATCACCGGCATCGAACAGCAGCCGCCGTACAGCCGAGTCAGTTACCTCCTCTTCAGATAAAACAATGGGACGCATGTGTAGCGAAACCATCTTTTGTACATACCTGAGCTTTTCGTTAAGCGGCATCTTCAATCGGTCGAAAAGGGCAGGCAACATCTTTTCTCCGATAAAGTTATGAGCATGAAACGTCCATCCCAACCGGGGATCAAACCGTTTGGTTAAGGGCTTGGCAATATCGTGAAGCAAAGCAGACCAACGCAGCCACAGGTCGTCAGTATTTTTTGCTATCCGGTCAAGAACTTCAAGGGTATGGTAAAAATTATCTTTGTGTCCAATCCCATTTCTTGTCTCACGCCCTTTAAGATTCTGAACTTCAGGTAATATAATTGCCAGTAATCCAGTCTTCTCAAGCAGTTTAAACCCTATTGACGGACTAGGAGTGAGCATGATTTTATTGATTTCGTCAGTAATCCGTTCTTTCGAAACAATTTCTATACGCTTACACTGACTCTTGATCGCAGCCAGCGTTTTATCTTCAATGATAAAATCGAGTTGAGTCGCAAATCGTATGGCTCTCAACATCCTAAGCGGATCATCCGAAAACGTGATTTCCGGTGCAAGAGGCGTTTTAATGATTCTGTTTTCCAAATCTCCTATTCCGTCGAAAGGGTCAAGTAATTCGCCAAACCTGTTGTCATTCAGGCATATCGCCAGCGCATTAATCGTAAAATCCCGACGTTTTTGATCATCTTCGAGCGTTCCGTCCTCAACTACAGGTTTCCGGCTCTCCTGGCGGTATGACTCCCGTCGTGCGCCAACGAACTCAAAATCGATATCGTTATACCTGAACATTGCTGTTCCAAAATTTTTGAAAACACTTACTTTCAGACCCGGTCGTAAGGTTGCAGCAACTTTAGTGGCCAAATCAATCCCACTGCCAACAGTAACAATATCAACATCAAAGACTTCTCGCTTACGTCCGAGCAGCACATCACGGACAAAACCTCCTATAATATAAGTTTCTACGCCCTCCTGGTCCGATACGTTGCCGATCTGCCTGAAAACAGGATGGGTAATACTGTTTTTTAAATTGTGCCTCTCTGGCATCATTGAAATAGATATGTTTTAGTCATTGTTTATGCGGACAAAGTTAAGTATTAAAGGTTACGATGAGATAAGAATGCCGGTTCTATAACGTTTTTGTGTGCGTAATATGAGTTTAAATGGTTAAAGGAGAAAGGCTAAAGGTTAAAGTCTGAAGCAAGGGATAAATGCGATAATGCTCTGTATGATCCATCTCACCTTCTCCAGGTCACTCCCTCACAGTTTACAGACCACATTCTCCAGTTTCATACCCCTTGAACCTTTTATCAGAAAAAGAAAACCTTGAGGATTAATGCTTTCTATATGATTTATCAACAATGCATTATCTTCAAATAAAAGAAAATTGGAAGGAACCCGGCATTTTGAAAACTCCTTACCGGCAAGCAGCACTATCGCCAGATTCAATGTCTGTAGCTTATCAGCAATTTTCTGATGTTCTTCGTGTGATGCTTTGCCCAATTCGAGCATATCGCCCAGAATAACCCCTTTCATTGGTGTGTCAAAGGCTTTAAAGTTCTCAAGTGCAGCATCCATACTTGTAGGATTGGCATTGTAGGCATCCATCAGAATCTGATTATGCGCTGTTTGAATGAATTGTGAGCGGTTATTTGATGGTTTGTATGCTTCGATCGCCTCACATATTTCAACAGGGCTCACTTCAAAATAATTTCCGATGCATACCGCTGCAAGTGCATTCTCGAGGTTGTACCCACCGACAAGATTGGTTTTTATATAAAGCCATCCTTTCGGAAATTTGACCTGAAAAACCATAAACGGTGACGATTGAATCAACTCCCCCTCGATCCCTTTACCCTCCTTTATGGTTTTATAACCGACCGTTTCGGCATCTCCTGCCATTTCTCTCAAACTGTCATTGGCTGTATTCAGAAAAACTTTCCCTCCACTCAGTCGAATAAACCGGTAAAGTTCGGCCTTGGTTTTTTTTACACCGTCGAAGGAGCCAAATCCTTCAAGATGCGCTTTCCCCACATTAGTAATCAATCCGAAGTCGGGTAAGGCAATTTTGCATAATGCCGCTATTTCGCCCGGATGATTAGCCCCCATCTCCACAACGCCAATCTGCGTTGAAGCGCTCATTGACAATAAGGTGAGTGGAACTCCGATATGATTATTCAGGTTTCCTTTTGTATAATCCACCCTGAATTTTTTAGACAATACTGCAGTAACCAACTCTTTGGTGGTTGTTTTACCATTAGTACCTGTAATTGCAATAATGGGTATACACAGTTGTTGACGATGAAAACCGGCTAACTCCTGTAATGCAGTCAACACGTTATCAACCAAAATATAACGATCACTAATCATATACTCAGCCTCATCAATGACCGAAAATGTAGCACCATTCTCCAAAGCAGTTGCAGCGTATATATTCCCGTTAAAACTCTCTCCTTTCAACGCGAAAAAAATGGAATCCATTTCGATCCGTCGGCTATCGGTCGATATTTTCGGGTGCTTTGTAAATATATCGTATAAATTCTTGATTAACATTGTGTTGTTTAATTAAAAAACCCCATTTTTCGATGAGGTTTTTTATGAATTCGATTAGAATTTCTTATTTGGTATTCGAATCTCCAAGATGGGTCATTGCACACCTAAAACCAATGTCATTGGTCGATAGTCGTTCATCCAAGAATCTTCGTGTTCCGGGTCCCAGCCAATAGGTGCGATCTTTCCAGCTTCCACCCTTGTAGACCCTGCTGTGATCAGATATCCTTGGCATTGAAGTGCCGGTCCCTGTAGAGTACATCTGATCTGTAGTTACTGTGAGACTGTCCTTTTTCCACTCTTCAGCTTCAGAAATTATCGACTGATAGTCACCATCCTTGAAGTTTGTAAAGTTAGCTACGGTATCCCTTTTCAGCTCTCCATGCTCATCCTTGGTGAGCTTACCATCTGCATCACGACGTAAATTTGTATAAACATTTCCTCTAAGTGGCTGGAATTCATTGACATCCATAAATGAATTCGGTCGATATACGTCCTCAACCCATTCATTGACATTTCCTGCCATGCAGTATAATCCATAATCGTTTGGCATGAATGATCTTACCGGAGCTGCAATTTCATATCCATCATTGAGGAATCCGGCAACACCCATGTAGTCGCCTCTCCCTCTTACATTATTGGCAAGCATCAATCCCCTATTTTTTTTATCGCTGCTTCTGATCTGATTTCCATTCCAGGGATAGATACGACGCTCAAGAACCATTTCTTCTTCCGTATTTCCTCTAAGTCCGAGTGCAGCAAATTCCCATTCAGCTTCGGTTGGGAGTCTGTAGCGGGGCAGGACAATACCATCCGACATATTTACACGGCGGGTGCCACCATCTTTACTCAGGTTCTTAATAGGTTTTTTCCCTTCAACGCCGTCATAAACGCCATTCAGATATCCATCAGAAGTAAAAACTTTATCACCTGACTGAGCCAGATCCGGCTGTAATTTCCCATCATCAATCAGAATCCCTTCATTAGCCCTGTCAGTTCTCCATCTGCAATATTTATCAGCCTGAACCCAGCTCACCCCAACTACGGGATATTCCGAATAGGCTGCATGACGAAGGTAACTTTCAAGATATGGCTCATTATATGACAGTTCATCGCGCCAAACAAGTGTATCGGGTAACGCAGCCTGGTAAACTTTACGATCGTTCGGGTAAACGCGTTGCAACCAATAAAGGTATTCCCGCCAGTCAACATTACGCACTTCTGTCTCATCCATGTAGAATGAAGCAACAGTTACCCTGCGCGGGATATTATTCCCTTCAAACATTACATCCTGCTCGACACGACCCATAGCAAAGGTCCCGCCCTGAATATACATCAATCCGGGACCTGAATTCTGAGAATATCCCGCACGATACTCGAATCCTCCGTTTTTAGGGTCGTTATAAGCCCAACCTGTTGTCGATGAGGCACTTTTTTTCTTCCCTTTGATTAATTTACATGATGATACAACCAGTAAACTTAAAACCAGATAGACTAAAACATTAAGTTTCATATTGCGATGTCGTTTAGATACATTTTAATTCTGAGATGCAAATATAAATATAAATCAAATCTCTTAACCGTCATTGAATCCAGATTAACAAGATTCAAGGCTCAAAAGCGAATACGCCACAAATATATTGGAAAATATCGAAATCCCGATGTTTAATTTTTTATTGAAGTGAAGATAATTTTACTCTTTCTTGTAATGTATTCTAAATTCGACCTTTTTCTACCTTAAATCATCATTTTTTTTGTGATTCCATTTAAGTGAACTAATATTGAATACAATTTCTAAAGAGCTCTTCTCACATGATCCGGTTGTTGATTATTCTCCTTTTATTTTGGAGTCAAAATGCTTTGTCCTTTAACCTGAAGTCTTCGCCGGTATCAAGTTCGGTGCTGGCTTCCGGACGGTGGGTGAAAGCGCAAACCAATCAATCGGGCATCCATAAAGTAACCTTTGCTTCGCTTAAATCAATGGGATTTCAGTCGCCGCAAAAGGTTAAAGTTTTCGGTTTTCCTCCGGGAAAACTACCTCAAATGAATAGTACACCTTATCCTGACGATCTTCAACAATACCGGACCTGGCAAACCAAAGATAAACAGCAGAATGATTGCTTTATGATTTATGTTCCCGGAAATGTTACATGGAAATTTGACCCTGTTTCTAAATTGTTTATCCACAATATCAACGAATTTGCAAAAGGACTCTCTTACCTTTACCTTACGGAAGATTTCACCAATGACCACCCTGTCCCGGTGGCTCCTTCGAGACCGGAAAATCCAACAATAATTGTCAATGAATTCGATGATTTCACTTTTTTTGAAGAAGCGGAGTACAACCTTATCGAAACCGGAAATCGTTGGTTCACAAGTCTCCTGACACCAAATACTACATTACAACGAGCTTTCAGATTTCCAGATCATATTAATAATGAGCCAATCAACATAACTATTACAGCTGCCGGACGATGCGACTTTCCCTCATCTTTGAGTTTGTCAGTCAACAACATAACAGTAGGAACCATGAACTTCGCTCCCTACTCCAACTTTACAGAATCCGATTATGCAGATCTGACCGAGAGTGTTTTTTCAAAGACCATTGATGGTGATGATCTGAGTTTTTCACTCAAATACACCTCCCCGGCTAACGGAAGGTGCTGGCTTGATTTTATCCGTGTACAAACCCGTCGCAAACTCAATATGCAAGGCGAACAGTTCATTTTTTGTGACAGCCGTTCGGTCGGGTTGGGAAATACAACAGAATTCAGAATAGGCAATGCCGTTAACGGACTCAAAATATGGGAAATTACCTCCCCTCTAAATCCAATTGAAATTCAATCAACAACTACAGCAAGCACACTTTCATTTAAAGTTGTGACTGATTCGCTTCGCCGGTTTATCGCCTTCAATCCCTCGTCCGATTTCCCGGGTATCGAAAAAATTGAAGAAGTTAACAATCAGAATCTTCACGGACTTTTAACACCCGACATGGTTATTGTCACTTCCCCGGATTTCAAAACCCAGGCCGATCGCCTCGCTTTATTCCACCATCAGAAAAGTGGGTTGGAGGTGACCGTAATTAATGTATCTCAGATTTTCAACGAATTTTCGGGAGGCATTGCCGATGTAACAGCCATCAGAAATTTTGTACGGCTTCTCTATCGTAAATCAATGAATAACAATACTTCTAAATTAAAATATCTTTTATTGTTTGGAAAGGGAACCTACGATAATCTCCATCAGGTCACTACTGAAAATCCCTGCTTTATTCCGACATGGCAATCGGAGAGTTCAATTAATCCTGCCACGTCATTTGTCTCCGACGACTATTTCGGATTACTGGGGGAGGACGAAGGTGGACAAACAGGAATCGTGGATATAGGTATTGGGCGGATTCCATGCGTAAGTGCGTCAGAAGCAAAAGCCGCTGTCGATAAAACACTTCATTACGGCACTTCTTCGACTATGGGTGAGTGGCGAAATATTGTTTGTTTTGTTGGCGATGACGAAGATAATAATATTCATGTTTCTGATTCGGAACAGCTCGCTAACTTTGTAAACCTTAATTATCCAGCCTTTTATACCGACAAGATCTACCTCGATGCCTTTAAGGAGGAGACAACGCCCGAAAAAAGGTACCCCGGTGTAAACATAGCACTTAACAACCGTGTCAAAGAGGGAGCGCTGATCATTAATTACATCGGCCATGCCAATGAGGAAGGGTTGGCTCACGAAAAAATACTGACAATCAGTGATATTGACAGTTGGAGCAATATTGACAAATTACCTGTTTTCGTCACTGCCACATGCGAGTTTAGCCGCTGGGATTTGAAAAATAAACAATCAGCCGGCGAACATGTACTTTTCAACAAAGCAGGAGGTGGTGTTGCCCTTTTTTCAACTACCCGTCTTGTATATTCCTCCTCGAATTACGAAATGAATAAAAGCTTTTTTAAATATGTCTTCGAAGCCGACAATGAAGGAAATAATCTTCGCATGGGAGATATTATCCGCCTGGCAAAGAGCGAATTAGGAGGGACTGTCAATGTTGCAAAATTTGCGTTGCTTGGCGATCCGGCTCTTCAGATTAGCTATCCTCAATTCAAAGTTAAAACACTTGAAATCAACAATCAACCAGCCGAACAACTAATTGACACTATTAAACCTCTCTCTGTTGTTTCGGTTTGGGGTGAGATTCAGAATCTCAAAGGTGAAAAGATTCCCAACTACAACGGTATTCTTTATCCAACTGTTTTTGACAAATCAACAGAGGTCAGTACACTCGGAAACAACGGTCAAACTCCTTTCTCTTACACCGTACAAAAATCAATACTATTTAAGGGGAATGTCACAGTGAAGGGCGGAGAATTCTCTTACTCGTTTAAGGTTCCAAAAGAGATCAACTACCGGATTGGTAATGGTCTGATCAGGTACTACTCAAAAGATTCCAATACTGACGCCAACGGAAGTTGTACCGCATTAAAATTAGGTGGAAGTCCTGATATAGTTTCTACTGATTTGTCCGGGCCCAAAGTGAGACTTTTTCTTGACGACGAGAATTTTATATCGGGTGATAAAGTTTCAAAAGGATCATTATTGATCGCTTATCTCGAAGACGAATCGGGAATCAATACTTCGGGGAGCGCAATCGGTCACGATATCACGGTGATACCTGATAACAAAACAGACAAAATGATGGTCTTGAATGACTATTTTCAATCAGTTCAGGATTCATATAAAAACGGAAAAGTTCTTTTTCAACTTCCTGATCTCGAAGATGGGGAGCATTCCCTGAAATTTAAGGTATGGGATCTGGCTAATAACTCAACGGAGACAACAATTTCATTTATTGTCAGTTCCCGGCTTACCATTAAAAAATTAAGTTCCTTCCCTAATCCTCTCAGCGAGTTTACAGACATTATTGCCGATCACAACCGTTTCGGAGAAAAGATGATTGTCCACATCGAAATATTCACGCAACAGGGAGTACTGGTCGACCAAATAATATCAGAATCAGGCTCTTCCGGATTTAGCACTCAACCGATCAGGTGGAATCCTGGCCTCAACAATCACAGACTTACCCCAGGTATTTACCATTACCGGGTTCGGCTAACAGCAGTTGACGGATCAACAGCGATAAAAACCGGACAGTTGATTTTAACGCGGTAAATCGTTTTCTTTGTAGAAAATTGGCAACTATTTTTTTTAAGGCTGCAGAAACCAGTAACAAGATGCCAGCTGCTCAATTACAATTAATATACGTCATACACAACTAAAATAATTACAATGAGTTATCGCACAGGATTAGGATACGATGTTCATCAGTTGGCCGAAGGTGAAACCCTTTGGCTTGGAGGAATTCTGATTCCCCACGACAAAGGGCTCGTAGCTCACTCCGATGGCGACGTTTTACTTCATGCCATTTGTGATGCCCTGCTGGGAGCTGCCAAACTGCGTGATATCGGATTTCATTTCCCCGACACTTCAGCCGAATTTAAAAATATTGACAGCAAAATATTACTGGCAGAAACTTACCGGCTCGTTACCGAAAAGGGTTTCCGGCTTGTAAATCTCGACGCCACAATATCGGCACAGCGTCCTAAATTAAAAGATTATATTCCGCGAATGGAGGAAACGATTGCACGTGTTTTGAAAGTCGATGCCGAAGCGATCAATATTAAAGCTACCACCACCGAAAAACTGGGCTTCGAAGGGCGCGAAGAAGGGATTTCGGTGCAAGCCGTAGTACTTATTGAAAAGATTGATTAATTAGACAATTTGACAATTGACTTCGTCGAACTTCGTTTCGGCAATTCGACAATAAAACGACAATGAGATTTAAAAAAGCGACTTAGGGCTTTTAAAATTCAAACCAGCATAAAAATGACTCAACTATATTCAACCCTGGCAGAGATTTATCATGAGATGTATCAGCATGTCTTTGACTATGATAAGGAATTTCATTTTTATGATTCAATTTTAAAAGCCAAAAACTGCCAAAAAATTTTGGAGATCGGTTGCGGTTCAGGCATGCTTGCGCGCCGGTTTTTAGAAAATGGATACGATTATCTTGGGTTGGATTTATTCAATGAAATGCTGGAGATTGCCCGTCGCGAAGTAAAGTCCGACCGGTTTATTCAATGCGATATGCGAAACTTATCATTCGACCGGCAATTCGATGCGATTCTTATTACAGGACGATCGATTTCTTACGTAACAGAAAATAAGGGAATCATAGACACCCTGACTGGGGTAAACAGATCGCTAAAAGATAACGGATTATTTGTATTTGGCGTTTTCGATGCAAATCAAATATTCGACAATTTCGATGATTTCGAACAAAATATTGAACACAACAACAAAAAAATCAGAAGGATAAGTCACCTGGAGAAGAATCTCGCAACAGGCTGGACTTATAATTGGTTTGCCAAATATAT
>JAPLDR010000022.1:106078-108566 GCA_026391655.1 Bacteroidia bacterium | reverse complement strand
AAAACCAATTATCGGAGTATGATGATATCACTACCTTGAGAGCCTTTACCAGGGATGAAATTATGCTTTTTATGAAATTGACAGGATTTTGTACTGAGGAAATAATAGATGAAGGAAAAGCATTTACAATAATTGCAATGGAATCAACGAAGAAGATGTTTTTCGCCAGATAGGTGATGCATTCCACCATGTAGAAGATATGTTACGCCATGCAGAAGACTTATTCCGACCCCGGAAAACATCTTCTACGCTCCGAAAAGAACCTTCTATCAATTGGTACAAAGGAACCGGGCTGCGTGAAAATGAAACAAATTTAAAGCCACTACAACTGCTGCAGTGGTTTTAATACTTTTAGGTCGGAATTGATTTTATGAGATAGCCAACGGATTTTTGATCTTCTCATCCAAAAGCGCAATCTCATATACATCACTTACATTCTCGACATAGTGAAAGGTTAACCCTTTAAGATATACCTCTTTTATCTCTTCGATATCTTTTTTATTCAATTTAGAGAGTATAATCTCCTTAATTCCGGCGCGTTTTGCTGCCAGAATTTTCTCTTTAATCCCGCCAACAGGTAACACCCTGCCCCTCAATGTGATCTCTCCCGTCATGGCTAGCCCTTTTTTTACCTTTCGTTGTGTAAATGCCGATGCAAGTGCGGTGGCCATAGTAATGCCTGCTGAAGGACCGTCTTTAGGAATCGCTCCTTCGGGCACGTGCATGTGAACGTCCCATTTTTCAAAGACCTCGGGTTTTAACCCAAGCTGGCTACTGTGTGATTTCAAATACTCAAAAGCAATGGCGGCCGATTCCTTCATCACCTCGCCAAGGTTCCCGGTAATAGTGAATTTACTTTTCCCCTGGCTCAAACTGGTCTCCACATAAAGTATCTCGCCACCGGCAGAAGTCCAGGCAAGACCTGTCACTACACCAGCGTATTCGTTTCCTTCGTAGCTCTCTTTGCTAAATTTAGGTGATGCAAGATATTCGCGAATTTCGGCTGGTCCTATCTTTTTACTGTATTCTTCTTCAAAGGCAATCTTACGGGCCACTCTCCTGATTACTTTTGCGATTTGCTTGTCCATTTCACGCACACCCGATTCGCGTGTGTAATCCTCAATCAACCTGATAAGTGCCTCCTTTGTGAATTTCACATCTTCCTTTTTCATTCCATGGTTTTCAAGCTGACGGGCTATGAGATGACGTTTAGCGATTTCAATTTTCTCTTCGAGCAAATAACCGCTTACGTCGATCAGTTCCAACCGGTCGCGTAACGCGGGATGTATGGTGCTCAATGTATTGGCTGTGGCAATAAACATCACGCGCGAAAGATCATAATCGAGGTCAATGTAATTATCGTGGAATTCGCTGTTTTGCTCGGGATCAAGAACCTCCAATAAAGCCGAGGCAGGATCACCATGAAAATCGCTCGAAACTTTATCAAGTTCATCGAGAATAAATACAGGATTCGAGGTTCCTGCCTTTTTCAAATTCTGAATAATTCTCCCCGGCATAGCACCGATGTATGTTTTACGGTGTCCGCGAATCTCTGATTCATCATGAAGACCACCCAGACTCATTCTGACAAATTTGCGCCCGAGCGCTCTCGCTACCGATTTTCCCAACGAGGTTTTCCCTACGCCGGGAGGACCGTAAAGACAGAGTATCGGTGACTTCATATCTCCTTTCAATTTTAATACTGCAAGGTGTTCCAGAATCCTATCTTTCACTTTTTCGAGCCCGTAATGATCCTCGTCGAGAATTTTCTCGGCATTCCTGAGGTCAAAATTATCTTCCGAATAGACATTCCATGGAAGGTCAAGGAATGTTTCGAGGTATCCGGCCTGAACCGAGTATTCACCTGCGGCGGGATTCATCCGAATGAGTTTCGAAAGTTCTTTCTCAAAAACAGCCTGTACATTGGCACCCCATTTCTTCCCGGCACTCCGCTTCCTGAGATCGGCGATTTCCTGTTCCGATGGATTTCCCCCCAGTTCGTCCTGAATTGTTTTTATCTGCTGGTGAAGAAGATACTCGCGTTGTTGCTGATCCATGTCCACCTTCACCTTTTTCTGAATATCTTTCTTGAGATCGATCAACTGTACTTCACGAACCAGATAGGTGAGCAATTTTGTACTTCTCTCGCGCAAATCGTCTAATTCAAGCATTTCCTGCTTTTCAAAAGCGTTGAGATCGGTATTGTTGCAGATGAAATTAATCAGGAAGGTGGCATTTTCAATGTTTTTAACGGCAAATTGCGCTTCAGGCGGGATTGTTCCCGAAGACCTCACAATTTTCAGGGCCAAATCTTTCAACGACTCAACCAAGGCACCAAACTCGTGCATATTTGTATTGGGCAGAATATCGTCAAGCACATGAACTGTAGCTTTAAGATATGGATTTGTCTCGATAATTCCTTTCATCCTGAAGCGTCGCTTTCCTTGTATGATCACAGAAGTAGAACCATCGGGCATTTCCAGAATTT
>JAPLDR010000022.1:101007-106064 GCA_026391655.1 Bacteroidia bacterium | reverse complement strand
GAATTTTCAGGATCTCTGCCATAGTTCCTACCTGAAACAGATCATCCGGATCAGGATCCTCAATCTGTCCATCTTTTTGGGCAACCGTACCAATCAACTTATTTCCAGAATAGGCTTCACGGATCAACAAAAGTGATTTTTGTCTTCCAACGGTAATCGGCATTACTACTCCGGGGAAAAGAACTGTGTTGCGTAGTGGCAAGATTGGCAGAATACCCGGAACTTCAATTGCGCTGAGATCTGCATCATCACCATCAACCAGAATAGGGATGAAGTCGCCTTGTTCTTCTATCTCCTTAGAAAATAGGAAGTTATTTTTTGAGATTTTATTTTTTTTGTTTTCCATTTTGATTTTAAAGAAATGACAACTTGTCTCAGATCACCTTTTAAAAGAGGTGACAATTACTGTTTCAATTCGTGTGCCAAATCCAATGATCGTTAGATTATCGCACGAGCAGGGCATTCTGTCAGTTGGCATACTAAATGTGAAAAGATAACAAAAAAAAACCCGTACTGTTCAAATACGGGGTTTTTCAAGATATTTTACAGCCTATTGCTTGCGTTTATCCATGTGTTTCGAATAACGGGTCAGGAACTTGTCTACACGGCCTGCTGTATCAACAAGCTTCATTTTACCGGTATAAAACGGGTGAGAAGTATTTGAAATTTCCACCTTAATAAGCGGATACTCAACGCCATCAATTTCAATTTTCTCTTTTGATGCAGCTGATGACCTGGTAAGGAAAGTATGCTCGTTTGACATATCTTTAAATGCTACCAGCCGATAACTTTCCGGATGTATTCCCTTTTTCATGTGAACTCTATTTTATTAATATCTTGTTCTAAAACTCTTCCTTTAATACGGGTTGCAAAGATAAGCATACTTCAATAACTTGCAAGAGATATTTTTAAAAGAATTTGGAAATTTTAATTGCCCTCAAAATCTCTGGAATATTCCAACGTTTTACAGCAGGAATTTCGGTTATTGGCTGCTAATTTTCAGCCGCTGCCGCTTTTTCCTCACGAATTACCCGAACATCTTTCATCAGCATTGGTGCCCGTTCGAATGGAACAGTACGGTCGAAAAGATATCGCATCGTATAGTGGGTCTTCGCGTGAACGCCACCAACCGACATGTAAATCGCCACCATTTTGGGATTGAAATCGCCAACCCACGATAATTCAACTTGTTTATACCATGGTTTACGCTTCATTACTTTGTCCATATGCCAGAAAACAGCCGACTCCAGTCCGGTTCCCTGGAACTTGGGAACTACCCCCATAATTAAGATCCGTGCCCGGGTAATTGTCCTGATTTTTTTATACCAAATAAACTTCAACACACTCCACCAATTCGACTTCCCATTCAACTTTTTTAAAATCTGATTCCAGTCAGGAATCATTCCGAAAAGAAGAACCGGTTCATCGTTATGATAGGCGAACCAAATAAACTCTTCGTCAGCTATAATCCTGGCAATCTTCATCATGCCACGAATATCTTCAAGATCAACCGCCTGATGATTGTCGTGACGTGCCCAGGCCTGCTCGTAAATCTTTACAAAGTCCTGAATATATTTCTCGATATTGTCGAACCGAACATGCTCGAATCTGAAATTGGGTTTTTTAGCTACCCATTCAGCAATTTTCCAGAATCGTTCCGGAAAAGCTCTATGGTTAATATGGTAGCTATATTGTTCGAAATATACTTTAAATCCATAATTTTCAAATAATTGGAGATAATAAGGATTATTGTATGGCATTCCAAACCCCTGTTGCATAAACCCCTTTACAAGTAGCCCCCAGTTAATCAGGTTCTCGCCAAAATTAACCGGTCCATCCATTGCTTCCATTCCCCGTGTGACCAGCCAGGCCTTGGCTGTGTCGAACAAAAGATTTGCTGCAATCTGATCATTGATACATTCGAAATAACCACATCCGCCTGTCGGCTGACTAAAGGTATAAGCTCTGTTTCCATTGAAAAAGGCGCCGATGCGGCCAATCACCTTACCATCATCACTTTTCAAAATCCAGCGGGTTCCGTCGCCATGTTTATAAAAGGCATTTTTCGTGGGATCAAAGGTGGCATCTTCGAGCGTTTCCAAAGGAGGCACCCAATTCTGATCGTCTTTGTAAATATCGTGGGCAACTTTATGAAAAGCTTTAATCGTACTACTCTCTTTTACTTCAATGACTTCCATAGGCAAAAAATGGCATTTAACTGGGCTGTAAAGTTAGTGATTAAAAAATTGGGTTCATAAAAAGGAGGGAAAAGAAGTTTATCTTACAATTATTCAATTAGTTAATTCCTTCAGCTTCCTTTTTATAATCTCTCTTGCATCCACACAGTCGAGCTCGCTTAAGATGTGTTCTGCATTTTCGTGCGCTGTTTTCGAATCGATAGTCTTCAGAATCTTCGCATGACTGATGGCAGTTTCGTTGAGATTCAGATTGCGCATACCTATCTGTACATAAACCCTTGAAAACACGATCGATAATTGCGGATCTTTTGAAAGTGGCGGCATCAACTCAAAAAACGGGTCAAATTGCTCTTCAGGAGCTCCGCTATCAGTAAGGGCCAATCGTCCGATCATTAACAATCCGACAATCTTCACCAACAGTTTTTTGCCAAGACAATATTCGAAAGCTTTTTGATACGCAAAACTGGTTTTGGAAAACAAGTTCATAGCAGCCTGTTCGGCAATTTCGATCGACTGGAAGCTCTTCACCCAAAAATCCATTTGGTTTTCGGTGACTTCACAAGGTTCTTCAAGAAGTGTAGCAAGAATCATCGTTTCGCGCCACTGCTTATTCCATAACTTGAGCGCCAGGAGATGATTTTTCTTGTAATCCGAAGCCAATTGCCGAAGTAATGGAATAGAAACTCCAAAGTTCACTCTATAGTCAACTCCTCTTTTTCGCATAGAATTGACCACTTCAACATTTTGCAATGGGTTAATCATTGATAAGATTTTCTGAAAAATCCGTTCCGTATCGGGATTGTCGAGTAAATAGCTCATTTATATTAAATTAGATGATCTTTGACGTTTCGTGCATGAAATGAATTGTTGAGCTACCGGCTATTCGCAACTGGCAACTTGCAGTTCTGCAAAAGCAAATAGTCAATCTTCCTTATCCAAATTCATTTCCTTTAGTACCGAATAACAAAGTTAACAATACTGTTGTAATGGCACGAGGTTTTTGTCAATATGATCCCCATACAGACTGCGATAATTGTATAATATTGAATTTCATTTGATTAACCACTGAGCCATTTTTTTGAAAAATCAATTGCACGATTAAGAAAACATTCTCTATATTTGCAACCGCTAAATGGTGGATGTAGCTCAGCTGGTTAGAGCACTGGATTGTGGTTCCAGGGGTCGTGGGTTCAAGTCCCATCTTCCACCCTCGCAAAAGCCCAACATGTTGTAATAAACATTGTTGGGCTTTGTTTTTCATCTCTATTAATCAAATAGATAGAAAAATAAAAAATAGGTTTTTTAGATAATTAAATTATACATTTGATTTATAATTAAGAAGCAATAAAATTAAAGAATCATGTCTTCACAAACGGTAATTACGAAGCTGACAGCAATAATAGTTGATGATGAACTTTATGGAAGAGAGAACCTTAAGACGATCATTGAAAATTATTGTTGTGAGATTGAAATTCTGGGATGTGCGGATTCAGTGGTTAATGCGAAGGAACTTGTAAATCTTCACAAACCAGATGTAGTTTTCCTTGATATTAATATGCCGGTACTTGACGGGTTTGATTTTCTTGATGAATACGAGGATCGAAACTTTATGGTTGTATTCGTCAGTGCTCATGAGGAATTTGGAATCAATGCTGTAAAAGCTGGTGCGGTAGATTATCTTCTAAAACCGGTAAATATTAAAGAGCTTAAACAGACCGTTAAAAATCTGCTATCCATAAAAAATAAGGGGATAAAAATCGAGACTGTTCATGAAATGGATAAACTAGTTCTTCCTGCATCTCACGGTTTTGATTTACTGGCATTTGATGATTTAATCCGTCTTGAAGCCGATGGATGTTATACAATAATAGTTATTAAAGGTGGAAAGAATAAAATCGTTTCCCGAACTTTAAAAGATTTTGAGGATACACTACCGAAAGAAAGATTTTTCAGAATTCACAAATCGCATCTGATCAATCTGAAGTACGTAAAAGAATATTCCAACTTCAGCGGAAACTATGTCACCATGACAGACGGAAGCAAGGTTGAAATTTCACGCCGGAAAGCTCCGGAATTTATTCAGAAGATAAAAGCGATGCTAAAAACAATCTGAAGATGCTTAACAGAACAATACTGCTTGCAATAGTCAGTCTTCTTCAGTATGTCCAGGTATATTCACAGACACCTCCTTACTATCATTACACTTCATCTGACGGACTTGCTTCTTCAACTGTTTATGGTATTATTCAGGATAGAAACGGTTTTATCTGGTTTGCCACATTAAACGGGATGAGCAAGTTTGATGGGAAACATTTCACTACATTCAGGACCAAAGATGGTCTAAATTCCAATTCAATTATATCTCTTGCAGAAGGGCTAAATGGACAGCTTTATATCGGTAATTATGAGAAAGGGATTAATGTTTTAAGAAATGGACAGATCGAAAACTATTGCAGCGATATTGGCGGGAAAAATATTGCACTGTCATATTTGCTGTTTGTTTCTTCGGGAGAAGATGAACAAAAATTGTATGCTTATCGTAGCTGGGGGATCATCAATGTTATACATGAAAAAAAAACCAGCAACAGGCTTGACTATAGCTTCTCCCTGAATCCCCAACATCCTATCAAACTAGAAAAGTTACTGAACAGGGAAATAATTGTTTTAACGACAAGTGGGTTATTTAATTTAAAAAATGATGCTCTTACTAAATTGCACATTAATGGTTTGCCCGATACTTCTGTTTATTGTCTGACTGAAGGTAGAGATGGCAGTTTATTTATTGGTACAAAATCGTCAATTTACGAGATAATAAACAATAATGTTGTCAGTCAATATAAAATAAAATTGTTCTCAGAT
>JAPLDR010000022.1:76378-100994 GCA_026391655.1 Bacteroidia bacterium | reverse complement strand
AGATATTAATGATGTAACAGCAATCTTAAGAGACAAAAATAATAATCTTTGGTTTTCGATTATGAACAGGGGTTTCTTTTTAATTCCGTCTGGCTCTGATAAAATCATTGATATCGGAATTAAAATGGATCTGCAGAATACGCTGGTAAATAATTTTCTTGAAGATTCTGAAGGGAATATCTGGGTTAGCACATTCGGCAAAGGCGCTTATTGTTTGAATAATCTCTATCTGAAAAGCTTTAATGAGAAAGATGGGTTGAGTAATAATAATGTCTATTCAATAATGAGTGAGCGTTCAGGCAACTTATTGCTTGGAACGTTCAATGGTCTGAATGTTTTAGAAAACGGAAAATTCAATCTTATCAAAAGTAATTCGGATAAAACCTTGACTGAATATATCTACCGCATTAAAAATTTCAACAATGATTTTTATGTCTGCGGTACATTCGGCAGAAATGATATGATAAATATTTTTTACAAGGGAATAAAGTTTTATATGCTCAGTTCACCGTCTTTTTGTAAAATAAGCAATGGACTATACCTGTTTGGATCTGGTGGAAATTATATTTATGCACGTCAAGATATTAACAATAAGAAGGATCGATTTTCTCCGTTCTATATTTTTGGAGATAGTATTAATATAAACCGTGTTAACGAAATTTTTGAGGATTCGGAAAAGAATATCTGGATCGGAACAAGTCTTGGCCTATGCAAAATATCCAACCCTTCTGATAACATTACTGCATGGAAGAAGACTTTCTTTCCTTCAAGTTCGGTTCTGAACTCAAAAATAAATTCAATTTTTCAGGATGAAAACAATATCTGGTTTGCCGGAGAAAAAGGAATCGCGCGCTACAACCTTAAAAATGATTCGATTAAAGCCTACACAAGTATAATTGGGTATGATTTATCATCCTCTACTTCTATCGTATCCGACAATAAGAAGAGGATTTGGATTGGAAATATGAAGGGACTTTATTTATTTGACGGGATGTCAGTCAAACATCTTAACAGGCAAACTGGTCTTCCTTCAGATGAAGTATTCTCACTTTGTTACAATAAGGAAAAAAACCAGTTAAACATCGGCACAAGTAATGGAATCTCCTTTCTTGACATTAGTTTATTCGACAGCTATACCCCTGATTTGCTTGAAGTAAAAATAATGAGCATAAAAGCAGGTGATTCGATTTATACAAGCTACACCAATTTGGTTTTTGAGCCAGAACAAAACCATATTTACCTGGATTTTAAAGTTTTAAACTTTTCATCACCTGGATCCGTAAGGTATAAATATAGTTTAAATGGCGAATGGATTGAAACTGAACATGATTTTCTGGATTTCGTTTCGCTGAAGAGTGGCACTTACAACCTGCAGATCATGGCTAAATCGCAGAATTCAGACTGGAGCAAACCCAATTTTCTAAACTTTCGCGTATTGCCCCGATTTATTGAGACTATCTGGTTTACCATATTGATAATAATAACATTAGGTTGCTTCTCCGTCATCTTTATGATTTGGATATTAAAGTTGAATAGTAAAAAGAGCCGGGAAGAATTTGAACTAACTGAAAGGATCAATGAGCTTAAGCATCAGGCATTGTCGGCCATGATGAACCCACATTTTATATTTAATTCACTCAACTCAGTACAGTACCTCATCAATAGTCATAGAAATGAAGAGGCGAATGATTATATAGCAATGATGGCAAAGTTGGTCAGAAAAAATCTTGATACCGCAGGAAACGGATTTATTCTTTTATCAGAAGAAATTAGCCGACTAAAACTATATCTCAATCTTGAAAAGTTAAGATTCCAGGAAAGTTTTACCTATGAGATTATCAAAGGAGCCGATGTTGACACAGGTTCTATAATGATACCGAATATGATCATACAGCCGTTTGTGGAAAATACGCTTTGGCATGGTATAATTAATACAGGTAGCAAGGGACTTGTGACAATTTCATTTTCATTTGAAAATGTAGATATTGAATCAATACTATGCCGGTCATTAATTATTAAGGTTACTGATAATGGAATAGGAATTAAAGAAGCAAAGAAGCATAAAAAAGACGATCACATTTCAAAAGGGATACAAATAATCGAAGAACGTCTCAGATTATTGAGTACAAAGATGAAGCTCCCGAAACCAATTATGTTTGAAGATCTGAGCAACCGTAACAGTAACTCTCACGGAACAGAAGTAATTATTTCACTTCCACCGCCACTCTATAAAATTATTAATTCGTAGTCAGACTCTCTTTCTTTATTTACCGATTAATTATTAATACATACCGTTAGTTTACCAACACCTACCGTATGTATGTTAGCTATTGTGGCCGGGGATCATTGAATATAGATTTAACCAAATCTTTAAGTCTGTATACAATGATCTCCATAAAATTTCTGATGAATTTATTCACAAAAAAGATGACTAAGTCAGCCCCTCTTTTAATTATAAAGAAGGATATAGACGATGCTAACGTGAAAAAATACGAATCAATCGAAGAAGCAATTGCCGATCTGGAAAACGATCCGAATGTTCCATCAGATAAAATAGAAAAGCTGAAATCATCTCTGAAACAGCTTAAAAACAAAACCTCAATTACGATCAGAAACGGTGAAATTTTAGAATAAAATAGGAAAAACAGGGATGCCGAAAACTGAAAAGAGTAGGCAAATTAATATTTATTCAAGATGAAAAAAAAACTTTTGTTTCTGTTTGTCAGTTTTTTTCTGGCATTTACAGGTAATGCTCAGGAAAGAATTAGCGTACAACCTCAATCGGAAGAAAAAGGAATACCGGTCACAAATATTCCAAAATGCTTTTGTTGTGACCCTATTGCCTTTAACCTACCCAGCCCACCTCAAATTATTTCAGCCAATCCGCCACCATTGTGCGCTTGCGATGCGATCAAATTTTCAACCCCTCCATGTCCGGGAGCTACATTTTACTGGACCGTTACAGACAATTTTGGAAATGTGATAGCTTTATCAGGAGGTAGTACGAATGCGATTACACTCAATTATTCCTTAGCTCAGCAGGTGGCTACCCTAGCGACAAGCCTAACTATAAAACTAAAGGTATGTTGCGGCAAAAACTGTGTAAATAACACACTTCAGGTGGCTTTAAAACCAATACCGAAAACTAATATCAGTTTTTCTTTAACCGATAACGGTAACGGAACTTATACTGCAACTGCTACAGCATTTCCAGGTGCAATAGCAAACGGCTGGACGCTTAAAGAAAAAACTTGTCCTGGTCCAAGTCCTTGTGACTGGGTAGCCGGTCCTATCAAGTGGCAGTCTGGTGGTACTACCATCAATGTGCCTAACGGAGTATTGGTTCAGGGAAAATGCTATGTATTAACACACTATGTAAACGTATGCAGCCCAGTATATATTGCAGGCCCTTGCACAGTTTACGGTGTCACATGCTTTACGCTTGATACAAAAAGCCTGAAAAAACCAGAAAATGCCAACGACAGAAATGATGCAAAAGCATGTACACCGGAAATGTTACAGGAACTCCAGCAAATTAAGTAATAAACACCGTATAATGATAGGAAAAGGATGAACAAGGGAGGTTTATTTTCAAACCTCCCTTATCCAAAATCTCTAAATTAAAGACTATAAAAATAATCCTACTATGAACTTTATGAAGACAGTTTTACCATTTTTTGTTTTGGCTTCAGGTATGGTATCCAATGCCTTCGCCCAGACTGACACCCTTTTTATCAAAGCCAATCAGCAAATAATTTGTGACCACCTCAAAGAAAATGGTGATCAATACAACTTCAACTATCTGACCGCTGACAATCAAATTGCTAAGGGGAGCATCTTTAAGTGGCTCGTCGATTCTGTAAGATATGCAAAACCTCTTACAAGAAGCATTAAAAAGAAGACCAAAGTAACTCCAAAGGAAGCACCGGTAGCTCAGGATTCAATAAGCACTCCAAAGGTGAAAAACTGGCAATACACTGTTACTTTTGGCATTAACTTAGGCAATGTATTGGAATTTAACAATCCTTCAGGTACAGACAGGAAGAACTTCACCCTCAACACCTCATTAGACCTGGGCCTGAACTACCGTAAAGAGGGTAGTAAATTTGCCATGACAAATGAATTGCATTACATCCTGGGGTTCCAAAAAGAGGGGTTGACAAAAAATGGCCATATTCAAAGCTATCAGGATAATTTAATCACCCTTCACGATTTCTCAAAAGGAATTGGAGCTGGGAACAAAATGAACTTCAATTTAATTTTAAAAACAACTTCTTCCCTATTTACTGTTTATGATGGAAATTATCTCCGCGACTACAACAACCTTGGCCGCACGAAGTCTTTTGCGAGTCCTTATGATATAATCGTTTCACCGGGTTTAAAATATCAGCCCAACCAATACTTAAGGATTTCGGTTTCACCCTATTCGTTCCAACTCTATGGGATCCGCAATAGCGGGATTGCCGATAAAGGGTTATACATCACAGAACAGGATGCCAATGGAAAATATAAGCGTTTTTTATTCAACCGGTTGGGTGCAGAGGCAAATTTCTGGTTCGATAAAAAAGTTAAACAGTGGTTGGATATGCAGTACCGGCTTAGTTTTTCGTCGGATTACTTTGGAAATTTTGGCAAAAACGGATTAATGGATGGCTTTTTTATTACTAAAATAAAAATAATCAAGGATATCTATCTTACCCATCGGGCGACTATAAAAAGCAACCTTGCCATTAACTTTTTACACCCTTATTACAATCAGGTGATCCTGATCAGTTATTCCAAGACCTTTTAGAAACAGGGTCTTAATTAATTTTAATAACAAAGGAGTTAGCCGAAAATCCTTTCAGAAGAGTAAGCACCCGGTAGCCGAAAAGGGAATGAGTAGACAAAAAAATAAAGAATTAGATAAATGAAAAAATCAATTATTTCTTTGCTGTTCTTATTGGCAGTATGTGCATTTTCAACAAATATGGTTTATGCTGGTGAGCCCATCGACGGAGTAGATACTGCCTTAGGCAAAAATCCTGGTGGTATTGTTTTTGCCGGGAAAACCGGGAGGGATGGAAAATTTTCCTGTAAAATTGAGAAAGGATCATACTTACTCTCAATTTCGTTTGCTCAAATTGATGAAATTTTACGGAGAAAAGACAAGGAATATGCTTCAAATCCAAAAGGCTACACAATTGATTTGTTTCAATGCTGGCCAACTCAGTACTCAACATCAACCATACAAATTAACAGGGAGACGCGGGAAATTAACATTATTGCTAAGGAAGGTGGAAATTATACCGCAACACTGACTTATACAAAATTAAATGCCGGGAAGGCGAATGTTGGAACCAACAACGAAAATAAACCCCGTGAAGCAAGTAAAATCTACAAAGGAGATTCGGTTTCCGTAACCAATCGAACTAAATAGTTTGAAATACCATTACCATTTTATGAAAAGGTATCAGGCAATCAACCTCATCGTTCTCTCGCTTCTTTTTAGTGGACTGACAAGTTGCAGGCCAGCCATTAAGAAGAACAACTACCTGGTTTGTTTCACTGACACCATCAAGGACGAATATGGTTATAAAAATCAAAACGGGAAAATCGTAATTCCATTAGGAAAATATTTGAGATGCTTTACCGAAACTTTTAAAACCTACGCAATTGTAGTAAAACCAAAATCGGGTTTTATAGCCATCGACCGTCAGGAAAATGTTTTGTATGAAGTCTTTTCGTTTGACAACGGACCTGACGAACCTTCTGAAGGGCTATTCAGGATAATAGTGGACAAAAAAATTGGCTACGCCGACTTGTTAACTGGCAAGGTCGTGATTAAACCTCAATTTGACTGTGCCTGGCCTTTTGAGAATGGTGTTGCCAAAGTCAGCACCGACTGTAAGACTCAACCAGATGGCGAACATTCGATTTGGTTAAGCGATAATTGGTATTACATCGACAAGACGGGGAAAAAAGTAGATTGAGTTGAAAGTATATCAAAAAAACAAGAATGAAAATCAGAATAATCATATTAACCTTCATCTCAATATCACTCACTATGTGCAACATGACCTTCTTTAAACAAAAAGATTTCAGGTTTAGGGTAAAAGACTTTGACTGGACTATAAAAGTCGAAGACCTGCCTGGCCATACATATACAAAAGATTCGAAAATCATTTTCGGTAGAAATGCGGATTCAACATTTCTGCTGTTATCAACAGACAACGGTGACATTTTAGAAACGCTAAAACCATTTACCGTCGAAGAGGAAATAGAATATCATCGTGTATTTAATATTCCTGTTGACAAACAGAAATATTCAGAAGCAAATTTAGAAACTATTGACAGACAATTCCGTGGCGACGAAGAAACCTATTATCTGATTGTTAAAACCCTTTCAAATAAAGAGTTTAAAATTCTATTCAGTCGCAGACAATTCTTTTCAATTCAGGATATTACCCATTTTAAAGAAGGGAAGTATATCATGACATACAATGGAGAATCAGGATATGATACAATTCCGTATCACATTCATATTGGACTTTTTGATCTGGAAAAGATAATAAAGAAATAAAGAAGCCACTTCGAAAAGTCATCCGATGAATATTTTCGCAAAAGAACCAGATGTTTTTAGTCAATTAATCAGTCAATTATGGATTCATCGGATGACTAAATTAAAAATTATTAATTAATAGTATAGACATGTCTACAGGTTTCGTTAGTTGGTTTTTAAGTCTTATTGTTTTGGTTTTGTTATTCCTGTCCGGATACATCATGAAAAATTCGGTCAGCTTGCTGGTAACGGGTAAAAGAGCACAAGGCATTGTTGTGGGAATGGATAGCTCATCACGTTCAGTTACAGATACCATGAAGGCCCCTTCGCTAACTCCCCTTGTTGAATTTGTCACCTCAGAAGGGGAACATATCAAGGTTCACGGCCGTTCTTATTACTTAAAACCGTCATCGCAAACAGGTGATGAAATAAAAGTTGCCTACGATAAGTCAAATCCAAAAAATGCCCAATTACTCTTGTGGGGGGAGTTTCCGCTCGGACCTGCAGGCTTTCTTCTGGGTTTTGCCGTTGTTTTAATTATGATGTGGATGGGAGGTATTCTTATTTCGGATGACCCAAAATTGGATGATCCGTTCCATCTCCTGCCAATTGTCGTTGCCCACTTACACCTGAACCCGGTTCGCTATATTGTCCTTTTTGTGCTATTTTTTGCGATCCCCGCGTGTGTGGCCGGGACCTATTGGACTTCCCAAAGGGCTATCGACATGCTCACTAATGGGATTAAGACGGTGGGGTATGTCACCGGAACCGAAAGAGTTTACTCGAAAAGTAATGATGGCACTACGGGAAGCGGCGTATTCCCTATGATCACTTTCAAGGATGCATCCGGTATAGACCACAACATTCACGGATCGACAGCCAAACCTTTGTCCCGGCTGAAAACCGGCGACAAAGTGGAAGTTATTTATCTTGCCAACAGCCCAAACCGGGGAGTCGTGAATACATGGTATGAGTTTTGGTTTCCCCCCATGTTTTTTGGATTCATGGTGAGTGCAATGTTGGTATTGCTTGTTCTTATATTAAGTGGGAACAAAAGTTTCGTCTCAGAGACAAATGACCCTGGAATTCACAAGAAACTCAAAACATCCGGAGTTTCAGCCATCGCTACAGTGATTAAGGCAGATCCGAAAGCCAGGTCTCTTCATTACCGGATTCAAAAGGATACCCGCATAGCTACCACAAAATTAGCTGATTTTGTTTCGCTTGAAGCAGAATTTACTTTCTGGATACCACCCCGAACCGGAGCGGAAATCAAAAAAGGGGATCAGTTTCGCGCGTATCTGGACTCACTGAAACCTTTTGAAAAATTCTACATCGATTTCAGCCAGCGGTTGGGATCTGACCGAAACGTCAAATCGATTAAGGAGGAGGTGATTGAAGAACCTGAAGAAAATAAAGATCCGGGGCTGTAGAAGAAGTTTAGACAATAAATCAGTGCAATATTAATCTGTCAGCTTCTTTTATAAATTTCTAATCTTTGAAAACCAGTTAAAAATTGACAATAATGAGACTTTATAAAAAAATTAAGAAATGAGAATAATATTAATCCTTTTAGTCCTCGTTCTGGCAGTTTTGCTCTCTTCCTGTTGTTTTAAATGCAGGGAATGTAGGTTGAATTTAAAATACGCATGGAAAGTTCCAGACAAGATGGGCTACATTATCAATATGCAAAACGACAGTTTAATCCTTAGTGAAATCTATTTCAAGAGCAATCCTTCCGGTATCGGTAACACCCAACATGTTTATGAGGATAAAAACTACGTTATCAACAAAGAAAATGGCCTGGTAATCGACACTTTGCCGGGTTTTGTTCCTGAGACTGCTGAAAACAAGTATTTACACAATGTTGGAAAAACCACGATAAAAAAAGGCATTTTATTTGAGACAACGACCTCGCAATTTACTATTTCAGAGGACTATAAAGGTTATAAAATTGTATTGCAAGAGTGGTATAAATGCATTAGAAGCAGCAATAATACCGTGTATAGTGTTTTGATATTTAAGGGTAAAAGACTGAAAAGTGAACATTGTTTGCCTGGTATTTATGACTTCACTTATGACAAAACATCACTTTATTTTGTTTCGGGCAGCGAGGTTTACAAATTTAGCTTTGACGAATTAATAAAATGATAAGAAACAAAATACAGACAAAATGGAGAAAGTAACTTTGTTTTATTTGGAAAATTCTGAAATTAAGATATCCATGCAGATATATTTTAACGAAAAAGACCAGTTATACTTTGATGGGTACGATACCGGTAAACTCGTTGAAGAAGCCTGGGGAAATTCTGATTATGAATATGTCTATACAATAGAACCAGAGGAAGTAAATAAATTCTATCCGGTTTTTAACTTAATGGATGGGGATAAGTCAGGTCTGTTACAAGCAATTAAAAAAGAATTTAGTGTCAATAAAGCTTACTCATTATTTGGGGAATTTATGTTGGCTCATAACATTAAACATGAACGTTTTACATGGCCCTAAAAGTGAAACATTGATGAAATGAGCATGATTGGGAATCACCAACTGAAATGATAATAAACTTCATGCGAATTCCATTTGGCAACTAAAAAGCAAATTATTATCAAATGAAAGATATTGAAGAGGTGGTTATAACTTGTTGAGGAATGAAAAATTGAGTAAAAAATATTAATATCAAAGCCATGACTATAAATTGGGTTGAGTGGGTACTATGTCGATTTCAGCCAAAGGTTAGGATCAGACCGTTACGTCAAATCGATAGAGGTGGAAGATGAAGAGGCGGATGAAAATTGGAAAGTGATCGCCGGTAAACTTACCGATCTTCTTGCGACAAGTTCTCCTTACCTGTCACCTGAAAACCAAAATGAAATCGAAAAATTAATAAAGACAGACGATCTTTCACTGGCCTTCGAAAAGCTCATGACCAGGATTATGAACATGCCTGAACCACTTCCGGAACCCCTTCAAAGCATCGATTGGGATGATTGTTTCGAACTCGGAGTCAAGCTTGAATTCGACGAATTGGCGGAAGAAGATCCGACATTTTTGAAAAAGTTTCAGGTATTTAAGAATAACCTAACCAAATATAAACGATAAAGAGCAGGCAGAAGAGTCTGATATTCATGTTCGAATCTTTGGCGGTGGTAAATAGGTAGCTTAGTTTTGGGAAGAAGGTCTTGCAGTAAATTCAGCAACATCAGTCCGTGATTGATTTTAAATAGTCACCTCACTTAGTTTGCTCGATCCCCACCATTTTCAAAAGCAAAGCGAGATTTTTTTCATATTGATGATCACCGGGTAACTCGTTTATTGTGAGATTCTTATTTTTACGAAGACTACTTTTGAGTGACATTACTTCATCCTTCCCAAAAATACAGACAACAGGTAAATCGGTTTTCTCTATTTCTGGTCCGACCTTGTATTTCCGATTGACATTTTCACTTTCGCTAATCATATCGCTCAACCTGATCACAAAATCAGTACTCGCTGAAGGAGAAAGTAAGGCTATTATTTTGATTTTTTTTTGAAGTTCAACAGATAAGCGATTAGGAAGAAAGCTCGCCACGTCTGCCCCGAAAGAGTACCCCACAATGATCAGAGAGGATTTTTCCCATTCTTTCAGATAATAGTTTGAAATCAATTCAAAGTCATGGGCAAAAACTTCTGGTGATTTTTCATTCCAGAAGTACTTTCTGGTATTGAGGGTTACCACCCCATAATCCTGTTTTTCAAGCTCTTGTACCATCTGCTGGTTGAAATTATTCCACCCCCCGTCACCCGTCAGGTAAATCACTAAAACTTCATTTCGACCTATTTCATTTGATAATTGCAAAGGTAAATCAGTTACCTGACTAACTTCCTGAGCTTTTAGACAGAAGTTATTGGCCGTCAGGCATATCAAACAAATTGTCGAGAATCTTACAATTAATTTCATCCGTGAATAATTTGTTTTAAGTGGCCGGATAGCCTGCTCCGAGCCATCGGAGGAACTTGTTACATTATTATTTACCCTTGGAAACGTACTTGGTCACTAACAGAACTTGCGAAGCCGACATACCGGTTCTTGGAGCCATACTGTTCAAAACGCTCTTCCATTGTACAGGTGTGTAATCTTCAGGCATATAAAGTCCATGACAACTTCCGCAATTATTTGAATACAAAGTGCGACCTTGCTGTAGTTCAGTTAATGTTGCAGTTGCAGTAACATCTGCATTTGTCGGTGTATATAATGAACCGGAGCTGCCAAGGTCTTTCTTACAGCTTCCAGCTAAAAACAAAATGGCAACAAAAAAAAGTGGTAAGTAGTAATTATTTATCTTCTTCATACCAATTGAATATTTTAAATTTATTAATGACTAAGTATTTACACAAAACAAATTACTTACTATAAAGTTGAAACCTATTTAGGCGTAATGAAAAATGAAATTCTGTCGCTTAGCCGGATAAAAAGAAGCCATCCCATTTTTCAGATGAGATGGCTTCGATTATTAATTTAAAGCAGCTTATTTTTTAACTGTTTTTGGAGCTGCTGTTGATGTTTTGGTTCCTTTCTTCACCTTCTTAGCCGCTTTATGAGTCTTGGCTTTTTTCTTCGCAGCCTGCTCAGTCTTTACCGGCTCACTTTTGGCCACTCTATTGATGGTATTTGCTTCTACAGAAACTAAACCTAATACAAATACAAAACTTAATAACAAAACTAACTTTTTCATAATCGAGCAATTTATATTGTTTATGGGTCAAATATATTATCCCGAATATGAAGGAATCGTGAAGATTTTGGCAATCAATATTATATTAATATTTATTAACAAAGATTGACTTTAAAAACCAATTTTGCTATAGTACCAACATATCAAAATAACCAATCCTTATTCAACTGCAATCACATAGTGTTGTGTTCTGAAAAAGAGAATGTTCCCGGAAACAGCCGGAGTAGCCATACAAATATCTTTCAGGGCATTTTTGGAGAGTAACTGAAAAAATGGTCCCGCCATAACTACGTAAATATTGCCTTCTTCAGAGCTAAAATAGAGTTTTCCGTCAGCAGCTATACCCGATGCTGTAAATGCTTCATTTAAATTCTCTTTGAATTTGACTTCACCCGTCATGGCATCGAAGCACGTAAGCTGACCGTTAACCTGAAGATTGTAAAGATATCCCCGATAGATAAGTGGGGTTTGCATGTATGCGCCGCCTCGTTTTACGCACCAGGCGATGTAATTATTTTTGGTACTGTCCGGGGCAAGCGTAATATCTCCGGTTGCATTAGGTCTGATGGCAAAGATTGGTGAGAATTTCCCGTGTGCACTATTCAGGTAAATCAGATCATTGGCAATTACCGGAGTTGGAATTGGAATATCGCCACCGTTGCTTAGTTTCCAGATTTCTTTCCCCGTTTCGAAATCATAACCACCAATATGCATATACCCATTGACTATGACCTGTGACTTTCCATTTTTCGAATAAATGGCAGGAGTGCTATAGGTTTGAGCTTCGTCAACACGTGAAGTTCTCCAGATTTCATTTCCGGTAGCCAGATCCAAAACTGTAATAAAAGGATTTTTAGGAATGTCACATTGGAGGATTATTTTATTTTTAAAAATGACAGGCGAACTTGAATAGCCCCATTCGATTCCAGGAGTCGTATTCCAACCGGGATTCATTAAACCCATATCTTTTTTCCAGATTAGATTTCCTTTAAAATCATAACAATAAAGACCTTCAGAACCAAAGTGTACCACTAAATATTTGCCATCGGTAGCAACTGTACAATTAGCCTGTGAGGCTTTGGTATGTCGTTTTGATCTTGGAATTCCTTTTTGGGCAAGTCTCTCCCAGATAATCTTTCCGGTATGTTTATCCAGACAGTAAACCTTAAACTCATGCACGACACTATCATTCGCTTCATCAATATTACCATAAAGTCCCACTTTAAGGGATTCGCTGCCTGCGCCGTTTGATGCAGTTGTGATAAACAGATAATCACCCCAAATAACCGGACTGGAATGACCTAAACCAAGGATTGATGTTTTCCATTTAATGTTTTTTGTGCTTTCAACGCTCCAGGTGGTTGGTGTGGTAACGTTTTCTATAAACCCGCAACCCCATGGACCGCGAAAACCAGGCCATTGTTGATTGTAATCTGTCTGACATTGAATATTTTGAGGGGAAAAGCTGATAAGAGTTACCAGCAAGGTAAAATGGGTAATTGTTCTTTTCATGATTTTCTGAGGTATAGTATCAAATTTTTGGTAAATATAAAGCTTTCAGGAATAGTTTAACTAACTATGATTCAATTTTTTCAAGTTTCGCACTCTATTTTTCTCCTTCCAAAGTGATTAAACGATGCTCTTTTAAAGACTTCAATTTAGTTCGAACCCAACCTGCACTCAGTATCTCAGTGGTTCTCTTATTATTTGCTAATTTTGCAGTTCAAAATTTTAAGATGGGGCAAAAAAAGGGTATCGTTTATCTTGCAGTAGTTTTCGCCATGGTTTTCTGGGCATTTTCATTTGTCTGGGTGAAGGAAGTTTACGTCGCTTATGGCCCACTGACAACTGTCTTTTTTAGACTTATTATTGCCACACTGTTGTTGCTAATTTATGGATGGGTCAGTAAAAAACTATTGAAAATTGAAAAACAGGATTATCGAACTTTTCTTTTACTGGCATTTTTCGAACCTTTTCTCTATTTTATGGGCGAAAGCTTTGGTTTAAAATATGTTTCAAGTACAATGGGGGCTATTATCATCGCCACAATTCCATTATTCTCGCCGATTGCAGCTTCGCGATATCATGGCGAAAAGCTCTCGCTTCGCAACTTTATCGGGATTATCCTATCGTTTATTGGTGTCGGAATTGTTGTTTTTGACGATTCGCTCAACTTTATCGCTTCACCACTAGGAATCGGTCTCGAATTTCTGGCCGTCTTTTCTGCAATTGGTTATACGGTGGTTCTAAAGAATCTGTCGCATAAGTACAACGCCACAACAATTATCACTTATCAGAATTTTATCGGAATCTTCTTTTTTCTTCCGTTCTGGCTGATTTTTGAGAGTAAAACATTGCTAACCACCTCTTTTAACCTTCCGGCATTTATTGCAATTGTAAAACTTGCCCTGTTCGCCTCCTGCTTTGCCTTTATCCTTTATACCTATAGTCTAAAAAATCTTGGGATTAACAATGCCAATATTTTCATCAACATTATTCCGGTATTGACGGCTGTTTTTGCCTGGTACATCCTCGGTGAACCGCTCACTATCAGAAAAATGGTGGGAATTGCAGTGGTTATTGCCGGTCTCTTTATTGCACAAATCAGAATGAAAAAATTTATTGCCAGATTAGTTTCAATTCAACAAAATGGAGGCAGATAAAAACAATGTGAAAGCTCTTGCCCGGCAGAACCAGGAGGAGACAAATACTTTTTTCACGAAACTGAAAAGAAAAAAGCCCAAACAACTCGATGATATTACGCATCGCCTTCATGACAAGGTGTCAGATCAGTTCGATTGCTTAACTTGTGGTAATTGTTGTAAATCAATTAGTCCAAGGATTACTGATAAGGATATCGAACGGATTGCTCACAAGTTAAAAATGAAAGAGGTCGATTTTATTGCCCGTTATCTCCATATCGACGAAGATCAATGGTTCGTTTTTAACGACACACCATGTCCATATCTGATGCCCGACAACTTTTGCATGATTTACGATTTCAGACCTAAGGCATGTCGGGAATATCCACACACCGATCGTCGCCGTTTCTACCAGCTTTTAGATCTAACCATGTTTAATCGTGAACTTTGCCCAATTGTGTACGAAGTGGTAGAAAGGCTGAAGAAGGAAGATCTTTAATACTTTATCTTTAAACCATTTGTATTTTTTCGTTTCGCATTTTAATTGATAGGCACTTAATGAAAAACCTGTTTCTTGCCCTCTTTCTTATCGGTTACCCTTTTGGTCTGCTTTTCAGCCAGATTGGAGGGGATGGCACTTACAGGTTTCTCGATCTTACCAACTCTGCAAAAGTGGCCGCTTTGGGAGGTACTCAAATTGCCTTTACCGACAACGACCTTGACCTCACTTTTTATAACCCATCACTTCTTTCCGATTCGATGAGAAATCAATTATCAATCAATTATGTGAGTTATATTGCAGGAATTGGCGTCGGATATGCGGCTTATGCACCAAACTTACGTGGTCCAAATGCTTTTGCTCTTGGAATTCACTATGTTAACTACGGAACATTTGAAGGGACTTCAGAAACCGGACAGTTCACTGGATCCTTCGGGGCGGCGGAATATGCAATTAATTTATTCTATTCCAGAACAATAACCCGACAGTTGAGAGCCGGAATAAACCTAAAACCAATCTTCTCTTCATTCGAAAGTTATCACTCTTTCGGTCTGGCTGCCGATATTGGAATTACCTATGTAGCCAAAGACGAACTCTCGGCTATCTCATTCATTGTGAAAAATTTGGGAAGTCAGATCACAACCTATTATAAAAACGGAGATCGTGAAAAACTTCCCTGGGATATACAACTTGGATTTTCGAAACGTCTCATTCACGCTCCTATCCGTTTTTTTGCAACAGTCAATCACCTGACAAAATGGAATTTATCCTATTTAAACCGACAGGGAGAGGAACCTCAGACGAATGATCAATCCGAAAATTTCACTTCGCTGCTGATACGTCATTTTGTTTTTGGAGCCGAAATTCTCCCTGAAAAGCATGTGACACTCCGGTTTGGTTATAATTACCAGCGTCAGAAAGAACTTGCGGTCGATAGTCGTCCGGGACTTGTTGGATTTTCTGCTGGTGTAGGGGTCAGAATAGCAAAGTTTAGCCTAAATTACGGGATATCCAGCTATCATCTTGCTGCCACTGCCCATTACTTCTCCCTCGCAGCCAACCTCTCGCAATTTGTTCATTAAACCTTTTTCCCTATCCATCGTTTATCTCCTTAAACGTTATCTTTGTTTCGATAATAAAAACTGGAAATGTCGGATCACATCAAAAAAATCATCATCGCTATCGATGGCCACTCTTCATGCGGTAAGAGCACAGTTGCGAAGGAAATCGCACGAAAACTGAACTATATCTTTATCGACTCAGGTGCAATGTACAGAGCTGTTACCCTCTATTGCCTGCGTCACAAACTGATTGAAAACGGGAGCGTAAACCTTCCGGAATTAAAGGCCAATCTCGGCAAGATTAAAGTTTCATTCAGGTTCAATCCCGACACACAACATAACGACATCTGGCTTAATGGCGAGAATGTCGAAAAGGAGATTCGATTACTCACAGTATCTCAAAATGTTAGTCCCATAGCAGCAGTTGCTGAAGTACGCCGCCTTCTTGTTGCACTTCAGCAGGAAATGGGGAAATCGAAAGGTATTGTGATGGATGGCCGGGATATCGGAACTGTCGTATTCCCGGATGCTGAACTGAAAATATTCATGACGGCTCAGCCCGATGTAAGGGCCAAACGTCGGTTTGATGAGCTTACTGCAAAAGGGGAAAAGGTGAGTTATGATGAAATCAGGGCTAATATCATTGAACGCGACCGGTATGACGAAAAAAGAAAAGAAAGCCCACTACGCAAAGCCGACGATGCCATTGTTCTGGACAATAGCTATATGACACGCGAAGAACAACTTAAATGGATTCTTTGCCGCATTGACGGAATCTAAAACAAAGAAGAATGATAATAGAAATAGATAAGAATTCAGGATTCTGTTTTGGTGTAGTTGAAGCCATCCGAAAAGCAGAGGAGACACTACAGCAACAGGATGTGCTTTATTGCCTGGGCGACATTGTTCATAACGATGCAGAGGTCAAACGTCTTACAAGAAAAGGATTGATCACGATTGACCATGAGCGTTATTTAACGATGAAAGACACAACGGTTTTGTTGCGAGCGCACGGTGAACCGCCGTCTACCTACGAATACGCCCGGCAAAATAATATCCGGCTCATTGATGCGACCTGTCCGGTTGTGTTAAAACTACAACAGCGTATCCGTAAAGGCCACGAATTGACTAAAAGCAATAATGCTCAATTTATTATATTTGGAAAAAAGGGACATGCTGAAGTGAACGGTCTTGTCGGTCAGACCAATGGTAAGGCTATAGTTCTCGAAAGTACTGAGGAGATTGACAAAGTTGATTTTACACGCCCTATCGAACTCTACTCGCAGACAACCAAAGATCTGGAGGGTTTTCACCTGTTGGCTGATGAATTGAAACGGAGGGCTATAAACGTGCCCTTGAAAATTCATGATACGGTGTGCCGCCAGGTGGCCAACCGGATTCCTGCAATCCGAAAGTTCTCAGCCCGGTTTGGTCTTATTATTTTTGTAAGCGGACAGAAAAGTTCGAATGGAAAGATGCTATTCGATATCTGCCAATCGGTAAATCACAACAGTAAATTTATCTCTTCTATCGAAGAAATTGACATACAATGGATTAAAGATGTCGATTCAGTAGGTATCTGCGGTGCTACTTCTACTCCCAAAAACCTGCTCGAAGAAGTAGCAGAGGGTTTGAGTAGATATTTTTGCTTTGAGTGGGCTGAAATGTTAAAATAAAATATTATGAGTAAGGAAATTAGGGTTTCAATGCCGGATGATTATATCGATAATCCGATTAAAAGGATTGGCGTTTTGACCTCGGGAGGTGATGCACCTGGAATGAATGCTGCGGTACGCGCCGTAACCCGGACTTCCATCTTTTATGGTCGTGAAGTTGTAGGTATCTTTCATGGCTATAAAGGATTAATCGAAAAAAATTTCAAACCGCTCGCTTCAGGTGATGTAAGTAACATTATCCAATTGGGTGGAACAATTCTTAAAACAGCCCGCAGCCAGGAATTCCATACAAGAGAAGGACGTGAAAAAGCTTACCAAAACCTACAGGAAGCAGGAATTGACGCTTTAGTCGTGATTGGCGGTGATGGCACTTTTACTGGTGCAAGAATCTTTGCCCAGGAGTTTGGCGTCCCTATTGTGGGTATCCCGGGAACGATAGACAACGATTTGTTTGGGACCGACTTTACGGTTGGATACGATACTGCACTAAATACCATTATCGAAGCTGTGGATAAGATTCGTGATACGGCAACTGCCCACGAACGTCTCTTCTTTATCGAAGTGATGGGGCGCGATGCAGGCTTCCTTGCCTTGAATGGCGGGATCGCTTCAGGTGCCGAAGCCGTGTTGATTCCTGAAACCGATACTGACCTGATGACTCTCGAAAACTTCATCAAATCGGGCTACCGGAAAAGCAAAAACTCTTCAATTGTCCTTGTTGCTGAAGGTGAAAAGGCAGGTGGTGCTTTCAACATTGCCAAACAGGTTGAGAATGATTACCCGCAATACGACGTGAGGGTCACTGTTCTGGGTCATATTCAGCGCGGTGGTTCGCCAACAGCTTCAGATCGAATTCTCGCGAGCCGTCTGGGCGTTGCGGCAGTTGAAACATTGCTCGACGATCAGCAGAGTGTAATGGTTGGTATCGAAAACGACGAAATCGCACTTGTTCCGTTTAATAAAGCAATCAAATACGACAAAGAGCTTAATCCGAAATTACTCGATTCAATCCGGATTTTATCTTCCTAATTATCTGATTGAAAATAAAACTTTCCCAATCTGATTTTGTTGAGTAATTTCACGCCCAATTGTGCGACTAATTGTTGTATTAAAAATTAAAAGAAAATAAAGATGAAAAGAACAGGAATAATTGTTGTGATTGTTATCGTTGTGATGCTGTTTTTTGGTTTCCAGTGGGGAATCTCAACCGGAAATAAGATGGTTACGATGGATGAAGGTGTTGCTACAGCCTGGTCGCAGGTGGAGAATGTCTATCAACGCCGCTCCGACCTGATCCCCAACCTTGTGAGTACAGTTAAAGGGTATGCCGACTTTGAAAAAGCGACCTTAACCGCTGTGATTGAGGCACGGGCAAAAGCTACCCAGGTAACAGTCGATCCCACAAAACTTAGTCCGGAATCGCTTCAGCAGTTCCAGCAGGCTCAGGGCGGATTGTCTTCAGCTTTGGGACGTTTGATGGTGGTAGTTGAAAAGTACCCCGAATTGAAAGCCAACGAAGGTTTTATGAATCTTCAGGCTCAGCTCGAAGGAACCGAAAACAGAATTACTGTCGAGCGGCAGAAATTCAATGAAGTGGCAAGAGGTTATAATACTTACATTCGGCAATTTCCGCAAAGTATTATCGCTTCGATGCGTAATTTTGAGAAGAAACCCTATTTCGAAGCCGAAAAAGGAGCCGACAAAGCGCCAAAAGTTCAATTTTAACAGTACTCGCTATGAGTCCTAAAGAATTTCTCGGTAAAGAGAATGAAAAACTTATCGTGCAGGCTATTGAAAGTGCTGAACATGCGACCAGCGGTGAAATACGTGTACATATCGAAAGCAAGTGCAAAGCTGAGGTTCTCGACAGGGCTGCCTGGCTCTTTAAAAAGCTTAAGATGCACGAGACGAAGGATCGTAACGGCGTACTGATTTACCTTTCGGTCAATGACCGTAAGTTTGCGATTATCGGCGACTCAGGCATCAACAAGGTGGTTCCTGAAGGATTTTGGAACGACATCAAAGAGATGATGATTGGTCATTTCATTAAAGGTGAATTTGCCAGTGGATTGATCAACGGAATCGAAAAAGCAGGAGAACAATTGAAAAAGTATTTTCCCTGGCAGACAGATGATGTAAACGAACTTCCAGACGAAATTTCATACGGTAAATAATGAAAAACAACAAGACAAAAGTAAAATCCGCGCTATTACTGCTCTTCGTGGCGCTGTTTTTCAGCTTAACTTCAAATGCCCAGGATGAGTTCCCGGCACGTCCTGAACCTCCCCGGCTAGTCAATGATTTTGCAGGACTCCTTTCGGCAGAACAACAAGCTTTACTAGAGAATAAACTCGTTAATTTTAACCTGAAAACCTCGACTCAGATTGCTATTGTGACCGTTAAAAGTATTTCAGGTTACGATCCATCCGACTATTCGTTTAAGCTTTCCGAAAAATGGGGAATCGGACAGAAGGGAAGAAACAATGGAATTCTGATTCTGGTAAAACCCAAAGTGGGCAACGAACGCGGTGAAGTATTTGTCGCTGTCGGTTACGGACTCGAAGCGGTGGTTCCCGATGCCGTAGCCCGGCAGACCATAGTCAGTGCAGAGTTGCTACCAGCATTTAGGCAGAACGACTATTTCAGGGGGCTTGACCGAAGTACTGATGTGCTGATTTCGCTTACCTCAGGAGAATTTACTGCTGACCAATACGTTAAAGCTGTTAATAAAGGTGGTAAATCGGGAGGAATTGGTGGATTTGCCTTGGTTATGATCGTACTGTTCATTGTTTTTCTTTTCAGAAGAGGAAGCAACAATTCTCATGGCCTCGGGTCAACCCAAAGTTTTCTTGGCGGTATGCTCTTAGGGAATATGCTGGGAGGAGATCATAGCGGATCATGGGGTGGCTTTTCTGGTGGCGGAGGCTCATCCGGAGGCGGTGGCTTTGGCGGTTTTGGCGGCGGAAGCTTCGGAGGAGGCGGTGCTGGCGGATCGTGGTAACATAAATTCAACAATACAGTCACATTCCACTGATTATCAACAAACTATAAAAGAGGTCGACTCAAATGATAACTTTAAGGGCATCCGCCAGCTGGCAGATGCCCTTAATTGATTTCGGCATTTGACAACCGCTTTATTTCTTCACACAATACAACTTTTTCACCCCTCTGAAAATATAGGCATCTTCCGTAATAGCTGCTGAAGCCCAGAATTTATCATTCAGTGTATTTTGCGAGGTTACCCCTTTTTCGTCATAAAAACAGATCTGATCATTGTACGCCCAAGGGCTTGACCAGCAAGCGCCAACTTTTTCAATTTTTTCCTTGTACTCCTGCTTTCCGGTTGAAGCATCAACACATTGTAATTCACCTCCCCTACCGCTTAACAGGTAAAGAAGTCCCTTATAAAGCAGCGGCGAAGGATTTGAAGTTCCGGCACCTCTTAACGTCCACTCCACTCCATTGCTTACCAACGCGCTGTCCTTGGGGGTAATGTCGCCTTCGGCACCAGCCTTAATTGAATAGAGAATTCCTTTCTTTCCGGGTCCACCGGAGTTTCCCAAATAAATATGTTCGCGGTCATAAACAGGGGAAGGGATAGACATCTCTAAACCTATTTTCAATTGCCAGATCAGATTTCCAGTTAAAGGATCGTATGAACGCACAGATTTACCAGTGGTAACCAGTTCAGATCTGACCTTATTCTTCCAGATTACAGGTGTACTGTAGTTGGTTTTTTCGTCGCGGGTAACCTTCCATTTTTCTATGCCGGTGGCAGCATCAAGAGCAGTTAAGAAAGAACCTTCTTCATTGTCAACCTGAATATAAAGGATACCCTGAGAAACAACCGGCGAGGAACCAGTTCCCCACCCGTTAAGCGTTTTGAAAGAACCCAACTCTTTTTGCCACAATAGCTTACCGTCTAAATCATAACAGTAAACCCCGGTCATTCCGAAATAGGCGTAAACCCTTTTTCCATCACTAACAGGCGTTTCACACGCATATGTATTTCCAACATGCTTTTTAATCCCGGGACTACCGTTACGTGCAACCTGTTTCCAAAGTTCCTTTCCCGATTTCAGATCGATGCAGGTTAACTCCCAACGATAAACTTCCTTCATATAACTGCTGTCTTCTGCCTGTGGTGGTGGCGGACCTTGTTGAGTGACAGGATGAACACCTGGTACCGGAGGTGGTGGCGGCGGAGCTGGTTGTACCGCCTTTGGGTCAACCGGAGCGGCTTTTTCAAGAAATGCAGATGTAATAAAGATTATATCGCCAACAACGATAGGAGAAGACCAGCCTGCGCCGGTTAAGTTAGTTGACCACTTAACATTAAGGCTGTCGTTCCATTCAGTCGGATAGTTAGTTCCGGCAGCAACCATGTTGTTATCAGGCCCTCTGAACTGGGGCCAGCTGCTACTCTTCTGTGAACAGGAATAGACTAAAATAGAAATACATACAATTAAGACTGTCTGGAAAAAATTAATCTTTCGGCGCATCATGGTTGATTTTAAAGTTTGGATAAAAATACAATTTCTTTTTTCTAAATTGCGGGTTCTAATTACACCTATTTATGAAAACAAATCGTCGGAATTTCATTGCAACCTCATTAGTCGGTGGTCTTGCGGCATCTATTCCATCGACAACTTATGCCTCAACAAAGACCGATATTGTCCGCTTTGGCTATGCCAAACTTGATGAAATTTTAAAAAACCCTGTTCTGAAAAGGGAGTTATTTACAACACCTGTAATCATCGAAACGCTCGAATTACTTCGGTTTAAGGAAAATTTTCTGTGTCGCGTCCGCTCTAAAGACGGAGCGGAAGGCATTTCGGCTTCGAACAATAGCCCGATGAAATCGTTTTATCCTGTTTTTGTAAATCGCTTGCAACCTTTTTTTATCGGTAAGGATGCCCGCGACCTGGAATCGCTGCTCGAAGAGGTTTATGTCTACCAAAGCAACTATAAATTTCAAAGTTTAGCACTTTGGGTTCCGGTTGCCACTATCGAATTTGCCATTCTCGATATGCTTGGGCGAATTGCCAATAAGTCAATAGGGCAATTGATTGGTAATATTCACAATCCGGTTGTTTCGTTTTATCAGGCCAACAGCGAACGCGATATTTCAACAGAAGAGACCCTTGAACACCTTCATACACAATTGGCAGAATCGAAGACTAAGGCACTCAAATTTAAAGTTGGCGGACGTATGAGTCATCCCGAATTTCCACCGGACAGGACAGAAAAACTTATTCCTCTGGTGCGCAAAATATTTGGTGACAAAATGCATCTTTTTGCCGACTCCAATGGGTCCTACTCAACTGAAGAGGCCATCCGTATTGGGAAGTTATTACAGGAATACAAATTCGAGCATTATGAAGAGCCGGTTCCTTTCGATTGGTACGAAGAGACAAAACAGGTTGCTGACGCGCTTACTATTCCAATTGCCGGTGGCGAACAGGAATCGAGCATTCATAACTTCAGGTGGCTGATTGCCAATAATGCCCTTCAGATCGTCCAACCCGATGTTTATTATTTTGGGGGTATGGTCCGGTCGATGAGAGTGGCACGAATGGCAGAAGCCTTTGGAAAAGTTTGTACTCCACATATTTCGGGTGGTCTCGGATTTCTATATATGATGCATTTTGTTTCTGCAATTCCCAATGCCGGTCCATACCATGAGTTTAAAGGGTATGACAAGGAAGTTGCTTTTGAATGCAAAACATCCTCCCTTTTAAGCGAGAACGGGGATATTAAAGTTCCTACGGGTCCTGGTTCCGGTATTGATATTGATCCGGACTTTATAAAAAAACATGTTGTGGTAAAGGGATAATCCCCTTATTGACAATGAATTTATAAGACCCGTAAAATTTAATTTGATTTTTCGAAGCAATTCCTTGATTAAAAACAGGCTATATTTCTGTTTCAATTATTTCTATATTTGTAACAACCAACAAACAAAAAATTAGATTATGGAAAATGTAAATCAAAAAAGGCTTTTTATTGCAAGCTGTCTGGCGCTATTGGTTACAGCAATAACTTTTGCGATCAGGGCAAAAATTGAGGGAGTTTTTTCAACTGATTATGGTTTGACCAAAGAGCAGATAGGCTATGCTTTTGGGCCTGCTTTCTGGGGTTTTGCAGTTGCCATGTTTGCCGGCGGTTTTATCATTGACATTGTAAAAACCAAAACGATTGTTAGAATGGCTTTTGGGATGCACCTGATTGGAATTGTACTGTTACTTTTTGCCAAAGACATGACTTCGTTATTTATCGCCAATGTTTTTATTGGTTTCGGAAACGGGAGTGTGGAAGCAGCCTGTAATCCGCTTATTGCCACACTATTCCCCAATAAAAAGACAAAGATGCTTAACCGCTTTCATGTCTGGTTCCCGGGAGGAATTGTCATTGGAGGTGTATTGGCATGGTTAGTAATGGATAAGCTTGACCTGCGCTGGGAGATATTGGTAAGCCTGTTATTTATTCCATTGGCAATTTACGGGTTCTTGTTTTTTGGACAAAAAATTCCGGAAACAGAACGTGTCTCCAGCGGTGTAAGCTATAAGGAAATGATGCGAAATGTTGGTGCCCCATTTACTATAATTGCTACTGTAGTTTTAATGATTTTAGTAGCCTCTGTTCCTTCTTTAAGTCTGAATTTCAATAGCATTATACCTTTTCTGGTTGTTGGTGCAATTGTAGTTCTGGTTATTGTTGAAGGCAGGCTTATTAATAAAATCAGCTTGTTATTTCCGCTGGTACTATTTTGTATGTTGTTGACAGCTTCTACCGAATTGGGTACAACACAGTGGATAAATGCATTATTACAGACCAATGGCATAAATCCGATGATTATTTTGGTGGTTGTTACCGGAATTATGGCTGTTGGTCGTTTTTTTGCTGGAGGATTGATCCACCGTTTAAATCCAACAGGAGTATTGCTGGGATCGGCAATTATAGCAACAGTTGGTTTGTGGTTGCTGAGTATTTCTAATGGTGCAGCAATGACATTACTTTCGGCTGCAGTGTTTGCTGTTGGCGTATGTTATTTCTGGCCTACCATGATTGGAGTTGCCTCGGAATATGTACCTAAGAGTGGAGCTTTAGGAATGTCAATTTTAGGTGGGGCAGGTTTTGTCGCTACCTCCATGGTGCTACCCATTATGGGAAAATCAATCGAAACCTCCGGACCACAAATTACACTTCGCAACATGTCGGTTTTGCCAATTATTTTGATAGTTGCTTTTATCGTGCTAACGATTCTTATTAAGCAGAAATTTCCTAAAACAAAAAACTAATCTGTCTGATAATTAATTATATCATCTGGAAAGGATGGCAATACAATAATAAATATTCACTATTGAATAGGAAAAGGATGTCTGCCGACATCCTTTCCTTATAGATAACGCGCTAATGCGGATATGCCATCCGCCTTTTCAGGTTTGGGATCTGTGATCACGTAAATCAATAGTTTCTTTATT